>NZ_JAWXYB010000018.1:0-725000 GCF_033842475.1 Acidiphilium acidophilum | reverse complement strand
TCAACCACCACCATGCCCAAGCCTAAACCCAAACACAGCAATCACTACCAACCATACCACCAAGCCCTCTCAGACCCAGCAATCCAGCCAGCAGCCAAACGCCACCAACGTATCCCTTCCTAGCCTATTCACAAACCTCAAAGAACAAAACTGACGTTGCGGTCTGACCCGCTCCGTCGGTCGCCGCCTCATCAGCGGTGAACGGGCTTCTACGCGCCGACCCCGGACCTGTCAACGGGCCGGGAAACGGGGCGGCGGATTGGGTAAAAACGTTGTGTGGCAAGGGTTTGTGCGGGGGATGGGGCGCTGCCGGGGCGGATAGGGCCGCGGTTTCGCAGTCGCAATCCGGCCATGAGCGAGGTGCATGAACGGAGGGTGGGAACGGAGGGCGGGATGTGCCATGTGTGGGACGTTTAGTTGCGATATCGCAACAATATGGGCGCGGAAAGGCTATTTCGGGTGGACGTATAAAAAGTCCGGGGCGATGAAATCGGGGTTGTAGGCGAGTTTTTCGCGGCTGAAGACGTGGTCGAGCAGGGATTGGACATCATCGAGCGTCGGGGCGCGGAGGGGTGGCGGGTTTGGTACGCGGGGTGGCGGCGGCGCGCGAGGTGGACGTGGTGGTGGGCGATCGGGGCGGTGCGGGCGCGGCGGGCGGGCGGTTTCGCGCAGCAGGGGGTGACGCCGGGTGAGGTCGGGGGTGGGGCTGGATGGATCGTTCGGGGGGACCATGCGGTAGATCAGGCGCAGGTCGATGCCGAGCATGTGGCAGAGCGGTCGGAGGAGGCGGCCGATTCGGGGGTCGCTGGCGATCAATGCCTCGGTTTCCGGCTCGCAGAGGAAGTGGCGGAGGGATTGGGCGTGGCCGGGGGCTTCGGGGAGGTGACGGGCGATCCAGCCGAAGCGGCGGGGGAGTTTGGGTTGTGGCGTGGCTGGCGCGGCGGGTTCGGCGGGGGATGACGCGCGGGGATGGGGATGGCGGGCGCGCCGGTAGAGGCGCGGCTGGCCGGCTTCGGCCTCAATGCGGGCGAGGAGGTCGTGGAGGCGCGTCATGATGGTGCCGAGGCGCCGGTAGAGCAGGAGGCCGACCGGGCTGGCGAGGCGGGCCGGGGTGTTGCGCACCGGCACGATCGCGGCGGCGATGGATTTCCGCAAAGTCCCGATGAAGCCCGCGAAGCGGGTGAAGAGGGGTTGCGGTGCCGCGCTCATGTGCCTGTTAGAGCATGGGGGGGGGTGGGGGTGGGAAAGCGTTAGTTTTGGTGAGGGTGGGTCTGGGGGTGGGAGCGATATTATCGCTTGTAGCGGCCGCAATATAGCTATATAATACACCATGAAAACGATCATCCTGACGGCGGGAGCCGCGAAGGATCTGGACGGCCTGTCGCGTGACGCCCGCGCGCAGGTGGAAGCCGGGTCCAGTCGCCATAGCGCCTGTGGCTGGAGGGCGTGACGCCCGCGCGCAGGTGGAAGCCGGACTTCATCGTTATGCCATGACCGGCCAAGGGGACGTCAAGGCGTTACAGGGTCGTGAGGGTTATCGGCTCAGGATCGGTCCGTATCGCGTGATATTCGATGAAGATGCAGCCACGATTCTGGCGATCTATATCGGTCGACGCGCCACCACGACTTACAGGAGGACTTGAGGTGACGACCATGCCGCAAATTATTCGCACGGAAGCCGGAGAGGAACTGGTCGTGCTGCCACGTGCCGAATATGAGGCGCTGGTTGCGCGTGTCGAGGAGGCTGCCGAAGATGAGGACGACATTGCAATCTATGATTCCCGGAAGGCGGCGTTGGCTGGCGATGCCGCCGTGTTGCCGAAGGACCTGAGTGCGATGATTTTGGGTGGTGACAGCCGGTTGAAGGCCATTCGGCAGTGGCGGGGCATGACGCAGCAGCATCTGAGCTTCAGGAGCGACATCAGTCAGGGGTATCTGTCCGACCTCGAAAGTGGCCACCGCGCCGGAACGCCGGACACGATCGCGAAGCTTGCTGCGGTGCTGGAGGTTCCGGTGGGGTGGCTTTCGCAGGCGTGACGGGACGGACGTGGAGGCTCGGTTGGCTACGTAATAACGGGAGTTCAAATGGGACGGGCTGATCCACTGGTTTCTGGAAAAAAACTTCCCAGAAATGCCTACATCGATTTACTTCGTGGATTTGCCATTATTATGGTGATGTTACTTCATTTCAGTCTGACCTATAGACCGTGGCATTATGGACCATTAAAGACCGTTTTTGGGAAGGATGTTGTGTACAACGTTCTCATTTGGGGAAATTTTGGCGTAACTATATTTTTTGTGGTTTCCGGCTATCTGATCACGAGCAACGCGTTACGGAGGTATAAGCGGCTTTCCGCCATATCGATGAAGAATTTCTATGTCCTGCGGTTTGCAAGATTACAACCATTACTTATTCTATCACTGTCTGTTATTACCGTCCTCGGATTGTCTGGAATTTCACCATTTGTGAATAATTCGAAGCCGATTTCTGACCTATATCTTGGTGTTTTATCAACGATGACTTTCTGGCAGAATATATTGATGCAATATCGCGGATATTTCAATTATTGCATAAATGTATATTGGTCATTATCTGTAGAAGATATGTTTTATCTCCTTTTTCCGATCGTATGTACAGTGTTCAGGCGTGACTTGTTTATCGCAATATTCATTTTGGCTCTCATCACTTTCGCTCCTTTTTATCGCGCCACCCATGAGCATAGCATATTCTATTTATATGCCAATCTGGCCTGTTTTGATGCTATCGGGGTCGGATGCCTCTGTGCAATGCTGGCAACACGCGTAGAGATACCTGCGACGGTCAGGCCGTTAGTCGTAGCGCTCAGTGTCTTAATTATAGTCCACACATGGTTGAACGGGTTTGTTGACGAAAACAGGATATTCAGCTTTTCTCTCATATCAGCAGCAACCGGATGTTTGATTTTGGCCATTGCAAACTACGATAACGCGGGGTGGACGCACAGTCTTCCCGTCAGATGCGTCCGTTGGTTCGGACGGCATAGTTATGAGCTGTATCTGTTCCATATTATTGTACTGGCAGGCATGCGCAATATTGTTCCGGCTCAAGTTCTTGGTTATGATGCGCAAATACCGTGGCTTATTTTATTCTTCATCGTGTCGTCGCTGATCGCCGGTTTGGCCGCTCGCTTTATTGGCGACCCGGCAAACAGGAACCTGCGCGAGAGATTTTTGAACCGCCGGATCGCGTCGGTCAGTGTGGTGTGATTTGTCCTGAGGGAAGGTGGTTGCTGTCAATTCCGCTCCTGCTCGCCTCTGCCGAGCGTGAATGGGGCCAGCCGGGGTCAGGGAGTGAAATAGATGCCGGAGTATCGACGACGTCGCGTTGAGGGTGGGGCGTATTTTTTTACCGTTGTGCTTGCCGATCGGCGTAGTGATTTGCTGGTCCGTGAAGTCGCCGCTTTGCGGGCTTCGGTTGCGCGGGTTCGGGCACTATATCCGTTCACCATCGATGCTTGGGTTGTGCTGCCCGATCATTTGCATGCGGTGTGGACGTTGCCGGAGGGCGATGCCGATTTTTCGACGCGGTGGATGCTGATCAAGCGGGGGTTCTCGTCACGGGTTGGGATGGGTGAACACCGTTCGGAGTCGCGGGTTGCCAAGCGAGAGCGCGGGGTGTGGCAGCGTCGGTTCTGGGAACGGGCGCTGCGCGATGAGACGGATTTTCGGCGGCATGTCGATTATGTGCATTTCAATCCGGTCAGGCATGGGGTTGCGGGCAACGCCTGGGAGTGGCCGTTTTCGTCGTTTCGGTGGGCGGTGAGGCGGGGGGATTATCCGGCGGGGTGGGGCGGTCACGCGGCGGTCGAGGGTGATTACGGAGAGCGACAAGGTTCATGAGGGTGAGAGATGGTGGGGTGCCCAAGAGCACCCCACCCTACGATCTGGCCCCTCAGGCGCCCGGCACCTGATTCCGAAAGTTTTTTGCGCGCTTTTTTACAAAAAAGCGCTGCTTGCCTTGGCCTTATCTTACGCGGCTTCGGCCATGTCGCCTCTTACTGTCAGGCCGTCGTCGCCCACGCCGACGGTGACGGTTTCGCCGTCGTGGATGGTGCCGGCGAGGATGGCGGTGGCGAGGCGGTTTTGCAGGCTGCGCTGGATGACGCGTTTGAGGGGGCGGGCGCCGTAGACGGGGTCGTAGCCTTCGTTGGCGAGCCAGTCGCGGGCGGCCTGGTCGAGGTGGAGGGTGATTTTGCGGTCGGCCAGCAGGGTTTCGAGGTGGCGGAGCTGGATATCGACGATGGTTGCCATGTCCGAGCGCTGGAGGCGGCGGAACAGGATGATTTCGTCGAGCCGGTTGAGGAATTCGGGGCGGAAATGGCCCCGGACCACGCGCATGACGGCGGCTTCGGCCATCATGACGTCTTCGCCGTCCGGCTGGGCGGCGAGGACTTCGCTGCCGAGGTTGGAGGTGAGGACGATTATGGTGTTCTTGAAGTCGACGGTGCGGCCCTGGCCATCGGTCAGGCGGCCATCGTCGAGGACCTGGAGGAGGATGTTGAAGACGTCCTCGTGGGCTTTTTCGACCTCGTCGAACAGGATGACCTGATAGGGGCGGCGGCGGACGGCTTCGGTCAGGACGCCGCCTTCCTCGTAGCCGACATAGCCGGGGGGGGCGCCGATCAGGCGGGCGACGGCGTGTTTTTCCATGAATTCGCTCATGTCGATGCGGACCATGGCGCGTTCGTCGTCGAACAGGAATTCGGCGAGGGCTTTGCAGGTTTCGGTTTTGCCGACGCCGGTGGGGCCGAGGAAGAGGAACGAGCCGATCGGGCGGTTGGGGTCCTGCAGCCCGGCGCGGGCGCGGCGGACGGCATCCGACACGGCGCGCAGGGCGGCTTCCTGACCGACGACGCGGACGCGCAGGAGGTCTTCCATTTTGGTGAGTTTGGCGCGTTCGCCTTCGAGCATGCGATCGACCGGGATGCCGGTCCAGCGGGCGACGACCTGGGCGATCTGCTGTTCGGTGACGGCTTCGTTGACCATTGCGCCGTCGGCCGAGCCGGTGGCGAGCTGGCGTTCGAGGTCGGGGATGACGCCGTACATCAGTTCGGAGGCGCGGGCGAGGTTGCCGGAGCGCTGGGCCATTTCCATTTCGCTGCGGGCCTGATCGAGTTTTTCCTTGAGGCGCTGGGTCTGGTTGAGGCGGTCTTTTTCGCCTTTCCAGGTGGCGGACATGGCGTCGGACTTTTCATCGAGGGCGGCGATTTCGCCTTCGAGGCGGGCGAGGCGGTCTTTCGAAGCGGCGTCGTCCTCGCGCTTGAGGGCTTCGCGCTCGATTTTGAGCTGCATCAGGCGGCGGTCGAGTTCGTCGAGCGCTTCGGGTTTGCTGTCCACCTGCATGCGCAGGCGCGAGGCGGCTTCATCGACGAGGTCGATCGCCTTGTCGGGCAGGAAGCGGTCCGAGATGTAGCGGTTGGAGAGGGTGGCGGCGGCGACGAGGGCGGAATCGAGGATGCGGACGCCGTGGTGGAGTTCGTATTTTTCCTTGATGCCGCGCAGGATCGATATGGTGTCCTCGACGCTCGGTTCATTCACGAAGACGGGCTGGAAGCGGCGGGCGAGGGCGGCGTCCTTTTCGATGTATTTGCGGTATTCGTCGAGCGTGGTGGCGCCGATGCAGTGGAGCGCGCCACGGGCGAGTTCGGGTTTGATGAGGTTGGAGGCGTCCATCGCGCCGTCGGCGCGGCCGGCCCCGACGAGGGTGTGCATTTCGTCGATGAACAGGATGATCTCGCCGTTGGCGGTTTCGATTTCCTTGAGGACCGCCTTGAGGCGCTCCTCGAATTCGCCGCGGAATTTGGCTCCTGCGACAAGGGCGCCGAGGTCGAGCGACATCAGGCGTTTGTTTTTGAGGGCTTCGGGCACGTCGCCGTTGACGATGCGCAGCGCGAGGCCTTCGACGATGGCGGTTTTGCCGACGCCGGGTTCGCCGATCAGGACCGGGTTGTTTTTGGTGCGGCGGGCGAGGACCTGGATGGCGCGGCGGATTTCCTCGTCGCGGCCGATCACCGGGTCGAGTTTCTGGTCGCGGGCGGCCTGCGTGACATCGCGCGCGTATTTTTTCAGCGCGTCGAAATTGGCTTCGGCGGTGGCGGAATTGACGGTGCGGCCCTTGCGGATGTCGGCCACCGCTTTTTCGAGTGACTGGGCGGAGGCGCCGGCGGCTTTGAGGGCACGGCCGGCGGCGCTGTCGCTCGCGGCGAGGGCGACGAGGACGCGGTCCTGCGCGGTGTATTCGTCGCCGGCTTTCTGGGCCATGGTTTGTGCGGCATCGAGCACGCGGGAGAGATCGGGCGTGATCTGGGGCTGGCCGGCGCCGGAACCCTGGACCTTGGGCATTTTGGCGACGGCGGCATCGACCGCGAATTTGACCGCGGCGGGGTCGCCCCCGGCGGCGCGGATCAGGCCGGTGGCGGCACCTTCATCGTCGTCGAGGAAGGCTTTGAGCAGATGTTCGGGCGTGATGTACTGGTGATATTCGCGGACCGCGATGGTTTGCGCGGCATGAACGAAGCCACGGGCCCGCTCGGTGAACTTTTCGAAATCCATGTTTCGATCCCTTTCATTAAGGCGACCTTGGTCGCGTCATCCCTCAAGAGGCAATGGCGCAACCTTGCCGATCACAAATGGTTGTAGCATTGATCCGGCTCAAGAGGGGGACGGGATGCGGATTGAGACAATCTATCGTTATCCGGTCAAGGGGCTGACGCCCGAGGCGATGGGTGAGGCGGCGCTGCGGGCCGGGCGGGCGATCGAGTGGGATCGGGCGTTTGCGCTGGCGCAGGGGGATTGCGGGTTCGACGAGGCAGCGCCCGCGTGGCGGCCCAAGACCGAGTTTTTGTGCCTCGCGCGGAATATCGAGGCGGCGGCGCTGGAGGCGCGGTTCGATCCGGACCGCTCGCTGCTGACGCTGGTGGCGCGGGATGGTGCGGCGCTGGATGCCAACCCGCTGACGGCTTCGGGGCGGGAGGCGATCGGCGGGTTCATTGCGGCGGCGCTGCCGACGGCGATGCGGGGGGTGCCGCGATTCGTGCATGTCGGGGATGAACACAGTTTCTGCGATCATGACGGGCAGGTGATCAGCCTGATCGGGCTGGGGAGCCTCGCGGCGTTGAGCGCGGTGGTGGGGAGCCCGCGCGAGAAGATGCGGTTTCGGGCCAATATATATGTCGAGGGGATCGAGGCCTGGGCGGAATTCGGCTGGATCGGGCGGACGCTGGCGATCGGGGCGGCGCGGCTGGTTGTGGTCGAGCGGATCAACCGGTGCGCGGCAACGTGCGTCAATCCGGGGACCGGGCTGCGCGATGCCAATCCGGTGAAGGAGTTGATGACGCATTTCGGCCATGTCGATTGCGGGGTGTTCGCCGAGGTGGTGACGCCCGGGCGGATCGGGGTGGGGGATGCGGTGACGGTGATGTCATGAGCGCGGTGCTGCGGGAGGGTGTGACGTGCTGGCGGCTGGTTCATGCCGACCGGATGGCGGTGATCATCGACGGGGCGGCGTATTTCCGGGCGCTGAAACAGGCGATTCTGGCGGCGCGGCATTCGGTGCTGATGGTGGGGTGGGATTTTCACACCGGGATTCTGCTGGAGCGCGATGGCGTGGTGATGGAGGGGGTGCCGAATACGCTCGGTGATTTCCTGAGTTTCGTGGTGCGGGAAAACCCCGGGCTGGATGTGCATATTCTGCGGTGGGATCTGTCGGTGCTGAAGATGCCGCTGCGGGGGACCTCCCCTGCCCTGCTGTTCCACTGGCTTCTGGCGCGGCGGATTCATTTCAAGCTCGACAGCAATCATCCGACCGGGGCGTGCCATCATCAGAAGATTGTGGTGATCGACGACCGGTTGGCGTTCTGTGGCGGGATCGATTGCACGGTGGGGCGGTGGGATACCGGGGATCATATCGACGATGATCCGCGCCGCGACGAGCCGGATGGGCAGCGGCACAAGCCGTGGCACGATGTGACGACGGCGGTGGATGGCGATGCGGCGCGGGCGCTGGGCGATCTGGCGCGGATGCGCTGGCAGGCGGCGACGGGGGAGACGATCGCGCCGCCGCCGGAGCGGGCGGATGTGCCGTGGCCGGACAGCCTCGATCCGCGATTCACCGATGTGAAGGTGGGGATTGCGCGGACCTGGCCGAAAACGGAGCAGATGCCGGAGACCCGCGAGATCGAGGCGCTGTATCTCGCGGCGATCGGTTCGGCGCGACACACTATATATCTGGAGAGTCAGTATTTCGCCTCGCCCCGGATTGCCGAGGCGATTGCCGCGCGGCTGGCGGAGGCGGAGGGGCCGGAGGTGTTGATCGTCAATCCCAGGCGGGCCGATGGCTGGCTGGAGGAGGAGGCGATGGGCTCGGCGCGGGCGCTGCTGCTGCGGGATCTGCACCGGCTGGATCATGGCGGGCGGCTGCGGTTCGCAACCCCGGTGAGCGCGGGCGAGGCGGATATTTATGTTCATGCCAAGGTGTTGATCATCGACGATACGCTGCTGCGGGTGGGGTCGTCGAACGTCAATAACCGTTCGATGGGGATCGATACCGAGTCGGATCTGGCGGTCGAGGTGGGGCCGGACGACGCGCGGGCGGATATCCGGGCCGCGATCCTCGATGTGCGGGATGCGCTGATCGCCGAGCATATCGGGGTGACGGTCGCTGCGGTGCGGCAGGGGATTGAGGAGCATGGCTCGCTGGTGCGGGCGTTCGATGCGCTGAACCCGGGGACCGGGCGGCGGCTGGCGCCGTTCACGCCGCCTTCGGTCAATGATGTCGAGGCGAAACTGGCGGAGAGCGCGGCGCTCGATCCCGACCGGGTGGAGGCGATGGCGCCGAATTTTCTGCGTGCGCTGCGGCTGATCAACAAACCGCGTCCCCGGCATCTGCTCCGGCGGCTTACGCATCGCGCGAAAACCGCTTAGTCTGGTGCGATGCTGACCGATCTGCCGAACGTTCTGACCCTGTCGCGTATCGCAGCGATCCCGCTGCTGGTGCTGCTGGTGGCGCTGCGCGACCCGACGGCGGATTTGCTGGCGGCGATTCTGTTCACCATTGCGGGGATCACCGACTGGCTGGACGGGCGGCTGGCGCGGACGCGGCGGCAGCTTTCGGACCTGGGGCGGATGCTCGACCCGATTGCCGACAAGCTGCTGGTGGGCGCGACGCTGATGCTGCTGGTCGGGTTTCACCTGTTGCCGGCATTCGGGATTTATCCGGCGATCGTGATCATGCTGCGGGAGATTCTGGTCTCGGGGCTGCGGGAATATCTTGCGGGTATCCGGATCGGGCTGCCGGTGACGCGGCTCGCGAAGTGGAAGACGGCGGCGCAGATGGGGGCGTTGGGGTTTCTGCTGCTCGGCGACCGGGGGGCGGTTATTCTCGGGATCGGCGGGTTTCCGGCGACCGCGATCGGCGGGGTGCTGCTGTGGCTGGCCGCGATTCTGACGCTGATCACCGGGTGGGATTATCTCACGGCGGGGCTGCGCCATATCAACCGGCCGGGGACGGCGGGCTGAACGCGGATCGGGTGGATGGCGGGCTGATGGCGGCGCCGGTGATCGCGCTGGTCGGCTGGTCCGGCAGTGGCAAGACCACGCTGCTGACCGCGCTGCTGCCGGTGCTCGCGCAACGGGGGCTGAGCGTTTCGACGCTGAAACACGCGCATCACACGGTCGATCCCGATCAGCCGGGCAAGGACAGTCATCGTCATCGAATGGCCGGGGCGCGCGAGACCATGCTGGCGACGCGCGAGCGGTTCGTGCTGTTCCGCGAGCATCGGAGCGAGGACGAGCCCGATCTGGCGCTGCTGCTGGGGCGGATGGCGCCGGTCGATTTGTATATTGCCGAGGGGTTCAAATCGGCCCCGGTGCGCAAGCTCGAAGTGCACCGGCCCGCTCTCGGCAAGAGGCCGCTCTGGCCGGACTGGCCGGGGATTATCGCGGTGGCGGCGGATGGGGATGTCGGCCCCTGCCCGCTTCCGCTGCTCGACCTCGGCGATGCCAGCGCGATTGCGCAATTCATCGTCACCGGACTTGGCTTGAGGTTGGATGTGAAATCGGAGCATAGTCGCTTTTATGATGAGTGAAGGAACCAACCCGATGCGGAGTGCCGCCCGATCTGCGATGTCGACCCGAGCCGCGCGCTCGATCAGCCTGGTCGTGCCGGGGGCGATGCTGCTGCTGCTGTCCGGGTGCGCCGGGGTCGGCAATTATCTTGACAGCACGCTGAGCCCGTTCGGCAATCCGAATGCGCCCAAGGGCTATGCGCTGAACATGCAGCGGGCGCGGGGCGAGGAGGTTGCGGTCACGCCGATCCGGCCGCAGCCGGGCGATGTGTGGCCGGGGCCGGTGCAGCCGGTGCCGACGCTGAGCGATATCCAGCAACATATGAACACGCCGCTCGGGCAGGAATATCAGAACCAGTACGGCGCGACCGGTAACCCGAACGCGACCTATTCGGTGCCTTCGGTCGGCACGAACGGGTCGATGAGCGAGGGGATGACGCCGCCGGATCAGCGCAGCGGACCGGCGACCGGGAATAATGCCGGGCTGACCAAATACGGCACTTACGGGCATGCGACCAAGGGAAGTTCGACGCCGCCGGGGAGTGCGCAGAGCGCCTTGCCGAGCGAACCGGTCATTCCCGCGACGCCGCCGACCCCGGCGCCTACCATCCGGGCGGGAAGCGGCTTCGCGGTGGGGCAGACGCTGATGGGGCCGAACGGGCCGGCCGGCGTGGTGACCGGGTCGAGCAACGGGCGGTATCAGACCGTGGCCCCGATCGACGGGGCGGGCGGCGGCATACTGATTCCGAACGGCAATGGCACGGCGACGCTGATCCAGCCGAACGGGCAGGTCGTTTCGGTGCAGGGCCACTGAGCAAGGTGAGCGCGGGGCGATGAAGGTTTTGTATTTCGCCTGGCTGCGCGAGCGGATCGGGGTCGCCGAGGAGACGATCGATCTGCCCGCGGATATCGGCACGATCGGTGCGCTCACGGATTTTCTGGCGGCGCGCAGCCCGCGCCATGCGCTGGCCTTCGCGGATCGGCGATCGATCAAGACCGCGCTCGATCAGGTGTTCGTCAGCCCGGATACCCGGCTCGGCGGGGCGGGGGAAGTCGCTTATTTCCCGCCGTTTACCGGCGGCTGACCATGCCCCGGATCGTGGTGACGGCGGAGGATTTCGATACTGGGGCGGAGTTGGACCGACTAAGCGCGGGGGCCGGTGCGGTGTCCAGCTTCGTCGGGATCGTGCGCGGCACCACCGGGGGGCGGGCGCTGGCGGCGCTGACGCTGGAACATTACCCCGGCATGACCGAACGGGCGCTCGGCGCGATCGCCGCGACGGCGATGCAGCGCTGGCGGCTGCTCGACTGCACGATCATTCACCGGATCGGGCGGTTGGAGCCGGGGGCGCGGATCGTGCTGGCGGCGGCCTCCAGCGATCATCGTGGCGATTCGCTGCGGGCGACCGAATTCCTGATCGACTGGCTCAAGACCGACGCGCCGTTCTGGAAGCGCGAGGATTTCGCCGATGGCGAGGCCGCCTGGGTGGCGGCGCGGCAGGAGGATGACGCGGCGCGCGATCGGTGGATTGAAGGCCCGTCGCAGGGTTGATCATCGCGCCGTTTCCGATCCTGCCGGATCGGAAGTGTTGTTCAGAAAAAATTCATCAGGTTGGGCGCGGCAAGATCAGTTTTGCCGCGTTTTTGTGTGTCGGGGCACGGTCCCGTTCCGCGTCGGGCGGCTGATACGGGCGTTTCCGGGGGCGGATCGGTCGATTTTACCCGTCGTTTTGTTCCAAAACTCATCTCAATATAATTTATATGTATGAGTCTCAATTATAGATATGAATAATATTATTTCAACATTACTTATCAAATTATAATTATTTTGTTGACGGATACTCTCTTTGGTTGTACTGAATGACTCAGTTAACCGGGGGTTGTGATGAAAATACTTATTTTTGGAAATATTATCGATAATAAAGACGTTCTGACGACCTACTTCAAATCGAAGCTCGTGGTCGTCGATGAAACGCTGGAGCGCGAGGAAGCGCTCGATCTGGCGCGGATCTACGATTACGATGCGGTGGTGCTCCGCCTCTCGGACGCCAGACCGCCGGAAACCGACCTGATCCGGCGGTTGCGGATCGGCGGGTTGCGGTGCCCGGTCATTGCGGTGGCGCACAGCTTTGGCGAGTCAAGCCGCCTGCGGGTGCTCGAAGCCGGGGTGGACGACCTGATCGTGAGCGCCACCTCCCAGGAGGAGATTTTTCTGCGGGTGCAGAATCAGGTGCGCCGGAGCCGTGGGTTTCAGAGCCCGGCGCTGACGCTCGGCAATGTCGAGATCAACATGAACGCGAAAAAGATCTTCGTTGCGGGCCGCGAGGTCACCCTGACGAAGAAGGAATATCAGATTGTCGAGATCCTCGCGCTGCGCAAAGGCTGCGTGTTGAGCAAGGAGGCGATTCTCGATCATCTCTATGGCGGGCTCGACGAGCCGAACCCCAAGATCATCGACGTCTTCATCTGCAAGATCCGCAAGAAGCTGCTCGCTCTGGGGGCTGACGACCTGATCGAGACCAATTGGGGGCGCGGCTACATGGTGGTCGAGCGGCGCAGTACCGAGGTGACGCAGCCCCGCCCCGCCGAGGCCGCGATCGGGCCGGACCCGCGGCTTACCACCGGGTTGTTCCTGCGCGTGGGCGCCTGATGGGCGCGCCCGCGCCGGGCATTACATGCCGCCCGGATAGGCCGGCCCACCGGCCCCTTCGGGCACCACCCAGTCGATATTCTGGGTCGGGTCCTTGATATCGCAGGTTTTGCAATGGACGCAGTTCTGGGCGTTGATCTGGAGTTTGGGGTTGCCGGTTTCGGCCCCGACGATCTCGTACACTCCTGCCGGGCAGTAGCGGGTTTCCGGGCTACGGTACTCGGTCCAGTTCACCGTGATCGCGGTTGCGGGATCGCGCAGCACCAGATGGGCCGGCTGGTTTTCCTCGTGATTGGCGTTCGAGATGAACACCGAACTGAGCCGGTCGAACGTCAGGGCGCCATCGGGTTTGGGGTAGACGATCGGGGTGCAGTCGCGCGCGGGCTTCAGCGTGGTGTTGTCGGCATGGTTGCGCAGGGTCCAGGGCGATCTGCCACGGGTGACGTAGGTTTCGAAGGCCGCGTTCATCAGCCCGCCCCACATGCCGAACTTGGCGAAACCGGGGCGGATGTTGCGCACGGCCTCAAGCTCGGACCACAGCCAGCTCGCCCGGACGCGTGCGGGAAAGTCATCGAGCGTCGCCGGTTTGCTGCCCGCCAGAGCCGCCGCGATCGATTCGGCGGCGAGCATGCCCGATTTCATCGCGGTATGGGTGCCCTTGATTTTCGGCACGTTGAGAAATCCCGCCTCGCAACCGACCAGGACGCCGCCCGGGAAGACCAGTTTCGGGATCGACTGGAACCCGCCTTCGTTGAGCGCGCGGGCACCGTAGGAAATCCGCTTGGCCCCGGCGAAATGGGGCGCGATCGCCGGATGGGTCTTGAAGCGCTGCATTTCCTCGAACGGCGAGAGAAAGGGGTTCTCGTAATCGAGACCGATCACGAAACCATAGGCCATCAGGTTGCCGCCGAGGTGATACAGGAAGGAACCGCCATAGGTTTTACTGTCCATCGGCCAGCCGACACTGTGCATCACCATGCCGGGATTGTGGTTTTCCGGCGGGACTTCCCACAATTCCTTGATGCCGATGCCGTAGGTCTGCGGATCGACCCCGTCGTTCAGCCCGAACCGGCGGATCAGCTGTTTGCCGAGCGAGCCCCGGCAGCCTTCGGCGAAGACGGTATAGGTCGCGCGCAGTTCCATGCCGCGTTGGTACTGGGCGGTCGGCTGGCCGTCGCGCCCGATGCCCATGTCCCCGGTGGCGATGCCGGCGACACGGTCGCCCTCGAACAGGACCTCCGCCGCCGCGAAACCGGGATAGATCTCGACGCCGAGTTCCTCGGCCCGGGTGCCGAGATAGCGCACGACATTGCCGAGGCTGACGACATGGTTGCCGTGATTGTTCATTTGCGGCGGGGTCGGCAGGCGGTAGCTGCCGGTTGCGGTGAGGAAGAGGAAGCGGTCGTCCCCGGCGGGGGCGGAATATTCGATCGCACCGATATCGGCATCGGGCAGAAGTTCGGTCATGGCGCGCGGTTCGAGCACGCAGCCGGACAGGATATGCGCCCCGACCTCGCCGCCCTTTTCGACCACGCAGACCGTGCGTTCGGGGTCGATCTGTTTGAGCCGGATCGCGGTGGCGAGCCCGGCCGGGCCGGCACCGACGATCACGACGTCGAATTCCATCGTTTCACGTGCCTCGCGGTCCGGTGCCTCACGGTCGGGCAGATGGTCTGACATGGTGATCCTCCTGAACGATGGTTACGTATACGGCAATGGTCGGGGGCGGGCAAAGAGGCCTTGCCTGATCGTGCCGGGGCCGTTCAAATGAAAGCGATGACCGATCTGAACGATATTTCCTCCCCTACATTGGTGGCGTGGCTCGCGCTGCAAAGCGATTGGGGTGCCGAGGACGCGTTGCTCGATACGCCGCAGGATCGCACGGCGGTCGCGGCGCGCGCCGTCGGTGCGCCGATGCCGGCACCGCTTCGCCCCGCCGCGCGGGTTCTGCCGATGGCCCCGGCGCTGGCCGGGTCACCAGCGCTGGCACCGTCACTGGCAGCACCGGCACTGGCAGCACCGGTACTGGCATCGGCGGCGGGCGATCTCGCCGGGTTGCGCGACGCGCTCGAAGCATTCGAGGAATGCGCCCTGAAGCGGACTGCGACGCAACTGGTTTTTGCCGACGGCAGCGAGACCGCGCGGATCATGCTGATCGGCGAGGCGCCGGGCGCCGAGGAGGATCGGGCCGGACGGCCCTTCGTCGGCCCCGCCGGACAGTTGCTCGACCGGATGCTCGCAAGCATCGGGCTCGATCGCACCAGCGTGCGCATCGTCAACGTGGTGCCCTGGCGGCCTCCGGGCAACCGCACCCCGTCGGAGACCGAAATCGCGCAATGCCTGCCGTTCCTGCACCGGCATATCGCCCTGGTGCGTCCGCAGGTTCTGCTTCTGCTCGGGGCCGTGGCGGTGCGGGCGATCCTGGGCGGCAAGGACGGGATCTCCCGGGTTCGCGGCACCTGGAAATCGGCCGACATTCCCGGGCTGGACCAAAAAATACGGACCTTGCCGACATTTCATCCGGCCTATCTGCTGCGCCAGCCGCAGGCCAAGCGCCATGCCTGGTCAGACCTGTTGAGATTGCGGCAGGAGTGTGTCGAATCCGGCGTTATTGACAGTACTGCATTGCAATAAATTCATTCGATCACGAAAAGTTGATACCAGCATCGTAACGTAACCCCCTCTAAACCCTTTATTCGTTCAAAAGTTGAGATAATGCCCGATTTTGAGGGGTTGCCGCCCGCCTCGTAACCCGTGTAGCCCCTTGCTCATGCGAGGAGCCGTTAAAAAGCTCTCCCGCCTAAGTGTCGCCCGGGCGTGTATCGTCTCCGCGGCACTGCTCGCCACCGTCGCGCATGCCAGCGCGGCACCGGCCGGGCAAAGGGGGTCTTCAAGCACTGGTTCGGTCCATTCGGGACCGGCGATTTCCGGGCAGGGTGGATCATCGGGATCCGAAAGCGTTGCCTACGCGATACCACGCTCGACACCGTTGAACGGTGCCGAGACCATGCTCGCGCAGCCGCTGACCCCGAGCGATGCCGCGATCTATCAGCGGGTCTTCGCCGACCAGCACGACGGAAAACTGCAGCAGGCGCAGCGCCTGATGGCGCATGTGACCAACCCGATCCTCAAGGGCCAGGTCCTCGCGCAGCTCTATCTCGGCCCGTACCATCATTCCACGCCCGCCGAACTCGAAGCATGGCTCGCGGCCTATAACGGCCAGCCGCATACGCTGCGGATCCGCTCGCTGCTCGCGCAACGCCTGCCCGCCGGCGTGCAGCCCCCGGCGGCCAAGGTCGATTACCTGCCCGAGCCCGAAGCGACCGCGGGCGGTGCCGCCCCGCCCGCACCAAGGGGCGTTGCGGTGCCGCGCTATTTGTCGAACCGGGTCGAAAACCTCACCCGCGCCGGGGATGCCGCGCGCGCGATCGACATCATCAGCGCGGATAACCGGATTTCCGCCCGCGCCGGGGCCGCGTTGCGCGGGGATGTCGCGCGCCATCTTTTCGTGACGGCGCAGTATCGACAGGCGTTCAGCATCGCGAGCGAGGCGGCCCACGAAGGGGGCGACGCGGTCTGGCGGCCCGATTTCATCGCCGGGCTGTCGGCATGGCAGTTGCACGACATCGCACATTCGCTGACCTATTTTTCCGCCGCCGCGACGGCGGGTTCGGCGGCGCCGGGCCAGCGGGCGGCGGGGGCGTTCTGGGCCGCGCGGGCGGCGTTGCGGCTGCGCAAGCCTGATGCGTATCTCCACTGGCTCAATCAGGCGGCGGCGGCACCGCAGAGTTTCTATGGCATGCTGGCGGCCCGGCTGCTCGGCCAGGGCCTCGGCGCCAGCGGGCTCGCGGCCAGTCTTTCGGAAGCGGATATCGAATCGGTCGCCTCCCACAAGGAGGGCGACCTTGCCTTCGCGCTGCTGCAGGTGGGCTGTTCGGGCGATGCCGCCCGGGCGTTGCGCGCGATGTGGCCGGCGATCCAGAGCCATCCCGATCTTGGCCGGGCGACCATGCGGGTCGCGGCGCGGGCCGGACTCGTCGATGTCGCGGTGGCGCTGGAGCAGACCCTGCCGGGCAATGCAATTGCCGGTGCGCGACTGCCTTTGCCCGCTCTGCATCCGGCGGGGGGGTTCAATGTCGATCCGTCGCTGGTCTATGCGCTGGCGCGGACCGAATCGGGGTTCGATGCCAATGCAGTCTCGCCGGTGGGGGCGCGGGGATTGATGCAGCTGATGCCCGAGACCGCCTCCGCCATGGCGCGGCGGGGCGGCATTTCGGGTAATCTGTCGAGCCCGTCGATCAATCTGGCGCTCGGGCAGAGCTATCTGCTCTATCTCGGCGGTCAGCCGGGGGTGCAGCGCAATCTGCTCGATATTCTGGCGAGCTACAATGCCGGGCCGGTTGCCGCGGCGGCGTGGGCGCATTCGATCCATGACGGGGGCGATCCGCTGATCTTTCTCGAATCGATCCCGATCGCGCAGACGCGGCGCTTCGTGCGGCAGGTGCTGGCGGATAGCTGGATCTATGCCGAGGAGATCGGCACCACCCCGGAGAGCCTCGATGCGATGGCGGAGGGGCATTTCCCCCGGCTTTCTCCCTACGGCACCGCGCTCGCCGACCGCTGATTTTCGGCGGTTTCATAACCGGATCTTAAGGATTGTCCGATAGATTCGGCACATGGATGATGTGCACGCCGCCGAATGTCTTGCCCCGCCTGACCCGTTCGAGACCGGACTCGCTGCGTTTCGCCGGGGCGATGCGGCCGGGGCGATCAGGCATTTCACCGCCGTGCTCGATGACCGGCCCGATTTTGCCCCGGCGCTGACCAATCGCGCCCTGGCGTTCTGGACCGGCGGGTATCTGCACGAGGCCGCGCGCGATGCGGCGGCGGCGGCGGCGGCGAGTCCGGATCTGGCCGAGGTGTGGTTGATTACGGGGGCTATCGCGATCGATCGGGGCGACAGCGCGGGGGCGATCGCAGCCTATCGGCGCGCCGTGGCCCTGCGACCCGATCTGGCGAGCGGACATGCCGGGCTGGCGGCCGCTTATCTGGCGGCGGGGCAGCCCGAGGCGACCCAGCAGGCAGCGGCGCTCGCGTTGTCGCTCGACCCGGCCTGTACTCATGCGCTGTTTACCCTGGGCTCGGCCCGGTCCACGCTGGGCGATCCGGCGGGGGCGATCCGGCTGTTCGATCAGGTGATCGCGGCCGATCCGGCTCATGCCGGGGCCTGGCTCAACCGGGGCAATGCACGGATCAATCGCGACGATATCGCGGGGGGGACGGCCGATCTGGAAACCGCGGTCGCGGTGAACCCGGCGCAGAAGGAAGGCTGGGCGAGCCTCTCGGTCGCGCGGACCATCGAGGGCGATATCGCGGGGGCGATCGCGGCGTGCGACCGGGCGATTGCGCTCGATCCCGATTTTGCCGTGGCGCATTGGAATCGCGGGGTCGCGGCATTGCTGGGGGGCGATTTCGCCACTGGCTTCACCGCCTATGAATGGCGCAAGCTGCACCCGGTCTATGGACCGCATTTCGACCGGCTCGGTGTTCCGGTCTGGCGCGGCGAGTCGCTTGCCGGACGCCATCTGCTGGTTCGTGCCGAGCAGGGACTCGGCGATACCATCATGTTCGCGAGGTTCCTGCCGCACCTCGCGGCGCACGCGGCACGGGTCACGCTGGCCTGCCACCCGACCCTGTTTCCGCTGTTCCGCGATCTTGGCGCCGCGCTGTGCGACATCAACGGCCCGATGCCGCGCGATGCCGATATCGGGATCGACCAGATGAGCCTGCCGCATGTGCTCGCTCTCACCACAGAGACCATCCCCGCCGCCGCCGGGTATATCGCCGTCCCCTCCCCTCGCCCGCCGCCGGACGGGGTGCGGCGGATCGGGCTGGTCTGGGCGGGCAATCCCGGCCACAAGAACGATCAACGACGCTCATTGCCGCCGCACGCCTACGAGCCGCTGCTGCGCGATGAGGAACTGGCGCGGCAGGGGGTGCGGTTCGTTTCGCTCCAGCTCGGCGCGCGTCGTGGTGAGTACGATATCGAGGATCTGGCGTCCGCGATCACCGATTACGGCACCACCGCTTCGATCCTCGCCGGGCTTGAGGCGCTGGTGACGGTCGATACCTCGATTGCGCATCTCGCGGGCGCGATGGGCACGTCCTGTCATGTGCTGATCTCCGCCTCGTGCGACTGGCGCTGGCTGCTCGGGCGCGACACCACGCCGTGGTATGACAGCTTGTCCCTGCACCGGCAGACCCGGCTGGGGGACTGGTCGGCCCCGCTGGCGCAGGTCCGCGCTGTCCTTGCCGGCGCGGATCGGACATGGTGATGCGGGGCCAGTGCGGCACGGCGGCGCGGTTACGCGAGCGCGCTATCGTTGCGCCGCTACGCGAGCACTCTATCGTTGCGCCTCTACGCGAGCGCTTGGGCGCGGACCAGCCGGGCGAAGGCCCCGTCATCGGCGATCAGATCCTCATGGGTGCCGTATTCGATCACCCGGCCATCGGCCATCACCACGATCATGTCGGCGTCGCGGACCGTGGCGAGCCGGTGGGCGACGACGATGGTGGTGCGGCCCCGCCGCAACCGGGCGAGGGCTTGCTGGACCGCCGCTTCGCTTTCGGCATCGAGGGCGCTGGTCGCCTCGTCGAGCAGAAGAATGCGCGGATCGCGCAGCAGGGCGCGGGCGAGCGCCACGCGCTGGCGCTGGCCACCCGAAAGGCGCTGGCCGTTCACGCCCACGCGGGTCGCGAAGCCTTCGGGCAGGGAATGGATGAATTGCGCCGCCGCGGCATCCGCCGCCGCCTCGATTTCGGCAAGGCTGGCCCCTGCCCGTCCCATGCCGATATTCGCCGCCACGGTGTCGTCGAACAGCAGCGAATCCTGACCGACATAAGCGATCGCGCGGCGCAGGCTGGCGAGGGAAACCCTGCCGGCGTCGGCCCCATCGATGAGGATCGAGCCGCGATCCGGATCGTACAGACGGGGGATCAGGGCCAGCGCGGTCGATTTACCGGCACCCGAGGCCCCGACGAGGGCGAGGGTCCGCCCCGGTTCGGCGACGAAGGAAAGATCGCGCAGGCCGGGCCTGCCATCGGGGTAGGCGAACCCGACATTGCGGAACTCGACATGTCCCGGTCCGGGCGGCAGGTCGGTCGCACCGGGGGTCTCGCGGATACCGTCCGGTTCGTCGATCACCTGATAGACCCGTTCGAGCCCGGCGAGACCTTCCTGGACTGCGGCGTTCATGGTGCCGAGGGCGCGCAGCGGGCGCGAGGCGATCAGCAAAGCTGCGACGAAGCCGGTGAAATTGCCGATGCCGGAGGCGCCGGCGGCGTGACGCCATCCGGCGAAGCCGATCACCAGCGCGATCGCGAGCCCGCCGAGCACTTCGAGCATCGGGTCGAGCGCGGCACGGCCCCGGATCATCCGCATCAGGGCGCGATACAAATGATCGAAGGCGCGTTCCGCCCGGCCCCGCTCCTGCGCTTCGAGCCCGTAGGCGCGCACGGTCCGCGCCTGGGCGAAGCTTTCGTTGAGCATCGCCGCCGCCTCGCCCACCCGTTCCTGCATCCCGCCCGAGGCGCGGCGGATGCGCCGGCCGATCCGCTGGATCGGCAGACCGGCCAGCGGGTAGAGCACCGCCGCGATCAGGCTGAGGGTCCAGTCGATCCAGATCATGGTGGCGACCAGCCCGATCAACGTGAACGCATCGGCGACGCCGTTGACCGCGCGGCTCATCGCTTCGCGGATCACCGTCGCATCCGTGGTGAAGCGCGCGGAAAGCGCCGCCGGGGATTCACGTTCGACCCGGGTGAGTTCCGCGTCGGTCAGGTGGGCGAACATGGAATATTGCAGGCGCCGGATCGTGCCGAGCACCACCTGCTGGGTCAGCAGGGTCTGGGCATATTGCGCCAGCGCCTTGATCACGGTGACGGTGAACACGATGATCGGCACCTGATACAGGATGCGCGGATCGCGCTTGGCGAACATCGTGAAGGCGCGGTCGATCAGGGCGGGGTAGAGCGCGGTGGTGCCGGACATCACCAGGGTCGCCACGATGATCAGCGCGACCCGGCCGCGATAATGGCGGATATGGTCGCGCCACAATCGTCGCGCCAGCGCCAGACCTCCGGTGGTTTCACTCATCGTCTGCCCATGCATCCTCATCGTGCGGTGTGATCGTGCGCTTCACTCTGGCGCCTCACTGGCGCGGGGCGGACCGGGCGTCAATCGGGGCGGCGGGTTCGGCGTGATGACCGCTGACATCGTCGCCGGCTTCGGCGGCGAGCCGGGCGCAGATCGGCACCGAGACCAGCCCGATCAGGCTGATGATGATGAAGGCCCAGGAATAATCCGCGATCGTCGGCTCGACATGGCCGGAGATCGCGGTGCTGAGTTCGAGCGAGCCTGCCGCGATCGAAATGCCGAGGGTGATCGTGATCTGCTGGAATGTCGCGTAGAAGCTGGTCGCCGCACTCATCCGCGCGCGCGGCACATCGGCGTAGGCAATGGTGTTGAAGGCGGTGAACTGCAGCGAGCGGAACACCCCGCCGATCAGCAGCACGGCATCCAGCGCCAGCACCGGCCAGGAGGGGCGGAACGCCGCGCAGGCGGCGGTGAAGGCGACCGAGAGCAGACCGAACGCGACCATCGAGATCCGGAACCCGAAGCGGCGCAGGATCGGCTGGGCGAGCGGCTTCATCGCCAGCGCCCCGATCGCGGCGGCGAAGGTGACCGTGCCGGATTTGGCCGCCGAATCGCCGAAGCCGAGTTGCAGCATCAGCGGCAACAGGAACGGCATCGCCCCGGCCAGAACCCGGAAGAAGCTGCCGGCGATGGTGGAATTGGCGAAAGTGTCGATCCGCATCAGCGACAGGTCGAGCACCGGGTGTTCGGTATGGTTGGCGTGGCGCCAGTAGGCGAACCCGGCGCCGAGGCCGATCGTGAAGCAGGCGGCGACCCAGGTCCACGGGATGATGCCGCGCCCGATGGTCTCGATCCCCGCCATCACCAATGCCATTGCGAGACCGCTGAGGATCAGTCCGGTCAGATCGAGCCGCCCGGCGTGCTCGGAATCGCGGACTTCACGGATATAGAGGCTGACCGCCACGATGCCGATCACCCCGATCGGGACATTGATATCGAAAGTCCACCGCCACGAGATATAGGTGACGATGAAGCCGCCGAGCGGTGGGCCGATGATCGGGCCGATCAGGGCTGGCATGGTGAGCCACGAGGTCGCGGCCAGCATGTCGCGCCGGCGGACCGATTTGAGCAGCAGCAACCGCCCGACCGGCACCATCATCGACCCGCCGACCCCCTGGAGGATGCGCGCGCCGATCAACTGGGCCAGCGTGTGCGACAGGCCGCAGAGCACCGAGCCGATGGTGAAGATCAGGATCGCGACGCGGAACACGGTGCGGCTGCCGAACCGGTCGGCGAACCAGCCGGAAGCGGGGATGAACACGGCGAGCGACAGCAGGTAGGAGGTCAGCGCCAGACTCATGTGGATCGGGTCGGCATGGAAGGATTTCGCCATCGCCGGCAGCGCGGTCGCGACGATCGTGCTGTCGAGATTCTGCATGAACAGGGCGCTGGCCACGATCATCGCGGTGATCCGCATCTGCCGCGTGGTCAGGGCGGCGCGATCGTCGGGGTCGTCGTCGATCATGGTATCCCATCGTTGATGGCGCCCGGATTACCCCGCCGGCGGCCAGACCACCGGGGGCACATGGGCGACTTTTTTGCCGTTGGCGGTGAGAATGCCGTTGGCGAGCGCGAAATCAACCGTCAGACGCTGATGGCCGGTCGGCGTCTTGGACATGTAGGGCGCGCTCTGGGCGGTCAGCAGGCTGACGACACCCACGGTCTGCGGGTAGGCGCTCGCGATATCGCCGAGGAATTCCCCGACCCCGTCGCCGGTCAGGGTCATTTTTCCCTGCGGCTGCGGGGTGGCATCGAAGCGGAAATTGCCGTGGTCATGGGCCTTGAGCGGGCCGAGATCGAGCGCGATGGCGAAGCTGCCATGGCCGCCGGCCTTCGCCCAGTCATGGATCATCGGGCCCAGCTTCTGCCATGCCTGTTGCGGCGAGGTCGGGGCGGGCGTGGTTGCGGGGGTTATTGCGGTTGGGGCGGCGGCGGGAAGTTTCGGGCCCGAGAGGTCGATGTCGAAACGCAGGGCCGCGAGTTTGCCATCGAACGGCACATGGCCGAGCGTGACGAAAATTGGCGACAGAGCGAGGCCCTTGAGGGATTGGTGCAGCATCAGTGCCGTGGCGTGCGTCCCGGCATCGGGGTCGTCATGTCCGGTCGCAACGTAGGACGCGATGCTGATCAGGGTGAAATTGGTCTCGGCGCTGTCGAGCCGCATGCCGGTGAACCGGATTGTGCCGGAGCGCAGGGGATTGGCCTTGTGGCCGAGCAAGGCGTTCGGGTCGATCTGGTAGTCGTCATGGAGGGTGGCGAAACGCAAGGTGAAGGCCGGCCCTTGCGACATCGCGATATGCCAGGCGAGCGGCAGGCCGATATCGAGGGTGAACGGCGCGGCCAGAGCGACCTTCACCGAGAGCTGCGGCAGGGTAATCGTCGGGCGCGGCACACCCTGGTCCGGCGGGGTGAACGCGATGTCCTGCACGGTGTAGGTTGCCGCGAGCGGCGAGGTGCCACGGGCGGTGGCCCCGTGGGTGACGGTCCAACCGGCGGCGCGCAAGGCCTGTTCCTGCTGACGGAACGCGACCGCCATCCGTCCCTGCACGTACCACCAGGCGCCGAGATAGGCGATTGCCAGGATCACGATCAAGGCAATCAGAAACCGCACGACACCGCGCATGAAACATCCTTTCGGGACAGACTGGACAAGTATCATAGGGAGGCGCGGGCGGATTGGCCACCGACCCTGTCCGGGACGAGATGGTGATGAGATCAGACCACCCAGTAGCCGCCAGCTGCAAAGGCAACTTCGGCGATGCTGACGATGCTTAGACCGAGACCGAGTGCGTAAGATAAAGGATGAGGCAATTTTGTCGACAACCAGCCAAGCCCCATGAACAGGGCGACCGCTGGCATCAATAGCCGCGGTGCCGCGAGCATGTTCTGATCGGTGCTGACGATGAACCACAGATAGCCCGCGAACACCGTCCATCCGGCCAGGACAAAGATCGGCGCACGACGGGAGAGAGACACGGTGGCGGCAATCAATCCGATCAGCACAACCAGCATCGTGGCCGTGTTGATCCATCTCTGAACGCCGAACTGAATACTGTTTGCGGCCTTTCGGAGATCCAAATGAAATATCCCCAGTCCGTGGTCGATCTCTCGTAGGCCGGCGGCGGCCTGCTGAGTATACCAATCCGGCTCAAACAGCCGTGACAAACGTGGACCGAACGGTGGCGCCCCCCCCCAGGCGGCGGCTGCCTTGCTGAACGCGAACGGATCGTGAAAACGAAACGCCTGGTAGATCATGAATCCCAAGATCCCCCAGATACAGACAATGCCCCACCCGACCAGGCCCGGGATCGCCGCTGCCTTACGCGGCTCTGCCAGCCATCGAACAAGACGATGAAGTCCCAAGGCGAACGCAACGAAAACCATGGTGGGTGCCGTAGCGGTGCCCAGACCACACCACGCGGCAGAGCGCCAATATCGGCCAGCGTTATGGTCGCCAAGGCAAAAGATGATGCATATCGTGATTAAGCCGGTCGGATATCCCATAACGTAGAAACTGGATACCGGCCATAACGCAAAAAAAATCGTGGTCCATCGAGCTTCGGACAACGTCATGACACTTCGGGAGACGTGGTCCATTGCATAAATCGAAGCGATCCCCAAGCCCAGTGAAAGAAGCACCATCAGAATCGGAGCTCGGCTCCCTGTAATCCAGCGAATCATCTCATCCAGTATCGGTTGTACCGGAAAAAATTCGATTTGCTGATAATGCCCCGGAAGCTCACCGACGTTTGGATTCCAGCTATAGCCAAACCGCATGATATAATAATAATGCCGCCCATCCCAGGAAAGCAGTTGATGCGCGATCGTTCCCGGAAGTGCCGCGCTGCCCGGTGGCAGCACGAAACGACCGATCAGGATGCCAATGAAAATCAGCAGCATCACAAGCGCGGTCAATGCAGTCGGCAATGGCCGAAGCCACTCCGAGACGGAGCTTTTCATTATGGCGAATCCCGCATTCCGTCCCGACACCTCGTCACCCTGCAACGCCCCCAACCTTGACCCGACGCCCCAAACCGGCGTTTGTGCGCGGCAACGTTCACGTCGGCCACCGGGACACGCTATGCCACATTGTGTTACATTCGACCAGTTGGAAATCGGCCAGACCGCTTCGCTCGGCAAGACCATCACGGAGGCCGATATTCTGCTGTTCTCGGCTGTTTCGATGGACACCAACCCGGTCCATCTCAACGAGGAACTCGCCGAACAGACCCTGTTCAAAGGCCGCGTGGCGCACGGAATGCTGTGCGGCAGCCTGATTTCGGCGGTGCTTGGCACGGTGCTGCCCGGTCTCGGGACGATCTATCTCACCCAGTCGATGCGGTTTCGTGCCCCGGTGCGGATCGGCGAGACCGTGACCGCGGTGGTCGAGGTCGCCGCTCTCGACCATGAGCGCAAGCGCGCGACGATGCGGACCCGCTGCCTCGTGCGCGGCAAGGTGGTGATCGAGGGCGAGGCCGTGGTAATCCCGCCGAGCGAGGCGGTGGTCGCGGTCGCCGAAACGCCGCGCGCCGCCGAATGATCACGATCGTTCGCGACTGGCGCGAGGTTCCGGCCCCGCTGCGCGGCGCTTCGGTCGCGCTCGGCAATTTCGACGGGGTGCATCGCGGCCATGTCGAGGTGCTGGCGGCGGCGCATCAGGCGCGACCCGATGCGCCGCGCGCGGTGCTGAGTTTCGCGCCGCATCCCCGCGAATTCTTCCGCCCTGACGATCCGCCGTTCCGCCTGACGCTGGAGGCCGAACGCGCGGCGGCGCTGGCCGAGCAGGGTGTCTCGATCCTGTACGAACTGCCATTCGACCGGCATTTTTCGACGCTCACGGCGGAGGCGTTCATCGGCGACGTGCTGCATCGCGGGATCGGGGCGGTGCATCTGGCGTGCGGCGCGGATTTCGCCTTCGGCCACCGACGCGGCGGCAACGTGACCCTGCTGCGCGAGCAGGCCGAAGCGCTCGGAATCGGCCTCAGCGTGGTGCCGCATCTCGACGATGCCGAGGGGCCGATCTCCTCCACGCGCATCCGCCGGCTGCTTCAGGATGGCTATCCCGAACGCGCGGCCTCGCTGCTGGGTCGGCCCCATGTGATCCGTGGCGTGGTGGCGCATGGCGATGCGCGGGGCCGCACGATCGGGTTTCCGACCGCGAATATCGCGCTGGGCCGCCACGTCGAGCCGGCGCGCGGGGTCTATGCCGTCACGGCGGCGCTCGAAGACGGCCGAATTGTCAAAGGAGTGGCCAATATCGGGCGCCGCCCGACCGTGGCGGATGGCGCGATCGCGCGGGTCGAGGCGCATCTGTTCGATTTCGCGGGCGATCTGTACGGGCAGGAGATTGCGGTGTCGCTGCACCATTTTCTGCGCGACGAACGCAAATTCGAGAGTTTCGATGCGCTGCGCCGCCAGATCGGCCTCGATGCCGATGAAGCGCGGCAGGTTCTGGCCGGGATCGCGCCGGATCAGCCCTGACCGACCGGTTCCGGCTGGGTCAGAGCGGCAGGGAGCGGCCCGCGCGGCGGCGGCGGATCAGGAGCAGTCCGGTCACGCCGATCGCCAGCAGCCCGATACTGCCCGGTTCGGGCACCTGTTCGAGCACCACATCGGCGACCAGCTGGTGGCCGGCGGCGGTCGGGTGCAGCCCGTCCCAGAACAGATACTGGTTCGGATCGCTGCAGACCGTTTCTGGACTCTTGCTGGAGGCGACGGTCAAGCAGGGCGAGGTCACATTGCTCAGCCCATAGGCGGTGGGATCGGCAACGATGCTGTCGATCGGGGCGAAGGTATCGACATAGGTAAGGCTGAACTGATCGGCCTGCGCCAGCGTGGCGAGTTCGGTGGACAAACCGGTGTCGAACGTGGCGACGACAGACTGGATACCTGCCAGCGTCGCGGCGGGGTCGGGGGTTTTGGCCGCGGCCGCGATGGACTCCGGCGTTTTCGAGAGGTCGGTGACATCGAGGGCGAGCAGGTTCTTCATGCCGTCATTGGCGAGCCCGGTCACGAAGGTTGCGATGTTACCAATTATTTGGTCGATATCGGTTGGAATATCCGAAGCCGGAAGAGTATTGGCAGCGACCTCAGCCAACAGCGCATCGAGGTCGTTCGAGCCGATCCACAGCGTGTAGAGCGCGTTGGCCTGCGGCGTTGTCACCGCGGCATTGAACTGCTTGAGCTGCGAGGGCAGGTCGAGCCCCTGCTGGAACATGGATGCTGGGGTATTATTATATTGGTTTGCGTCGGTGGCGCCGGTCTGCGCCCCGCCATAGGCGAAATCGTTGCCGCCCAGGTAGCTCGGCGTCACCGGTCCCAGCCCGAGCGAGGCGGCGACGTCCTGAATCCAGAGATTGCCGTTGGAGAACCGCCCCTCGGAATAGGGCGGCGACACCGGTTGACCGTATTGCGCGTAAAGGTTGCCGACATCCGAAAGACTGTCGCCGAACACGTACAGCCCGTCATAGGCAGAGGCGGCGGCCGGGCCGATGAAGCATCCGGCGAGAACAAGCGCGGCAAGCCCGCGCATCACGATCGACTTGGTTTTCATCACCACCCCCATAATCGCCCGTTCAATCGGGCCGCCGGTTTCCATTGTCTCAAAATTCGTAAAGTTTTGTTAACGAAATCTACACCCAATGCCGGGCGCAGCGCAACGGATTTCAGCCGACCGCGCGCAACCGGGCCCGGCGTTTCGCCGTCGCGCGGGGTTTCTGTTCCAGAATCATCCGCACCGTGGCGTCGAATGTGGCGCGGCTGTTTTCGGCTTCCAGCCGCGCCAGCGCCGCGCTGCGCATCGCCTGCCAGGCCGCCTCGTCGTGGTAGAGCCGGGCGATCGCGGCGGCGAACCCCTTCGCGTCGCCGACCGGCACCGAAGCGATCTCGACACCCGGGGCCCAGCCGAGTTGGTCGGCGAGCAGGGCGGTCGCGACACAGGGCAGGCCGTGGGAGGCGGTTTCGTAAACCTTATACGGCGTTCCGGCGGCATAGCGGGTGGGCGCAATGAACAGCCGGTGGCGATCATAGGCGGGCCGGATGTCATCCACGCTGCCCCGGACCATGATGAAGGGGTTGTCCGCGAGTTCCGCGAGATCGATATCCGGCGCGGTGTAGCCGATGAACGTCAGCACCGGCGGCGTGCCCATCAGCGCGATCAGCTCCGGCAGAATCTCGTCGCGATACCAGCGCAGACTGTCGAAATTCGGGCTGTCGGTCTGATGGATGCTGGCGATGAACAGAAGCCCCTCGCGGTCCGCGAAGTCGCGCGGCGTCGGGTCGGGGTCGCGGATGGTGCCGAGCACCGAAACCGGCGAAATGCCGATGCCGCGCAGCAGATCGACCTCGGCCTGATTGACGGCGGTGACGTGGCGGCAGTCCCCGGCGTTGCGAAACTCCTGCGCCAGCGCCGCCGGAAGGTCGAAGCCCGCTTTCGCGGGGTCGAGCGCGGCGGCGGCGGCATCCCGTGCCGCCTCGATCGCCTCGGTATCGAGCACGAAGGGGGTGCGCGCCGGATCGATCCCGGCTTCCTCGAAAATCGCGCGGGTCCGGTCGAGATTATGGGTGCGCGAGACCCAGATCAGGTCGAAAAACCCCTCGCGCTCGCGCAGCAGGTTGGGCAGGGTCAGGATGGTCTGGTCGTGCAGCACCTCGACCGTATCCGGCAGATCGCCGAACAGGCTCATGATGTCGTGGCGCGCGCCGTTGATCGGCAGCACCGAAACCCGCCATCCGGCGGCGGCGATGGCGCGCACCGCATCGTTCGCGCGGACGAAGCCCGAGCCGAGCCGGCGCACCGGCACGGTATCCTCCAGAAACAGCACCCGCCGCCCGGCACCGTCGCGCGCACGGGCCTTGATGATGTTTTCGGCGGCGCAATCGAGCCGGGTGCGCAGGAATGCCGCGTGCTTGCGCTTGAAAATCCGCCGCCCCCGCCGCATCAGCGCCATCGACGCCTCGGTGTTCGAGGCGCTGCCGAATTCCAGATGATGCACCACCACATCGGGGTCGTAGACGATGCGGAATCCGGCCTCGATCATCCGCACGCAGAGATCGACCTCCTCGTAATAGGCGGGCTTGAACCCCTCGTCGAACCCGCCGAGGCGTTTGACCAGATCGGCGCGGCAAAGCAGGAACACGCCGGAACAGTAATCGACATCGCGGACGAAATTCGCCTCCGGCGCGAGGGCCGAGGCGTCGCGCAGATAGCCGATCGTGCTGCCGTCCGACCAGATGATCGACCCGGCCTCCTGCAACCGGCCATGGGTGCGGATGATCTTGCCGCCGACCGCGCCGATCGTGGGCGCCGAGGCGAGGCGCGCGAGCGCGGCGGCGATCGCGCCGTAGCCGAGTTCGATGTCGTTGTTCAGATAGAGCAGGGACGGGGACGAAACCGCATCGAGCGCGAGGTTGCAGGCGCGCAGAAAGCCGAGGTTTTCCTTGCTGTGGATCAGCACGGCGCCGCGCACGTAGGTTTCCAGGCGGCGGGTGTCGTCGGTCGAGGCGTTATCGACGATGATGAGTTCGATCGCGCCTGCGTAATTGTTCCGCAGCGAGGCGAGGGCGAGCAGGGTCAGCTCGAATTTGTTGAACAGCACCATCACCACGCTCAGCGCGGGCGGGCCGGACAGGGTGAAATCGAGCCGCTGGCGGGCGAACAGCGCGATCTGGTTGCGCGCCTTGAGTTCGAACAACTGCTTGGCGGCGGCCTCGGAGATTTCGGGCACCCGCTCCGGCGGGCAATAGGGCAGTTTTTCCTTCAGCCCGATGGTCCGCAAATGAGCGAAGGCGTCGCGCACCCGGCCCGCGTTGAGGTCGTCGCGGACGCGGGGGTTCATGTCGCGATAATAGAGCAGGTCGATATCGGCGCGCGGGCGGCGCAGTTCGAACGCGCCATATTGCACGAAATGGCGATAGCCGCTGGTGAAATGCCCGGCATCGATCGCGGCGGCGATATCGGGGTAGGCATCGCGGTAATAGGCTTCGGAATATTCCGGAACCGGGTCGAAACCCTCGGCCTCACCGATCAACTGGTAGTGGTGCAGCGCGTTGCGGACCCGCCCGCAGGCCATCACCGGCTTCACGCTTTCATGGGTCGCGATATAGTAATCGGGCGCGAAATAGGGCGCGAAATAGGGCGAGCAGGGCAATTCCGGGCCGGGGCGGTAAAGGGAATAGAGGTAATCGACGAACGGCCCCCGCTGCTCGAACTGCGCATCCGGCGCGCCGGATTCCAGCACGCGGGCCCGGTAATACTGCGGATCGAACATGAAATGGCCGATCCGCGCCTCGCGCTGGCCCGATTTCAGCCAATGATCGTAGCGCCCGGCGCAGTGATGGGCGTCGAGGTTTTCGAGGGTCATGTCCTCGTAGAGCCTCGCGTAGAGCCCGTCATCGAACAGCCAGTGGGGCGAGGCACCGCGATGACCGAACTGGCAGTAATGATCGAAGCCGGAGCGGTACTGCCCGGCACGGACCAGGGCCGCGATATCGAGGTGCTGGTCGAGGTAGTAGCGCTCGTCGAACAGGGGGCTGGGGCTGTGCCCGAGCCGGCAGCCGGCGCGGAGGTAATATTCGAGCGCCAGCGACGGATCGCCGCCGCAGGACAGGTTGGCCTCAGGGTAGGTCGCGATATACCAGACCGGATCGAACGCCGCCCAGGCCGGGTGGTTTTCGCCCTGGCTTCGCAGAAGCTCCGCCGCGGGTAGCGCCAATCAAATGCTCCATCGCTGAAATCGTCTCAAATTAAATTAACTGTAATATCGCATGGAATGCAAGCATTGCGTTGCACAAAGTTTCGGGGCCGACAAGCCCGCCTCGCGGGTACGGCCCGAACGCACCGAAACCCGCGTGCTAGCCTTTTCCGACCGGATCGCGCGCCGCGCTGGCGCACGCGCTCGGCGGCACCATCAGGCTGGTCAGCTTGCCGTGCAGCACGAACGTGCCGAAATCGAGCCGCACGTCGCGCGAGACGCCATCGGGATAGTAGCGCATCTGGGTGCGGAAATCGGGTTCGGTGTCGTGGTTGGTGCGGCGGAAGAAGCCGATATCGACGAGGGTGGATGGTTGCATGTTCAGCGCCGGAAATTTGCTGTGGCTGCCGTCCTTGTGGCCGAGGATCGCAACGAACGTATGTTCCGCGCCGTGGACCGAGGTGCCATCGAACAGCGGCGGGTCGATATAGGATTTGCCCGCCGCCGCCGCGTGCAGGATCATGCGGGTATGGGCCATGGGAAACAATGTGCCGGGCGGCAGTTTGACGATCTTGCCCTTGGGCACAAGATATTTCACCTCGCCGCCCTTGGGCCCGGTGGTCGCGGTGCCCTGGTCCTCGATGACGGTTTTGCCGCCCTCGGTCTGGCGCAGGACGAAGCTCATCCGGTGGCCGCCCTTGCTTTCCCAGGTGTCGTAATTGCTGACCGTGCGGCTCAGGCTGCCATCCTGATTGCGGATCAGCAGGGTCATGCGCTGGCTGACCGTGTAGGCGCGGCAGGTTTCCAGCACGTTGAAATTGAGCCGCCCGGTTGCCCCGGTCACCGAATGGCCGCGCACCTTGGTCAGGCTGAGCGCGTAGGTGGCATCCTGCCCGGTCAGGTGCACCGGGCTGGCGGCATGGGCGAGCGGCGTGGCGGCGAACGGCGTGGCGGCAAGTCCGGCGAGCAGAATCGCTGCGGTGGAGGCGTTGATCCTCATCGGCCACGCCCCCGCCGGTTGCCCCGGCGTTTTTCGGGGTCGTAGCCGCCGCCGCCCGGTCCGAGCGGTTCGGGGGTGCGGTCGCGCGGGCGGCGGGCGGCGCTCGGCGTCGGCGGCGGGGTGAGGCCGAGTTCCAGCGCCTCGATCCGCTTGATCTCGTCGCGCAGCCGCGCCGCCTCCTCGAATTCCAGGTTCGCCGCCGCATTGCGCATCCGCTTCTCCAGTTCCGCCATGGTCGATTTGAGGTCTTTGCCGACGAATTCGGTGGTCAGGCTGTCCTTGATCGGCGCGACCGTCACATAATCCTGCTCATAGACCGAATGCAGGATCTCGCCGATCTGCTTTTTCACGCTCTGCGGCGTGATCCCGTGCGCCTCGTTCCACGCGGTCTGCTTGATCCGCCGCCGTTCGGTCTCGCCGATCGCATAGGTCAGGCTGCGGGTCATGGTATCGGCATACAGGATCACCCGCCCGTCGATATTGCGCGCCGCCCGCCCGATCGTCTGGACCAGCGAGGTCGCCGAGCGCAGGAAGCCCTCCTTGTCGGCATCGAGGATCGCGACGAGCATGCACTCGGGAATATCCAACCCCTCGCGCAGCAGGTTGATCCCCACCAGCACATCGTAAACCCCGAGCCGCAGGTCGCGGATGATCTCGATGCGTTCCAGCGTGTCGATATCCGAATGCAGATAGCGCACCTTGACGCCCTGCTCGGTGAGATATTCGGTGAGATCCTCGGCCATGCGCTTGGTCAGCGTGGTCACCAGCACGCGCCCGCCGGCCTGCGCGGTCGCGCGGCATTCCGCCAGCAGATCATCGACCTGGCGCTCGACCGGGCGAATTTCGACCATGGGATCGACCAGCCCGGTCGGGCGGATCACCTGTTCGGCGAACACCCCGCCGGTCCGCCCCATCTCCCACGGGCCGGGGGTGGCCGAAACGAAGGTGGTCTGGGGCCGGAACCGCTCCCATTCCTCGAATTTCAACGGGCGGTTATCGATGCAGGAAGGCAGGCGGAAGCCGAATTCGGACAGCACCGATTTGCGGGCGAAATCGCCTTTGTACATGCCGCCGATCTGCGGCACCGTGACATGGCTTTCATCGACGATGAGCAGCGCGTTCTCGGGCAGATACTCGAACAGGGTCGGCGGCGGATCGCCGGGTTCGCGGCCCGAGAGGTAGCGCGAGTAGTTCTCGATTCCCTTGCACGCGCCGGTGGTTTCCATCATTTCGATGTCGAAGGTGGTGCGCTGCTGCAACCGCTCGACCTCAAGCAGCTTGCCTTCCGCGCTCAACTGCGCCAGCCGCTCCTTCAATTCCACCTTGATTTTGGCGATCGCCTGCCCCAGCGTCGGGCGCGGGGTGACGTAATGGCTGTTGGCATAGATCGCGATCGACCCCAGATCGGCCATGCGCTCGCCGGTCAGCGGGTCGAATTCCGCGATGCTCTCGATCTCGTCGCCGAACAGGCTCACCCGCCACGCGCGGTCCTCGTACTGGCTCGGAAAGATATCGACGGTCTCGCCCCGCAGCCGGAACGTGCCGCGCTGGAATGAAGCGTCGTTGCGGCGGTACTGCAATTCCACCAGCGCCTTGGCCAGCCGGTCCCGGTCGATCCGCCCGCCGACCTCAAGGCGCACCACCATCTGGCTGTAGGTCTCGACCGAGCCGATACCATAGATGCACGAGACCGAGGCGACGATGATGACATCGCCGCGCTCCAGCAGCGCCTGGGTCGCGGCGTGGCGCATCCGGTCGATCGCCTCGTTGATCTGCGCGTCCTTCTCGATATAGGTATCGGTGCGCGGCACGTAGGCTTCGGGCTGATAGTAATCGTAATACGAGACGAAGTATTCGACCGCGTTATCCGGAAAGAACGACTTCATCTCGGCATAAAGCTGTGCTGCCAGCGTCTTGTTCGGCGCGAGCACCAGCGCCGGGCGCTGCACCGCCTCGATCACCTTGGCCATGGTGAAGGTCTTGCCCGAACCGGTGACCCCGAGCAGCACCTGATCGCGCTCGCCCCGCTCGATCCCGCGCACCAACTCGGCGATCGCGGCGGGCTGGTCGCCCGCCGGCTGGTAATCGGAGGCAATGGTCAATGGTTTGAGCATCGGCCGCGCGCTCTGCCGCGCGGGAATGAACTGAAGCCGGGCCGGCGCGATGGTTTCGGACATCAGAGCAATCGGAACATCGGGTCAGGCGCCGCCGATCAGGATTTATGGTCGATGATGGTCTTCATTTCATCCATCGCCTGCGAGAACCGGCGGTTGAGCTTTTCGACCGCCTCCTGATTCGAGCGCTGGATCAGGTCGCCGAGGTCGCGCATGTTGGCGACCGCGGTTTCATAGGCGTGCTTGAGCAGTTCGGCCTGATGCGCGGCGCGGGCCTGCGGCGTCTCGTGGCGGTCCACCGTGCGCAACTGCTCGGTCATGTCCGCCATGGTTCGCTGCATGATTTCCATATGCCGCCGCGCCACCGCCTGCGCCCCTTCGAGTGCCACCCGGTTGGCCTCGGACAAGGCTTCGAGATTGCGGCGATAGGCGGTCACCACCGTCTCCATCCCCGCCATGTCCGGCAGCTTCATCGCCCCGAACATCTTCTGAAAGTCGAACCCTTTCTGAAAATCGAAATCGGGCATGAACGGATAGGCACCGGATGCGGATGTCGGCTTCGATTTCGGTTGCTCGGCCATCGTTCAAGCTCCTCTCAGGGTCGATCGATCGTGCAGATCACGCCGGCCGGTCGGTATTGTCATCCTCGGCGGCGAACGGAACATCCGGCGCGGCGGTCGCCACCGGTGCGCTGTCGGTCTCCTCGCGCATCGCCCCGCCGAACTGCCGCGCGGCCTGATCGGCACGAACCAACGCCATATCGAGCGCCGCCATCGTCGCCGACAGGTCTTCGGAATCATCCTTCATCCACGCCCGCAGGGTCCAGGCCCAGACCGCGAGCAACCCCCGCTTGCGCACCGCCCCGCGCAGCCCGCGCGCCGAAACGCCCGCCCCTTCGAGCATCCAGCCCATCGAGGCGAGGTTGGCGCGGGTCAGCCACATCGCGAGCAGCGGGTCGGCGGGGGCATAGCGCATCAGCGCGATCACCCCATCCCGGTGCTTCTGCAGAAAATCGATCCGGCGCATCACGATATCGAACAGCCGGTCGCGGACCAGCCCTTCCGAGAGCGCGCCATGCAGCGCGTGCATGTCCGCGAGCCGGCCGAACCGGGTGAGGATCATGCCGGTGCAAACGAACTGCTCGCGCGCCTTGTCGAGATCGAGCCCGCCATGGCGTGCGGCGGCAGCCACCGAGACCCGCCGCCAGCCCTGCTGGCCACCGAGTTCGAACGCTGCCGTCACTAAATGATTGGCGAAAGAGTCTTTTCCCATGACCTACCAGTTAGGACGAAATGCGCAATTTGCCAATAAATTCCGCGCGCCGCCGCCCGTGCGTCACACCCGCTCGCTGATCGCGATCGCCGCCTTGCACCCGGTGCGGATCACGGTGGAGAGCAGCCGGTAGAACGGTGCCTGTTCCGCCTCGTTCGCCAGCCCGATATCGCGGTGCTCAAGCTCCTCGGCGCGGAACTGCTCGATCGTCTCGCGCAGCACGCCCTCATCCTCGCCCAGTTCGGCGGTCTGCGCCGCGTAATGGGCATCGATCGTCTCCTCGACCGCCACGGTGCAGGCCATCGCGGCCCGCGCGCCCATCGCCGCGGTCGCCGCCCCCAGCGCGAATCCCGCGATCCGCCAGAACGGCAGCAGCGCGGTCGGCCGCACCCGCCGCTCCACGATCAATCGCGAGAACGTGTCGAGATGATGCTGCTCCTGCTGCTGCATGTGGCGCAGCGTGTCGCCGTGGCGCGAGCGCCCGAGCACGGCGAGCTGCCCGGCATAAATCTGTTTCGCGCCATATTCCCCGGCATGATCGACGCGGATCATCCGCGCGAGTGCCGCACGCGGCGTCGGGTCGCCGGGCAGTCGGTCAAGGCTGGCCAAATTGCTTTCGCTCATCTGATTTCTCCTCTGCTCGCCCTCAGATAGGATGCAATCGCGCTGGCAACAGTGAGGGCATAGATCAGATCCATCGTGGCGAAACTGATCGGCAGTCCGGGGATCAGATAAACCGGGCTGTCGCACGAGGCCGAGGGCCGCAGCGGCATCGCCCCGAACCCCGGCGGCGCGACGTTGCACTCCGGCAGCGGGCTCTTCCACCAATGCTGTTCCGCGCCGACATGCACGAACGCGATCGCGACATCGCCGAGCATCACCAGCGCCGCGAGCCCGAGCAGCACCCGCGCCGCGCGCGGCGGCAGCACCGCCCCGGCCAGCCCGAGCACGATGATGATCCGGTACGGCCAGCGCTCGATATAACAGAGCGGGCACGGCACCATGTGCAGCGCATATTCCGCAACATACGCAATCGCGAGCGCGAAGGCCCCGGCCCCGGCCACCGCCAGCGCCGCCTGACGCGGGCTCAACCCGGGCCGCGCCCGAAGCCCCGCCGCGCTCATGCCAGTGCCGCCGCCGCGTCCATCACCGCCTTGGCATGGCCCGGCACCTTCACCTTGTGCCAGATCTTGGCCACCCGGCCATCGGCTTCGATCAGAAACGTCGCCCGGTCGATCCCCATATAGCTCCGCCCGTACATCGACTTCTCGACCCAGGCGCCGAACGCCTCGACCACGCCGCCCGCCTCGTCCGAGGCCAGCGGAAACGCAAGATCGTACTTCGCCGCGAATTTTTCGAGCGCGCTCATCTTGTCCTTCGAAACCCCGATCACCTCGATCCCGATCCGCCCCAGCGCCGGCAAAGCCTCCTGAAAGGCGCAGGCCTCCTTGGTGCAGCCCGGCGTATCGGCCTTGGGATAGAAATAGACCACGAACGGCCGCCCCTTGTAATCATCGCGCGCCACGGTGCGCCCCCCGGTCGCCTGCAGGGTGAAATCAGGACAGATATCGCCTTCGGTCACGCTCATCCGGTGTCTCCTTCCGTCGTCTTCGTCAGTGTCAGCTCGCCGATATGCCGCACGAACGCGGCTCTGACCAATATGGTCGCGGCATCGATCCGGTCGAGCAAGGCGGTGAAATCCGCGACCCCCACGGCAGCGAGCAACGGCGCCAATGCAGCGGGCGGCGATCCGGCCTCCGGCGCGGTCAACCCGGTGATCCGGATCATCCCCTGCACGGTGCGGAACAGATGATCGGCCCCGATCAACGCGCGGCTGGTCCGCAGCGGCAAAATCCGCGCCGCCCCCAGAGCCGCCAGCACCGCCCGCGTCGATCCCCGATGCAGCCTGTCCTGCCGCCGCACGTGGATCAGAACCAGCGCCTCGACAATGAACGCCAGCTCCATCATCCCGCCATCGCGATGCTTGAGATCGAACCGGTCGCGCACCGGAGCCTCGCGCGCCAGCCGCACCCGCATCGCCACCGTATCGGCGCGAATTTGCGCTGGCGGCACCGGCCGGTGCAGCGCCGCATCGATCGCCGCCTCCACCACCGGCGCGAACCCCGCACTCGCCGTCAGCACCCGCGCGCGCACCAGCGCCAGCCGCTCCCAGGTCCAGGCATCCTCGGCATGATACCGCACGAAGCCGGAAAGCGGCACCGCGACCGGCCCCTTGTTGCCCGAAGGCCGCAGCCGCATATCAACCTGATAGATCGGCCCTTCCAGCCCCTGCGCGGTGATCGCGCCCACCAGCGCATGCGCCAGCCGGATGAAATACGTGCTCGGCGGCAGCTTTGCCGCGGTCCGCCCCGCCGGATGATCATAGATCAGCATAAGGTCGAGATCCGATCCCGGCAGCATCTCCCCGGCTCCGACCCGCCCGAGTGCCACGATCGCGAATTTCCCGCCGCGCAACCGCCCGAACCGCCGCACGAAATCCGCCATCACCCGGGGCAGCAGCGCCGCCAGCGCCGCGCGCGCGAGGTCGCTGCGCAACGTGCCCGCGGCATCGGCATCGAGCTGGGTCTCAAGCATCGCGACCGACAGATGAAACTCCTCGCGGCGGACGAAGCGCCGCACCGCATTCACCGCGTGCTCGACATCGGCGGCATCGCGCAGCAACCGCCGCAGCACCGGCGCGGGCCGGGTGAACCGCGCGACTGGCGCCAGCAGCGCATCGAGCGCGCCGGAATGGGCCGCAAGATGTTCGGCAAGCGGTGCCGCCGCCCCCAGCACCGCGGCCAGCCGGTCGAGCAGCCCGGGATTGCGCTGGAACAGCGAGAGCAGCGGAATCCCGGCTCGCTGGCGCTCCAGCATCTGATCGAACCGGCGGAACGCGAGGTCGGGATCGGCCTGCCGCGCCAGCGCGCCGAGCAACCCCGGCAGGATCGCATCGAGCAGTTCGCGCGCCCGCGCCGCCCGCAGCGCCGGCAACCCGCCCTCGCGCCACGCCCGCAACCGCTCGCCGAGATGCTGGACATCGCGAAACCCGAGTGCCGCGACCTCCTCCTGAAACACCACCGGCAACCCGCCCCGATCGCCCGGATCGATCCCGCGCCCCGCCCCGGCATCGGTATCGAAAAACGCCGCGAAATGCCCGTGAACCTGCTCGAACAACGCATCGAGCCGCCGCGCGAATCCCTCCGCATCGGCTTCGCCCATGAACACGGCGAAGGCCGCGAACCCCTCCGGCGTTTCCGGCAGATCATGGGTCTGGCGATCATCGATCATCTGCAACCGGTGCTCGATCCCGCGCAGTGCCCGGTAGGCACCGGCCAGTTGGCGCACCACCCGCACCGGCAGATGCCGCGCCGCCGCCAGCGCCCGCAGCGCCGGCAGCGTCGCCGGAATCCGCAGCGCCGGCTCATGCCCGCCCCACACCAGTTCGAGCGTCTGCACCATGAACTCGATCTCGCGGATGCCGCCGCGCCCGAGCTTGACATCCCGCCCCAGCACATCCCCCGCCCGGTCGCGATGCCGCTGGTCGATCCGCCGCTTCATGTCGTGAATTTCGCCGATCGCCGCGAAATCGAGGTTGCGCCGCCAGATGAACGGGCGGATCTGTTCGAGAAACCCCGCCCCGAACGCCAGATCCCCCGCCACCGGCCGTGCCTTGGAGAACGCGGCGCGCTCCCAGGTCCGCCCGTGGCTCTCGTAATAGGTGAGCGCCGCCGCCACGCTGAGCACCGGCGGGGTCGCCGCCGGATCGGGCCGCAACCGCAGATCGACGCGGAACACCATGCCGTCATGGTCGCGCTCGGCGAGCAGCGGCACGAAATCGCGCGCCAGCCGCGCCATCACGCTCTGCATGTCGTCGCGCGCGTCCCCGGGCGTGGTGGCGGATTGCGCTTCATGGCGGTAAACCCGACATGACGGATCGAACAGGAGCACGAGGTCGATATCGCTGGAGTAGTTCAATTCGCGGGCGCCGAGCTTGCCCATGCCGAGCACCGCGAAATGGCTGCCCAACCCGGGCCGCGCCGGATGCGGCAGGACGATCGTGCCCCGATCATGCAGCGCCCGCAGCAAATGCCCGAGCGCGCAGCCGATGCTCGCATCCGCAAGGTCGGACAATGCCTGCGTGATCGCCTCGATCCGCCAGACCCCCGCAATATCCGCGAGCGCGATGGTGAGCGCCGCCCGCCGCTTGGCCGCGCGCAACCCGCTCGCAACCAGCGCGCGCGACGCGGTGGGCGGGATCGCACGCAGCCGCGCCATGATCGCGGCGAGCATCGTCCCCGCGCCGTGTTTTTCGATGCCGGGCAGAATATCCGGCTCGCGCAAGGCAAGCCCTGCCAGATAAGGCGCATTGCCGCCGATCGCCTCCAGCACCGCGCGCCCCTGCCGGGTCCGGGCATACCGCGCCTCGCGCGCCCCGAGCGCCGCATAGGCCTCGATCAGCGCCGCCGCCGCCCCGGCATCGGCGGCGGGCGGCAATCCCGGCGCGGGACCGGCGAAGGCGGCGATGCGTTTCATGCCCGGCACAGTCTTCGATGAGGCACTGGTTTCGTCAAGGGCACGCGCGCCGCGCCGGCATCGCGGCTGGCCAGGCGGGGCATCACATCCTGCGCACCATCGGCACGCTGGCGCTGGTGCTCCTGCTCCTCGCCGGCGCGGCGGCGTGGCGGCTCTCGCGCGGCCCGGTCGATCTGCCGCCGCTCGCCAGCCGGATCGCGCTGGCCGCCAGCCGCGCCATGCCCGGGATCGACGTGACCATCGGGGCGGCGGACCTCGCCTGGGAAGGCTTCAACAAAGGCGGTGCGCCGATCGATCTGCGCCTGTCGAACATCGCGATCCTCGGCCAGAGCGGCACGGTGGCGGCGCGGATCTCGCGCCTGCGCGTCACCCTCGCCCCGCTCGCCTTACTGAAAGGCCGGATCGCGCCGATCCGCATCGCCGCCCGCCATACCGAAATCATCCTTCGCCCCACCGTGATCCCGGCCATCCCGGGCACCAACTCAACGAGCACCGGCGCCCCAAACAATGGCTCCACGAGCAACCCGATCGCCGACATCGCCTCGTTCCCCCGCGCGCTGGGCGCGCTGATCGCCCGGTTGAGCCGCGCACCCGGGCAGGGCGGGCTCGACCTCGCCGATCTGCGCGCCATCCGGATCGGCGCGGCGCATCTCATCCTCGATGACCGCGCGCGCGGTTTCGGCATGGCCGCGAGCGACGGCAGACTCGATCTCACCCGCACCAGGGCCGGGGTGATCGCCGGCGAGGCGACCGCCGATTTCGCGCCCCGCCCCGCGCAGCGCGCCAGCGGACCGGTCAGGCTGCGGATCACCATCGCCGGCCATGAAGGCCTCGGCCACGTCACCGCGACCCTCGGCCCGGTCATCCCCGCGCGCTTCGCCCCCGGCGAGGCCGCGGCCCAGCCGCTCGATCTGCCGCTCACCCTGACCGCATCCTGGCCGATCGGCAGCACCGCCCCGGCGCGGGCACACTTCATCCTGCAGGCCGGCGCTGGACATATCATCGTCACCGGCACCAAGGTCCCGATCCGCCGCATCGACCTCGCCATGACCGCGACCCCCACCCGCGCCACGCTCGATGCCGCCCGCATCGCCCTCGGCACCACCAGCCGGACCACCACGGCTCGCCTGACCGGCACGCTCGACCTCACCGGATCGCTCGCGGGCGGGCTCGATGCCACGGTCGATCACGTCACCGCCCCCGATCTGGCGGCGGACTGGCCGGCGGGAATCGTCCACAACACGCGCAAATACATCCTCAACCACATCCCCGCCGGCCTCGCGCAAAACGGGCGGTTCCACGCGGCCTTCACCCTCGCGGGAGCGGACGGCACCCCGCGCCTCGATGATTTCACCGGCAATTTCACCGCCTCCGGCGTCACGCTCGACTGGTTCAAACACGCCGTGCCGATGACCCGCCTCGCCGGCACGCTCGACTTTCTCGACCGCGACATTCTGGTGATCCACGCGACCTCAGGCCAGCTTGGCCGCCTTGCCCTTCGCGGCACCATGACGATCAGCGCCCTGACCCATCACGACCAGAATGCCGGCGTCGCCGCGACGCTCACCGGCAACGCGGCCGATGCGGTGCCCCTGCTCGATGCCCCGCCGCTGCGCCTCGCCACCCACGGCATCGCGCTCACCGGCATGCGCGGCCACCTCACCGCCGCGATCGATGCCGGGTTGCCCCTGAAAAAACACCTCGTCCTCAATGATGTCCACCTCGCCGCCATCGCCGATATTACCGATCTCCATCTGCCCCTGCCGGTCGCGGGCCTCGCCCTCGACCGGGGCAATCTCGCCCTCTCCGCCTCGCTCAAACATCTCGCCTTGCACGGCGCGGGCGATCTCGCCGACCGCCGGGCATCATTCGCCGCCGCGATGGCCCTGCCGGACGGGGCCTTCACCCTGACCGCCCACACCATCGCCGGACGCACCCTGCTCGCCCGGCTCGGCGCGCCAACCGCAATCTGGCAATCCGGTGCCGCCCCGCTGGCCATCGAGTATCGCGACGATGCCGGGCGCGGCTCGCTCGACCTCGATGCCGATCTCACCCCGGTCGCCCTCGCCCTGCCCCGGCTCGGCTGGCGCAAATTCGCCGGACAAAAGGGCGCCGCGCGGATCGGGCTCGATCTGCGCCACGGCAGCCCGGTCGGGGTGCGCCGGATCGACGTGACCGGCCCCGCGCTCGCCCTGCACGGCATCAGCGAGGGCCGCACCCTTGCGATCAGCGCCGCACGGCTCGGCGGCACCTCGGCGGATGGCAGCCTGACCCCGCCCGCCCGTCCCGGCGCGCCGTGGCATCTGGTGCTGAACGGCCCCATGCTCGACATCGCCGCCGCGCTCAACGCCGTCAGCCCAACCCCCGCACCGCCGCCGCATGCCGCCCTGCCGCCCGGGCCGTCATCCTCCCTGCCGTGGCGAATTACCGCAGGCTTCGCCCGCCTCCGCCTTGACAAATCCCCCGCCCCGCTGCTCGGCGCGGTGCAACTCGACGCCACCGGCAACGAGGCCGATCTGCTGACCGCCCACGGCACGATCGGCACCGGCACCAAACGCACCCGCTTCGCCCTCACCCGCCCGGCGGGCGACCCCGCGATCAATCTCACCGCGAACGATGCCGGCGCCCTGTTCGCCGCCGCCGGCACCACCACGGACATCGCGGGCGGCAAGCTCCATCTCACCACAAAAACCCGGGGTGCCACCACCACAGGCCGCGCGGTGATGACCGGCTTTCGCCTGCGCCACGCCCCGGTGATGGCCAAGGTGCTGCAGGGCCTCACCCTTTACGGCGTCCCGGCGGCGCTCTCCGGGCCGGGACTCGCGATGACCAGGCTGGTCGCCCCCTTCACCGTCACCGGCCCGATCGTGCGCCTCGGCAGCGGACGCGCCCATTCCTCCTCGATCGGCTTCACCGCGACCGGCAGCATCGACCTCGCGACACGGCGCTACGACCTCTCGGGCACCATCGTCCCGGCCTATCTGCTCAATGCCCTGCTCGGCAAAATCCCGCTGGTCGGCAAGGTGTTCAGCCCCGAAAAAGGCAGCGGCCTGTTCGCCGCCCGCTACAGCGTGTCCGGCCCCTTCGCGAAACCGAAAATCTCGGTCAACCCGCTCTCGGTGCTGACCCCCGGCATCCTGCGGGAGCTTTTCGGCGACGACATGAAACGCGCCAAACCCGCCCGCAAGCCCGCCCGCAAGCCATAACGTATAGGGCATGAACCGTCCCTAATGATTGACTTGCGGCGCAGGCACCAATAGATCATCCAACGGTCACACACCTGCATAAACACCAACCGAACGGTGAACCCATGAAGCTCCTCGTCCCCGTCAAGCGCGTCGTCGATTACAACGTGAAGGTCCGGGTCAAATCCGATCATTCCGGGGTCGAACTCGCGGGCGTCAAAATGTCGATGAACCCGTTCGATGAAATCGCGGTCGAGGAAGCGGTCCGTCTCAAGGAAAAAGGCATCGCCACCGAAATCGTCGCGGTCTCGCTCGGCATCGCCGCCTGTCAGGAAACCCTGCGCACCGCCCTCGCCATGGGCGCGGATCGCGGCATTCTGGTCGAGACCGACGCGGAATTGCAGCCCCTCGCCGTCGCAAAACTGCTCAAGGCCCTGGCCGACCGCGAACAGCCCGGCCTCATCATCATGGGCAAGCAGGCGATCGATGACGACATGAACGCCACCGGCCAGATGCTCGCCGCCCTGCTCGGCTGGCCGCAAGGCACCTTCGCCAGCAAAATCGCGATCGACGGCGAAACCATCACCGTCATCCGCGAGATCGACGGGGGGCTGGAGACCATCGCCTTGACCCTCCCCGCCGTGGTCACCGCCGACCTCCGCCTTAACGAGCCGCGCTACGCCTCGCTGCCCAACATCATGAAGGCGCGCAAAAAGCCGATCGAGACCATCAAACCCGCCGATCTCGGCATCGATCCGGCCCCGCGCCTGACCACGCTCAAAGTCATGGACCCGCCGAAGCGGCAGGCCGGCATCAAGGTCGGCTCGGTCCACGAACTCGTCGAAAAACTCCGCAACGAAGCGAAGGTGATCTGATCATGTCCCAGGTTCTGGTTCTGCTCGACCACGATTCCCACGGCATCAAGCAGCCCGCCCGCAGCGCGGTCGCCGCCGCCGTCAAACTCGGCACCGTCCATGCCCTGATCGCCGGCGAAAACCTCGCCGAAGCCGCAAAGGCCGCCGCCGCGATCGAAGGCGTCGCTAAGGTTCTGGTCGCCGACAACGCCGCCTACGCAAATGCCCTCGCCGAGCCGCTGGCCGACCTGCTGGTCAAGCTCGCCCCCGATTACAGCCACATCCTCGCCGCCTCCACCGCGATCGGCAAGAACGTCATGCCCCGCGCCGCCGCCCTGCTCGACGTCCAGCCGATCAGCGACATCTCCGACGTGATCGACGCCGACACCTTCATCCGCCCGATCTACGCCGGCAACGCCCTGGCCACGGTCAAATCCTCGGACACCCGAAAACTCATCACGGTCCGCGCCGCGAGCTTCGACCCCGCCCCCGCCACCGGCGGCACCGCCCCGATCGAGGCCATCGAATCCGGCACGACCAACGACAAATCCAAATTCGTCAGCGCCGAACTCTCGAAAAGCGAGCGCCCCGAACTCACCGCCGCCCGCATCGTCATCTCCGGCGGCCGCGGCATGCAGAACGGCGATAATTTCACCAAACTGCTCGACCCGATCGCCGACCAACTCCACGCTGCGGTCGGCGCCTCGCGCGCGGCGGTCGATGCCGGGTTCGTCCCCAACGATTATCAGGTCGGCCAGACCGGAAAAATCGTCGCCCCCGACCTCTATATGGCGGTCGGCATCTCGGGCGCGATCCAGCATCTCGCGGGCATGAAGGATTCCAAAGTCATCGTCGCGATCAACAAGGATGAAGACGCACCGATCTTCCAGATCGCCGATTACGGCCTGGTCGGCGACCTCTTCACCATCCTGCCCGAACTCCAGAAGGAACTCGGCTGACATGAGCAGTCCCACGCCAATCCAGCGCGTCGGCATCCTCGGCGCGGGCGCCATGGGCAACGGCATCGCCCATGTCGCCGCCCTCGCCGGGCTCGATATCGTCCTGGTCGACACCGCCCGCCCGGTGCTCGACAAAAGCCTCGCGACAATGGCGAAAAACCTCGCCCGCCAGGTCGAAAAATCCACGATCGACGCCGCCGCGCGCGACGCCGCCCTCGCCCGCATTACCCCCTCGACCACCCACGACGCCTTCGCCACCTGCGACATCGTGATCGAAGCCGTCCCCGAACGCGAAGACATCAAACGCGCGGTCTACGCCCAGATCCTGCCCCATCTCGCGCCCCACGCCATCCTCGCCTCCAACACCTCCTCGATCTCGATCACCACCCTCGGCACCGCCAGCACCATCCCGGACCGCTTCGTCGGCATGCACTTCTTCAACCCGGTCCCGATGATGAAACTGGTCGAAATCATCAGCGGCCTCGCCACCTCCAGACCCACGCTCGACGCCGTCGAAGCCCTCGCCGCCCGCATGGGCAAAACCACCATCCTCGCCGCCGATTTCTCCGGCTTCATCGTCAACCGCATCCTGGTCCCGATGATCAACGAAGCCATCTTCGCCCTCCACGAAGGCATCGGCACCATCACCTCGATCGATCAGGGCATGAAACTCGGCGCCGCCCACCCGATGGGCCCGCTCACCCTCGCCGATTTCGTCGGCCTCGACATCGTGCTCGACGTCATGCGCGTCCTCCACCACGGCCTCGGCGACGACAAATACCGCCCCTGCCCGCTCCTGATAAACTACGTCGCCGCCGGCTGGCTCGGCCGCAAAACCGGACGCGGCTTCTACGATTATTCAAGCAATCCGCCGGTCCCAACGCGGTAGATACCGGGATATAGTTAAGGAAGTTCTTCTTTTTTGAAAAAAAGAAGCAAAAAACTTCTGTAATCTGATGCACGGGCGCACGAGGGTCACGGACCAAACGAAATCAGAGTTTTTTTGCTTCTTTTTTTGCAAAAAAAGAAGCCTTCCCTACTCCCGCCCCCGCCACTGGCTCAGCACCACGCTGCCGATGATCATCGCCCCGCCAACCACCTGCCCCACCCCGAACACCTCCCCGAACGACGCCCCGATCACCCCGGCCCACACCGGCTCCAGCGCATAGATCAAAGTGGCCCGGTTGGCCGGCACACTCCGCTGCGCCCAGTTCTGCGCCACCATGATGAACGCCGTCACCAGCCCCATCCCCAGCACCGCCAGCACCGGAAACCACGCGAAACTCACCATCGCCCCGCCCCGCACCGCCTCGGTCCCGAGCGACAGCACCGCCACCGTCACCAATTGCACCAGCGCAATCCGCCGCGGATCGGTCAACCGCGACGACCGGCTGATCAGCACGATCTCCACCGCCGCCGCAAACGCTCCGCCCAGCGTCAGCCACTGCCCCGGCCCGATCGTCACATGCCCGAGCGAAACCCCCGAAACCAGCACCAGCCCGACAAACGCAAGCACCACCCCCGCCAGCGCCACACCGCCCGGACGCCGCCGAAACACAACAAACTCCAGCAACGGCACCATCGGCACATAAAGCGCGGTCAGAAACGCCGACTCCCCGCTCGCCACCGTCTTAAGCCCCACCGCCTGCAACCCGTAGCCGAAATACAGCACCAGCCCGACCACCGCCCCGCCGATCAGCTCCCGCCGCTGAAACCCCGCCGGATGCGGCCGCACCACCAGCGCCACCACCACCGCCGCCACCCCGAACCGCAGCCCGACAAACGCATAAGGCCCGATGAAATGCAGCGCCGTCCGCGTGACCAGAAACGTCCCGCCCCACAGCACCGTCATGAACATCAACACCAGCACCGGCGACGGCAACCGCCCGCTCTCCATCCGCACACTCATGCCGCCATCAACGCGAACCCCCGCGCGCCCGCAAGCCCGCCCCCGCGCAACCCTGCTCACGCCCACGAACCCACCCGACAGATTGTTTCAAAAAAAACCGTTGCATATTCCGAAAGCATTATCTATGCGTCACAAAAATTCCACATAGAGGGCGTACAAGATGCCGTTCGACGGAACCGTCGCCCAATTGCGGGCACTGGTCGACAACGTTTTCATCCGCCCGTCCCCCCGCTGGGACCCGCGAACCCCCGAACGCGCGACCGACATACCCCGCTCCGTCACCATCCTCGCCATCGCTGGAGCCCTGATCATCACCGCCGCCGCAACCATCGGCTTCGCCCTCGCCATCGGCGCATAACCCGTCTTTATCCACCCCCCTGCATCCAATCGCGCCTCGCCCTCGTATTACCGTCACAACTCCCCGACGGAGCAATCCCTGCGCGCAACGATGCCGAAATGAACAGTCCAGACCTCACCAAACCGGATTTTTCATTCACCCTCCCCTCATCATGACTTCAACTCCCGCCCCCTTGCGCGCCCGCCGTAACCCCTAAACTGTATCAGGAACACCCATGACCAAATTCCGCACCACCCTCCTCACCGGCGCCATCACCCTCGCCATCGGCCTCGCCGCCGCCACCCCCGCCCAGGCCGCCTCCAGCTATTACCACGATTTCGGCGGCAAACCCGGCATCACCGCCCTGATCAACCAGTTCGTCGGCAACGTCGCCGCCGACAAACGCATCAACTTCTACTTCGCCCACACCAACATCCCCGCCCTCAAAGCCGCCCTCGTTGAACAGGTCTGCAACCTTGAAGGCGGCCCCTGCACCTTCGACATGAGCATGCGCGCCATCCACAAAAACATGGGCGTCACCCAAAACGCCTTCAATGCCCTCGCCGAAGACATGATCCACGCGATGGACGAACAACAAATCCCTACCGCCGCCCAGAACAACCTCCTCGCCAAACTCGCCGCGATGGAACCCGAAATCGTCACCAAATAACCCCCGCCTGACCGAAGTTTAACCCACCCCCCGGCCCGCACGCCCCATATCTGCGGTCCCGGGGGATGGGCGAAACCGCACGATCCCCAGCCAGACCTCAGGGAGATCGCGCGTGACCACCACCCCACCCCCCCTGCGCCGCCACAAGGCACAGGGGCTGTTCCGCCTGACCGTCCCAATCGCCCTCGCACTCGCCGTCCCACCCTGCGCCCACGCCTACCCCGCCCGCTCCGGCATCATCGACGGCCCGAAAGCCTGGACCCAATATCGCGGCGGCCCCACCCACAACGCCGTCTTCGCCAACCCCCACCCCACATCCACAACCACCGCCCCCAGCTTCCCGGTCGGCGGCTCGATCGCCTCGAACCCGGTCATCGTCCACGGCCGCCTCTATATCGGCAACATCACCGGCCGCACCAAAGGCAGCATCACCGCCTTCACCGTCGCCACCGGCAAACGCTTCTGGCAAACCAAAACCCCCAACCAGGTGATGTCCGACATCGTCTACGCCAACGGCATCCTCTACGCCGGCTACGGCAACAAATACTTCGACGCGCGGGATGTCCGTGGCACCGGCCACAGCGGCGTCCTCGCCCTCTCCGCCCGCACCGGCGCCATCATCTGGAATTTCCCCACCGCCGGCGAAGTCATGCCCACCCCCGTCATCGACAACGGCATGATCTACGTCGCCACCGGCGATGGCCACTTCGACGCGCTCGACGCCCGCTCCGGCCTGCTCGACTGGCACCTCCGCCTCCCGGAATGGGACAGCATGTCCTCCCCCGCCCTCGACGGCAACCGCATCTATGTCGGCGCCGACAACAGCCTCGTCGCCATCAACCTCGCCCACCGCTCCATCGCCTGGATGTTCATGGATTACGGCTCCTTCACCGATATCCCCCCCGCCGTCGGCCCGGATTCCGCAGGCAAAACCCGCATCGTCATCACCGCCGTCAAATCCGCAGGCCAACTCACCCGCGAGGAACGCGCCACCTACCACATCACCAACCAGCCGCGATTCCAGTTCATCTACGGCTTCAACACCATGGGCATCTTGCTCTGGAAAAACCTCCTCGGCGGCGGCCCCCAACAAACCGGCGACACCTCGGGAACCCCCACCATCGCCGACGGCAAAGCCTTCGTCGGCAGCCCCTACACCATGAGCGTCTACGCCTACAGCCTGAAATCCGGGCGAAAACTCTGGCAAAACCACCTCGGCACCGGAGTCAAAGGCGCCCCCGCCATCCTGAACCACAAAGTCTACGTCGCCGACATCCACGGCGACATCCACATCCTCAACGAAACCACCGGCGCCACCGAAAAAACCATCCCCCTCGCCGCCACCTCAATCTCCCCGGACGGCCCCGTCATCATCAACAACCACCTATTCGCCGCCGGCCGCAACGGCACGATCTATACGGTGAAGATCGATGGGGCGAAGTAAGGAGGAAAGGAAGCAAGCGCTTCTTTTTTGTAAAAAAGAAGCAAAAAACTTTCTAACGGCCATGTGCAGGCAGCAGCCCTGCTTTCCGTTTGATACCGATGGAAGGGGATAGGGACGTTGACCGAAAATTAGGGAGTCATGACCTGATAAGCTGATGATCATCTTGCCTTCTAAATGCAATATCTGATAGGTGGGTGAAAAATTGGAGGCTTATATTTCATGTCGGGAAATGCCGAAATTATTCTCAACGACGTGCTTGAAGCAAAGCGATCAGAGATCGCACCCGAAAAATCTCCGAACGAATACTTTGAAATTTTTACCGCTGAGCAGGCGGTGAAGGAATTTGAACTTTCATACGAAGAAATTGAAAACGGTATTGTTGACGGGGAACACGACGGTGGCGTTGACGCCATCTACACGTTCATGAATGGTGAATTGGTTGACGAAGAGATTTCATTTCAAATCCCCAAGAAGGCACCCGATGTCGAACTTATAATTATACAAAGTAAGTCTGCTAACGGATTTTCTGAATCTGCGTTAAACAATCTTATTTCTGCCTCACGTCACTTGCTATCTTTATCAGAAGAATACGGTAATTTGCCTCAATATAATAGTGAAGTGAAAGCAAAAGCGGATATTTTTAGAAAGACCTATCGACGGCTTGCCGCCAAATTTCCGACCCTCAAAATCAAATACATTTACGCAGCTAAACGATCTACAGGGGATGTCCACCAGAACCTTCGGTTAAAAGCCGATGAACTCAAGCAGGTTGCGCGATCGTTGTTCGAGGAGGCAGTAGTCGAAGTACTTTTCTGGGTAACCATTCACACCCCCCCTTTCTTGCCTCGAATGAAGCGTTAGCCAACGGCCGGTAAAATGTCGAAAGGCTGGGCTTGCTTTTCCACCCGAACCGGACTCTACGATTCTGATGCCCCGTCAGAGAATCCCCGGCCTGAAAGACATTAAACGTACTGATTTATCTGCGATGTCGCGCGTCGAGCTTGAAGAACTGACCTGGGATTTACATGAATTGGCGCGAGCGCTGGCAAACCATGCCGGCGAGGATTCAACAACCAGTTCCCGTCCGCCTTCCAGCGACAATCCCTACCGGCGTAACACCAAGAGCGGGCAAAGTTCTGAGCGCTCCGACCGGGACGACAAAACCGATGGGGGTGGTGGTTCCGCGCCGGGCGGCAACGCTTCCGCCGGCAACCCTGGACCCAAGCCGGCCGGCAAACGGCCAGGGACGAAAGGGTTTTGGCGCCGGTTGCCGATTATAGTCAGCGGTGAACTCCTGCATGCGCCGACAGCGTGCGACGCATGCCGTGCAGTTTTCGGATCTTCCACCGTCTCGCAAAGCCGCCAAGTCAGCGCTCATCTGAGCTTTGAACTCACCCGCGGCGACATGAGCCTTCATGTCGCAGCCACGAAACATTGCTATCTGGCGATACGCTGCGACTGTGGCCACGAGACCATCGCACGCCCCGCAACCGGACTGTGCTCACATGTCGAGGGGCGCCGGCGCGACCTGCTGATGAGCGAGCGCTGCCTGGTTGGCCCGATGCTCGCCACCTTCATCGCGGCGCTGTCGCTGCGTTTCCGCCTCTCGCGCGTCAAGATCGCTGAATTCCTGGCTGACTGGCTGGGCGTTGAGCTCGGGATTGCCACCATCGAACGCTGCATTCACGAATTCGGTCTGGCGAGCGAACCCGTGGTCGAGCAATTGATCGAAGATGTGCGTGCGGCTGACATCGTCCATCTCGACGAAACCCCGTGGTATCAAAAGGCAAGTCTGCTGTGGCTCTGGGTTGCGGTGACGGCAACCACGATCGTCTATCGGATCGGCAGCCGCAAGCACTGCGAATTGGCCGCGCTGATCGGCGAGGCCTTTCTGGGTTGGCTCGTCACCGACGGTTACGGTGCCTATCGCGATCATCCACGCCGCCAGAGATGTCTGGCGCACCTGATCCGTAAGGCCCGCGCGCTGGCAGAGGGGCATTACGGCGCGGGATCAGGCTTCGGCAGCGATCTGGTCCGCGATCTGCGCCGCCTGATCGAGCGCGTGCATGACGGCGACGACCCCGCCGCCATCAAGCGCCTGACCGCGAGCATCAAATGGAACTGTCAATGCAATCGCCATGAGATCGATGCGAAAGTTCGCGGGCTGGCAGGTGAAATCCTCAATGACTGGGACGCAGTGGTCGCCTTCGTCGCCGATCGGGATTTACCGCCCACCAACAATGATGCCGAACGTGCGCTCCGCCACGCGGTGATCTCGAGGCGCATCAGCTTTGGCACGCGATCCGATGAAGGGAGCCGGTTCTATGCCGCCGCGCTCAGCGTCATTGACACCTGCCGCAAGCGTGGCACTGATCCATGGGCCTATGCCTGCGCCCTCATCACCGCCGCACGAGCTAACAATCTGCTGCCCACAATCCCTGCCCAGGTAGCGGTCTGACCCGGGGGGTGTGAACGGTTACTTTTCTGGGGTGCACGAGATCTTTTAACACTTGCACAAACGCGGCCAACTCAATCCTTTAATATGAAATTCGTGCAATCTCTAAATGGGACGAGCGGATATATTTCATTAGTCAAACTATCTGATTTTTATAAATTTTTGTGCGGCGGTGGAAACGCAGTTCGGGCGGATCTTTTCGAGGCCAATGTTCGAGATTATCAAGGATCAACTGAGGTAAATGATGAAATTGAAGAGACCCTTAAAGGGAATAAGGAAGATGATTTTTGGTGGTTTAATAATGGCGTGACAATAATAGCTTCGCGAGCAAATTCGTCTGGTTCAATTATCACTGTAGAAAATCCGCAAATTGTGAATGGACTTCAAACGAGCTCTCAAATCTCTCTTTATTTTCAGGAACATCATGAGGATGACCAAAGGACAGTAATGGTTAAAGTTGTTGCGTCGGAAGATGAAGAAATACGGGATCGGATAATTAAAGCTACAAACAACCAGAATCCTGTGCTCCTTGCCTCGCTTCGGGCAACTGACAAGGTTCAGAGGGATATTGAGCACGTTCTCAAGATGAATGAATTATTTTACGATAGAAGAAAGAATTTCTACAAGAATGAGGGTAAGCCCGTAAACAAAATTGTTAGTATCAATCTCTTGGCGCAGGCAATGATGACACTTTTTAGAGGAGAGCCAGACAACGCCCGTGCCAGACCGTCATCTCTCATCAAAGATAACGATGTTTAGATTGAGCAACCTGATGTCTGGAAAATAGGGCGAGCGGGGGTCAGGCATCCTGGTAGTCCCACTTGATGTAGCCCTTGGTGTCGGCGGCCCATTTTTCATCGATTTCGACGAGGACGGCGCTGACGAGGCGTTCGAGGGAGGCTTCGTTGGGGAAGACCCTGATTTTGGTGGTGCGGCGTTTGAGTTCCTGCTGGATGCCGCGTTCCATGGGGTTGGAAGTGCGAAGCCGGCGCTGGTGGGGTTCTGGCAGTGTGAAGACGGTGAGGCCTTCGGGGATATTTCGTTCGAGCCAATCGGCGAGCTTTGGTGCGGTGTCGCGATAGGCATTGACGAGGGTTGTGAGAGCGATCTGGGCAGCGGCGAGGGAATTTGCGTTCCAGACGGTCCGGAGTTCTGCGCCGATGCGTTTGCGGATGGCGTGGTTGGGGGCGTGGTGGATGGCGTTTTGGGCGAGGTGGAACTGGCATCGTTGCCAGTGTGCGGCGCCGAAGACGGCGCGGCGTGCGGCGTGCAATCCGGCATGGTCATCGGAGACGATGAATTCGACGCCTCGCAGGCCACGCTGATGGAGGCTTTCGAGGAAGGCACGCCAATGGACTTCGGCCTCGGAAAGGGCGACCGAGACGCCGAGGACACGGCGGCGTTCATCGGGTCCGATGCCGATGGCCGAGAGCACGGCGGCATCGCGGACGACGCCATTATCGCGCATTTTTTCATATCTGGCGTCGAGGATGAGGTAGCGGATCTCGGCGAGGGGTCGGGTGCGCCAGGCGGCGAGTTCGTCATCGAGCAGCTTGCTGGCGCGGCTGACCTGAGCGGAGGAGAGGCTTTCGATGCCGAATTCGCGCATGACGGCCTCGACGTCGCGGGTGGAGACGCCTTTGATGTACATTTCGGCGACGGCGACCATGACGGCGCGGACCGAGCGTCGGCCGCGTTCGAGGGACTGTGGGTAGAAGGGTTCGCCCACGTGACCGGCGGTTTTGGGGACATCGACGGTGATCGACCCGGCCGGGGTATCGATCCGCTTGGGCTTGTAGCCATTGGCGTAACCCTGACGATCGGGGTTGCGCTCGTAGTGACTGGCGTGGAGGAAGCGTTCGCGCTCGATCTGCATGGCGAGTTCGAAGGTCCTGGCAAATACCGTGGCGATATCGCCTGCGCCGTTTTCGATCAGATGTTCCAAAAGTGCCTCGATAATCGTATCCTTTTTGGCGTCCATTCATCGGTCTCCATGTTGGTGTGAACAACTGCATGGAATACCAGAATGAACAGCCCTTGCCGGGGCATGCCCCGGCAAGGGCACCAACTCCCAACCCAAAATGAATTTCCAGACGTCAGGTTACACCACCGATGTTTATAAATCCCTGTTCTCAGGTGATTTCGATTTGGATGCGTATGTAGTCGCCGCCAATGCAATTAGAAGGGTGGAGACTGCCTTACGAGAAAGTAATGGATTAACGGCGAGAGACAAGAACAATATTAGATTTTATGTTTTATACTGGTTAATTGCCTACGAGGCCCAATCAATAGCACTCACACATCAGAAAGTGGCCTCGTTGAAGGGTAAAATTTCAGATGAGAGCATAATTTCAGCAATTTCGTGCGTGAAGGAACTCTTTTTCAAGAATGGGAATACCGATCAGATGGCGAAAGGGCCAAAATTTAAAGAGATAATTAAAAACGCAGTGAAGGATAGAATTTCGCTGACTCATACTACTCATCGGGATAGCCCGTAGCCAAACCGTGCCCAGCACCGCCGGGAGCGCGATCGCCTGAGGTGCCATGAAACAAATCAGCACCATCAACGGCGCGAGCGAACATGGCGCCCGCCAATGGATCAGCGCCGAAAGAACCAGCGCCACGACGCCCGACCCGGCCAGAAACACGCCCTTCCGCCCCAGCGCCAATACCGCAACGCCTTGGCCGCCGGATCAGGCTCCGTCCTGATCGGAGGATGACAAATTGCACGAAACGTGGTGTTTCTCACATCGTGATCCGATCGAGACACCCGGTCATCTCAGGCAGGTGTATGATGAAGAAAGCGTACCCCTATATAAATAGTGCCGCTCTGATCCTGTTATCGGGCATGACGGTCTCGCGAGCCGGGGTCTTCTACCATATCATCGGCGTCGGCTTCATCATCAGCGCAGCATTGATAACCATCGGCACCGTGATGTCGTCCGTCCGGAAACCTGACAGCGCAGCAGGATATCAGCCGTAAAGCAACGCACCCCCAGGAAAACCGGGCTATATCGAATCAACCGCAGTCAGGCGGTGCGAATTCCGCCGGGTTCGAACCGCCGGGCGATCGGGTCATGATGCCCCGCGAGGGCACAAAAATCATCATCGAGCCCATCACCAAACCCGCCGCCCTCATCGAGATGCTCGCCGCATGGCAACGGCAACCACCGCTCGAACCGCAAGACCAGTTCCCCGAAATCGAGGATCGCCCCGCCACGCCGGAAACCATCTTCTGAGCGGTTATCCACCTCCCAAAATTCCCTCTTTCTCACCCCCCGCCTGACATGCTGTTATGCGGGCGTGACAGAAACCCCCACCCTTTCCCTGACCGACCGTTTCGCCGCCATCATCCGCGGTCTCCGCAACGATGTCTGCACGCGCGGTTTTCAGACCGGCCTGAACCAGCTCCTGCTCGCCCTTATCTCCACCCGCCTCACCCGCATCATCGAGCGCTTCGCCGCCATCGTCAGCCGCGACCGCGCCAACCCCGCCCAACCCGCCGAAACCCCCTCACGCAAACCCCGCCCCACGCCGAAACGCGAGCCCGCGCCCTTGCGCCTGCCCTATCATTTCGCGTGGCTCCTCCGCCTCGTCCCGCCCACCATCACCCAGGGCAACGCCGCCGTGAATGGTCGCATCGGCATCCAATCCCTGCTCGACGACCCCGAACTCCTCGCCCTGATCGCCCGCAACCGCGCCGCCGGCCGCCTGTTCCGCCCGCTCTGCCACATGCTCGGCATCCAGCCCCCACCCCTCCTGCGCCGCCCGAAACGCCCGCGCACCCCAAACCCAGCCCCGCCCGATCCAAACCTGACCGACCCCACTCCACCCATCAACCAGCCCCGGCGCCGCAGCCCCCGCGCCGCACCCCGCCCCTCACCCTTCCCATCCAAACCGCGCACCCCGCCCGCCTGGGACCAGCAACTCGCCCTCCACCAAATCCTCGCCACCCGCGATTTTCAGTTCTGACCCCCAACACCCACCCGCGCCCACTTCATTACGATATCATAACAAAATCGGCATGGTTTCACAGCCCCGCCCGCCAGATCACCACCCGCGCCGCCCCATGCTCCCGCACCGCCAGCACATCGATCCCTTCCAGCCCCTCCTCGCCCCGCCCGAATTCCGCGACGATCAAAGCCCCCGGCGCAATCCATCCCGCCGCCCCCAGCGCCGCCACCGCCAGCGGCACCAGCCCCTTGCCATAAGGTGGATCGAGAAACACCAGCTCATGCGCCGTCCCGCGCGGCGGCATCAGCGCATCGCACCCGAACACCGAAGCCACCCCGCCCGCCTTGCACGCCGCGATATTCGCCGCAATCACCGCCAGCGCCGCCCGATCCCGCTCGATGAACCCGGCCCGCGCCGCCCCGCGTGACAGCGCCTCCAGCCCCAGCGCCCCCGACCCGGCGAACACATCGAGCACCGCCCGCCCCTCGACCGCCCGCTCCGCCCACGGCGCATGCATCAGCATATCGAACACCGCCTGCCGCACCCGCCCGGCAGTCGGCCGTGTCGTCTCTCCCCCCGGCGCCGCCAGCACCCGCCCGCGCCACGCCCCGGCAATGATGCGCGGGGCGGTCTTCATTTATCCCTTGGCAATTGCTCGCGCAGCACCTTGCCGGTAATCTCCGCCACCGCCCCGCGCTCCAGGCTGCCAAGCTGAAACGGCCCATACGCCACCCGGATCAACCGCGTCGTCTCCAGCCCCAGCGCCGCCATCACCCGGCGGATCTCGCGGTTCTTGCCCTCGGTAATACTCACCGACAGCCACGCATTGGCCCCCTTCGCGGAATCGACCTCGGCGGTGATCGGCCCGTACCGCACGTCATCCACCACAATCCCCTGCTTCAGCGCCGCGAGCTTGTCGGAATCGACCATGCCGTACACCCGCACCCGGTAGCGCCGGTGCCACCCGGTGGTCGGCAATTCGAGCCGCCGCGCCATCGCGCCATCGTTGGTCAGCAGCAGCAACCCCTCGCTGTTCAGGTCGAGCCGCCCGACACTCACCACCCGCGGCATATCAGCCGGCAGCTTCTCGAACACGGTGGGCCGCCCCTCGGGATCGCGATGCGTGGTCAGCAGCCCGTCCGGCTTGTGATACCGCCACAACCGCGTCCGCGCCGGCTCCCCCACCGGATTGCCATCGACCAGAATGACATCCCCGGCGGCAACGAAGGTGGCGGGGTGCGCAACGATCACCCCGTTATGAACCACCCGCCCCTCGCCGATCATCCGCTCGGCATCCCGCCGGCTCGCAACCCCGGCCCGCGCGAGATACTTCGCAATCCGCTCGCCCTGCCCGTCCTTCGCCTGATACAACCCCTTCTCGGTCATGCCGCCGCCCCCACCAGCGCGGCGAGGATGCGCCCATCCCCCGGATCGATCAGAAATTCCGGATGCCACTGCACCCCGAGGCAGAACCGGTGAGCCTGCGACTCCACCCCCTCGATCACCCCGTCCGGCGCACGCGCATTCACCACCAGCGCGGCACCCGCCTCGCGCACCGCCTGATGATGCGATGAATTCACCCGCATCGTGGCCACCCCCACGATCCCGGCGAGCCTGCTTCCCGCGACGATCGCAATCTCATGCCCCGCCTCATCGCGCGGGTTCGGCTGCTCATGCGCGAGCGCCCCGGCCACCTCATCGGGAATATGCTGGATCAGCGTGCCCCCCAGCGCCACCGCGAGCAACTGCTCCCCGCCGCAGATCCCCAGCACCGGCATGTCCCGCGCCAGCGCCCCGCGCAGCAGCGCGATCTCCGCCGCCGTCCGCCCCGGCTTGAGCGCGACACTCTCATGCCGCCCCGAAGCCCCGTACAGCGCCGGGTCGACATCGAACGCCCCGCCGGTCACCACCAGCGCATCGATGGTATCGAGGTAGTCCCCCGCCAGCTCCGCCAGGTGCGGCAGCGCCACCGGCACCCCCCCGGCATCGGCCAGCGCGTCCATATAGTTCTGCCGGATCGCATGCCAGGGAAATTTCGAATAACCGCCCGGTGCCTCGGCATCCAGGGTCAGGCCGATGATCGGGCGCTTTGTCATATCCGGAGCTAGACCTGTTGCCGAGGTCAAGGCAAGAGAGCGCATGACCCCGATGGAGCGCGCCCTGATCGAAGCGGCCAGCGCAGCCGCGCGCGGCGAGATCCCGGTCGGCGCCGTGGTGACCGATGCCGATGGCGCAATCCTCGCCGCCTGCGGCAACGAGGTCGAAGCGCGGTCCGACCCCACCGCCCATGCGGAGATCCTCGCCCTCCGTGCCGCCGCCGCGCGGCGAGGTGGGAAATTTCTGCCGGGTTGCACCCTCACCGTCACGCTGGAACCCTGCCCGCTCTGCGCCGCGGCGATCTCCCTGTTCCGGATCGATCGTCTGATGTTCGGCGCCTACGACCCCAAATCCGGCGGCATCGAGCACGGGCCTCGGGTTCTGGCCCATCCCACCTGCCATCACCGCCCCGACATCGTGGGCGGCGTCGCCGAGCGGGAGTGCGCCGAGCTGATCACCGGCTTCTTTAAAAATCTTCGCAACCCGGCAAATTCTGCCGGGCGTTAACCGGATACTTACCTTCATCGGTCATTCTGCCCCTGCGACAAAATCGTCGCGATAGCAGGATGAACCCATGCCGCTCTCCACCCCGCCGCACGGACCCCGCAAAGCCGGGTTTCGCGCCTGATGAACAAGCTGCTCGAAAACCTGCGCGCGCTCGGCCCGGTCAAACTCGGTGCCATGGCCGCCGTCGCCGTCGCGGTCACCGCCCTGATGACGATGCTCGCTCTGGTCGGCGGCCCGAGCCCGAACGCCACCCTCTATGCCGGCCTCGGCCTCAAGGACGCCGGCAACATCGCCACCGCGCTCACCACCGCCCATATCCGCTACGCCCTCGCAGGCGATGGCCACACCATCATGGTCGAACCGGCGGCGCTCGACCGCGCCCGCCTGCTGCTCGCCCAGCACGACCTCCCCGCCGGCAGTTCGAGCGGCTTTGCCATCTTCGATCACCAGAACCCCCTCACCGGCTCGGACTTCCTCGACCGGATCGATGAAACCCGCGCGATCGACGGCGAACTCGAACGCACGATCGACCTGATCCACGGCATCCGGTCCTCGCGCGTCCAGGTCGTGCTGCCACGCCAGGACGATTTCAGCCTGCGCGCCGCCCCGGCCCAGGCCAGCGTCATGCTCTCCCTCGCCGGCGCCGCCCCGCTCGACCGCGAAAGCATCGATGCGATCCTCAACCTCGTGGCCTCCGCCGTCCCCGGCCTCAAGCCGAACAACATCTCGATCGCCGATGACCGGGGCGACCTGCTCGCCCAGGCCGGCCGCAGCGACGGCGCGATGCTCGACGCCCGCGATGCCCGCCTCAAACGCGATACCGAGCGCCACCTCACCGATCAGGTCCGCTCGATGCTCGATGCCGCCCTCGGTGCCGATCAGGTCAAGGTGGTCACCTCGGTCTCGATGAATTTCGACCGCACCGCCCAGACCGCGACCAGCTTCGACCCCAACGGCCAGGTCGTGCGCAGCCAGCAGCAGAGCCGCACCCAGTCCGATCGCACCACCAACCGCGACAACACCGTCTCGGTCGCCAACAATCTCCCCGGCGGCACCTCCGCCAAGGCGACCCCGCAGCGGACCGACAAGGAAACCAAATCGGACCAGACCACCAATTACGAAATCAGCCAGACGGTGAAGCACACCATCCACGCGACCCCCGAAATCACCCGGATCAGCATTGCGGTCATGCTCGCCGATGTCGCGAGCAAGGGACCGAAGGGTCAGCTGATCGACCGGCCACGCTCGGCGGCGACGATCGCCCGGATCAAAACCCTGGTCGAATCCGCCATCGGCTACGACAAGGCGCGGGGCGACGTGGTTGATGTCCAGTCGATGCCCTTCGCCGCGCCCGGCACCGGCCTCGCGATGCCGCACCGCACGCTGATCGAGCGCGTCATGGCCAGCGGCCTCGTGCTCCCGCTGCTGCGCCTCATCATTCTGGGACTGGTCGGACTCGCTGCCCTCCTGATCGTCTTCCGCCCGATGGTGCGCCGGATCACCGAGCACAAGGAAGCCACGACCCCGGCGCTGGGCGCCGAGGGCCAAACCATGCTCGCCGCCCCCGGCATTGAGCCGGTGGACAGCCCGATCCGCGCCATCGTCGACCTGATCGACCGCAGCCCCGAGGACAGCGTTGCCGTGATCCGTGGCTGGCTCAGCCGGGAGGAAGCGCGGTGAGCGAAGCGATCAGCCAACTTTCCGGCGCCCAGCGTACCGCCATCCTGATGCTCGCCCTCGGCGACGAATACGGCGGCAAGCTGATGGCGATGCTCAAGGACGATGAAATCCGCGAGGTCTCGCGCGCCATGGTCGGCCTCGGCAAGATCGGGCCGGATGTGGTCGACCAGCTCTGCGCGGAATTCGCGTCGAGTCTCGGGCGCACCAGCGCGGTCTCCGGCTCGGCGGAGGCGACCGAGCGGATGCTCCGCGCCATGCTGCCCTCCGAAATGGTCAACCAGATCCTCGAAGACCTGTACGGCCCGGCCGGGCGCAACATCTGGGACAAGCTGGCCAAGGTGAACGAATCCGTCCTTGCCGACTACCTCTGCCACGAACACCCCCAGACCGCCTCGATGGTGCTCTCGCGCCTCGCCGCCGACCATACCGCCCGCGTCATCGCCCTGCTGCCCGAGCCGCTCGCGATCGAGATCGTCGAACGGATGCTGACCCTCGGGGGCGTGCAGCGCGAGGCGGTCGATGATGTCGAACGCACGTTGCGGGCCGATTTCATGGCCAATCTCGCCTCCAGCGCCCAGCGCGATCCGCACGAAAAAATGGCCGAAATCTTCAATGCGTTCGACCGCAACGTGGAATCCCGCCTGATCGCCGCCCTCGAAGCCCGCAACGAGGAGGCCGCGCAGCGGATCAAGTCGCTGATGTTCACCTTCGACGACCTCGTCCGCCTCGCGCCCCAGGATGTCCAGACCCTGCTTCGCGCCGTGGAAAAGGAACGCCTGCCGATCGCGCTCAAGGGCGGGTCGGACCGCATCCGCGAGCTATTCATGCGCAACCTGTCGGAGCGCGCCGGAAAGATGCTGCGCGACGACATCGAGGCCCTCGGGCCGGTCCGCCTGCGCGACGTGGATGCAGCACAGCTCGCCATCGTCGCGACGGCGAAAGACCTCGCCGCCCAGGGCGAAATCGAAATCGGTACAGGAAAGGAAGACGACCTTGTCATCTGAACTAACGAACCCGACGGATCTCGCGGCCCAGCCCCGCACCCTCGCGGAACTGCCGCTCGCCGCCTCGCCCGGACGGGCAGGCACCGAGGACACGCCGCCGCGCACCCCGCGCGATCTCGAAGCGGTCTATGATATTCCGGTCCTGGTCAGCGCCGTGCTCGGCCGTTCGACCATGCAGGTCAGCCAGCTGCTCAAGCTCGGCCGGGGGGCGGTGGTCGAACTGGACCGCAAGGTCGGCGACCCGATCGATATTTTCGTCAACAACCGCCTGATCGCCCGCGGCGAGGTGGTGATGATCGACGATGTCAAGCTCGGCATCACCATGACCGAAATCGTCAAATCCGACCGTGGCGGCTGAGCGGCAGCCATGCGCATTCTCATCATCGGATCGCTGCTGGGGGAACTGGGCATCGCCGCCCGCATCGCCGCATCGCGCGGTGCGGTGCTCGATCAGGCCGATACGGTCGATATCGCAATGCGCGTCCTGCGCCAGGATGCACGGATCGACCTGATCATCTGCGACGTCAGCCGCGACCTCGCTCGGCTCATGCGCCAGCTCGCCGCCGAGCGCTTCACCATCGCGGTCGTGGCCGCCGGCGCGGAGGACGATGGAGACGCCGCAGTCGCCGCGATCAGTGCCGGTGCGCGGGACTATCTGCCGCTGCCGCCCGATGCCGAACTGATCGCCGCCATGCTCGCCGCCGTCTCGCTCGATCGCCCGCCCGCCCTCGTGGCGCGCGACCCGGCAATGACCGCCCTGCTCGCGCGGGCCGAACAGGTCGCGCAATCGACCGCCTCGATCCTGATCACCGGCGAGAGCGGCACCGGCAAGGAAGTGCTTGCCCGGTTCATCCACCAGGCCTCGCGCCGGGCGCGCGGCCCGTTCATCGCGCTCAACTGTGCGGCGATTCCCGAATCACTGCTCGAATCCGAATTGTTCGGCCATGAGAAAGGCGCGTTCTCGGGAGCCATCGCGCGGCGAACCGGAAAGTTCGAGGCCGCGCATCAGGGCACGCTGCTGCTCGATGAACTGGCCGAAATGGATATCCGCCTCCAGGCGAAACTGCTGCGCGCCCTGCAGGAGCGCGTGATCGACCGGGTGGGCGGCGAGCGTCCCGTCCCGGTCGACGTCCGCATCCTGGCCGCGACCAACCGCGATCTGCTTCGCGCGGTCGATGCCGGCACGTTCCGCGAGGATCTGTATTTCCGGCTGAACGTCGTGACATTGCAGATCCCCGCCCTGCGCGACCGGCCCGGCGACATAGCACCGCTCGCGCGGCACTTCGTCGATCATTTCGCGCGCCTCAACGAGGTTGGCCCGAAACATCTCACCGAGGGCGCGATCGCGCGGCTGATCGAGCAACCCTGGCGCGGCAACGTCCGCGAACTCGAAAACGCGATGCACCGCGCTGTCCTGCTCACGTCGGGCTGCGCGATCGGCGCCGAGGATATCGGCGCGCTCACGCGACAGGGCCACACCGCTGTCAGCCCGAACGCAGCGGAGAGCCCGATGCCCGATGCGCGGATCGGCTCGCTGGTCGGGCAACGGATGGTCGATGTCGAACAGCGGTTGATTCTCGAAACGCTCCACCATTGTCTCGGCAACCGCACCCACGCCGCGACCATCCTCGGCATCTCGATCCGCGCCCTGCGCAACAAGCTGCGCGACTACGCCGCCCATGGCGCGGCGATCCCCGCCCCGCATAACGGCGTCGCGGCATGAGTGCCAGCATCAGCCGCGATACCGTGATTGCGCAGATGAAACGGTTCCGGCCGGGTTCGGATATCGGCCTCGCCTTTGCGGTGGTCTGCATCATCACCGTGCTGATCGTGCCGCTGCCGCCATTCCTGCTCGATGTCGGACTGTCGCTTTCGTTCACCATCGCAATCCTCGTGCTGATGGTCGCCCTGTTCATCCGCAAGCCGGTCGATTTCACCAGCTTCCCCACCGTGCTGCTGCTCACCACCCTGCTGCGGTTGTCGCTCGATGTCGCCTCGACCCGGCAGATCCTGTCGCACGGCAGTGAAGGCGTCGATGCCGCCGGCCATGTCATCGCCGCGTTCGGCGGGTTCCTGATGGGCGGTGATCTGCTGATCGGGCTGATCGTGTTCGCGATCTTGCTCGTGGTCAATTTCATCGTGATCACCAAGGGCTCGACCCGCATCGCCGAGGTCGCGGCCCGCTTCACGCTCGATGCGATCCCCGGCAAGCAGATGGCGATCGACGCGGAGATGAGCTCCGGCGCGATCAACGAAGCCACGGCCCGGCGCAAGCGCCACGAGCTCGAACAGGAAAGCGGGTTCTACGGCGCGATGGACGGTGCCGCCAAATTCGTGCGCGGCGATGCGATCGCGGCGCTGATCATCACCTCGATCAACATCGTCGGCGGGTTCGTGATCGGCGTGGTGCAGAAGGGGATGAGCATCCACGATGCCGCCTCGGCCTTCACCACGCTGTCGATCGGTGAGGGCCTGGTCTCGCAGATCCCTTCGCTGCTCGTTTCGGTGGCGGCGGGGATCGTGGTGACCAAGGGATCGGGCGAGGGCAGTGCCGATACCGCGCTGGTCGCCCAGCTCAGCCGCTCGCCCAAGCCACTCGGCATCGTCGCGGCGGCAGCCCTCGCCCTCGCGCTGGTGCCCGGCCTGCCCTTCATACCGTTCGCGATGCTCGCCGGCCTTGCCGGCTGGGCCTCGTGGTACCGGTGGAACCATCCGCCGGCGGCGGAAACCCTGCCTGAGACGGCAGTGGAAGTCGCTGCCGAACCGCCGATCACCGATGCGCTGAAGATCGACCAGATCAGGCTCGAACTCGGCTACGGGCTGCTGGTGCTGGCCGGTGGCGACACGCCGCGCCTGACCGAGCAGATCAAATCCCTGCGCCGGGCGATCGCCGGCGAAATGGGCTTCATCCTCCCGGCGGTCCGCATTCAGGACAACATGCAGCTCGCCGCCGATTCCTATTCGATCCGGATCAAGGAGATCGAGGCGGGTTCGGGCAAGCTGCGCGCGACGCAGCTGCTCGCCATGACCGCGAACGGCGCGCTGCCGGACCTGCCGGGCGAGCGGACCACCGAACCTGCGTTCGGCCTGCCCGCGATCTGGATCGATCCGTCGGAGCGCGAGCAGGCGCGGGCGAAGGGCTGCACCGTGGTCGATCCCGCCAGCGTGCTCACCACCCACCTGACCGAAATCGTCAAGGACAACATGGCGGAAATGCTCTCGTTTGCCGAAACCCAGAAACTGCTCGACGAGTTGCCGCGCGAGCAGCAGCGCCTGGTGACCGAGCTGATCCCCAGCCAGCTGACGGTGGGCGGGGTGCAGCGGGTGTTGCAGTCGCTTCTCGCCGAACGGGTTTCGATCCGCGATCTGCCGACCATTCTGGAGGGAATCCACGAGGCGTGCGCGATGCAGACACGCGGCATCCCCGCGATCGCCGCCCATGTGCGGATGCGGATGGCCCGGCAGTTGACCGATGCGCATATCGGCCCGCGCGGCTATCTGCCGCTCGTGGTGGTCGGGCCGGAATGGGAGGCGGAGCTGAACGAGGCGCTGGTCGGCCCGCCGGATCAGCGCCAGCTCGCCTTGCCGCCGGGACGGCTCTCGGACCTCATGCGCCGGATCACCCAGGTATTCGAACCGATCGCCGCCGAGGGCGAAACCCCTGTCCTGCTCACCAGCCCGGCGCTTCGGGCGCATCTGCGCGCCATCATCGAGCGGATGCAGCCCGCGACGCCGGTACTTGCCCAGACCGAAGTGTTTCCGCGTGCGCGGATCAGAACCCTTGGAGCCCTGTAGATGAAAATAAAGCTGATCCGCGCCGCCACGATGCGCGCGGCCCTGACCGAGGCCCACCGGCTGATGGGGCCGGATGCCCTGATCCTGGAGAGCCGGAAAGTCGGCGTCGGGATCGAGATCTCCGTCGCGGTCGATCCCGAGGAGACGCTCGATCATCGCGAGCAATGGCATGAGGCACTCGCCTTCCACCGGGTGCCGGCGGACCTGGCCGGGCGATTGCGGCGGGTGCCGCCGGACCGGGCGGTCGCGGACACGTTCCGGTTCGGCGCGGTCGATTTCAACCGGCCGTTATTGCTGGTCGGGCCTCCGGGTGCCGGCAAGACCATGACCACGGTGAAGCTCGCGACCCGGCTGGTGCTCGACGGGATCAGGCCGACGGTGATCAACGCCGATCAGAACCGTGCCGGTGCCTCGGCGCAGCTTGCCGCGCTCTGCCGGATTTTGCGCGCTGATTTCATCGATACCGCGACCCACGAGGCGGGTGGATCACGGGCGCGGCGGCGGCGACCGACCAGCGCGACCTTGATCGACCTGCCGGGGATGGACCCTTTCGACGATCAGGAAATGACCACGCTTCGCCACATGATCGATCAGGTGCAGGGCGTCGCGGCGCTGGTGATGCCTGCGGGGCTGGACGCGCAGGACAGCGCCGAGATGGCCGAGCGGTTTCACGCCGCCGGAGCCACCATGCTGATCCCGACCCGGCTAGACCTGACCCGCCGGCTCGGCGGCATGGTCGCCGCCGCCGCCGCCGCCCCGCTCGTCTTCAGCCATGCCGGCACCTCGGGACGGATCACCGAGGCGCTGGAACCGATGACGCCGCAGTTTCTCGCCCGCCGCCTGCTCGACCACAACCGGCCGGCGGGTCATGCCCATGCAGCGTGAGATGGGCGGTGCGACAGCGGACCCCTCATTCATCGCGACCCTGGTCGGCACAGAGGATGCGGGACCGGCTCCCGCATCGGGGCCGCAGCCGCGCCGGGTCGCTCTGGCGTCCGGCAAAGGCGGCGTCGGCAAGACCTGGCTGAGCCTGACCCTCGCACAGGCGCTCAGCCATCGCCGCAAGCGCGTGCTGGTGTTCGACGCCGATTTCGGGCTCGCCAATGCCGACATCCAGATCGGCCACCTGCCCCGGCAGGATCTGGGTGCGGTGATCCGCGACGGGGCCGACCTCGCGCAATGCATCGTCCCGATCGAGAGCGGCGGTTTCGATCTGATCGCCGGGCGCTCGGGCTCAGGGGCGCTGGCCGGGGTGTCGGCCACGATGATCGCGGATGTGCTGGCACGGCTCGCCAAGGTGGCGGCGGGGTATGACTGGGTGCTGTTCGATCTCGGCACCGGGGTCGATGCCGCGACACGCCAGATCGCGGCCCATGCCGACATCGTGGCATTGATCACGACCGAGGACCCTTCGAGCCTGACCGACGCCTATGCCGTGCTCAAACTGCTCAAGCGCGATCGCAGCGCGGCGGGCCTCACGGTCGATGCGCGGATCGTGGTCAATCAGGCGCGGTCGGATACCGCCGGGCGGCGGGCGCATGCGGCGCTGGCGCGGGCGGCGCGCGGGTTCCTCCGGATCGACCCGCCGCTGCTCGGCATTATCGGGCTGGACGAACGGGTGGCCGATGCGATCCGCAGCCAGCAATTGCTGATCGGGCAGTTTCCCAATTCCGACGCCGCAACCAGCGTCGCCGCCATCGCCCGCCGCCTGGTGGGACGGTGAGGCGGGAGATCAGCCGGAGTTGGAGGGCGCCGGGTCTGCCTGCGCGCGCGCGAGCGGATGATGCGCCTCGACCAGCTTCTGCAGGCGCTCGGCGAGGATATGGGTGTAGATCTGGGTGGTGGAGATATCGGCGTGGCCGAGCAGCATCTGCAGGCTGCGCAGATCCGCGCCACGCGCGAGCAGATGCGAGGCGAAGGAATGGCGCAGCACGTGGGGCGAGACGCGATCGGCCTCGATCCCGGCGCGGCGGGCGATGCGCTTGAGCAGCAGGGCGAATCCCTGCCGGGTCATGGCGGTGTCGGGGGTCTGGCCGGGAAACAGATAGCGTGTGCCCCGGACATGGCCGTCCCGCAGGGTCGCGGCGGCGGTTCGCGCGGCGGTGGACAGAGGCACGATGCGCTCGCGCCCGCCCTTGCCTTTGATCAGGAGCATCACGGCATCGTCGGACAGGGCGCTGGCGGGCAGAGCGAGCATTTCCGAGATCCGCATGCCCGAGGCGTAGAGGATTTCGAGGCCGGCGCGGGCGATCTGGCCCTGCCGCCCCTCGACCTCGCCGGAAGCGGCGAGCATGGCGTCGACCTCGGCCTCACTCAGGAAGCGCGGCAGGGAGCCGGGCAGGCGCGGGGCATTCGACAGCGCGGTGGGGTCGTCGGCCCGTTGGCCGTTGCGCAGAAGGAAGCGCTGGAACTGGCGCAGCGAGGAGAGCCGCCGCGCCTGGGTGCGCGCGGCGAGGCCGCGGGCGGCGATATCGGTGAGGAAGGCGGCGACGACATCCGGGTTGGCGGTCGCGGGGGCGGCACCATGGGCCGCGCAGAAAGCGGCGAATTCCGCGAGATCGGCCTGATAGGCCATGATGGTGTTGCGCGCGGCGCCACGCTCGGCAGCCATCGATTCCAGAAATGCCTCGATATGTCGCTCTATCGCCATCTGCCGAGTGTGGTAAGCCGCGCGGACCATGCTCGACAAGTCCGACAGCCCCCGGAACGATCAGGCCGATGCCGCAAGGCCCGGTGAGCGGCGCAGCATCGTGCTGGTCGGGCTGATGGGGGCGGGCAAATCCGCGATCGGCAAGCGGCTCGCGGCACGGCTGGACCTGCCGTTCCACGATTCCGACCATGAGATCGAGGCGGCGGCGGGGCTGAGTGTCGCGGATATTTTTGAGCGCCACGGCGAGGCGCATTTCCGCGCCGGCGAGCGGCGGGTGATCGCGCGGTTGCTCTCGGGCGGGCCGATCGTGCTGGCGACCGGCGGCGGCGCGTTCATGGATGCGGCGACCCGTGCCCTGGTGGCGGCGCGCGGAATTTCGGTATGGCTGCGCGCGCCGGTGCCGGTGCTGCTGCGCCGCGTCGCCGGGCGAACCCACCGGCCCTTGCTCAACGCCGGCGATCCCGCCGAGATCCTGCACCGGCTTTCGGCACTGCGCGCGCCGGTCTATGCCGGGGCGGACATCATTATCGACAGTTCCGAGGACCCGCCCGAAATGACCACCGACATGACAATGGCCGCACTCGAACGCTTCGCCCCGCCACGAACCATCCGGGTCGATCTGCCCGGCGAGGCGTATGACGTGGTGATCGGGCGCGGCATTCTGTCCGGTGCGGGGGCGCGGCTGGCTACGGTGCTGCCGCAGCGCCGCGTGATCGTGGTGACGGATGAAACGGTGGCCGCAGCGCATCACGCAACACTCGCCGCCTCGCTCGACGATGCCGGGATGGCGCATGAAACGCTGGTGGTGCCGCCGGGCGAAGGTTCGAAATCGCTCGCCCGGTTCGCGGCGCTGATCGAGGATGTTCTGGCACTCAAGCCGGAGCGCCAGACCGCGATCGTGGCGCTCGGCGGCGGGGTGATCGGCGATCTGGCCGGGTTCGCGGCGGCGGCGGCGCTGCGGGGGCTGCCCTTCGCGCAGATCCCGACCTCGCTGCTCGCCCAGGTGGATTCGAGCGTCGGCGGCAAGACCGGGATCAATTCGCGCCATGGCAAGAACCTGATCGGCGCGTTTCATCAGCCGCGCCTCGTGATCATCGACAGCGAGACGCTGGCGACCCTGCCGCGCCGTGAAATCGCGGCGGGGTATGCCGAGATCGTCAAGGCCGGGCTGATCGCCGATGCCGATTTATATGAGTGGTGCGAAGCCAACGGCGCGGCCATGCTGGCGGGCGACCGGGCGTTGCAGGAAACCGCGATCGCCAGGGCGGTCGCGTTCAAGGCCGGGGTGGTGGCGGCCGATCCGCACGAGACCGCAAAGGCCGATGGGCGCGCCCTGCTCAATCTCGGCCATAGTTTCGCCCATACCTTCGAGGCCGAGACCGGGTATGGCGCGGCGCTGCTGCATGGCGAGGCGGTGGCGATCGGGCTGGTCTGCGCCTTCGACCTCTCGGCGCGGCTCGGGCATTGCGATGGGGCGATCGCCGGGCGCGTGGCGGCGCATCTGGCGGCGGTCGGGCTGCCGCACCGGATCGCGGGATGGCCGGCGGAGGCTCTGCTTGCGCACATGCAGCGCGACAAGAAGATGCGCGACGGCAAACTCTCCTTCGTGCTGGCGCGCGGCATCGGTGCCGCCTTCACCAGCCGGGAGGTTCCGGAACGTGCCGTGCAGGAAACGCTGATCTCGTGCGGCGCGGGTTGAGTATAATCGCGGCATGTACACCCCGCCCGCCTTTGCCGAGGACGATGCCGGTATTCTGGCCGGGATCATGCAGGCGGCACGGCTGCCGATCCTGATTTCGGCCGGAACCGGGGGGATCGAGGCGACGCATCTGCCGCTGACATGGCAGAACGCGCCGGCCCCGCATGGCCGCCTGATCGGGCATCTGGCGCGGGGCAATCCGCAGTGGCGCGCGCTGCGCGAGGGTGCTGCGGCGATGGCGGTGTTTCAGGCCCATGATTTCTATGTGTCGCCGAACTGGTATCAGACCAAACGCGAGACCGGCAAAGTGGTGCCGACCTGGAATTACGAGGCGGTGCATGCCTACGGCACGGTCGAGATCATCGAGGAGGCGGCGCGGCTGCACGCCATCGTCGCGGCGTTGACCGACCGGCACGAGGCGCGGCAGACGCGGCCCTGGAAAGTGGACGACGCGCCGGATGATTACGTCACTTCGCAGCTCAAGGGGATCGTGGGCGTGGTGATGATGATCGAGCGGCTGATCGGCAAGCGCAAGCTCAGCCAGAATCGCCCGGAAGCCGACCGGCGCGGCGTGGTCGCGGGGCTCGATGCGGCGGGCGATGCGGTTGCGGCCGATCTGATGCGGGGGCTCGAATCAGCGGTGGATCGACCTGCCCCAGAACCCAGCCCTCGACCGCGCGGATGACCGGGTCGGGCGGCATGCCGTCCGGCGCGCCGCGGATGACCCGGATGACCGACAGGACGCCGAGCAGGCTGTCGAACCGGTCCTCACCGTCGGGGGTCGCGCCGAAACCCTGGGTGATCCCGGCGGCCAGTGCGGGTTCCGGCGTGGCGTCGAGCGCGTGCATGACCGCCATGATCGGGCCGGACAGGGACGCGCGATCGGACTGGCGGCGCTTGCTGCGGGGGCGTTGCAGGCCGAGCTGGACCAGCGCTTCGGCGGGATAGGTTTCTGCGAGGGCGACGGTGCCGGGGGCGAGCAGCGCGTTGAACGACCCCTCATAGGGCCAGATGGCGACCGGCTGCTTCTGCACGAAGGCGGGGAGCAGGCAATCGCGCCACGCGGCGAGGGCGGCTTTGCCGCACTGGTTGGCCCCCATGGTCCAGAACAGCGCGGCGCCGGCAGGGCGGTTGGCGGTGCGCAGGTCGACGGCGCGATGCAGGGCGCTCGTGTCCGCGAGGCCGAGAGCGGTGGCGAGGCGGGCCATCTGACCGGCACCGGCAACGCTGGAGCGCGGGTAGAATGGACGGTCGAGGCTGACATCGTCGATCGTGCGGCAGGGCTCGAACAGCGGCAGATCGGGGTGGAGGCCGCGCAGCCAGTCGGGGAAACTCGTGATGCCGATTTTTGCGGCATAGGCGCGCGGCAGGCCGAGCGGGAAATCGACCCCGAGGGCGACGGGTGCGCCGTTCGCCGCCGCGCGGAGGCGGGCGATCAGGGTCTGCGGTTCGGCGACCGGCTCGGGGGCGGCGAGATGCCAGCTTCCATCAATGCCGCGTGCCGTGGTGATCCAGCGTTTGCGGGGATCGACGCTCCAATCCGCATGTGCGGCCAAGGACCCGGCGTTTTGTAATATTGCAGACATGGACCGGTTGTTCATTGATCGTTAATTATTATTTCGGATAAGGAGACATGAACCGGATGGAACCACGCTATCGCCCGCTTGCCCAGGCCCTGCATTGGCTGATCGCGCTCACGGTGATCGGGCTTTTGATCGTCGGGCTGCTGCTGCATTACGATGTGCTGCCCAAATCTCTCCGCCCGACGACGGCGATGCTCCATATGAGTTTCGGGCTGATCATTCTGGCCTTGATGGTGCTGCGCGTGGCGGTTCGGCTGAGCGGGCAAGCCCCGCCATTGCCCGGCAGCGTGTCGCCCGCGATCCGCATGGCGTCGGGGACGACGCAAATTCTGTTCTATGTGCTGCTGTTCGCGATGCCGGTATTCGGGGTGCTGTTCGTCGAGGCTCATGGCGGCAAGGTGCCGTTTTTCGGATTGTTCGATCTGCCGACGCTGGTGAGCAAGAGCAGGACGATCCACAGCGATTTCGCATTCCTGCATTTCTGGGGTGGGATTACCCTGCTCGTGCTGCTGGTGCTGCATGTCGGCGGTGCGATCCGCCACCAGATGCGCGGGGAGCGGATTCTGATTCGGATGATGCCGCGCCGGTCACGCTGAGGGGATCTGTTGCGATAACCGCCCCCCGGTGCGGAGCGGTTCGATCCGTTGCGCCCGGCCATCGGGTCCGGTCTCGATCACCGCGCCGCAGATCGTGGCGTCGCCATCCGCCGGGTGGAGGCGCTCGCCCGGCATCTTGCGGGTGAAGCGCGCGATCGCCGGGGCTTTGCCCATGCCGATCACGCTGTCGTAATCGCCGCACATGCCGACATCCGACATATAGGCGGTGCCGCCGGGCAGGACCTGATGATCGGCGGTGGGGCAATGGGTGTGGGTGCCCAGCACGGCGCTCACCGCGCCATCGAAAGCGTGGGCGAAGGCCATTTTCTCACTGGTCGCCTCGCCATGAAAATCGACCAGGATCGCCGCGTGGGTCACGCCGAGCCGGGCGCGCGCGAGGATGGTTTCGGTGGCGCGGAACGGGCAGTCCATCGGGTCCATGAACAGGCGGCCCATCACCTGCACGATCAGGATACGCCGGCCGTTGGCGAGCGTGATATCGACCGCGCCCTCGCCCGGCGTGCCGGGGGGATAGTTCAGCGGGCGGATCAGGCGTTTCTGCCGGGCGATGTAGGGGATGATCTCCTTGCGGTCCCAGGAATGATTGCCGAGCGTGATGGCATCGGCGCCGGCGGCAAAAATCGCATCCGCCATATCCGGCGCGAGGCCGAAACCGTGCGAGGCGTTTTCGGCGTTGACGATCGCGACGTCGATCTTGAGGTCGCGCCGCAGACCCGGCAGGGCCGCGACCACGGCATCCCGCCCGGTCCGACCCATCACATCGCCCAGAAACAAAATCCGCATGACCGCTCCTTGTCCGCCGTCGCGGTAAGCGGTCCGGCGGGTTTGGGCAAGCGCGGGGTCAGGTGGATTCGAGGACGTGCAGGACGCGGTTCGCGATGAGGTCTTTAGAGCGGGCCGCGAAGGCGGCCATGTGCGGGGTCGCGGCGTGGGCGGCAAGCGCCTCCCTCGTCGTCCAGGTTTCGATCACGACGTAGCTGTCGGGTCCGATGGAGGCGTTGCTGATCGGGTGGTCGGTATCGATGGCGGGGAGGTATTGCAGGCAGCCTTCCTCGGCATGCACTTGGGGCAGGACGGCGCGGAAGGCCTCGAGCAGTTCGGCGCGCTTGCCGGGTTTGGCGGTGATGGTGGCGAGGACGTGGATCATGGCGGCTCCGGTTCAGTGATCGGCGCTGGCGCGGTCGAGCGTTGCGATGTCGGCGGGGGTGAGGCGGAGGGTTGCCGCCCTGATCAGATCGTCGAGCTGGGTCGTGCTGGTCGCGCTCGCGATCGGTGCGGTGATGCTGGGCCGGGCGATGAGCCAGGCGACGGCGACCTGCGCCGGGTTGGCGCGGTGGCTGGCCGCAATGTCGTCGAGGGCGGCGAGAACCCGCCTTCCTTTCGGGTCGAGGTATTTTTTGACCCCCTCGCCGCGCGGGCTGGCGGCGAAATCGGCCTCGTTGCGGTACTTGCCGGTGAGAAACCCGGCGGCGAGAGCGAAGTAGTTGATCACGCCGAGATTTTCCGCAACGCAGAGCGGTTCGAGCTCGGCTTCGTAGGCCGGGCGTTCGAGCAGATTATAGTGCGGCTGGAGCGATTCGTAGCGCGGCAGGCCGAGGCGCGCGCTGGTTGCGAGGGCGTCCCTGAGGCGGGGTGCGGTGTAGTTCGAGGCCCCGATGGCGCGGACCTTGCCCTGTTCGATCAGGCCGGCGAAGGCGGTGAGGGTCTCTTCGAGCGGGGTTTCGGCCTCGTCGGCATGGGCCTGGTAGAGGTCGATCACGTCGGTCCGCAGGCGTTTCAGCGAGGCGACGACGGCGGCTTCGATGGTCGGTTTCGAGAGTTTTTTACCGTCCGCGCCGGTCATCATGCCGACCTTGGTGGCGATGATGAGTTTGTCGCGCCCGCCGCGCTGGGCGAGATAGTTGCCGATCACGGTTTCGGATTCACCGCCCTGATGGCCGGGGACCCAGGAGGAATACATGTCGGCGGTATCGATCGCGGTGAGGCCGGCAGCGATCATGTGATCGAGCAGACGGAACGAGGTGGGTTCGTCGGCGGTCCAGCCAAACACGTTGCCGCCGAACATGATCGGCGGCAGGGACAGGCCGGAATTGCCGAGTTGCTTGTGGTTCATGCTGGGTACCCCGATTGTTGTGTGCGCAACATGGTCAGGCACGCGGGTCACGGCAAGCCGGGGTCATTCCGGCTATTCGACCAGACGGATCGGCGCCAGATCGGGCCAGCGGTCGATCGGGTCGGGGTTTTCGGAAGGGGCGGTGCCGCCGAAATGGCGGATGATGCCGGCGACGGCGTTGAGCGCGGTGGTGACCGCCCCTTCGGCCCAGCCGGCGGTCCAGGAGATGTCATCGCCCGCAAGGAAGATGCCGCGATGCGCCTCCGGCAGGTCCGACTGGATGAAATGGCTGAACAGGCGGCGCTGGTAGCGGTAGTGCCCGGGCAGGTTGGCCTTGAACGCGCCCATGAAATTGGGATCGGATTCCCATGAGACCGTGATCGGCGCGCCGATGATATGCCGGGCGATATCGAGCGTGGGGTAGATCTGGCGCAGGCTGTGCAGCATCAGGCGGACCCGGTCGTCGAGCGGCAGAGCAAGCCATTTCAGCGCATCGTCGCTCCAGGTGTAGGATAGGCAGATCACCCCGGGTTTGTCGGCCCCGTTGTCGAGCAGGTAGGTGCCGCGGGTGAGGCGGTCCGACAGGGTCATGCTCAGCGCGTGCTCGCCGCTCGCGGGGTCGATATCGCGCCAGAACGGGCGATCGACCATGACGAATGTTTTCGAGGATTGCATGTAATGGGTGCGTTCCATCGCCATCCAGAGATCGTGATGGAACAGGGATTCGGCGCAGTCGATCCGGGCGGAGAGCAGCCAGACCTGACAGGTGACGATGACGGCGTCGTATTCGGCGGTGGTGCCGTAACGGTCGGTGATCGCGAATTTTCGCGCGGTGCCGGGCGCGATTTTCGCGACGCCGGGTTTCGGCACGTGGTTGTGCAGCGAGGCGAGCGAGGTGCCCCGGGGCCAATGGGACATGGTTTCGGGCGCGAGCGACCAGAGGCGGCGGGGCAGTTGTTCGACGCCGCCGACCACGAGCCGGTGCTCGTCATCCGCACCGGTTGCGACGACGCGGAGAATTTCGAGGATCGAATTGGGGAAGTCGGTATCCCAGCCGCCGGTGCCGAAACCGACCTGACCGAACACTTCGCGGGCGCGAAAGCCGAGCTCGCGGAAGGAGCGGGATTTGGCGATGAAGCCGGAGAAACTCTCCTCGTCGAGGTTTTCGACCAGATGATGCCAGAGGCGGCGGATGGTCGCGGTGTCGCGATGGCGGATCGCGGTGGTGAGTTCGGTGTAATGGGCACCTTCCTCCAGTGCTTCGGCCCAGGCGCGTTCGACTTCGGTGAAGAGTTTGGGAAGATCGTCCTTGGTGCGGGCGTAGTGCCGGATCCCGGCAAGCTCGATCACGGTGGATGGCGTGTCCGGCGCCAGGGGGTTGGGGAAACCGACGGTTTCGATACCGACCTTGTCGAAATAGTGGAACAGGGCGCGGGAGGAGGGTGGAAACCGCATCGCGCCGAGTTCGGCATAGGCCCCTGCCCCGTCCTTGAACGGTTCGGAGCGCAGGCGACCGCCGATCCGGTCGCTTTCATACAGGACCGGCTTGAGACCGAGCTTCATCAGCTCGTGGCCCGCGACGATGCCGGCGATTCCCGCACCGATGATCGCGATTTCGGTGCCGTGCGCGGCGGCGGGAAGCTGACCGAGACCGGCCCGGTGGGACAGGAACTCATCATAGGCGAAGGGGAAATCGGGGCCGAACATGGTGACCGGCGCGATCATGTCGCGAGGCTCCGGTAGAGAGGCGCGCGGCGATCGGCCAGGAGCGGATCGCGGGCACGGATTTCGGCCTGATGCGCGGGATCGATCGTGGCCGTGATCAGCGCGGGACCGTCGGCAGCCTTGGCGAGCACCGCGCCATCCGGCCCGCAGATCGAGGATTTGCCGATATAGGCGAGCCCGTCCTCGCTGCCGCAATGGTTGGCGTAGGCGATGAACACCTGATTTTCATAGGCGCGGGTCGGGATCAGGTGATCGGCCACGATATCGTAGGGCGGCATCAGCGCGGTCGGGACCAGAACGAGGTCGGCCCCGGCGATGGCGAGGGCGCGGGCGGTTTCGGGGAATTCGATGTCGTAGCAGATCGCGAGACCGAGCTTCAGGCCGCGCCAGGAAACGACCGAGAAGCGATCGCCCCGGAGGCTGAACATGGCGCGGTCGAGCGCGCCGAACAGATGAATTTTCCGGTAGATCAGGAGGATGTCGCCGGTGGCATCGATCAGGGCGGCACTGTTGGCGATGTGTTCATCCGCGCGTTCGGGAAAGCCGAGGCAGATCGCGGTGCCGTGGGCGCGGGCGATGGCGCGGAGGCGATCGAACGTTTCATCGTCCGGCGTCATCGCGAGGCTGCGGGCGCGGGCGGCGCCGAGATTGTAGCCGGTGCAGAACAATTCGGGCAGGACGAGCAGGTCCGCCTGCGCGGCGCGGGCCCGGCGCGCGGTGGCATCGAGCAGGTCCAGCGCCGCTGCGGGATCGGCGAAACATCCCGCCGTCTGGCTGATCGCGATGGTCAGGGTCATGGGCAAGGCATAGGAGCAGGCCGGGGCGGAGGCAACGCCCCCGCCGGCCACGGATCGGTTCGGCAGCGTCACATCGCGTTGAGGACGAGATGCGCGCCGCGCCGGCTGACGGCACCCATGCGCGCACCGTGGCTGCCCGAGGCCATGATGATGTCGCCGGGGGCGATCAGGTCGCCGGCTTCGGCGAAATAGGTCTCGCCATCGAGCGCGGCCAGTTGTTCCTCGCCGGCGCGATAATGCCAGAGGGTGAAGCCGTTCGCGTAGGCGAGGACGGAAAGGTTGCGCAGGTTGAATGCCATGTAGGTCTCCTTGGGATTGCGGGTGGAATTTCGCTCGTTTCTAAGAACTTAGTCCTAGCGTGGGGAAAATTTTTTCGGGTGCCGGGTCAGGCCCGAGGTCGAAGCCGGCGACGATGCCCTGCCGGCGGAGCGTGTAATCGAGCACGAACATCGCCTGCTGCCACTGGTGCCAGTCGCTGCGGTCGGCGCGGCGGGGCCGGGGTGGCGGGCGGCCGCGATCGCCCCAGCGGCGCAGAACCTCGGCGTGGACCACATCGATCCGGCCCGCGCGATAAAGGCGCTGGAGGCAGACGAGGATGGTTTCGGGCCGGCAGGGTGCGGCAGCTTCGAGCGGCGAGGGTTTTCCGGCGCGTCGTGCGGCGAGACAGGCGGCGGTCCAGAGCCAGGCGCGCTCCGCCGAGGTGAATGGTTTGATTTCGTTCGGTAATTCCGCTGAACGGGCGGCGCCGATATCGAAGGGCATGGGGAACTCCGTGTGAACATAACAAGAACAAGTTAACCGGAGGTTGTGGGCTACGCAAGCGAAAAACGGAGTTTGTTCCTAAAAAATACTTCCCAAGATGGCAGAATCCGTTAAGAACAAGCGGATGCGACACGAAGATATCTGGCGGGCGATCGATACACTGGCGGCGGAACGGGGGTTGTCCACCTCGGGTCTGGCCAAGCGGGCGGGACTCGACCCGACCAGTTTCAACCCCTCGAAACGCCGGACCAACGAGGGCAAGCTGCGCTGGCCGTCGACCGAGAGCATCGCCAAGGTGCTGATCGCGACCGGGGCGGGGATCGATGCCTTCGCCGGGCTGGTGCAGGGGGCGCGGGCTTTGTCGCCGCCGCGCGCGGGAGCGCGGCGGGTGCCGGTGATCGGGCTGGCGCAGGCGGGGCAGGACGGGTTTTTCGACGATGGCGGCTATCCGACCGGGGGTGGCTGGGATCATGTCGCGTTGCCGCGCACCGAGGCGGCTTTGGCCGACGATCCGCACGCGTTCGGCCTGACGATCCATGGCGAATCGATGGAGCCGGTGTATCGCGAGGGGGACATCATTGTTGTGTCGCCCGCCGCCCCGGTGCGGACCGGTGACCGGGTGGTGGCGCGCACGGCGGAGGGCGAGGTGATGGCCAAGGTGCTGACGCGGCGCAGCGTCAAGCGGATCGAGTTGAGCAGTTTCAACCCCGAGCACCCGATGCGGAGTTTCGCCCCCGAGCAGATCGTCGCGATCCACCGGATCGTGTGGGCGACGCAGTAGAGGCGCGACGCGGCGGGGGATTGCGCCGGACCGGCGTTTCGGTATGCAGGCGCCATGCGATTGCCGATGCGCCATCTTCTGGGGATCGAGACTCTGCACCCGCGCGATATCTCGGCGTTGCTCGATCTGGCGGAAAGCTATGCGCTGCTCAACCGCTCCGGCAAGACCCGGCGGGACGTGCTGCGGGGGCGGACGCTGATCAATCTGTTCTTCGAGGATTCGACCCGGACCCGCACCAGTTTCGAACTTGCGGGCAAGCGGCTGGGCGCGGATGTGATCAACATGTCGGTCTCGACCTCGTCGGTCTCCAAGGGCGAGACCCTGCTCGATACGGCGGCGACGCTGAATGCGATGAATTGCGATCTGCTGGTGGTGCGCCACAAGGCCTCGGGCGCGCCGGCATTGCTGGCGCAGAAGGTGGATGCCGCGGTGATCAATGCCGGGGATGGCATGCACGAGCACCCGACCCAGGCGCTGCTCGATGCGCTGACGATCCGCCGCCACAAGGGAACGCTGGAAGGCCTGACCATCGCGATCTGCGGCGATATCGCGCATTCGCGGGTGGCGCGCTCGAACATATTGCTGCTGACCGCGATGGGCAGCAGGGTGCGGGTGGTCGGGCCGCCGACGCTGATCCCGTCGGGGATCGAGCAGTTCGGGGTGAGCGTGTTTCACGATATGCGCGAGGGGTTGCGCGACGCCGATATTGTTATGGCGCTGCGGTTGCAGACCGAGCGGATGAGCGGCGGAATGATCCCGAGCGCGCGGGAGTTTTTCAGCTTCTACGGGCTGGATGCCGCGAAGCTGGCATTCGCGAAGCCGGACGCGCTGGTGATGCATCCGGGGCCGATGAACCGGGGTGTCGAAATCGACAGCCAGGTGGCCGATGACGTCACGCGCTCGGTAATCCGCGAACAGGTCGAGATGGGGGTGGCGGTGCGGATGGCGGTGCTCGATGTGCTGGCGCGGACGGCGCTGCGCAATGCGTGACACGCTGATCATCGGCGCGCGGATCATCGATCCGGCCTCCGGGCACGATGCGGTGGGCGATTGCCTGCTGCGCGGCGGGACGATCGCGGATTTCGGGGCGGGGCTCGGGCGGCCCGAGGGTGCGGCGATCGTGGAGGGTGCGGATTGCGTGCTGTGTCCGGGGTTGGTGGATGTGCGCGCCTCGCTCGGCGAACCGGGGTTCGAGTATCGCGAGACGATCGGCTCGGCGGCGCTGGCGGCGAGCGCGGGCGGGATCACCACGATCGCGGTGCTGCCGGACAACGCGCCGCCGACCGACGATCCGGCGCTGGTGCGGGCACTCGCGGGTGCGGGCGAGGCGACCGGGCGGATCACCATCGCGCCCTATGGGGCGGCGACGCGCGGGTGCAGGGGCGAGAGCATCGCGGAATACGGGCTGCTGCGGGCGGCGGGGGCGATCGCGTTTTCCGACGGGGCGCGGGCGATCGGGTCAGCCGGGTTGATGCGGCGGGCACTGTCGTATGCGCGCGGGTTCGGGGCGATGATCGTGCAGCATCCCGAGGAGCCGAGCCTGGCCGCCGGCGGGGCGGCGACCTCGGGGGCGCGGGCGACGCTGATGGGGTTGCCGGGGATACCGGTATGCGCCGAAGCGATGATGGTGGCGCGCGATATCATGCTGGTGGAATTGACCGGCGGGGCGGTGCATTTCGCGCATGTCTCGACCGGGGCGGCGCTGGCGCTGATCCGGGCGGCGAAATCGCGCGGGCTGGCGGTGAGTTGCGATACCGCGCCGCCCTATTTCGATCTGAACGAAACCGCGATCGGCGATTTCCGGAGCTACGCCAAGCTGTCGCCGCCGTTGCGGACCGAGGACGACCGGCTGGCGGTGGTGGCGGCGCTGGCGGATGGCACGATCGATGCCGTCGCTTCGGATCATCAGCCGCGCGATGCCGATGACAAGCGCCTGCCGTTTGCCGAGGCGGCGCCGGGCGGTGCGGGGCTCGCGACCTTGCTCGCGATCACGCTGGCGCAGGTGCAGTCCGGTGCGTTGGGGCTGAATACGGCGCTGTCGCTGCTGACCGATCGTCCGGCGCGGCGGTTCGGGCTGGGGGCGGGGCGGATCGCGAAGGGAAGGCCTGCCGATCTGTGCCTGTTCGCGCCGGACCGCTCCTGGCGGATCGAGGCGGGCCGGCTGCCGGGCAAGGCGCAGAACACGCCGTTCGACGGGCGGGCGGTCGAGGGCGTGGTGGTCGGGACCTGGAAAGCCGGTGTGAGGGTGTTCGGATGATCGTTCTGGCGGCATTGGCGGGTTATCTGCTGGGGGCGGTGCCGTTCGGGCTGATCCTGACCCGCGCCGCCGGGCTCGGCGATGTGCGCAAGATCGGCTCGGGCAATATCGGGGCGACCAATGTGCTGCGGACCGGGCGGAAAGGGCTGGCGGCGCTCACGCTGGTGCTCGACGCGCTGAAGGGCGTGGTCGCGGTGTTGCTGATGCACAATGAAGGGCGCTGGCTGGTGGTGATCGCCGGGTTGTTCGCGGTGATCGGCCATCTGTATCCGGTGTGGCTGCGCTTCAAGGGCGGCAAGGGGGTTGCGGTCGGACTCGGTGTGTTGCTGGCGCAGGCCTTCGTGGTCGGTCTGATCGCCTGCGCGGTCTGGCTCGGCATGGCGGTGTGGCGGAAATATTCCTCGCTCGCGGCATTGACCGCGTTTGCCACTGCGCCGGTCGTGGCGCTGATACTGGGCGATGGGCCGGTGGCGCTCGGGGCGGTCGTGATCGCGGCGTTGGTGGTTTACAAGCATCGCGCCAATATCGCGCGGCTGCGTGCCGGGACCGAACCGCGGATCAAGCTCGGGGCGTGATCGACCGGGTCGCCCTGCTGCGGCTGATCCGCACCGAGGGGGTCGGGCCGCAAACCTACCGGCGCCTGCGGGCGCGGTTCGACACGCCGGAAGAGGCGCTGGCCGCGATCCCGGCGCTGGCGCGGGCCGGCGGGCGGGCGAAGGCGCCGTTCGTGCCGAACGCCGGGGATGTCCGGCGCGAGATCGACCGGTTCGATACGCTTGGCGCGACGTTGCTGTTTTTGGGCGAGCCGGATTATCCGAAGCTGCTGGCGCTGCTGCCGGATGCGCCGCCGATGATCGCGGTGCTCGGCGATGTCGCCATTCTGCACAAACCCATCGTCGCGGTGGTCGGGGCGCGCAATGCCTCGGTCAATGGCTGCCGCGTTGCCGCCGATATTGCGGCGGAGCTTGCGGCGTCCGGACGGCCGATCGCCTCCGGCCTCGCGCGCGGGATCGACGCGGCGGCGCATGTCGCGGCGTTGCGCACCGGCACCACGATTGCGGCGATCCCCGGCGGGTTGGACGTGGTCTATCCGCCCGAGCACAAGGCGCTCCAGGCGGAGATCGCCGAGCGCGGCGTGCTGATCGCGGAAGCACCGCCGGGGACCGCGCCGATGGCGCGGCATTTTCCCAAGCGCAACCGCATCATCGCCGGGCTCGCCCTCGGGGTCGTGGTGATCGAGGCCGCCCTCCGCTCGGGCAGCCTGATCACCGCGCGCTATGCGCTGGATTACGGGCGCGAGTTGTTCGCGGTACCGGGCTCGCCGCTCGATGCGCGGGCGCGCGGCACCAACGATCTGATCCGGCAGGGCGCGCATCTGACGGAATCCGCCGGGGACGTGCTGATGAACCTGCCGGACCGGCCCGGCGCGCTGTTCGCCGATACGCGGATCGCCCCGGCCCCGCCCGGCTTCGCTGAACCGGTAGCTCTGCTCGAATCCGGCGCATCGGAGCTGGATCGGGCGCGGCGCGACATCCCCAGGTTGTTATCCGCCAGTCCGGTCCCGGTTGACGAATTGGCGCTGCACTGCCAGTTCTCCCCGTCCGCCCTGGTTGCCGTGCTGATGGAACTGGAACTCGCCGGACGGATCGAGACTTTGCCTGGCAATAAAATCGGGCTGCTCCTCGCCCCCTGAACTGGAAAAATCTTCCGAGATGAACGCAATCGTCGTCGTCGAATCACCGGCCAAGGCCAAGACGATCAACAAATATCTCGGCGACGGGTTCACCGTGCTGGCCTCGTTCGGCCATGTCCGTGACCTGCCGGCGCGGGACGGTTCGGTGCGCCCGGACGAGGATTTCGCGATGTCCTGGGAAGAGGATGCGCGGGGCGACAAGCAGGTGGCGGCGATTGCCAAGGCGCTCAAGGGCGCCGACACCCTGTATCTGGCGACCGACCCGGATCGGGAAGGCGAGGCGATTTCCTGGCACGTGCGGGCGATGCTGGAGGCGCGGCATTCGCTGAAGGGCAAGATCGTCCGGCGGATCACCTTCAACGAGATCACCAAATCGGCGGTCCAGGCCGCGATGCGGGCACCGCGCGAACTCGATACCCCGCTGATCGAGGCGTATCTGGCGCGCCGGGCGCTGGATTATCTGGTGGGGTTCACCCTCTCGCCGGTGCTGTGGCGCAAGCTGCCCGGCAGCAAGTCGGCGGGGCGGGTGCAGTCGGTCGCGCTGCGGCTGATCTGCGAGCGGGAAGCCGAGATCGAGGTTTTCCGCAATCGCGAATACTGGACGATCGAGGCCGGATTCACCACGCCGGGCGGGGCTCCGTTCCATGCCCGGCTGACCCATCTGAACGGCAGGAAGCTCGATCAGTTCGATCTGCCGAACGAGGCGGCGGCAATGGCCGCGAAGGCTGCGGTCGAGCGCGGCGCGTTTTCGGTCGTCGCGGTCGAAAAAAAGCGCACGCGGCGCAATCCGCCGCCACCCTTCACCACCTCGACGCTCCAGCAGGATGCCTCGCGCAAGCTGCACATGACGGCGCAGCAGATCATGCGGACGGCGCAGCAGCTTTACGAGGGGGTCGAGATCGGCGGCGAAACCGTGGGTCTGATCACCTACATGCGGACCGATGGCGTGCAGATGGCGCGCGAGGCGATCAATGCGGTGCGCAGCCAGATCGGCACGGCGTTCGGGACCGAATATCTCCCCGCCGCGCCGCGCGAATACCAGACCAAGGCCAAGAATGCGCAGGAAGCCCATGAGGCGATCCGCCCGACCGATTTCACCCTGACGCCGGAGCGCGCGGCGCGCCACCTCAATAACGAGCAGGCACGGCTGTATGAGCTGATCTACAAGCGCGCTCTCGCCTCGCAGATGCAATCGGCGGAGCTCGACCAGACCAGCGTCGATATCGGCGACGGGTCCGGCACGGTGTTGCGCGCCACCGGCTCGATCCTCGCGTTCGACGGGTTTTTGAAACTCTATCGCGAGGAACTTGAGGACAACGCTGAGGACGAGGACTCCCGGCTGTTGCCGCCGATGGTCAAATCCGACCCGCTGAACCGGGGCAAGGTGACGGCGGATCAGCATTTCACCCAGCCGCCGCCGCGCTATTCCGAGGCGACACTGGTCAAGAAAATGGAGGAGTTGGGGATCGGGCGGCCTTCGACCTATGCCTCGATCCTGACCGTGCTGCGCGAGCGGAATTACGTGCGGATGGACGCGCGGCGGTTCATTCCCGAGGATCGCGGCCGGCTGGTCACCGCGTTTCTGGTGAGTTTCTTTGGCCGTTATGTCGAGACCGGGTTTTCCGCGGCGCTGGAGGAAAAACTCGACGAGGTCTCGGACGGCAAGCTCGACTGGCGCCGGGTGATGCGGGATTTCTGGGTCGATTTCTCGAACGCGATCGACCAGACCAGGGATTTGAAGATCGGCGATGTCATCGATGCGCTCGATGAGGAGTTGGGGCCGCATTTTTTCCCCGCGCGCGAGGACGGCACCGACCCGCGTGTGTGCCAGGCCTGCGGCACCGGGCGGCTGGGCCTGAAGCTGGGCCGCTACGGTTCGTTCATCGGCTGCTCGAATTATCCGGAGTGCCAGTACACCCGCAAACTCGCGATCGACGGCGCCGAGGACGGCGGCGATACGCTGCGCGACGGCATGAAGGTGCTGGGCGAAAACGCCGATGGCATTCCGGTCACGCTGCGGCGCGGGCCTTATGGCCTGTATATCCAGCTCGGCGAACCCGATCCGGAGGACAAGAAGGCCAAGCCGCGCCGGGCGGCGCTGCCCAAGGGCGTCACCGGCGATGATCTGACGCTGGAACAGGCGCTCGGCCTGCTGTCATTGCCCCGTGTGGTCGGGGTGCACCCCGAGACCAAGGCGGAAATCCAGGCCGGGATCGGCCGGTTCGGTCCCTATGTGAAGATGGGGCCGATTTTCGCCTCGCTCGATAAGGACGACGATGTTCTCGCGGTCGGTCTGAACCGGGCGGTGATGGTGCTGGCCAAAAAGCAGGAAGGCATTCGCGAGCTGGGGCCGCATCCGAAAGGCGGCGATCCGGTGATGGTGCGCAAGGGGCGGTTCGGGCCTTATGCGCAGCACGGCAAGACCGTGGCCAACCTGCCGCGCGGTACCGAACTCGATACGATCACCCTCGATGAAGCGATCGCCCTGCTCGCCGAGAAGGGCAAGACTTTGGCACCGAAGGGCAAAAAGGGCGGCAAGGCACCGGCGCGGAAACCGGCCGCCGAGGGGGGGGCACCGGCCAAAGCGGCGGCCCGCCCGAAACCCACGGCAAAACCCAAGGCCGCGCTCAAAGCGAAAGCGAAGCCCGAACCCAAAGCCGCGAAAGGCTGACCCTGCGATCGAGCCGCTGGCGGCTCGATCGGGTCGGGTGGATCGGCTGCTGGTTCAGCGCTTGCAGAACGTGCCGATCTGCGGGCCGCCGTTCAGGCAGCCGTTGGATTCGACGGCGAATACCTGGGTCTGGTTGTTGTTCATCACCACAACCTGATGGTTTTCGAGCTTGTAGGTGCCCTGGGTGGTGGTTCCGGCGACCTGGACCTGAACCTCGGTTGCGGAGATGAAATCGAGGGTCGCGCCGACGATCGGGCTGGTCGATTGCGCGACATAGGTGCCGCTCATGTGCCGGCCGCAGGCGGCGAGCGCCAGGGTCATCAGCAGGGCAACCGGCAGGATCGATAGTTTCATAAGCGATTCTCTTTCAGGACAGGGGGAGTACGCAACGGGCGGCCAACCCGCCCGGCAGACGGCTCACATGGGCATTCACGGTTTGGTGAAAAAGGGGCGCTCAGCCGAGATGGTGTTCGACGGCGGCGGCCATGGTGCCGGCGGCGCGGAGGATCATGGTCCGATTATCGGCCTTGACCTCCATCGACCGGACCATCAGCGGCCTGGGATCGCCGATGCGGTCGAGTTCGCCGCGCATATAGATGATCAGATCGCTGACCTTGTGGACCGAGCCGATGAACACGTAGCGTGCGCCAAGCTGCCGGGCGGCGGCGATGACGCAACTGCGGCAGGTCGAGGGATGCTGGTAATCGTGGGCGATCGCGGCGATCCGGCGGCGGCTTGCCGGGCTGTCGATCACCGTGACCTTGCCATCGGCCGCGATCACCTGCGCCATGCGCGCCGCCCCCTCGGCGAGCCAGCGCTTCTGGTCGGCGACCACGAAGGCGCGATGGTCGGCCGAGGTGTCGAACAGGTCGAACGCCTCGATCACCAGTCCCGGTCGCGCCGGGGGTGGTGCCGCGATGGCACTGGTGCCGGTACCCGCGCCGATCAGCGCCGTTATCGCGCCGGCCAGCACCCAGCGCAGAGGTTTCGTGATCGGCATGACGTCACCCACCCGTGATTGTATCGCGAAGGCGAGGCTAGGCGGCACCGGGCAGTACGGCAAGCCTTCATTCGAAAGGGTCGAACGACGATGACGCAGCGGTGAACAAGGCGGCTTCGGCCTCCCGGCGGCGCAGCAGGCCGGGCAGCACCACGCCACCGGCGTAATCCCAGCGCACGAACTGCGCGGCGGCACCGGCATAGTCGCCCTGATTGAGCAAGGTCAGCAGGGTCGAGCGTTCGAAATTGCCCGCTCCGACATTGTAGACGAAATCGGCCAGAGCGGCCTGCTGGTTGACGTCGAGCGGAACGGTGACCACGGCGTTGACCTCGTCGAGCGCGCTGGTGAGGTCTCGCTCCACCATCGCCAGCGCCTGATCCCGGGTGACCGGCGCGGTATCGGCGCTGACCGGATTGCCCCAGGCATCGACGGTCGAGCCATAGCCGATCGACCACACGCCGCCGGGGTCGCGATAGGGTTCGGCGCTGAACCCCTCGAACGGTTCGACCAACTGGGTGGCGGCGAGCTGGAGCGGGTCGGACGAGAGCGGAAAATCCATGGAACAAGCCTCCTTACGATGAGAAATCGACTTGCCACGAGGCCGGGGGGGTGAGAAACCTCCAATGCAACCTGTGAGTGCATCAAATGATCGAACATGATCGCGCGCCGCTGGACGCGTTCAGGATGGCGGCGATGACGGCGGACCTCGTCAGCTTCGATCTGTTCGACACGCTGGTGCAGCGGGCGGTGTGGCGGCCGGAGGATCTGTTCGCGCTGGTGGCAGCCTCGATGACGCCGCCTGCGGATCGTTGGTTTGCGGCGGCGCGCGGTGCCGCCGAGGCATCGGTGCGGCGGCAGGCGGGTGGGCGGGAGATCACCCTTGCCGCGATCTACGACGTCATGCGGCGCGAGGCCCCGCCGGGGTTCGACCCCGATGCGGCGATGGCGCGGGAGGTCGCGCTGGAGATCGAGGGTGTGGCGGCGGACCCGCTGGTCGCCGAGGTGTTTCGCGCCGTGGTTGCGGCGGGACGGCGCGTTGTGATCGTGTCGGATATGTATCTGCCGCGCGCGGCGATCGAGGCGATGCTCGAACGGGCGGGAGTGGTCGGGCATCGGCGGCTGTATCTGTCGAGCGACACCGGCCTCACCAAGGCAGGCGGGACGGTGTGGCCCGCGATCCGCACGGATTTCGGATTGGACCGGGAGGCGCGGATCGTTCATTGCGGCGATCATCCGGTCGCGGACGGCACCATGGCGCGGCGGCACGGCGTCACGCCGTTTCTGCTGACCCCGCCCGATCGGCGCGGGGCCGCAACCCGCTATCCGCCGACCGGCGACGCTGTGGCCGACCTGCCGCATGGGTTGCTGCGCCGTGCACTGGCCGCCGATCGGGGCGATCCGTACTGGCTGACCCTTGCCTATCTGGTCGTGGCCCCCGCCGCGATCGGGATGGCCGGGATGATCCATGCCAAAGCGCGGGCCGAACACCGCCGCGTGTTTTTTCTGGCGCGCGACGGGATGGTGTTTCAGAAGGCCTACGAGGCGGCGTGGCGCGGCGCGGATATGCCGGAATCATCCTATGTCTGGTCGTCCCGGCGCTGCCTCAACCTCGCATCGATCACGACGCTGGAGGCGGCGGATCTGGATTTTCTGACCTCGGGCGTCAGCGAACTCAGGGTGGCGGATTATCTGCGGCGCGCCGATCTCGACCCGGGGGCCGACGAAGTCGCTGCAGCGCTGCGGCGGCAGGGGGTGAATGAGGCGACCAGAGTGACCGGGGCCGGGCCACGCGCGGCGTTGCGGGCGGTCTTCGCCGATCTGTCCGGCGCGATCGCGGCGCGCGCGGCGATCGAGCGACGGGATCTGCTGGTGCATCTCGATGCGCTCGGGCTGTTCGACGTGAAATCGCTGGTGGTCGATCTCGGCTGGCACGGCTCGCTGCAACGCGCTTTGCTGCGCTTGGGCGCGGCGGCGCGGGGGCAGGCGCCGGATATGGCAGGGGTGTATCTCGGCACCAGCTCGGCGCGGGTGAAGGGTTTGGCCGCCGAAGGGTTTCTGTTCACCGACGGAGCCCCGGCAGCGGCGGTGGCGGCGACGGTCGGCCGGTCCTACGAGGTGCTCGAATTACTGTTCTCGGCCCCGGAATCCGGGATCAGCCACATCGCCTGCCGCGATGGCGTGGCCTTTCCTGTGCGGATCGAGCAGGCGGAGGAAGCGCCGCGCCTTGCGATCGCCGCACTGATCCATGAGGCGGTGATCGATGTCGCGCGCGCGATGCGACCGTATCTCCGCCCCGAGCACGTTGCGATGCTGCGGGGTATCGCCTTGTCCCGGTTGAGCGCCCTGCTCGAAAACCCTGACCGGCACGATGCGGCGCACTTTGCGTTGGTGCCGCATGCCGAGGGGTTCGGCGTTTCCTCCTACCGGCCGATCGTGCCGCCATCCTCGCGCCTGCCGCTCGCGGCGGCGCGGGCGGCGCGCACCGCCTTCTGGCCCGCCGGGTTCATGGCACGGCTCGACCCCGGCTCGCGCTTCGCCGTGCGCGCGATCAACAGGGTGCATCGGCGGATCAGCGCCACAGCGTGATCACCAGACCGCCGGCGCAAATCAGGCCGCCGCCGATCATCAGCGGCAAATCGGGGCGGATGCCGTAGCCGAACCGGTTGACCAGCTGGGCGACGATGAAGAACAGCACGACATAGACGCCGAGCACCCGCCCGAAATCCCACGGGGCGAGATTGACCACGATGCCGTAGATGGCGAGCACGAGGGTGCCTCCGATCAGCCACCAGAGCCGCGCCGGTCCCGACGCGTGCAACCCGTTGCGCATCAGCGCATCGCCGGTGACCTCAAGCGTGGCTGCGACCGCGAGCAGCAGCAGGATGACGGCAAGCCTCATCCGGCATTCGTGATGATGTCGAGCGCGGCCTGCAGCATGTAGGAGGCGGCGGCGGCATCGACCCGGGCGGCGCGCTTGCCGCGTGAGACATCGGCTTCGATCATCGCGCGGTTGACCGCCGCCGAGGACAGGCGTTCGTCCATCATCGCGGCGGGCAGGCCGGTTGCGAAGGTGATCGCGTGGGCCCAGTCGCGCGCGGCCTGGGCGGCGGGGCCGAGTGTGCCGTCCATCGACAACGGCAGGCCGATCACCAGCGCGGTGGCACCCTCCTTGGCCGCGATCTCGCGGAGGGTCTGCGCCATTTCGGCGAGTTTGCCGCGCTTCATGGCGCCGTAGGGCGACGCGAGGCGGCGGCTGACGTCGGAGAGGGCGATGCCGACGATGCGGGAGCCGGGATCGAGCCCGATCAGGCGGGCGTTGCGCGGCATTGCTGCCACCAGGTCGGTCAGGTTGAACAGTGTCATGGTCGCGTTTATGATCCAGACCGCACAGAAACCCAAGGGATGCCCATGTCGCTCGACCCCGCGACGGTTCGCCGTATCGCGAAACTCGCCCGTATCCGCCTCGATGACGAGGAGGTGCCGCGCCTCGAAGGCGAACTCAATGCGATACTCGGTTATGTCGAGCAATTATCCGAGGTGAATGTCGATGGCGTGCAGCCGCTGTCGGGCGGCGCGCAGATGGCGATGCGGCTGCGCGAGGACGCGGTGACCGACGGGAACTATCCCGAAAAAATCCTGGCCAACGCGCCGGACCGGATCGGCAATTTCTTTGCGGTCCCGAAGGTGGTGGAATGAGCATGCTGGATCTGAGCATCGCCGACGCGCTCGATGCGCTGGCGGCACGGAAAATTTCGGCGGTCGAGCTGACCGAGGCGCATATCGGCGCGGTCGAGGCGCTCAATCCCCGGCTCAACGCATTCATCACGATGACGCCGGATGCGGCACGCGCGCAGGCGCGGGAGGCCGATGCCGCGCGGGCGGCGGGCGATGCCCCTGCCCTGTCGGGAATCCCGATCGCGATGAAGGATCTGTTCTGCACCGAGGGCGTGCGGACCACGGCGGGATCGAACATTCTGGGCCCGTTCGTGCCGCCCTACGAGAGCACGGTTTCGGCGAAATTGAAGGCGGCGGGCGCGGTGATGCTCGGCAAGGCCAATCTCGACGAGTTCGCCATGGGCTCATCGAACATCACCTCGGCCTATGGCGCGGTGGAAAACCCCTGGCAGCGCGCGGATGGGGCGAAACTCGTCCCCGGCGGCTCCTCCGGCGGTTCAGCGGCGGCGGTGGCGGCGCGGATGGCGATGGGCGCGACCGGGACCGATACCGGCGGCTCGATCCGCCAGCCGGCGGCGTTCACCGGCATTGCCGGGATCAAGCCGACCTATGGCCGGTGTTCGCGCTTCGGCATCGTCGCGTTCGCCTCCTCGCTCGATCAGGCGGGGCCGATGGCGCGCACGGTCGAGGATTGCGCGATCATGCTCGGTGCGATGAGCGGGTTCGACGAGCGCGACAGCACCTCTGCCGATCGCCCGGTACCGGATTTCCGGGCGGCCTGCGCGCGCGGGGTCAAAGGGTTGCGGATCGGAATTCCGAGCGAATACCGGGTCGAGGGCATGGCACCGGAGATCGAAAACCTCTGGCAGGCGGGCATCGACTGGCTCCGGCAACAGGGGGCCGAAATCGTCGATGTATCGCTGCCGCACACAAGATACGGCCTGCCGGTCTATTACATCGTGGCACCGGCCGAGGCGTCCTCGAACCTTGCGCGCTATGACGGTGTGCGGTTCGGCGCGCGGGTGGAGGGCGAGGATCTGATCGACCTTTATGAACGCACCCGCGCCGCCGGGTTCGGGGCCGAGGTCAAGCGGCGAATCATGATCGGCACCTACGTCCTCTCGGCGGGATATTACGACGCCTATTATCTGCGGGCGCAGAAAGTCCGTGCCCTGATGCTGCGCGATTTCGATGAGGCGTTCGCGACGGTCGATGCGATCCTGACGCCGACCGCGCCCTCGGCGGCGTTTGCGATCGGCGAGAAAATGGACGATCCGGTAACGATGTATCTCAACGACGTGTTCACCGTGCCCTCGAACCTCGCCGGGGTTCCCGCCATGTCGGTCCCGGCGGGGCTTGATGCGCGGGGTCTGCCGCTCGGGCTGCAGGTGATCGGGCGACACTTCGACGAGGAAACCGTCTTTGCGGTAGCCGCCGCGCTGGAACGCGCCGCTGGGTTCACCGCGCGGCCTTTGGTGCGGGCGGGAGCGGCGTCATGAGCTACACGATCGAGGGGGCGACCGGGCCGTGGGAGTTGGTGATCGGGCTCGAAGTCCACGCCCAGGTGATTTCCAACTCGAAACTGTTCAGCGGGGCGGCGACCGATTTCGGCAGCGCGCCGAACACCCAGGTCAGTTTCGTCGATGCCGGATTTCCCGGCATGCTGCCGGTGATCAACCGCGAATGCGTGGCCCAGGCGGTGCGGACCGGGCTGGGGTTGAACGCGCAGATCAATCTGGTCTCGCGGTTCGACCGCAAGAACTACTTCTATGCCGATCTGCCGCAGGGCTATCAGATCAGCCAGTATGAGCACCCCATCGTCGGCATGGGCACAATCGATATCGAGCTGGAATCGGGCGAAACCCGCTCGATCGGCATCACCCGGCTGCATCTGGAGCAGGATGCCGGCAAGAGCATGCACGATCAGCACGCGAGCAAATCGCTGATCGACCTCAACCGCTCGGGCGTCGCGCTGATGGAGATCGTGAGCGAGCCGGACATGCGCACACCGGAGGAAGCGGGCGCGTATATCCGCAAGTTGCGGACGATCCTGCGCTATCTTGGCACCTGCGATGGCAACATGGATGAAGGTTCGATGCGCGCCGACGTCAATGTCTCGGTGCGCAAGGCGGGTGAGGCCTTCCGCACGCGCTGCGAGATCAAGAACGTCAATTCGATCCGCTTCGTGATGCAGGCGATCGAGGCCGAGGCGCGGCGGCAGGTGGAAATCTGGGAGTCGGGCGGCGAGGTTATGCAGGAAACCCGGCTGTTCGATCCGGCGCGCGGCGAAACCCGCTCGATGCGCAGCAAGGAAGATGCCCATGACTACCGGTATTTCCCCGAGCCGGATTTATTGCCGCTGGTGCTCGACGAGGCATGGGTCGCGACGCTGAAAACCCGGCTGCCCGAACTGCCGGATGCGAAGCGCGCCCGGTTGATGCAGGATTACGGAATTTCGCGCTACGAATCCGCGATTTTCGTGATGGAACAGGTCACCGCCGATTTCTTCGAAACCGTCGCCAAGGGCCGCGATGCCAAGCAGGTCGCGAACTGGATGCTGGGGGATTTTTTCGCGGCCCTCAACCGGACCGGACGCAGCATCGAGAACAGTCCGGTGAGTGCGGCCAATCTCGGCGCGCTGCTCGATCTGATCAAGGACGGCACGATCAACGGCAAGATCGCCAAGGACGTGCTCGAACTCATGGTCGAGACCGGCGAGGAACCGGCAGCCATCGTCGAGGCGCGCGGCTTGCGCCAGGTGACCGATACCGGAGCGATCGATGCGGCAATCGATGCGGTACTCGCCGCCAATCCCGACAAGCTTGCGGAATACCGATCGGGCAAGGATAAACTGTTCGGGTTTTTCGTGGGGCAGGTGATGAAGGCGATGGCGGGCAAGGGCAACCCGGCGTTAGTGAACGAGGCGTTGAAGGCCAAGATCGGCGCGCCGTCCTCATGATTTCCATGCTGCGGCGTTTTCTGCTGGCGGCGATCCTGCTGACACCGTTTGCGGCATCGGCCGCGCAACCGGTGGTGCGGGTGACCGGTCTGGTGCCGCCGCTGGCTTTCACGATGAAGGATGCGAGCACCGGCAAGACCGTCACCGCGGCCGATTTCCACGGCAAGGTGGTGATGCTGTATTTCGGCTACACCAACTGTCCGGATGTCTGCCCCGATACGCTCTACAAACTTCACCAGATCTATCTGAAACTCGGTGCGGCTGCGGCGAATACGGTGTTCCTGTTCGTCACGGTCGACCCCGCGCGCGACACCTTGCCGGTGCTGAAAAAATATCTCGCTCTGTTCGACCCGCATTTCGTCGGGCTGCGCGGCAGTGCCAATCAGGTCTATCAACTGACACGGCGTTATCGTGTGGTGGCATCCGTGCATCCCTCGCCGGACCCGGAAAAATATCAGGTCGTGCATTCGGCGTTGATCTATGTTTTCGGACCGCACGGCAATGCGCGCTTCATCATCCCCGATCTCGGGCTGAACCAGCACCCGGATTATGCTGCGCTCACCAGCGATCTCGCCAAGCTCGGCACCACACCCCAGAAGCGCGGGCTGCTGACATGGCTGGCGCGCCTCGGCTGATCTTCAGCGACAGCAAGTTTTTGCTTCTTTTTTACAAAAAAGAAGCCCTTCCTGACTTCAAACCCGATCCGTCTCGACCAGATGGCGCAAATCCCGGGTAATCCCGGCGATATCCGGCGCTTTCGCGGACAGTCCGGCGCAGATGAACTCCGCCTTGCCGTGCCGGTTGAACACATAGGCGGCGGCGGTGTGGGTGACGGTATAATTCGCCGGGTTCGACGAGGGATGCACCGAGAACCCGGCGTGGTATCGCGAGGCCAGTGCCTGTAGTTCCGCGTGTGTGCCGCGCAGGCCGACGAATTCCGGCGTGTGATAGAGGCCGATATATTTCGCGAGGACCGGCAGCGTATCGCGCAGCGGATCGACCGTGACGAACAGGAACCGGACATCCCCGGCTTTCGCGCCCAGCGATTTCAGGATCTTGGTCATCTCGTACAGGGTCAGCGGGCATACATCGGGGCAATTGGTGTAGCCGAAATAGAGCATTACGATCTTGCCGCGATAATCCGCCGCCGTGACGGTTTTGCCGGTTTCGGCATCGGTCATGGTGAAGGCGAGGTCGGGCAGATGCCCGCGCATATCGATATCCTGCGGGTCGAGTTTCCATTTCTGGTGACAGGCGGCGAGCAGCGCCAGACTGCCGCCACCGGCAACGCCCGCGAGCAGGCGACGGCGGTTGGTCATGGCGTGCCCGCAGGCAAGGTGGCCAGATAGGCAGCGACAGCCGCGCGTTCCGGACCGGTCAGGGCGTGGGCGATATTTTTCATGACGTAGTTATCCCCCATCCGGCCCGCCGCGATCGCGTGAAAGGCGGCCAGTGTCGTCGCCACCGGCAGTCCGGCGATGCGGGGCGCGCCGATCGACCGATTGCCGGCAAGGTCAGGACCGTGACAGGCCATGCAGGGAAGAACGCCATTGGCCGTGCCCTGAGCGACGATGGTGGCCCCTGATGGCGATCCGGGGTTCGGGGCGGCGGCACAGATCACGAGCGCGGTGCCCGCCAGCAGGATCGCGCGGATCATCGACCGGCCGGTTTGCCGTCCGCACCGTAAACCTTGAACGGAACAGCGAGGGCGGGCGCATTCTGGAACGAGAGGGTGACGGTCACGGTCTCACCGGGCTTCATCTTCGGTTGCATGCACATGATATGGTAGGCGCCCGGGGAGAAGCTGAACGATCCGTGCGCCGGTATCGTGACGTGATCTACCATCACCATCCGGTCGACACCACTGCGGTTCACGCTCTTGTGCAGCATCGCCATACCGCAGGCCGGGGTCTGCACCGCGTCGAGCACCACAGATTTCGCCCCTTCATTGTGCAGGATCACGAAGCCACCCGCCGGGATCTGCGGCAACAGGTAGCGAAACCATCCGGTGCTCGCCGTGATCGGGCCCGGCGCCGCCAGAGCGAGGCACGGTGCCAGCAGACCCACACCGATGAGCCCGGCACGGCGGGCGAAACAACGCGTCATTCCATTTCCACCACGAAATCGCTCCCTCATTGCAACGCCAGCACATGCCCGTTGCTGGTCGCCAGAATCACGCCGCCCGATGTGCCGGTGCCGACGACCGGATCGGTGACCACCGATCGGCTGGTATAATGCCATTTGAGCGTGCCGGTCGATGCCGCGTAGGCGGCCACGGCATGATCGCCGATTTTCAGCACGATATCGTTACGCCACGGCATCGGGCGGGAGAACGGCGTGCCACCCAACGGGGCATGCCAGATCCTTTTGCCGGTCGCCGCGTTCACGGCGAGCAACTCGCCGGCTCGATCCGCCACGATCACCGCTTTGCCGTGCACCAGCGGTGCGGCGGTGGCATAATCGGCCATGACGTGCTGCCACAGGACATGACCGGTCTTGAGATCGAGCGCATAGAGTATGCGGTCGTTGGAAACGGCATAGACCCGGCCACGATCGATCACGACCGGATGATCGATCGCGCCACTGGTGGCAAAACTCCAGGCGGGTTTCCCGGTTGCCGCGTCATAGGCATGCACGGTGCCGCCCCGATTGCCGGCGATCACCAGGCCATCACCCACGACCGGCGCGCTGACGAACGCGTATCCGGTGTGTGCGGTCCAGCGCGGGGCACCGGTTTTCGCATCGAGCGCGTACAGATCGTGATTGGCCGAGCCGAACACGACCAGCCCCGCCGTGGTCACGGGCGAGGTGAGGCGCGCACCATCCCCCTTGAACTGCCAGATCCGGCGGGACGGCATGGCGCCGACCGGCGCGAAGGCATACAGGCTGTGCCCGTCGGTCTGCGCGAAAACCAGCCCGTCGCCGACATGCGCGTCATGGCTGCACATGCATTCGGGCGGCTTGTTGCGGGTATATTGCCAGACCAGCGCCCCGGTTCTGGCATCGAGCGCCCGCATGAAATGGGTATCGCCGATATCGGACGCGACGAACACCTGCGTCTGACCCACGGTGGGTGAAATCGTGATGGCGCCGCTGGTTGCGTACCGCCATATGATGTGACCGGATTTCGCATCGAGCGCGAACACGTTGGGGCCGGTACTCTGCGTGCTCGTCACGTAGATTTGTCCGCCACCGATCCGGGGCGTCGCATAGACCGGCTTGGCGAGATCGGCTGACCACATGACATTGGGCACCGTCGAGGCCAGTGCCACGCACGGTATCAGGCTCAGGCCAGCCAAAGCGTAAATCCATCGTAAGCCGGGTAATCGTGGGCTGGACATCGGATCGTTCCTTGCGAAGGGTTCCGGAATAGGTGCGGCGGCACCGCGCGATGCCTTCATTTTCCATCGGTTAAACCTTACCATGTGTCAAGGATACCGGCTTGACCCGCGGCGGTCCCTCGCCCATGCCGCTCAGCCATGAAGCCAGCGACCCAAGCCACGATCATCATCCTTGCCGCCCTGCTGATCCGATTGCTGTTCGCCGCCGCGATGGGGCTCGGCATCGACGAAAGCTACATGGTCTCGGCGGCACATACCTATCAGCTGTCATATTTCGACCATCCGCCGATCTCGTGGTTCATGGAACTCACGATCCAGCGACTGACCGGGCTGCACTCACCCTTCATCGTGCGGTTGCCGTTCGTGCTGCTGTTCGCGGGAACCGGCGCGCTGATGTATGGGCTGACCAACCGCCTGTTCGGGGCCCGTGCGGCGGTGTGGGCAGTGGCGGCGTTGAACATCTCGCCGGTCTTCGCCATCGCGTTCGGCACCTGGGTGTTGCCGGACGGGCCGCTGGATTTCTTTCTGGTCGCCGCCGCCTGGGCGCTGGCGCGCGCCGTGGGCGTGGCCCGACCGGACCATGACGCCGAACCCGAACCGGAATTCTGGCCGCTCGCGGGTTTGCTCGCGGGTCTCGCGATGGATTCTAAATACAATGCGGTATTGAACCTGCTCGGTGCGCTCGCATTCCTGATCTTCGATGCGCGGGGCCGCCGCGCGCTCGCCAGCGCCGGTCCCTGGGTCGCCTGCCTCATCGCGCTCGTGGTCTTTTCGCCGGTGCTGATCTGGAATGCGCTGAACCACTGGGCCTCGTTCGGCTATCAGGGGGCGCGGGCCACCGGGTTCGGCATCCACCCGCTGCGGCCCTTCATCGTCTGGCTGGGCGAGGCGGTGTTCATCGCCCCCTGGATTTTCGTGCCGATGATCGCCCTGCTGATCGGCGGGTTCCGGCGCCATGCGGAGCGCCGGGCCCGGTTTCTGTCCTGGCTTGCGGTCATCCCGATCGTGCTGTTCTCCGCGATCGCGTTCTGGTCCTCGCGCAAGATCCTGTTTCACTGGGCCGCGCCGGGTTACCTGATGCTGTTCCCCGCTCTGGGGGACTGGGCATCGCGCGCGACGGAGCGGGCGCGGCGACGCCTTGCCATGGTGGTGTGGGCCACGGCGGCAGTGCTGACCGCTTCGGTGATCTTCATCGGCGCGGAGTTGAACTTCGGTATCGTGCCCGGTTTCAACCGGCTGTTCGGGCTCGGACACTCGCCGGAGTTGCAGGTGATCGACTGGCGGAGCTTCCGCACCGCGCTGATCCGGCGCGGCGATCTGGCGAAGCCGGACATGGCGGTGGCGGCGCTGCGCTGGTTCGATGCCGGCAAGATCGCCTATGCGCTCGGCCCCGATGTGCCGGTGACCGTATTCGAGGGCGACAAGCATGAATTCGGCATCACCACCCCGCCGCAATCGCTGATCGGGGACGATATCCTGATTGCCGCGATGCCGGGTGACGAGGCGGATATCATGAAGCGCTACGCCCCCCGTTTCCGTACCATCACGGTCGCGAAACCGATCGATATCACCCATCATGGCCGCGTCCTGCTGCAGATTCCGATGCTGCTGGGGCACGATCTGCAATCCTGGCCGACACCGGAGGGGTGATCGACGTTTCGCTTGATCGGGCATTCGTCCTGCCCATCTATTACGATATGTTACCCGATCTTGCACCCGACCACGCGCTGTTCCTCGATATGGACGGCACCCTGCTCGACTTCGCGCCGACTCCCGCCGAGGTGATCGTGCCGCCCGGCCTGCCCGCCCTGCTCGCGGATCTGGCGGCGCAACGCGAGGGCGCCATGGCGATTTTGTCGGGCCGGACCATGGCGGATATCGACGGCGTGACCGGAACCATTCTTCCGGCGGGAGCCGAGCACGGATTTCTGTGCCGGGACGCGGCGGGCGTGATCCACCGCCCGATCACGATTTCGGCCAACCGCCCCGAGTGGCGCGCGGCGCTGCACGACGCCGCCGTTCGCATGCCGGGCGTGGCGATCGAGGAAAAAACCTACACGCTGGTCGCCCATTTTCGCCGTGCGCCGGAACAGGGCCCCGCGTTGCGCATGCTGATCGAGCATTTCATCGAGGGCGAGCCCGATATCGAAATCCTGCCGGCGAACATGGCGTGGGAAATCCGCCCGGTCGGCGCCGGCAAGGGTCGGGCGCTCGACTGGTTCATGCAGCAGGCCCCGTTCAGGGGCCGCGTGCCGGTGTTCGTGGGCGACGATACGACCGACGAAGCCGCCATCGACGCGGCCAACGCACGCGGCGGGTTCGGATTGCACGTCCATCGCGATTTCGACGGCACCACCGCATCGGTCCGCGCGTGGCTCGCCCGTGCGGTGAAGGGGGTGCTGCGATGAGCCGCCTCGTCATCGTTTCGAACCGCGTGTCCCTGCCGACCGAGCGCGGCGCGAAAGCCGGTGGTCTCGCAGTGGCGCTCGCCGAGGCGATGACGCCGGGTTCCCTCTGGTTCGGCTGGTCCGGCAAGCGTGCGACGGCGACCTCCGAGACCGCGACAATCGCCGAACATGGCGGCCTGACCTACGCCACGATCGATCTGAGCGAGGCGGATTACCGGCGCTATTATGTCGGGTTTTCCAACGGCGCGCTCTGGCCGCTGCTGCACTACCGCACCGGCCTGCTGGATTTCAAACGCGATGATTACGAAGGCTACCTCACGGTCAACGAGGCGTTCGCCGACCGCCTGAAACCCCTCCTGCGGCCGGATGACATCATCTGGATCCACGACTACCAGTTGCTCACTCTGCCCGAGGCGCTCCGCCGGCGCGGGGTGACCAACCGGATCGGATTTTTCCTGCACGTCCCGTTCGTGCCGCCCGCCGTGCTGCATGTGCTGCCCTCGGCTGCGGTTCTGGTGCGCGCCCTCGCCGCCGCCGACCTGATCGGGTTCCAGACCCATGGCGACCGGATGAACTTCCTCGAATCCGCCGCCTCCTGCATGGGCGTGCGGCCCGAACCCGACCACAGCTTCATCCATAACGGCCATCGCACCGAAACCACCGTCACCCCGATCGGGATCGACGCCGACGGGTTCACCCGCACCGCGCGACGTGCCGCCGGCATGGCCGAGACCAAGCGGCTGATCGAAAGCCTGGTCGGCCGCGCCCTGATCATCGGGGTCGATCGGCTCGACTATACCAAGGGCCTGCCGCAACGCTTCGATGCCTTCGGCCAGTTGCTGCACCGTTACCCCGAACATCTGCGCCGGATCAGCCTGCTCCAGATCGCCGCCCGCTCGCGCGAGGATGTCGATCGTTACCAGTCACTCCGGCGCGAACTCGACCGCAAGGCCGGTGACATCAACGGCGCCTATTCCGATTTCGACTGGACGCCGCTGCGCTACATGACCCGCACGGTCAATCGCAGCACCATCGCGGGGTTCTACCGCCTCGCCCGCATCGCTCTGGTCACGCCGCTGCGCGACGGGATGAACCTGGTCGCCAAGGAATTCATCGCGGCCCAGGACGCCGCCGATCCCGGCGTGCTGGTGCTCTCGCGTTTCGCCGGAGCCGCCGAGGAACTCACCGAGGCACTGATCGTCAACCCCTACGATGCCGATGCGGTGGCCGATGCCATGCATGCCGGGCTGGTCATGCCGCTTGAGGAACGCAAGGCGCGGCATACCGCCCTGCTCGGCAAAGTGCGCCGCACCACCGCCGCCTCGTTCTGCCGCGACTTTCTAGCCCGGCTCAAGGCGATCGAAATCGACGCCTGACAGCGCGGCCCGCATATGATCGGGCACCGCCGCAACCGCCGTCACGAGCGGGTCAAGCGGCAGCATCAGCCGCCGCGCCAGCAGACACAGCCCCCTCCCCGCCTTGCCATAGACCGGATCGCCGATGATCGGATGCCCCATCCCAGCACAATGCACCCGCAGCTGATGGGTTCGCCCGGTCCGGGGCGATAATTCCAGCACCGCCCGCCCCTGCGCCGCCGCAATCACCCGCCAGTCGGTCACCGCCGGTTGCCCGCCCGGCCCGCCGACCATGCGCCAGCCGGTCGGGTCGGTCTGCTTGCGCAACGGCACCGCGATCGTTCCCCCCGAAGCCTTCGGCACGCCCTGCACCACCGCCCAATAGATCTTGCGCACCGCGTGGGCCGCGAACGCCTTCTGCAAGGCAATCAGCGTCGTCTTGCGCCGCGCGATGGCGAGGCATCCCGCCGTATCGGCATCGAGCCGATGCGCGAGCCACGGCCCGTCATGCCCGCGCCGCCATTGCGGAAAGAAATCCTCGACACTGGAACCCCCGCGCGGCCCGGCATGACAGGCGAGGCCCGCCGGTTTGTCGATGATCAGGAGGTGGGTCGACTGGTAGAGGATGGGGGGGATCATGGTGGCGAGGGGCAAGACAGAAAGCGCTTCTTTTTTGTAAAAAAGAAGCAAAAAACTTTTTGCAGTTGGGCCGCAGGGGGTTTCAATGCCGCAGTCCCAAAGGAGCAAAGTTTTGGAGCAAAGTTGTTTTGCTTCTTTTTTTCAAGAAAAGAAGTCTTACCCGTCCCGCCTCACATCCGCTTGACAGTATAAACCTCTTCCAACACCGCAACGATCGCATTGCCATGCTCCGCATCGCGCGCCTCGATCATGATTTCCAGATGAGCCGCCTGCACCGTCGGCGAGGCGAACAGGCGCTGATGCACCACTTCGATAATATTGCCGCCATGATTGCCGATCCGTGCCGAAATATCCGCGAGCACGCCCGGACGGTCCGGGATTTCCATCAGAATCTTGAGAATCCGCCCGTCGCGGAGCAGGTTGCGCAGCAATGTGTTCGCGAGGGTGCGGGTATCGATATTGCCGCCGCAGATCGGCAGAGCGACGGTCTTGCCCGCGAACCGGTCGGGATAGGTCAGCACCGCCGCCAGCCCCGCCGCGCCCGCGCCTTCGGCGACAAGTTTGCCGCCTTCGATCAACAGCGCGATCGCCTGTTCGACCGCGGATTCCGGCACCACCAGCATTTCGGTGCCAAGCTCCCGCAGGATGGCGAGTGGCCGCTGACCGATGTCGCGAACCGCAATTCCTTCGGCGATCGTGGCCCCGCCGACCGTGATCGGCTGTCCGGCCAGCGCCTGAGCAAAGCCCGAATAGGCCTCGACCTCGACGCCGAGCACTGCAAGCCCGGGCCGCCTCGCCTTCGCCGCAGTGGCGCAGCCCGCAAGAAATCCCCCGCCGCCGGTCGGCACCACCAGCATGTCCAGATCCGGCGCATCCGCCAGGATTTCGAGCGCCATGGTCCCCTGCCCCGCGATCACCGCCGGATCGTCATAGGGATGAACGAACACGAGACCTTCGGCAGCCGCCAGTTCATGTGCATGATCCGCCGCCTCGGCGAGGGTTTCGCCGTGAAGCACCACGCGCGCGGCCCAGGCACGCGTGCGCATCACTTTGGTGGTCGGGGTGAAACGCGGCATCACGATGGTCGCGGCGATCCCCGCCAGTTGCGCGTGCCGGGCGACCGCCTGGGCGTGATTTCCCGCCGACATCGCAATCACGCCGCGCGCGCGCTCAGCCTCGGTCAGCAACGCGATCCGGTTGGCCGCACCACGCTCCTTGAACGCGCCGGTTGCCTGCAGATTTTCCAGTTTCAACAGCACCCGCGCCCCGGTCGCGCGCGAGAGCGCATCCGAATACACCAGCGGCGTGCGCTGCACCGCCCCGGCGATGCGGTCCGCCGCCGCCTCGATATCCTCGATCGTGACCAAAACCCTAGCCGAACCGGACGGTGATGATCTCGTAACTCCGGTCGCCGCCCGGTGCCGGCACCGAAACCGTATCACCCGGCTTCTTGCCGATCAGCGATTTCGCAAGCGGCGAGGTCACCGAGAGCCGGCCCTGCTTGATATCCGCCTCGTGCAGCCCGACGATCTGATACCGCACCTGCTTTTCGGTCTCTTCATCGATCAGCTCGACCTGCGCGCCGAACTTGATGGTGTCCCCTGTCAAGGTCGCCGGATCGATCACTTCGGCGGCGGAAATGATTTCCTCCAGCTCGGCGATCCGGCCCTCGATGAACGATTGCCGCTCCCGGGCCGAATGATACTCCGCGTTTTCCGACAGATCGCCATGGCTCCGGGCTTCGGCAATCGCGCGGATGATCGCGGGGCGCTCCTCGGATTTGAGGTGGCGCAACTCCGTTTCGAGATTGGTCAGTCCGGGCCCGGTCATCGGGAATTTTTGCACGGCGATTCCTTAAAGTCTTTTAAACAGCAGGCAGTTGGCATAAATGCGCGCACCGCGACCGGAAAGTTCCAGCCACGGCACCAGTCAGCTCGGTTGGATAAAATACGACTGAAGCGGCGCAACTTCAAGACTCCCCGCCGCCAAGGCTGCTATGGCGTGGGATGCCGCCCGCGCCCCCGCGATGGTGGTGAAGTGCGGCACTCCATGCGTCAGCGCCGAGCGGCGAATGTCGAAACTATCCGCCACGGTCTGCGCGCCCGATGCCGTGTTGATCACGAGCTGCACCTCGCCCGAGCGGATCGCATCGACGCAGTGTGGCCGGCCTTCCAGCACCTTGTTCACCGCCCGCGCCGCAATTCCGGCGTCCGACAGATGCGCCGCCGTCCCCCGCGTCGCCAAGATGGCGAACCCGAGATCGACGAAGCGCCGCGCAATTGAAACGATCGCCGCCTTGTCGCCATCCCGCACCGAGAGCAGCACCGTCCCCGCGCGCGGCAGCTTCACCCCGGCGCCGAGCTGCGCCTTGGCGAAGGCGCGCGCGAAACTCGCATCCAGCCCCATCACCTCGCCGGTGGATTTCATCTCCGGCCCGAGCAGCACATCGACGCCGGAAAACCGCGCGAACGGAAACACCGCCTCTTTCACCGCGACATGGCTGCGCATGATGGTGTCATCGAGGCCGAACGACGCCAGCGCCTCGCCCGCCATCACCCGCGCGCCGATCTTGGCCACCGGCACCCCGGTCGCCTTCGCCACGAACGGCACGGTGCGCGATGCGCGCGGGTTGACCTCCAGCACATAGACATTCTCACCCCCCGCCTGGTTGAGCTGAATCGCGAACTGCACGTTCATCAGCCCGACCACGTTCAGCGCCTTGGCCATCGCCTCGGTCTCCGAGCGCAATTCCGCCACCACGGCGGGCGACAGCGAATAGGGCGGCAGCGAGCACGCGCTGTCGCCGGAATGAATCCCGGCCTCCTCGATATGCTCCATCACCCCCGCGACATACACGGTCTGACGATCGGCGATGCAATCGACATCCACCTCGATCGCATCGTTCAGATACCGATCGATCAGCACCGGATTGGTGCCCGAAACGATCACCGCCTCGCGCATATACCGCCGCAGATTGGGCAGATCATACACAATCTCCATCGCCCGCCCGCCGAGCACGTAGCTTGGCCGGATCACCACCGGAAACCCGATTTTCTCGACGATCGCCTCAGCCTGCTCCGCCGAGCGCGCAATGCCGTTTTCCGGCTGACGCAACCCGAGCGATTTCAGCAAAACCTGGAACCTCTCACGATCTTCGGCAACATCGATCGCATCGGCAGACGTCCCCAAAATCGGAATTCCGGCATCCTCCAGCGCCTGGCTCAGCTTCAGCGGCGTCTGCCCACCATACTGCACGATGCAGCCGAGCACCGTGCCGTTCTGCTGCTCGCGCCGGATCAGCGCAATCACATCCTCGGCGAACAGCGGCTCGAAATACAGCCGGTCCGACGTATCGTAATCGGTCGAAACCGTTTCGGGATTGCAATTGACGATGATGGTCTCATACCCCGCCTCGCGCAGCGCATAGGCGGCATGGACGCAGCAATAATCGAACTCGATCCCCTGCCCGATCCGGTTCGGCCCGCCCCCCAGAATGACGATCTTCCGCCGGTCGGTCGGGTCGGCTTCGCAATGCGGCACGCCGAACCCGCCCTCATACGTCGCATACATATACGAGGTGGCGGAGGCGAACTCGCCCGCCGTGCTGTCGATCCGCCGATACACCGGCACCACGCCGAGGGCGGCGCGTTCCGCCGCAATCGATGTCTCCGCGCGTTCCGTCAATTGTGCCAGCCGCTTGTCGGAAAATCCCAGCGCCTTGACCGCCCGCAGGCCAATCGCGTCCTCCGGCAGACCCTCGCTCGCAATCCTGCGCTCCACCGCGACGATTTCCGCCATCTGCTCCAGAAACCACGGATCGAATTTCGACGTCGCGTGAATATCCGCAATCGACAGCCCGGCCCGCAACGCCTGTGCCGCGATCAGCAACCGATCCGGACGCGGCGTCGAAAGCGCGGCGCGGAACGCATCATGCGTGCCATCCCCCGGCGCCTCGACCTCATCGAGCCCGGACAACCCGGTCTCCAGACTGCGCAACCCCTTCTGCAACGCCTCGGCAAAACTCCGCCCGATCGCCATGGCCTCACCGACCGACTTCATCGCCGTGGTCAGCAACGCCGGCGTGCCCGGAAACTTCTCGAAGGTGAAACGCGGGATCTTGATCACCACGTAATCGATCGTCGGCTCGAAACTCGCCGGCGTCACCTGCGTGATATCGTTGCGCAACTCATCCAGCGTATATCCCACCGCCAGTTTCGCCGCGATCTTCGCGATCGGAAACCCCGTCGCCTTCGAAGCCAAAGCGGACGAACGCGAGACCCGTGGGTTCATCTCGATCACCACCATCCGCCCATCCGCCGGATTGACGCCGAACTGCACGTTCGACCCGCCGGTATCCACCCCGATCCTGCGCAGACACGCAATCGAGGCATCCCGCATGATCTGGAATTCCCGGTCGGTCAGCGTCAGCGCCGGCGCCACCGTCACGGAATCACCCGTATGCACGCCCATCGGATCGATATTCTCGATCGAACACACGATGATGCAATTATCCGCCGCGTCGCGCACCACCTCCATCTCGTATTCTTTCCACCCGAGCACGCTCTCCTCGATCAACACCTCGGTGGTCGGCGACGCATCGAGGCCGCTGGTGACGATTTCCAGAAACTCCTCGCGGTTGAACGCAATTCCGCCCCCCGTGCCACCCAGCGTGAACGAGGGCCGGATCACCGCCGGCAACCCCACCAGTTCCAGCGCCGCCCATGCCTCCTCGATCGAATGGGCGATTGCACTCTTCGGCCCCTCGATCCCGATCTCGGCCATCGCATCGCGAAACTTCAGCCGATCCTCCGCCCGGTCGATCACATCGGCCTTGGCACCGATCAACTCGACCCCGTGCTTGTCCAGCACCCCCGATTTCGCCAGCGCCATCGCGGTATTCAACGCCGTCTGTCCGCCCATGGTCGGCAACAACGCATCGGGCCGCTCCCTGATGATGATCTTCTCGACCATCTCCGGCGTGATCGGCTCGATATACGTCGCATCCGCCAGATCGGGATCGGTCATGATCGTCGCCGGATTCGAATTGACCAGCACAACCCGATACCCCTCCTCGCGCAACGCCTTGCACGCCTGCGCCCCAGAATAATCGAACTCGCAGGCCTGACCGATCACGATCGGACCGGCACCGATGATCAGAATGGATTTCAGGTCAGTGCGCTTGGGCATGGTTAGTCCTTGAGTTAGACGATGAAGATAAGCAGCAGGGCTCTGCCCTGCACCCGCTGGGGCCTTAGGCCCCAGACCCCATTAGTTTGAGGATATTTCAACTCATCATGGAACGAACAAATCGAATTACCGGCCCCAATTTTTCAATGACATTAGAGGCGGCTAATTTTACTACTTCACTTGCAATTTGGGTAACTAGAAATCTGATGGTCTTATTATTCTGTGCAATTTCAATAAAACTAGATACGTGTAGCCGCGGACCTAAAATCAGATCTCTAATGTAATCAATTTCTTTGGAGACTTGCATACGCTCTTCTCGATTTGCAAATAAACTGTTCGACTTTTTAATTTCATCTGATAAAATAGCAAGTGCTTGCTCCGCTTCTTTAACTTCCTGTAGATTTTGATCAATGGTCAGAAACTGTTTTACATCAAGAACTTTGCTCGAATTAATTAACGAATACGCGAATTCGGCACCATCGGGCGTAAACTCCCACCAAGCCGACCTCCCTTCGTCGTCAAACTCCTTAGTTATCAGGCCTATTTTTTCAAAGCTCTTTAGTTTAGCTTTTATAATCGCTGGACTGAAATCACCAATATTGTACGAAGTCAAGTGAGATGCAATTATGGCATCAAGATTTTGTTCTTTAGTAAAAATTGTTAGGGCTTTAAAAACTTCACGTTCAAGAGATGTTAACTCATAATTTGGCTCGCCGGTCTCTTCATCATATAATGGTGACATGGTTTGCCTTTATGACAGTATTTCTTATGGTATATCTAACGTTACAAGAACGCAGAACTTAGGTATCATCACGAATAGGCAGCTAAACCGCGTATCTACGGCAACGAATGCAAAAATGTCCGTAACAAAATTCATGATCAAGTTATACAAAGTTTACCCGGTTATACACAAATCTCCGTATAACCCCGTAAACTCCCTATACTTCCTCCATCATCGCCGTGAATCGCCCGAACAAATGCCCCGCATCGGACGGTCCCGGACTCGCCTCCGGGTGATACTGCACTGAAAAACAACGCTTCCCGACGCACGCAATCCCCTCGTTCGAACCATCGAACAGGCTCCGATGCGTCACCACAACGCCTTCCGGCAAGGAGGCCTCATCAACCGCAAACCCATGATTCTGGCTGGTGATCTCAACCTTGCCGGTCGCAATCTCCTGCACCGGTTGATTAGCCCCCCGATGCCCGCGCGCCAGCTTGTACGTCGTCCCCCCCAGCGCATGGGCGAGCAACTGATGCCCGAGGCAAATACCAAACAGCGGCACCCCGGCATCGAGCACGCCACAGATCGCCGGTACCGCATAAGCCGCCGTCGCCGCCGGATCGCCCGGACCGTTCGACAAAAACACCCCATCCGGCCGATGGCGTAGAATATCCTCGGCGGAGGCCGTCGCCGGCACCACGATCACCCGGCACCCCGCGCTCGCCAGATTGCGGAAAATATTGCGCTTCGCCCCGAAATCGACCGCCACCACGGTATGGCGCGGTGCGGACTGCCGGCCGAACCCCTGCACCCGGTCCCAGACCGTCTCGGTCCACTCGTAACTCTGGGTGCACGAGACCTCACGCGCCAGATCCATCCCGGCCAGACCCGGCCACGCCCGCGCCCGCGCAACCAGCGCATCGAGATCGAACTGGCCATCCTGTGGAAACGCGATCAACGCGTTCGGCGGCCCGTCATCGCGGATCGCGCGGGTCAATCCCCTGGTATCGACCCCGGCAATCCCGACCAGCCCCATGCGCTGGCACCAGCGCGCCAGCCCTTCCGCCGCCCGCCAGCTCGACGGTACCGTGATGTCCCGGTTGATCACCAGCCCGCGCGCAAAGGCGGTAGTCGCCTCGACATCGGCCCCGTTCGCCCCAACATTGCCGATATGCGGAAAGGTGAAGGTGATGATCTGCCCGGCAAACGACGGATCGGTCAGGGTTTCCTGATACCCGGTCATCCCGGTCGAAAAACACAGTTCCGCTGGCATCCCGTCGCTGAATGCCCCGAAGCCGCGGCCCCAGAACACCCGCCCATCACCCAGTACCAGCGCCGCCGTCGCCGCCTCGGGCCGCGCGGACACTGCATCGGGTGCCGAGCCGCCCGGCAGATCGTGCAAGGTCAACCCGGTCGCCGCCAGCACCGCGGGCCAGTGACGGGCCGGAATCGCACCGGCACTGCGCCATTTGCGGACCGCCTCGGTCGAAACCATGGTAAGCCGGGCTGCGGCCTCGGCCCCGCCCAGACGATCGATCAGTTCAGCAATGGATTTTGGCATGATTTTGCGGTAGTGCCGGAAATTAAATCCGGGATCAACCGAAAAATGTCCCGACGATGCTATGCCGGAATTTATTTCCGGACCCTGAAAGGATATTGCGATGAGTGAATTACGTGCCCGCCTTCAGGCCGACCTCAAAACCGCCATGCTCGCCCGGCAGGCTTTGACCGTCTCCACACTGCGCATGGCCGCCGCCAAACTGCGCATGGCCGCCGCCAAACTGAAGGATACCGACATCGCAGCCCGCCCGAAAGGCATCGAGGCGGTGCCGGATGACGAGATCATTGCGATGCTGCGCGGCATGGTCAAAACCCGCCGCGAGTCGGAATCCCAATACCGCCAAGGCAACCGCCCCGACCTCGCGGACCAGGAAGCCGCCGAAATCGCCATTCTCGAAACCTACCTGCCCCAGACCCTGCACGGCTCGGCGCTCGATGCCGCGATCGATCGGGCCATCGCGGCGAGCGGTGCCGCCTCGGCGAGGGACATGGGCAAAGTCATCGCCGCGCTGAAATCGGCTCACGGCACCGCACTCGACATGGCCTCCGCCTCGGCGGCGGTGAAGGCGAAACTCGCCGCCCTATGAGCCTGCCGCCCAATTTTCTCGATGAACTGCGCGCCCGCACCCCGCTGGCCCCGCTGATCGCGCGCAAGGTCCGGCTGGCGCGTTCCGGCCGCGACCAGAAGGGGTGCTGCCCGTTCCACAACGAGAAATCGCCGTCGTTTTATGTCTATGACGATCATTATCATTGTTTCGGCTGTGGCGCGCATGGCGATGCGATCAGTTTCGTCATGCAGAACGATGGGGCGGGCTTCATGGAAGCCGTCGAGCGCCTTGCCGCCGAAGCCGGGATGCAGGTGCCCAAGCCCACCCCCCAGGCCGCCGAGGCCGAGCGGCGCGAGGCCGATCTGTCCGAGGTTCTGGCCGCCGCCGCCGCCGAATATCGCCGCCTGCTTCGCCTGCCGCAGGGCGCGTCTGCTCTCGCCTATCTGCGCGGGCGGGGGCTGAGTGACGCGACGATCGAGCAGTTCGGTCTCGGCTGGTCCGGCGAAGGGCGGGGGGTGATCACCGAGGCGCTTGGCCGCCAGGGCATCACGCCGGGCCGGATGATCGAGGCCGGGCTGCTGAAAGCCACCGAGCGCGGTCCGGTCGATTATTTTTTCGCCCGCGTGATGTTCCCGATCCGCGACCGCAGGGGCCGGATCATCAGTTTCGGTGGCCGGGTGCTCGGCGACGGCCAGCCGAAATATCTCAACGGCCCCGAGACCGACCTGTTTTCCAAACGTCAGACCCTCTACGGCATCGATCTCGCGCGATCCGCCGTGCGCAGCGGCGCCACTCTCATCGTGGTCGAAGGGTATATGGATGTCATCGCCCTGCATCAGGCCGGATTTTCCGGTGCGGTCGCCCCGCTGGGCACCGCGCTGACCGAGCAGCACCTCGCCGAATTATGGCGGATCTCGCCTCGCCCGCTCCTGTGTTTCGATGGCGATGCCGCGGGGCGGCGGGCGGCGTTGCGTTCGACCGAACTGGCGATCAGGGCGCTCGCGCCGGATCGCGGTCTCGCGGTTCTGGCGCTGCCCGACCGGGACGACCCCGACAGTCTGATCCGCCGCGAGGGCGCGCAGGCGTTCAAGGCGCGGATCGAGACGGTTCCGCACCTCGCGCAGACCCTGTTCGACATGCTGGCCGACGGGGCCGATCGGGCGACGCCCGAGGGTAGGGCCGCGTTCCGCAAACGCCTCGAAGCCGTGGCCCGCAGTATCGAGGACAAGTCACTGGCAGGGGAATACCGCGCGGCCATGATCGATCGCCTGTATGCCGAGCGACGCCAGGGATTCCAGAAAGCCGGTCCGGGCAAATCATCGCGCCAGAAATCCCCCCATGTTTCGCTTCCGCGACCGGCGATCGACACCGAAACGACGGTCGGGCGCCGCGCACGGCTGCTCACCGCAATTTTACTTTGCTATCCATCGATGTTGCCCGATCTAGAAGAAGCATTCGGTCTGCTCACCCTTCCCGATGATTGCGCACGGCTGCGCGATTCGATGTCCGAGTGGTTTCATGGTGCCGAGGCCCTTGACTCTGCCGATCTGCTCAACCATTTGACTTCGTCGGGTCTTCGAGATGTGGCGGATCGGGTGATATCGCTCTTTCCGCAGCACACCCCCGAGACCGACCCGGCTGCGATGGCCGAGTTGGAAGCATCTTGGTACGGGATTTACGGGCTCATGAACCTTGGCTGGTTGCGCGAACAATGCGCCGAGCAGAGCCGACGCTGGCAAGAGGAGCCGGAACCCGAAGTCTGGAATCGCCTGGTTTCGCTGACGCGCGCCCTGAAACGGGCCGAACGCGGCGAAGCCGACAGCGATGCCGTTTTTTAACCGAATGATCTGCGATTTATCTCTCGCCTTGGAGACTGATGCATAATGGCTCTGAAACCCGCCGCCGCCGAAACCGCCGTTCCTGAAGCCGAAGCCGACAGCCCCACCCTCGATATCCAATCGGCGGCGTTCAAGCGGCTGATCGCGAAGTGCAAGGAACGCGGCTACATCACGTTCGATGAACTCAACGCCGTGCTGCCCTCGGACCAGAACAGCTCCGAGCAGATCGAGGACGTGATGGCGACGCTCAGCGAAATGGGCATCCAGGTCGTCGAGGGCGAGGAAGCCGAAGAAACCGAAGCCGCGCCTGCCGCCGAAAAGGAAGAGGAAGCCGCCGAGGCCGACGAGGAGACCCCGGCCGGCAATATCAGCGAATCGAGCGGCAGCCGCACCGACGATCCGGTGCGGATGTATCTGCGCGAGATGGGCACGGTGGAATTGCTGTCGCGCGAGGGCGAAATTGCCATCGCCAAGCGGATCGAGGCCGGGCGCGACATGATGATCGGCGGGCTGTGCGAAAGCCCGCTGACCTTCCGCGCGATCATTTCGTGGCATGAGGCGCTCAAGGACGGCAAGATGCTGCTGCGCGACGTGATCGACCTCGAAGCGACCCAGGGCGGCGGCGATGCGGGGTTCAATCCTTCGGCCCCCGTGGTCGAGGAGGTCGATGACGAGGAGGAGTCCGAAGGCAGCGGCATGTCGCTTTCCGCGGTCGAGGAAAAGCTCAAGCCGGAAGTGTTCGAGACCTTCACGGAGATCGAGAAGCTCTACGAGAAGTTCATGAAGCTCCAGCACAAGCGGCTGGACGCACTGAACGCCGGCGAGGAGGCGAGCACGCGCTCGGAAAAGACCTACGAGAAGCTGCGCGACGAACTGGTCGCGAAGGTGCAGCAGGTGCGGCTCCATGCCAACCGGATCGAGGAGCTGGTCATTCAGCTCAAGGAACTGAACCAGCGGATGAACGGGCTGGAAGGCCAGATGATGCGGCTGGCGGAGAGCTGCAAAGTGCCGCGCGACGAGTTCCTCAAGGCCTATCGCGGGCGGGAGATGGACCCCGGCTGGCTCGATGACGTGGCGAAACTGCCGGGCAAGGGCTGGAAGCTGTTCGTGCCGCGCTTCGGCACCCAGATTACCGATCTGCGAGCGCAGATCGGGCGGATCGCCGCCGAGGCGCAACTGCCGATCGAGGAATTCCGCCGGGTCTATTCCACCGTTTCGCGCGGCGAGCGCGATTCGACGCGGGCGAAGAAGGAAATGATCGAGGCCAATCTGCGCCTCGTGATTTCGATTGCCAAAAAATACACCAATCGCGGCCTGCAGTTTCTCGACCTGATCCAGGAGGGCAATATCGGGCTGATGAAGGCGGTCGATAAATTCGAGTATCGCCGTGGCTACAAGTTCAGCACCTACGCGACCTGGTGGATCCGCCAGGCGATCACCCGCAGCATTGCCGATCAGGCGCGGACGATCCGGATTCCGGTGCATATGATCGAGACGATCAACAAGCTGGTCCGTACCTCGCGCCAGATGCTCCACGAGATCGGGCGCGAGCCGACTCCGGAGGAACTCGCCGAAAAGCTCGGTATGCCGCTCGAAAAAGTCCGCAAGGTGCTCAAGATCGCCAAGGAGCCGATCAGCCTCGAAACCCCGATCGGCGACGAGGAGGACAGTCATCTCGGTGATTTCATCGAGGACAAGAATGCGATCATTCCGCTCGATGCCGCAGTTCATGCCAATCTGCGGGAGGCGGCGACGCGGGTGCTGTCGTCGCTGACGCCGCGTGAGGAACGCGTGCTGCGGATGCGCTTCGGGATCGGCATGAATACCGATCATACCCTTGAAGAGGTCGGCCAGCAGTTCAACGTGACGCGCGAGCGGATTCGCCAGATCGAGGCCAAGGCGCTCCGCAAGCTTAAACATCCCTCGCGCAGCCGCAAGCTGCGGAGCTTTCTCGAAGACTGAGGGCGCGCCATGCTCGATTATGCCCAGGCACGACCCGGTGAGGCGGTGGACCGCACGATCGTGACGGTGACGTTCATGCGGCTCGATCGCAAGCCGCCGGTGGTGTGGGCGCCATTGCCCGAGGGGGCGGCGATCGAGCTGGTTCGCCCGATCGATGTGGCGCGGTATCGCGACCTTTACGATCGGGTCGGGCAGAACTGGCTGTGGTGGCTGCGGCGGATGATGCCGGACGATATGCTGGCGCGGCTGCTCGCCGATCCGGCGGTGGCCATTTATGTTCTGACGCTCGATGGCGTCGAGGCGGGGTTTTTCGAGCTCGATGCCACCTCGTGGCCCGATGTGAATTTGAGTTATTTCGGGTTGCTGCCCTGGGCGATCGGCAAGGGGGTCGGGTTTTCGTTGCTCGGTGCCGCGATCGAGCGGGTGTTTGCCGGGCCGGTGCGGGGGATGACAGTGAATACCTGCACGGCGGATCATGCCCGGGCCTTGCCGAATTATCAGCGGGCGGGATTTCGCATTATCCGCCAGATCAACGAGGTGTGGGATATTCCGCGCCGGTTGGGGTTCGTGGTGCCGGAACGGTTGCTCACCCGAGCTGGATGACGGCGGCGCCGCAGGCGACGATGCCGATGGCGAGGAGGCCGCGCCGGCCGGGATTTTCACCGAGGAACCACCACGCGAACAGAACGCCGAACAGCAGCGCGGTTTCGCGCAGGGCGGCGATGCTGCCGATGGTGGTCTGGGTCATTGCCCACAGGGCGAGGGCGTAGGAGGTGACCGAGCAGGCGCCGCCGCCGAGGCCGCGCAAGATCAGGGCTTTGGGGCCGAGGCGGAACAGGCGGCCGAGGCGGAATTTCAGCAGGATGAGGGCCGATGGGATTGCGGGGAGGACGAAGGTCCAGAGCGCATAGGAAATCGGCGCGTGGGAGAGGCGGGCGCCGTAACCGTCGTTCAAGGTGTAGCCGGCGATGATGGCCGCGTTGGCGAGGGCGAACAGGACCGCGCGGCGTTCGCCGGGTTCGCCGCGCGGCTGGGCGAGGAGGATGACGCCGGCGGAGATGGCGAGCAGGCCGATCCAGCCATGCCAGCCGAGGCGTTCGCCGAAGGCCAGGGCGGCAACGGCGGCGGTGAGGGCTGGGGCGGTGCCGCGCATGATCGGGTAGGCAAGGCTGACGGCACCGGCGGTGTAGGCTTCGGCGATGAGATAATAATAGAGCAGATGGAAGGCGGCGGAGACCGCGAGATGGGACCAGGAGGCGCGCGCCGGTACTGCCAGAAAGGGCAGGAAGATCGCGCCGCACAGTGCGGCCCCGAGGAGAACCGCGACGGTTGCCGCCCGACGGTCCGCCCCGCCGCGGATGCCGACATTCCAGGCGGCGTGGAGGGCCGCACCGATCAGGACTGCGCCCAATGCCTCGACGGGGATTGCGGCGTGGATCATCAGAGGCGCGGGCGCGGCATGGCGGGACGATATCAGAGCGGGTGGGGCGGGTGAAGCGAATGCTTGCGATCCCTGCTATTCGTTTTGTTATCGTAACGATATGGGCGTGCGAAAGCGTGGGTGTGGGGCGTGATTTTTGATTTTCCGGCGGGGGTGCGGCGGCGGAACGGCGTTCGACCGGGATGCGGTGAGGAGGGTGCGCGGGACTGTGGGGAGCGTGGTTGCGCGGGGTGGGGAACGGCACGCGCGGTTTCCCCTGCCCGACACTGCGCGGCGGGGAAATCGGCGCGGGGGTGCGTGAGATGGGGTTGTCGTTGCTGGCACGGTAGGCTGCGAGGCGGCGGCAGGTGAGGTTGAGCACGCCGGTCGTCAGGTTGCCGTCAGGGTATTGCGCCGCGAGAACCGCGAGGAGTCCTTCGAGGATCTCGATGATCCGGCCGATCACATCGGCATGGGTAAGAGGGTGAGACGGCGCATTGCTGGACACGCACCCTATTCATCACAGGGGGTGGGGGGTGAGAAAGCGTAGTGAAGGGAAGAAGGGCTACTTTTTTGAAAAAAAGTAGCAAAAAACTTTTGTTAGTTGGGGCACGGGTGTTTCAGAGGGCACGGGCTCAGATTCAGAGAGTTTTTTGGTTCTTTTTTGCAAAAAAGAACCCTTTTTTCCCTTGCCTTACCCTCCCTCAATTGCTTCCCTCCCCGCAATAACGCAGGGCCTCGTTAGAAGGAGTTAATATGATGTGGGGATGGCTTCAGCGCGTCAGGCGGAGGTTGCACAAAGTGGCAGGCCGGGATGAGCGCAAGGAGCGTGATCTCGCTTGGTTGGAGCGGAATGAGTTGCGGCGGGTGTTGCCGCGTTATGCGATCGGGCGGGGGAGTTATGGCAATCCTTCGGTTCAGTTCGAGGATGAGGGGGGTGTGCTGGTGGTCGGGCAGTTCTGTTCGATTGCGGAAGGGGTGCAGATATTGCTGGGGGGCGAGCATCGGGCCGATTGGGTGACGACGTATCCGTTCAATGTGAGGCTGCGTTCGGCCTGGGGGATTGCGGGGCATCCGCGATCGAAGGGGGATGTGGTGATCGGGCATGATGTGTGGGTGGGGATGGATGTTGTGATCATGTCCGGCGTGACGATCGGCAATGGGGCGGTGATCGGGGCGCGGGCGGTGGTGACGCGGGATGTGCCGGCTTATGGGATTGTGGCGGGGAACCCGGCGCGGCTGGTGCGGTATCGGTTCGAGGCGGAGACGATTGCGCGGTTGCAGGCGCTGGCGTGGTGGGATTGGCCGGATGAGCGGATCGAGCGGTTCGTGCCGCTGATGTTGAGCGGGGATGTGGCGGGGTTTTTGCGGGCGGCGGGGGGATAGGGTTTCGGGATACCCTTCCCCCGGCGCTGTGGGGTTAGAAGACCAGCCCGAATTCCATGGTGGCGACGACCTGGTTGGTGCCTTGCCCGGCATTGCCGAAGCCGGCGGCGGGGGTGCCCTGGTCGAGCAGGTGGACGTAGCCCATGTTGAGCCGGGCGTAGAGGTTGCGGTGCTGCCAGGTGGGGGCGATGGCGAGGCCGACGAGCTGGGCGTTGGGGGCGACGAACCAGGCATCCTGCGCGGCGGAGCCTTTGCTGGTGGCGTATTCGACCCAGGCACCGAGCGAATAGGGCGATTTGGCGAATTGGTAGTCGGCGAAGACGGCGGTTGCGAAGTTGCTGGTGGTTTTGGGGATATCGTCCGACACGCCGCCGGAGGTGGCGAATTCGTAGCGGTGGAGGGGTTTGGCGTATTGGTATTGGGCTTCCGGGGTGAGCGAGAGGCCGCCGTGGCTCCATGTGTACCATGCGCCGATCAGGTTGGAATTGACGGCAGCCAACTGGCCCTGACCGCCGACGCCGTTGGCGCCGCCTGCGCTTTCACCGCCGCTGCCGTAGGCGAAGGCGTTGGGGCCGGTGACGCCGAGGGCGACGCCGCCGTAGAGGTTCAGGCTGTTGCTGGCGTCGAAAGTCTCGGTGAGGAGGAATTGGAGGTAGTTGAACACGCCGGTGTCGTAGCCGTCGCCGAAGACGATGGTGCCGCTGAATTTGCCGTGGTTGTAGACGGCGGAGATGCCGCGGCTTTCGCTGTTCTGGACGGCGGCGATGACGGTGCGCAGGGCGACCGGGTTGTTCCAGGCGAAGGCCGATTCGTAGCCTTCGACCGAGTTGACCTGCCCGACCGAGATGTTGAAGGCTTTGCTCGGGGCGAGGGTGATGAAGGCGGCGCGGATGGGGCCGGTGGTGTAGGCGTTGCCGTTGATTTCCTTGGGCCGATTGGTGCCGAGGTTGATGTTGGTATATTCGGCGGCCTGCAGGGTGAACTGGATGAGTCCGGTGGGCTTGCGCATCTCGATCATGAAATCGTCGATTTCCGCGCCGACCGATTTGGTGCCGGCGACGCTTTGGCCGGAGTCGGTGGCGGTGCCGGATTGGCCGTAAAAATAGCCATCGATGCCGGCGGAGATTTGCAGGGGACCGAGGGGGCCGCCATCGATGTTCTGCCAGGACGGGCCGTTGAGGGCGGCGGCGGTTGCGGGGTGGAGCATGAGGAGGGCGGCGCCGGTCGCCATGAGGGTTGCGAGGCGCGGGCCTGAGGTGGTTTTTTGCATGTGAAGCTTCCTGTTTCGATATTCCTCGGCGGCTATATCGATGGGGTGGGGTCACAGGAAGGTGAGAGGGGGTTGGTGGGGGTGGGATTTACAGGTTTTTACATGTGGCGGGGACGATGGCGATGGACGCGGGTCGAGGTCATGCCGGATGCGATCTTGGAGACGGCGGCGGGGGTTTGAGGCTGGGGGTTTTCCGTAACGGGGAGGCTTCGAGGTTTTTGAGGAGTTGGGCCGGCGGCGTGGCGATCCGTTGCGTGATGGCGGGATCAGCGGATTGGACGCATTGGTCGGATGAGATTGTTGGGCTTCGCAAGGGCTCTGCCCAACCTACGCTTGCTGGACATGTATCGGGTTGTGAAGAGATGGACGTTGGACGAGGACCGGTTGCTCCTATTTTTTTTATGTCGTTAGAGGCCGGACGCCGATATTGCCGCATAACGCTTCGGATGTCATAATCAATAAATGAGCCAGCGACCAAGGGGGACAACGCTTGCAGAATTTTTACCCCTCGGAACCGCTGAGCGCAAACTACTAACTGCTGTTGCGGCCGGTGAGATTGCGCAATTTGAAACCGCGCTTCCTATATTATCTGACGAAACGAATACTATTCGTGCCGAATACATAAGATTTCTTGCAGTTGGCGGCGATGAAAATACTCCCATTCATGAGAAGGGAATCTGTATTTCTGGTGGCTGTATCATAGGGCTTCTTGACCTCCAATGTACATCAATAAATTTTGGCATTTTATTGCTAAACTGCCGCATATTTGAAGAAATTATTCTTAATGATTCGACTGTCGTTGGACTGTTGAATTTTCAAGGAAGTAGTATAGCGGGATTGAAAGCTGATAGAATCAGGTGCTCTGCTGGCCTGTTCCTGCGCAATGGTTTCCTTTCGAGGGGAGAAGTCCGTCTATTAGGCGCACATATAGTCGGCGACTTTAACTGCCGACACGGATTTTTTATCGAAGGTCCAACCGGCATTTCGATCAACGCTGACGGAATTGACGTTAGCGGTTCTATATATTTTGATGATGGTTTCGTTGCTGCAGGTGCTGTCCGGCTCCTAAGTGCCAAGATTGGTGGAAGTGTTTCCTGCAGACGGGGTGTTTTTAATAATCAATTAGCTATGGACGGAATTAATGTTAGGCGTAACGTCGATATCGACCAAGAATTTGTGGCAGCAGGAGAAGTAAGATTACTAGGGGCTCATATTCAAGGTGATTTGTCTTGCAGACTTGGTTTTTTTAAATCCGCGGGTATTGCGCTAAATTGCCAGTCCATGCGTGTCAACGGAATTTTGTTCTTGGATGAAATACGCGTGCCGAACGGCATCATTTTTTTGGGCCAAGCGGCTGTACGCACATTTTCAGACGATAATAATTCCGCGACGACCCAAAGAATCATTGATGGATTTACCTATTCCACACTTGAAAGTCCCCGATCCTCGGACGCTGATGCATGCATCAGGTGGCTTGAGACACAAATTGTCGTTGACAATCCGCAAATTAATTTAGCGACGACTTTTAGACCTCAACCATGGCTGTGTCTTACCCAACTTCGACACTTTGCCCTTCACGCGCGTGAAAAAGTCGCAGAATTCCGCGAGTTTTTGAACGGCCAGACAAAATGTGGTGCTAAACACGTGAGGTTGGCAGGAATAGGTTGATGATTTTTTCTTGACTCATGCCGATTCGGCATGGTGCTCTGCCTTATCGTAGGTCAGCAGCCATGTTCATCCGTGTCAAGAAGATCGGTCAGTACGAGTATCTCTACCTTGTCCAGAACGTCCGCGAGGGTGGTCGCCACGTTCAGAAGGTCATCAGCACGCTTGGTCGGCGCGACGATGTCGAAAACTCTGGCTTGCTCGATGGCCTGATCGCGTCGGCCGCCAGACATTCGCGGCGGTCGATCGTGCTGTCGCGGTTCTACCGGGGCGAATTGGCAGAACTGCGACGACGCAGTATCGGCCCCGATCTGGTGTTCGGCCGACTTTGGCAGGAAACGGGGTGTGCCGGGAGTCTACGCCAGCACCTCGCTGATCGGCATTTCGGCTTTGATGTCGAGCGCGCAGTCTATCTCACCGTCCTGCATCGGCTGATGGTATCGGGATCCGACCGCCGTGCCGCGTCATGGCGGGAAACCATCGAGGTGCCCGGCGCAGACGGGATCACCCTCGATCACGCCTACAAGGCGATGGCCTGGCTCGGTGAGCCGATCGCCCCGGTCACACCGGATGATGCCCGGGAGAGATACCAGGCGGAGGTGATCGAGGAGGCGCTGTACGCACATCGACGAGCGTTGTTCGGCGCGGCGGTCGTCGCATTCTTCGACACCACCTCGCTGTATTTCGAAGGGCGTGGTGGTGCGACACTCGGGCAACGCGGTCACTCGAAGGATTATCGCCCGCAACTCAATCAGGTCGTGCTGGGGATCGTGCTCGACGAGAACGATCGGCCGATCACCTCGTTCCTGTGGCCAGGCAACACGACCGATGTCACCACGCTGCTCCCCGTGGTCGAACGGCTGCGATCGCGCTTCGGCATCAACCGCGCCTGCGTCGTCGCGGATCGCGGCATGATCAGCGCGGCGACGATCGCCCAACTCGAGGCGCAGGGTATCGACTACATCCTCGGGGCCCGCGAACGGTCCAGCAAGGAGATCCGCGACACGGTTCTGAATGATGACGGGGTCAGCGTGCCGCTGATCATCCCGCGTCAGAAAGGGGCAACCGAATTGGCCGTGAAGGAGGTGAAGATCGCCGGTCGCCGCTACATCGTCTGCCGCAATCCCGAGGAGGCGCGCAAAGATGCTGAAACACGTGCCAAGCTGCTGAGCGATCTCACCCGCAAATTATCCCAGGGTGACAAGGCCCTCGTCGGCAACAGCGGGTATCGACGGTTCCTTGTCGCTCCCGACGGCGCCGGCTTTGCCATCGATCCGGCAAAGGTCGAGGCAGACGCTGCCTTCGACGGGCTGTTCGTGCTGAGAACCAACATGAAGCTCTCGCCGCTCGCGGTGGTCCTGCGTTATCGCCAGCTCCTCTCGGTCGAGCAAAGCTTCCTGGCCAGCAAGACCTTGATGGCTACCCGCCCGGTTTACCACCGCACCGACGCTGCGATCCGCGGGCATATTTTCTGCACGTTTCTCGCCCTCATTCTCCGGCATGAACTGCTTGCGCGTCTCGCGAAACGCAAAGACCCCATGCCAGAATGGCAGCAGATCATCGATGACCTCGCCGATCTCAGCGTCGTCGACGTCGAACAGGACGGTCGTCGAGCCCGGCTTCGAACTGCCCCACGCGCCAGCATCGATCCCGTCTGCCGTGCCGTCGGGTTGAGCCTGCCACCCGTGTTCCAGGAGATGCCATCATCCAAATCACGTGAACCCGCCACCTGAATTCCTGTGGTGCCTAAAACTCAAAACGGCCTCTATCCCGTTGTAATATCACTTTATTTTTTTCGTCACTGTGGAAGTTGGGTCTTAGGAACGTTTTGCGGACATCTGGGCACTATGAAGTTGCTCGCGAAATTGGCATTGGATTTGAGCGCCGCAAACGGCAGTGCGGTTTGATCGGTGGAACCTCGAAGACGTCGGCTTGGTGGTGTCCTCGTCCGATCTGGCCGGCTGCCCGATTTATCTATCGGGGATTATCCGAGGTACTTCATTCCTTGCCTATCCGGTTGTCACCCACACCCACTAAATGTGGGGTGGGCCCATTCCCCGGAATACAGCCCGTCAAAGGTCGGAGCGGCTGCCCCGCCCGCGATTGCGAGCAGCGAGCGGAACGCGTTGAAGGGATAGAAGCGTCGATTGAACCGAAATGTGAATTCGTTGAGGTAGGCTTGTAGATGCTTGGCGCTGACCCCGTGATGGATGCCGTCGATCCAGGTCTTCAGATTGGCGAAAACCAAGTGAATGATCGGCAGGAATTCTTCCGCGACCTCCGGGTCAGCGCATTCAGCAATTGCGTGGTGGTCGAATCCCCGCTTTCCGAGGCTAGTGTATCCGCTCCATTCGTCGGTGACGATCAGCGATCCAGGAGCGACGGCCTTTTCGATGAATCCACAGAGCGAATGAGCGCTACGGTCGGGGACGACAGCGAGACGAACACGTCCCGCGTAGCGACCGTCTTTACGTCTGTCGAGTTTGGTTCCCGGCTTGCGGTGGCGCACCTCTACGGCGCAAGAGACGAGAACCTTGTGATGGACGCCCCGGCCTGCGCCACGGGTTCGTCCTCCGACCCAGGTTTCATCCACTTCAACATGTTCTTGCGGCTTGCCGCCAATCTTATCGCGCTCGGGGCGCACCATCCCAGCGCGCAGCTTATGAAGGATGCCGAAGGCCGTCTCATAGCGCGAAAGGCCGAGTTGCCGCTGAAATTGGACCGCCGACATTCCTGGCGTTTGACTGGCGATCAAATAAGCCGCCCAGAACCAGATCGACAACGGTGTGTGGCTGCGCTCCATAACGGTCCCGGCCATCAGGCCAACGTCTTTGCGACAGGCTCGGCAGCGCAGCACGCCGGGGCGCGCCGCGAAACGGAATGGTTCGCCGATAACGCCGCACCACGGGCAGGCAAACCCATCACTCCACCGGGCCTTTTCGAGATAATCGGCGCACGCCGCGTCGTCGGGGAAAATGCGCTGGAATTCCGGCAGAGACTGGGGGAAAGGCAGATCTTCACGAGCCAAGGTATTCATGGCTGGAACTAGATCTAGTGGGTGTGGGTGTCAAACGGATAGGCAAGCTTCATTCTTGCTACGGCGGTCTGGTTGATTATGGCTATCGACCACTTAAACTAGTATTTATTTCAATTTTTGTCTGGCTGATCTGCACCGGGTTTTACTATGTCGGGGCGAATAACGGCGCCTTTGCACCGAGCGATCCGATCGTCTTTCAGAATCCGGCCTATGCGTCCTGCCGTCCGCCGCTGGATAAAAATCCTGTCTGGACGCGGTGCAAGTCACTGCCGCCGGAATATACGGAGTTTTTCCCACCTATGTACTCGCTCAACGTATTGTTGCCCGTAGGAGACCTAGGCCAAGAGTCAAGTTGGGGGCCGATGACGCCGAGGGTTGTCGAGGCGGATGGGTTTCGAATGAACCTGGGGCTAATCATGCAAATATGTGTTTGGTTTGAGACGTTATTTGGTTGGGGTGCAAGTCTTATTCTGGTGGCGGTTATATCGGGATTGACCAAGCGCGACGATTAATAATTTTTGCTTCATTTTATAAAACACGTTCTTGCTTGAGTATTACAAAAGGAAGGCGGATTACGCTTGCTTTTCCGCCCTACGGTTGTTGCATTATTGAAAGTTTTTGCTTCTTTTTGCAAAAAGAAGTCTTTTGCTTTTTCTTGATTTTGAGCCGGAATCAGCGCCGCGGTCATGCGGGGATCAGGGCGCGGGCGACGATTTCTGGTTCGCGGGCTATGACGCGCAGGTAGGCCATGGCGGGGGCGTCGGGTTGTTTGCGGTTTTGTTCCCAGTCGCGCAGGGTGCCGATCGGGATTTGGTAGCGGGCGGCGAATTCGGTTTGGGTGATGCCGAGGCGCTGGCGGATCAGGCGGGTGATGGCGGCGGCGGTTTGGGCGGCGGAGAGGATCGGGGCGGCATCCGGGTTGGTGGCGATTTCCCGGGCGATATCGTTGTCGGTCTTGGCGTCCTGCGCGGGCCAATCGATGGCGCGCAGTGATGTTTCGATCAGGTCTTGGGTGACTTTTACGATAGCCATAGGCGTTGCTCCTGGCGGCTCGCCTTGCGAACCGAGATGATCCTATAGGTTTCGCCGCGCATCGTGGTGGTGCAGACAAAGAGACGGCCGGCGATCAATCCGAAGGCGTTGACGCGGGTTTCGCCGTAGTTCTGTCGATCGTCGATCGTTTTGCCCACGGCGTTTTCGAGGATGACGGCACCAAGGGCGAGCGATATGCCGTGTTTGGCGATATTTGCCGCGTCCTTGGCATCGTCGAACTCGATATCCATTGTGACTTATACGGCTTATCCGTAGAACAAGCAAGGTGAGACGCGGGACGCGCGGTCGGATCGATGGGTTGCCGCCGATCCGACATCGCGAAGGGAGATGAGGCAGGCTGGTTTGTTACACTGAAAAATACTTTGCTTTCGGGTTGAGCACGACGATGGCGCTGGTGGATTGTTCGGGGTGGAGTTGGTGTTCGTCGGAGAGGGAGACGCCGATGCGGTCTGCGGCGAGCAGTTTGAGGAGCTGGGACTGGTCTTCGAGGTTCGGGCAGGCGGGGTAGCCGAAGCTGTAGCGGGAGCCTCGGTAGGATTGGGCGAGCATTTTTTCGATGTCGCGGTCGTCTTCCGATGCGAAGCCGCATTCGGCGCGGATGCGTTTGTGGGTGTGTTCGGCCATGGCTTCGGCCATTTCGACTGAGAGGCCGTGCAGGTACAGGTAATCCTGGTAGCGGTTGTCTTCGAACCATTCGCGGGCGATTTCGGAGGATTTCTGGCCCATGGTGACGATTTGCAGGGCAATGACGTCGCGTTCGGGGTCTTCGATGTCGCGGAAGAAGTCGGCGATGCAGTCGCCGTCTTCGCGGGGTTGGCGCGGGAGGGTGAAGCGGGCGATTTCGGTGGTGCCGTCGGGCTCGAACAATATGAGGTCGTTGCCCTGGCCGGCGGCTTTCCAGTAGCCGTAGATCGCCTGGGGCTTGAGGATGTCCTGGGCTTCGCAGAGGGCGAGCATGCGCTTCATGATCGGGCGGAGTTCCTGGCGGGCCCAGCCGAGGAATTCGTCGAGGGATTTGCCCTGTTTGCGGAAGCCCCATTGGAACTGGAACAGCGAGCGTTCGTTGATGAAGGGGACCAGGGCTTTGGCCGGGGTTTCGATGACGCGGGCCCCCCAGAAGGGCGGGGTGGGGATTGCGAGGTTTTCGGTCAGGCGGCGGCGGCGGAGTTGGGCCGCGTTGATGTCGACCGGGGCGAAACCGCGGGTGTCGGCCTGGCCGAGTTTGCGTTTGGTGTTGCGGGATTTGCCTTTGCGTTTGGCTTGCAGGGCGGCGAGGTAATCGTCGAACGCGTTGCCGGTGACTTTGTCCATCAGATGCAGGCCGTCGAATGCATCGCGGGCGTAGGCGACGCGGCCGCCGGCGTAGGCGGCGACGCAATCATCCTCGACGTAGTTGCGGGTGAGCGCGGCACCGCCGAGCAGGACCGGGATTTCGAGGCCCTGGCGGGTCATTTCCTCAAGGTTTTCGCGCATTATGACGGTGGATTTGACTAACAATCCGGACATGCCGATGGCGTGGGCGCGGTGTTCCTTTGCGGCGGCGACCATGTCGGCCAGGGGGACTTTGATGCCGAGATTGACGACGCGGTAGCCGTTGTTGGTGAGGATGATGTCCACGAGGTTCTTGCCGATGTCGTGGACGTCGCCCTTGACGGTGGCGAGGACGATGGTGCCTTTTTCCTGGCCGGCGACGCGTTCCATTTTCGGCTCCAGATAGGCGACCGAGGCTTTCATGGTTTCGGCGGATTGCAGGACGAAGGGGAGCTGCATTTTGCCGGCGCCGAACAGCTCGCCGACAACTTTCATGCCGTCGAGCAGGATGTTGTTGATGATGTCGAGCGGTTTGTGGGTTTGCAGGGCATCGTCGAGTTCGTCGGTCAGGCCTTTGCGGTCGCCGTCGATGATGCGGTCCTTGAGGCGGCCTTCCACGGTTTCGGCGCGGGTTTTTTTGGTCGCCTGGGCGGCTTTGCGGTCGGCGAACATGGCGAGGAGTTTTTGCAGCGGGTCGTAGTCTTCGCGGCGGCGGTCGTAGATGAGGTCTTCCATGACCTCGATTTCTTCGGGCGAGATCTGGTGCAGGGGGCGGATTTTACTGACGTGGACGATGGCGCCGGTCATGCCGGCCTTCACCGCGAGGTCGAGGAAGACCGAGTTGAGGACGGCGCGGGCGGCGGGGTTGAGGCCGAAGGAGATGTTGGAGAGGCCGAGGATGATCTGGATGTCGGGGAATTCGTCGCGGATCAGCTTGATGCCTTCGAGGGTCCATTGGCCGAGTTTGCGGTCGTCCTCGTTGCCCGTCGCGATGGTGAGGGTGAGCGGGTCGATCAGGAGGTCCGACTGGGGCAGGCCGTATTCGCCGGCCATGGCGACGAGGCGGCGGGCGATTTCGAGTTTGCGTTCGGGTTCCTTGGCCATGCCGACTTCATCGATGGTCAGCGCGATGACGGCGGCACCGAATTTTTTGGCGAGGGCGAGGCGTTCGCGGGCGATGTGTTCGCCGTCCTCGAAATTGATCGAGTTGATGATGGGTTTGCCGCCGTGGAGTTTGAGCGCGGCTTCGATGACCGGGGTTTCGGTGGAGTCGATCACTAACGGCGCGTTTACCGAAGATGTGAATCTTGTGATGACCTCGTTCATTTCGAAAAGCTCGTCGCGGCCGACGAAGGCGGTGCAGATGTCGAGCGCGTTGGAGGCTTCGGCGACCTGTTCGCGGCCCATGGCGACGCAGCCATCCCAGTCGCCGTGTTCCTGGAGTTCGCGCCATTTTTTCGAGCCGTTGGCGTTGCAGCGCTCGCCGATCGAGAAATAGGAGTTTTCCTGGCGGAGCGGGGTGGTGCCGTAGAGGCTCGCGACCGAGGGGACCCAGTGGGATGTGCGTGCGACCGGGGTGGGGCGGGGGTTGCCCAATCGGGTCAGCATGGCGTTGAGGGCTTCGATATGGGGGATCGAGGTGCCGCAGCAGCCGCCGACCAGGTTGATGCCGTCTTCGAGGACGAAGCGTTCCATCCAGGAGGCGAGTTCGGCGGCGCCGAGCGGGTAATGCGTGGCGCCGTCGACCAGTTCGGGCAGGCCGGCATTGGGCTGGATCGAGATCAGGCCGGGCCAGTTTTGCGAGAGGTAGCGGACGTGTTCGGCCATTTCCTGCGGGCCGGTGGCGCAGTTCAGGCCGATCAGGGGGATGTCGAGCGCGTGGATGACGGTGCTGGCGGCGGCGATGTCGGGGCCGACCAGCAGGGTGCCGGTGGTCTCGACGGTGACCTGGACGAAGATGGGGATGTCGCGCTTGAGTTCGGCGCGGGCGAGTTTGGCGCCGTTGACGGCGGCCTTGATTTGCAGCGTGTCCTGGCAGGTTTCGATCAATATCGCATCGACCCCGCCATCGATCAGGCCGCGGCATTGCTCGGCGAGGGCGGCTTCCAAGGGATCGTAAGCGATGTTGCCGAGGCTGGGGAGTTTGGTTCCCGGTCCGACGCTGCCGAGGACGTAGCGGGTGCGGCCATCGGCGAAGGTTTCGGCGGCTTCGCGCGCGAGTTCGGCGGCGGTGCGGTTGATCTCGCGGGCGCGGCTGCCGAGCTGGAATTCCTCGAGCGTGATCGGCGAGCCGCCGAAGCTGTTGGTTTCCACCATGTCGGCGCCGGCTTCGAAATAGCTGCGGTGGATTTCGCGGATCAGGTCCGGGCGGGAGAGGTTGAGGATTTCGGTGCAGTTTTCCTTGTCCCAATAGTCGCGCTCAACATCGAGGGTGAGCGCCTGGACGCGTGCGCCCATGCCGCCGTCGCAGAGCAGGACACGGTGGCGCAGGGCTTCGAGCAGAGGGAGTTTGGTCATGATGTCTCGTAATATAGGAAGAGGCGAACATTTCCAATCGGCGATGAACAGGGAGGGTGGGATGCGGATCGGGGTGGTGGTTGGCGGGGCGGTGACGCCGGGGGATGCGGTGCTGGTGGCGGGGGATGCGGCGGTGACGGAGGGGGTGGCGTGCGAGCGGTTCCGGCTGGCGGCGAACCCGTTGCACGGCATCGGGTGCGCGTGCTGCGCGCCGCGCGGGCCGGCGGCGGAGGCGCTGGGGCGGCTGTTTCTGGCGCGGGCGCGCGGGGTGGTGCCGTGGTTTTCCCGGGTCGTGGTTGTCGCGGATACGACGGGGGTGGCGGCGGTGCGGGCGGCGCTGGTGGGGGATGCGGTGACGATGGCGCGGTTTTTCGAGACGGACCCGCCCGCTGAGGGGGGCCGCTAACCAGTCCACCTGACTGACCGGTAGTTAGTTATGTTGACATTCTGATAGTGTTCCCGTATCGTTCCTCCCGTAACCTGGGAGATGAGCGATGGGCGAGCGACGCAACTGGACTGAGACGGCTGACAATACGATCCGGCAGATGCGGGCCGGGGGGGCGACGTGGGCGGCGATCGGGGATGTGCTCGGGCTGTCGCGCAATACGATCATCGAGCGGGGGCGGCGGATTCAGGCGGTGGGCGGGCCGGTGCCGGTGCGCAAGCCGGTGCGGCTGCCGGAGGATGATCCGAACCGCGAGCCGCTGCGGGCGGGGCATCCGATTTCGTGGGGGATACTGACGCGCGGGACGGTGCTGGAGGGGGTGGCGTTCGTGCCGCTGGCCGATGAGGGCGGGGAGTGCGCGCGATGAATGTGGTGCGGGCGCAGTCGGTCGGGGCGGTGTTGGGGTCGGGGGTGACGATGCGGGCGGCGATCCGCCCCTGCCCTGCCGTGAGCCAGGCGGATCGGCCGGCGGCGGCGCTGATCGCGCGGCTGGAGGAGGCCGGGACGACCCTGCTGGCGATGCCTAATACCGGGTATTCGCCGCATCTGCGGGTGACGCGCTACGAGGTGGTGCACAGCGCGCTCGATGCCTACGGGTGGGAACCGGCGCGGGTGCGCGCGGCACACCCTTCCGGGGCGGCGATCGACCGGATGGACGAGGCGCTGGGGTGGCTCGCGATCATTCCCGAGGAGCGGTTCGTGCTGCGGCGGATATTGGGGGCGCGGGCGCTGACCCATCCGCTGACCGGGCGGTATCTGTTCCCGTGGCGGCGGCTGGGCAGCGTGCTGGGGGCCGATCATAAATCGGTGCAGCGCTGGCACAGGGATGGGGTGGCGATTATTTTGTCGGGGCTTGGGTAGGGTTGGGCAAGAATGAAAATTCTAATGAGTGTCCCTAAAAAGCTTAAACTTTCTTTTTTGCCAGAGCCGAAGCCCTCCGGCGTTCGTGTCGATTCCCATTTTTCGTACTTTTGTAGGGGGTTCGCTTCTGGTTGGGTATTGGCTTTTCTTTCAAATTTAGTATTTTTTTATATTTTTTCTGCTCTTCATTGAGTTTTGATAATTCGGATTGAATCTCAGCGTCCGTCGATGTCTTCGCTTGAATTTCGTGTACTATGGTTGTGAGGGCATTTAATTGTGCCGCCGTAACCATTCACACCCCCCCTTTCTTGCCTCGAATGAAGCGTTAGCCAACGGCCGGTAAAATGTCGAAAGGCTGGGCTTGCTTTTCCACCCGAACCGGACTCTACGATTCTGATGCCCCGTCAGAGAATCCCCGGCCTGAAAGACATTAAACGTACTGATTTATCTGCGATGTCGCGCGTCGAGCTTGAAGAACTGACCTGGGATTTACATGAATTGGCGCGAGCGCTGGCAAACCATGCCGGCGAGGATTCAACAACCAGTTCCCGTCCGCCTTCCAGCGACAATCCCTACCGGCGTAACACCAAGAGCGGGCAAAGTTCTGAGCGCTCCGACCGGGACGACAAAACCGATGGGGGTGGTGGTTCCGCGCCGGGCGGCAACGCTTCCGCCGGCAACCCTGGACCCAAGCCGGCCGGCAAACGGCCAGGGACGAAAGGGTTTTGGCGCCGGTTGCCGATTATAGTCAGCGGTGAACTCCTGCATGCGCCGACAGCGTGCGACGCATGCCGTGCAGTTTTCGGATCTTCCACCGTCTCGCAAAGCCGCCAAGTCAGCGCTCATCTGAGCTTTGAACTCACCCGCGGCGACATGAGCCTTCATGTCGCAGCCACGAAACATTGCTATCTGGCGATACGCTGCGACTGTGGCCACGAGACCATCGCACGCCCCGCAACCGGACTGTGCTCACATGTCGAGGGGCGCCGGCGCGACCTGCTGATGAGCGAGCGCTGCCTGGTTGGCCCGATGCTCGCCACCTTCATCGCGGCGCTGTCGCTGCGTTTCCGCCTCTCGCGCGTCAAGATCGCTGAATTCCTGGCTGACTGGCTGGGCGTTGAGCTCGGGATTGCCACCATCGAACGCTGCATTCACGAATTCGGTCTGGCGAGCGAACCCGTGGTCGAGCAATTGATCGAAGATGTGCGTGCGGCTGACATCGTCCATCTCGACGAAACCCCGTGGTATCAAAAGGCAAGTCTGCTGTGGCTCTGGGTTGCGGTGACGGCAACCACGATCGTCTATCGGATCGGCAGCCGCAAGCACTGCGAATTGGCCGCGCTGATCGGCGAGGCCTTTCTGGGTTGGCTCGTCACCGACGGTTACGGTGCCTATCGCGATCATCCACGCCGCCAGAGATGTCTGGCGCACCTGATCCGTAAGGCCCGCGCGCTGGCAGAGGGGCATTACGGCGCGGGATCAGGCTTCGGCAGCGATCTGGTCCGCGATCTGCGCCGCCTGATCGAGCGCGTGCATGACGGCGACGACCCCGCCGCCATCAAGCGCCTGACCGCGAGCATCAAATGGAACTGTCAATGCAATCGCCATGAGATCGATGCGAAAGTTCGCGGGCTGGCAGGTGAAATCCTCAATGACTGGGACGCAGTGGTCGCCTTCGTCGCCGATCGGGATTTACCGCCCACCAACAATGATGCCGAACGTGCGCTCCGCCACGCGGTGATCTCGAGGCGCATCAGCTTTGGCACGCGATCCGATGAAGGGAGCCGGTTCTATGCCGCCGCGCTCAGCGTCATTGACACCTGCCGCAAGCGTGGCACTGATCCATGGGCCTATGCCTGCGCCCTCATCACCGCCGCACGAGCTAACAATCTGCTGCCCACAATCCCTGCCCAGGTAGCGGTCTGACCCGGGGGGTGTGAACGGTTACGTGCCGCCTGCATGGCCATAGTTTCTACGTTGACACGATTCGAGGAACCCATATCGCAATACTGAAGATATAAGCTTATAATTGCAACCAAAAGAGCGGGAATACCCCATTTTAACGCAACGCTTATAATATTTGCAAATGATGGATCAATTTCATTTGCTTTTTCGGTCGCTTCATCAGCGGTAATTTGTCCATTTTTTGCTTGCTCAGCAATATTCTTGAATTTGTTGATGTTGATTGCATTGCTCGCTCGGAACGCGGAAACAGCGTCGCCAATGAAATCGTATGTGCCATCAACAGAATTAGCTAATTTGCCGCACTGGGGGCACGGCTCCCTACAGTTTTCGATTGTAACATTTGTCGAATTTACGAACCGCATTGCACGCGACCGAAACTCTAGACCGCACGACGGGCATCTCATAATTATAGACATCCACGCATTTTAGCGGTCGGCTACCGGATGCGTAAAGAGCTTCGAGCCACCCTTCTTGCCCAACGTCGCGCGGCGGGTTAAGGCGCGCCATCATTTTTGTAGATCGAGTGGGTATTCATGAAGCAGCAGGCGAATCTCATCCGCGCTGGCCAGGTCATCGAGCATGACGGCAATCGCTGGACCGTGCTCAAGCAGCAGATCATCACGCCGGGCAAGGGTGGCGCGTTCATTCAGGTCGAGATGCGCAATCTCAAGACCGGCAACAAGACCAACGAACGCTGGCGCACCGCCGATACCGTCGAGCGGTTGATGACGGATAATCGTGACTACACCTATTCCTACACCGATGGCGACAATCTGGTGCTGATGGACGGCGAGACCTTCGAGCAGTTTCTGGTGCCGGCGGATCTGCTCGGCGATCAGTTGCCGTTTTTGCAGGATAACATGCCGGTGGTGGTCGATCTGGTCGAGGGCGATCCGGTCGGGGTGCATCTGCCCGCGACGGTGACGCTCGAAATCGTCGAGGCCGATCCGGTGGTGAAGGGGCAGACCGCCTCGTCGTCCTACAAGCCGGCGAAGCTCGCCAACGGGGTCAAGACCATGGTGCCGCCCTTCGTCGAGGCCGGCGAGCGGGTGGTGGTGCGGACCGAGGACGCCAGCTACGTCGAACGGGCCAAGGGCTGACCCGGCGCGCTGCCCTGTAGCGGGGCGGCGCGGAAAGCTTCGCGGTGGATCGCGGTGTGGGCGATGCCGTCGGCGGTGATGTAGCCGCGATACATGCCCGATGAGTTGAAATTCAGGGTGGGGGCGCCGGTTGCCCCCAGAGCGATCAGGCCGCCATCGCCGCCGTGTTCGGCGAGGCTGGCGATGACATCGGCTGCCGCCATGTCGATCGGTTCGCCCTTGTAGCGCATCCGGGCCGAGATTTCGGCGGCGGCGGTGTAGCGGATGAAAACCTCGCCGGTGCCGGTGCAACTGATCGCGCAGAGATCGTCGGCGTAGGTGCCGCCCCCGATGATCGGGGTGTCGCCGACCCGCCCGCTGCGTTTGCCGGTCATGCCGCCGGTCGAGGTGGCGGCGGCGAGATGGCCGGTGGCGTCGCGCGCCACGGCGCCGACCGTGCCGTGGCGATCGGCGTCCGACCTTGTATCGGGCGCGCCGGAGGCGCGGCGGGCGAGTTCGCGGTCGAGAGCGGCGCGGCGGTTCGGGGTTTCGAACCAGGCGGGGGATTCGAATGCGAGACCGGCATCGCGCGCGACGCGGTGGGCACCTTCGCCGATCATCAGCAGATGGGAAGTGGTTTCCATCACCGCGCGGGCGGCGCGGACCGGGTTGCGCGGGCCGCAGATGCCGGCGACCGCGCCGGCCCGGCGATCGGCGCCGTTCATGATCGCCGCATCCATCTCGATCGTGCCGGCATCGGTCAGGACCGCGCCGTGACCGGCGTTGAACAGGGGATCGTTTTCGAGCGCGCAGACCGCTTCGGTGACGGCATCGAGCGCCGCGCCACCGGATTGGAGGACCCGCCAGCCGGCGGCGAGGGCGCGGCGGAGGCCGTCGTGGCGGGCGGTGGTCATGGCTTCGGTGAGGTCGGCGGCGCGCATGGTGCCGGCGCCGCCGTGGATCGCGATCGATATGCTCATGAAAACCTCCTTGATCGGGGCGCGGCCGTGGTTGCCGCTTGCGGCATGCTGCGCCACAATGAGGCGGCGAAATCAATGGGGGGAGCGACATGGCTGACGATCTGCTGGTCACGCATGAGGGCGCGGTGCGGGTGCTGACACTCAACCGTCCCGACAAGCTCAATGCGTTGAACCCGGCGCTGCATGAGGCGCTGGCTGGCGCGTTCGCGGCGATCGAGGCGGACGAGACGGTGCGGGCGGTGTTGCTGACCGGGGCGGGGCGCGGGTTCTGTGCCGGGGCGGATCTTGGCCAGAATATTGGCGGGGAGATGCGGGATCTCGGCGCGTCGATCGATGCGCATTACAATCCGCTGGTGCGGCGGATGCGCGGGCTGGGCAAGCCGGTGGTAGCCGCGGTGAACGGGGTGGCGGCGGGCGCGGGAGCCAATCTGGCGCTGGCGGCGGATATCGTGGTCGCCTGCGACTCCGCGACGTTCACGCAGGCGTTCATCCGGATCGGGCTGATGCCGGATGCGGGGGGGACGTTTTTTCTGCCGCATCTGGTGGGCGATGCGCGGGCGCGGGGGCTCGCGATGCTGGGCGAGACCGTGACGGCGCGCGAGGCGGCGGCGATGGGGATGATCTGGCGCTGCCTGCCGGATGCGGGATTTGCCGAAGCGGCGCTGGCGCTGGCGGCGACGCTGGCGGCGAAACCGGCGCAGGCGATCGCGGCGATGAAGGTGGCGTTCAACGCGGCGTTCACCAATGGGCTCGATGCGCAGCTCGACCTTGAGCGGGATTTGCAGCGTGGTCTGGGGCGGACGGCGGATTTTGCCGAAGGGGTGCGGGCTTTTGCCGAGAAGCGCCCTGCCCGCTTCAACGGCGGATCGTGAGCGGCGCGATCAGGCCCAGGGCCAGAGCGAGAGCGCCGAGGCCCGCGAAGATCGCGCGGGCACCGATGCCGGCATGGAGCAGCGCGGTGAGGAGCAGGCTGGCCGCGAGCATGGCGGCCGCGGAGATGATGTTGGTGCCGGCAACCGCGCGGGCGCGGGCGTTGGAGGCGGACCAGGCCTGAACCGCGGCGAAGCTCGGCACCGCGATCAGCCCGCCGCTCGCCGAGATGACGAACAGCACGGCGAGCATGGCGATGAAATGCGCCGGTGTCGCGAGGGAGGCAACCGCGAGCGCGCCGATGCCGACCATGATGGTACCGAGGCGGGCGGGCTTGAGGGAGATGGTGCCGTGCATCATTTTGGCAGCGAGGAAACTGCCCGCGCCGATGCCGATGCAGAAGATGGTGAGGCCGAGGGTGACCGCGTCCGGGCCGCGATGGAAGGCGGTTTTGGTGATCACCGGGAGCAGGGTGAGGCTGATGATCCCGGCGAACCAGAACCAGGTGTTGACCAGGGCGGCGTTCCAGAGATCGCGCGTGCTGCGGAGAACCCGGATCAGGTCGCGCGCGGCGGTGTAGGGGTTGGCGTTCAGCCGGAGGTTCGGCTGGGCGGCGCCGGGACGCGGGATGAGGGCGGCGGCGCCGAAAGCGAGCAGGGCGAAGCCCATGACGATGATGCCGAGCACGAGTGGCGCCCGGGCCCCGAGCAGGCCACCCACGGCGGTGCCGAGCAGGATGGCGGCGAAGGTTGCGAAATCGACCAGGGCATTGGCGAGCGGGAGCTGGGGGGTGGGCAGCAGGTCGGGCAGCAGGCCGTATTTCACCGGGCCGAACAGCGAGGCGAGGATGCCGAAGGCGAGCAGGGCGGCGAACAGGATCGGGATGGATTGCAGCAGGAACCCGGCGACGGCGAGGCCGGCGGCGGCGATTTCGACCAGTTTCACCCTTGTGGCGACGCCTGCCTTGTCGAACCGGTCGGCGAGTTGGCCGGAAATGCCGGAGACGAACAGCGAGGGGCCGACGAAAGCGGCACCGGCGAGGGCGACGAGGGCGGACTGGCCGTGCAGCCGGTAGAGGATGAGCACCGCGAGGGCGGTTTTGAGGAAATTGTCGTTGAAGGCGGCGAAGGCCTGACACCAGAACAACGGCGCGAAGCGACGGCTCAGGAACAGGGAGATCGGGCCTTCGCGCGGCGCGACGGTCAGTTTATTCCCCGGGGGCTTTGAGGTCGAGCGCGAGGGCGTGCAGGCCGGATTTGAATTCGGCATCGAGCGCTTCGTGGACCGCGCGGGAGCGGGCAACGCGGGTCTGCCCGGCGAACCGGGCGGAGACCATGGCGAGGCGGTAATGGGTTTCGCCGACATCGGGCGCGTGGCCGACCTGTTCCATGCGGTGGGCGTGTTTGGCGTGTTTGTGGCTGTCGTCCTTCAGTTCGAGCGCCTCGGGGGCGAATTCTGCGGTGAGGATGGCGTGGATGCGTTCGGTGCGTGTGGTCATGGGTGGAATGTGCGCTGATCGCGGATGGTTGCCAAGTCGGCGGCAAAGGGCAAATTAGGGGTCATGCCGACGCCGCCGTTTTCCCGATCGACCCGCCGCGTGCGCGCCTTTGCGCCCGACCCCGATGCGCCGGGGCGCGAATGCGATATTCCCGACTGCCACAAGGCGGGGGATTACCGCGCGCCGAAATCGCGCGATCATCTGCGGGATTATTACTGGTTCTGCCTCGATCATGTGCGGGCGTACAATTCCGGGTGGGATTATTACAAGGGCATGAGCCCGGGCGAGATCGAGGCCAATCTGCGCTCGGATACCGGGTGGCAGCGCCCGACCTGGCCGCTCGGGCGGAATGGCGGGATCGGCGAGGCGCTGGAGGCGGAACTGGCGGCGTTCGCCGGGATCGGGCGGGCGCGGGCGACGCCGGAGCCGGAACGGGCACCGCCGGAGATACGCGAGGCGCTGGCGGTGCTGGGGCTGGACTGGCCGGTTTCACGCGATGCGGCGCGGTCGCGCTACAAGGAACTCGCCAAGCGGCATCATCCCGATGCCAATGGCGGGGACAAGCAATCCGAGGAACGGTTGAAGACGATCAACCTCGCTTACGCGGCGCTGCGCGGGCATCTGCCGGTCGAGGCGCCGGCGGGGGTTTGACGCGGCAAGCGGCGCGTTTGCGCGGGCGCAGTGTTACATGTTTGCAACATGACATAATTTAGCGACGACGTCCAAATTCGTGATTATTGCGATTGTTACTTAAAACTCCTTTTGTTTTCATAGTCTTATTCCATTGCCACGATGATAGTGCAGCATCGATGGCCCGAACATTTTGATTGCATATGCATGCGTTTCGGCGAATGTGCGGGATGTCGCCTGGACATTGTGAGCCACCCACGATTCACCAGCCGGGCGATGATCAGGGGAGGGTTTGATGAATCGTTCGAGACTCATGGCCGGTGTTGCGGTCGCTGTTTTCGCCATGTCGGGCAGCGCTTACGCCACTGACGGGTATTTCCAGACCGGTTATGGCCAGCAGGTGGTCGCGATGGGCGGGGCATCCGACGGTGTCGTGACCGGTGCGATGGGCGGGGCGGATAATCCGGCCAGCATTTCGTTTGCCGGGGAGAGCTTTTCGATCGGCGGGACGTTTTTCGTGCCGCATCGCAGCGCCAGCCGGATCGGGAATGCCTATGGGCTGAACGGGGCGACGACCAGCAAGGACGATAATTTCCTGCTGCCCGATATCGGGTTCAACGCGCCGATCAATGATAACTGGTCGTTCGGGATCACGATTTACGGCAATGGCGGGCTGAACACGGATTATCCGGACGGAACGCTGAAATGCCCGAACCCGGTGACCGGGGCGGTCGGGCCGGGGAATCTTCTGTGCGGGTCGGGGCATCTCGGGGTCAACCTTGAACAGTTGATCATCGCACCGTCGCTTTCGTACAAGATCGCGCCGAATTTTGCCGTCGCGGTGTCGCCGCAGATCGTTTACCAGATGTTTTCGGCGGAAGGGCTGCAGCCGTTCCAGCCGCTGTCGATCCATCCCAATTCGGTGACCGATCGCGGGGGTGACGGCTCGCTCGGGATCGGCGTGAAGGTCGGTGTATTCTGGCAGGTGACGCCGCAGCTCTCGTTGGGCGCGACCTATTCGCCGCAGGCGGACATGGAGCGGTTCAAGAAATATGCCGGGCTGTTCGCGGGGAATGGCGAGTTCAACGTGCCCGCGAATTATTCGGTCGGGTTCGGGTATCATGTGACGCCGCAATTCCTGGTGGCGGCGGATTACCAGCGGATTTTCTATGCCAATGTGCCCGCGATCGGAAATCAGAGCTTCGCGCAGGCACCGCTGGGCTCGCCCAACGGGCCGGGGTTCGGCTGGCGGAGCATCAATGTCTATAAGGTCGGGGTGAAATACGCGGTGACGCCCGCGATCACGGTGATGGGCGGCTATACCCATTCGCAGAATCCGGTGACGTCCCAGAACGTGACGTTCAATATTCTGGCACCCGGCGTGGTGGAGAACCAGGCTTCGGCGGGGTTGACCTATCATTTGACGCCGCAGAACGACGTGACCGTGACGTATTTCCATGCGTTCAACAACACGGTGAGCGGGCCGACCAGCCCGTTGCTGCCGGGTGGCGGGACCGACAAGATTTCGCTGGAGGAAAACTCCATCGGCATCGGGTTCCTGCATCATTTCGGGGCACCGGCATCTGTTGCGGCACCGGCACCTGAGCCGGTTCCGGTTGCGGCCCCTGCCCCGGCACCGGCGCGGACCTATCTGGTGTTCTTCAACTGGAACAAGGCCGATCTGACGCCGCGGGCGACGCAGATCGTCGCGGAAGCCGCCGATGCCTCGCGGACCACGCATGTGACGCGCCTGAACGTCAACGGGTATACCGATACCTCGGGCAGCCCGGGCTATAATATGAAGCTGTCCTACCGGCGCGCGGATAACGTGGCAGCGCAGCTGGTGAGCGACGGGGTGGCGAAAAGCGACATCGTGATCAAGGGGTTCGGCGAGACGCATCTGCTGGTGCCGACCGGGCCCGGTGTGCGCGAGCCGCAGAACCGGCGCGTCGAGATCATTCTGCACTGAACTGGCTGCACTGAACTGATCTGATCTGCGGGATGCGGCTGGTGCCGCATCCCGGTTGCACCACAAGACCCGCAAAAGGGTCGTTTTTCAGGGAGTTTGAAATGGAGAGATCACACCTCGTGACGGGTGCCGCCTTGTTTATGGCCGGTGCCATGGGCGTTGCCGCCGCGCAGGGCACGGCGCCTGCGGCAATGGCGGCGAAGCCGGTGTTCATGTCGCCGCAATGGGCGACGCAGCTTTGCACCGCCTGGAACCGGACACCGCAACTGACCAAGGGGCTGGGCGGCGGCTGGGCGCAAAATACCGGGGCCAAGCGCTACAAGATCATCACGCTGTCGGATTCGATCTGCAAGGTGAGCGCGCCGATCGAACTGAAGATCGCGCCGAAGAACGGGTTGGCGGAATGCATCTATGGCGGGGCGCTGACCGCGACATCGCTCGACTATAGCCATGATTATTCGATGTGGGCGACGACGGCGAACTGGATGGACATGGGCTCGCCAATGACCGCGATGATGTTCGGGCGGCTCAATTTCAAAGGGCCGAAGCTGGAGGCGATGCGGAATATGGGGCCGTTCGGCGGATTCCTGCATCTGGTGCCGACGGTGCCGGCGAGTTTCAAATACTGCCCGCCGAAGGGGCCGGGACTGCCGAACTGACGGCGACGATGAGGTGAGGCTGCGGGGGCGGGCGCGACAAGCCCGCCCCTTCGGTTTATGATGCCGGGATGGCCGGTACCCACGAGGTTCTGAATCAGGCGGGCGAGCCACCCGATTACGACGCGTTCGGGCGGGATGCGGCGCTGGGTTCGGCGGTCGCGGCGTTCGGGGCGGGCTGGGCGTTGGCGGATTTGACCCGATGCGGGGGGCGGATCGGCTCGGGGCATATACGGGCGCGGGCGTATGAGGCCAACCGCTACACGCCGGAATTGCGGGGCTTCGACCGGTTCGGCAACCGGATCGACGAGGTCGCCTATCATCCGGCGTGGCACGAATTGATGGGAATGATCCGCGCGGATGGGTATCATGCGCTGGCGTGGACCGCCGGGCGGCCGGGCGCGCAGGTGGCGCGGGCGGCAGTGGCTTATTTATGGGGTCAGGGCGAGCCGGGCGTGTGCTGTCCGCAGGCGATGACCTATGCTTCCTTCGCGGCGCTGCGCCATGCGCCGGAGGTGATGGCGCGGTTTCGCGCGGGGGTTCTGTCATCGGGGTATGATCCGCGACCGGCGCCGCCGGGGGAGAAGCTGGCACTGAGCGTCGGTATGGCGATGACCGAGAAGCAGGGCGGTTCGGATCTGCGGCAGACCCAGACGGTGGCGCGGCCGCTGGGAGGGCGGTGGGCGATCACCGGGCATAAATGGTTCTTTTCGGTCCCCGCGAGCGATCTGTTTCTGACGCTGGCACGGACCGGGGCGGGGGTGAGCTGTTTTCTGGCGCAGGGCTGGCGCGATGACGGGGCGCGCAACGGGGTGATGATCCAGCGGCTCAAGGAGAAATGCGGCAATCGGTCGAACGCATCCGCCGAGGTCGAGTTCGACGGGCTGGAGGCGGTGATGATCGGCGAGGATGGGCGGGGGATTCCGACCATTATCGAGATGGCGCATCTGACCCGGCTGGAATGCGCGATCGGGGCGGCGGCGCTGATGCGGCACGCGACGTCGCTCGCGGTGTTTCATGCGACGCGGCGGCGGGCGTTTCAGCGGGCGCTGGTGGATCAGCCGGTGATGCGAGCGGTGCTCGCGGATATGGCGCTGGAGGCCGAGGCGGCACTGTGGCTGGCGATGCGGGCGGCGGCTGCGGTGGATGCGGCGGGCACCGAGGCGAGCGAGGCGGCGCTGGCGCGGGTGATCGTGCCGGTTGCGAAATACTGGAACGGCAAGCGGGCGCCGGGGTTGGTGGCGGAGGCGCTGGAGTGCCACGGGGGCAATGGGTTCATCGAGGAGCATCCGATCGCGCGGCTCTATCGCGAGGCGCCGCTGAACGGGCTGTGGGAGGGGGCGGGGACGATCATCTGCCTTGATGTGCTGCGCGCGCTCGGGCGGACGCCGGGGGCAGGTGAGGCGCTGATGGCGGCGCTGGCGCCGGGGCGTGGGGTGGATCGGGCGCTCGATGAGATGATTGCGGCGATCGGGGCGGCGGTGGGCGCACCGGTCGATGAGGTGCGGGCGCGCGGGTTGGTCGAGCAGATCGCGCTGGCGCTGAGTGCGACGCTGATGGTGGTTCATGCGCCGAGGGTGGCGGAGGCGTTCATCCGGGCGCGGATCGGGGGGCGGGGACTTGCTTATGGCGCGCTGCCGCCCGATGTGCCGCTCGGCGATATTCTGCGCCGTGCGGCGATCATTCCGACCGATTGAGGATCAAGCGATGAGCCAAGCCGAGATTGCCGATTACGGCGCCACCCGGGATGGGGTGATGGTGCGCCGGATGGTGCTGCGCAATGCGCGGGGGATGAGCGTCGGCGTGCTCGATTATGGCGGGGTGATCACGGATGTGAACGTGCCGGACCGCAATGGCGTGATGGGCAATGTGGTGCTCGGGTGCAGCAATATCGGGGATTATCAGACGAAGAGCTCGTATTTCGGGGCGCTGCTCGGGCGGTATGCCAACCGGATTGCGGGGGCGAAATTCAGCCTGGATGGCGAGGTGTTTCATCTGCCCGCGAATAACGGGGCGAATACCCTGCATGGCGGGCCGAAGACCGGGGCGACGCCGAATTTCGCGCATCGCGTGTGGGAGATCGTGCGCGCCGAGGCGCAGGCGGTGACGCTGCGGCTGGTAAGTGCGGATGGCGATAACGGGTTTCCGGGGACGTTGACCGTCGAGGTCACCTATACGCTGGGGGCGGAGGATGCGTTGCGGATCGATTACGCCGCGCGGGTCGAGGGGCGGGCGACGGTGCTCAATTTGTCCAACCACACTTATTTCAATCTGGCGGGATCGGGCAGCGCGCTGGATCATGAGGTGATGATCCCGGCGGGGCATTTTCTGCCGACCGATGCGGCGCAGATTCCGACCGGGATTCTGCTTTCGGTGGCGGGAACGCCGATGGATTTTCGCACGCCTCAGGTGGCGGGGGCGCGGATACGGGATGAATTCGAGCAGATCGTGCTGGCGGGCGGGTATGATCACTGCTTCGTGCTCGACAAGCCGGGGGCGGCGATGGGACTGGCGGCACAAGTGCGGGATGCGGGTTCGGGGCGGGTGCTGACGATCGAGACCGACCAGCCTGCGGTGCAGTTTTATACCGGGAACAAGCTGGATGGGACGATACCGGGCAGCCATGGCGCGTTGATCCGGGCAGGTGACGGGATGGCGTTCGAGACCCAGCATTTTCCCGATGCGCCGAACCGGCCACATTTTCCCTCGACGCGGCTCGATCCCGGGGAGGAATTCCGCTCGACCACGATCTGGCGGTTCGGCATCAGTGCCTGAGAACATGACGGGAACAAATAGTTAATAAATCCTTTCCTGATGCGTTGCTGTTCTGTTCTCTTCATGCAAAACTTATACTCGACGAGTCGCGATTCGGCGATTAGAGTAACTTCGCGTTAAAGTTGCGTTTCCCACACGCTTGAGGAGTTGATTGATGGAAAAGAACAAGGCTCTCGACGCCGCCCTGGTGCAGATCGAGCGGGCGTTCGGCAAGGGCTCGATCATGCGGATGGGGGCGCGGCCGGGGAATGAGGAAATCGATACGATTCCGTCGGGTTCGCTTGGGCTGGACCTTGCGCTCGGGATCGGCGGGTTTCCGCGCGGGCGGGTGATCGAAATCTACGGGCCGGAATCCTCGGGCAAGACGACTTTGGCGCTCCATGCCATCGCCGAAGCCCAGAAACGCGGCGGTACCTGCGCCTTCATCGATGCGGAGCACGCGCTCGATCCGATCTATGCCCGGAAACTCGGCGTCGATGTCGATAACCTGTTGATTTCGCAGCCGGATACCGGCGAACAGGGGTTGGAGATCGCCGATACGCTGGTGCGCTCCGGCGCGATCGACGTGTTGGTGATCGATTCGGTCGCGGCCCTCGTGCCGCGCGCGGAACTGGAGGGCGAGATGGGGGATTCGCATGTCGGGCTCCACGCGCGGTTGATGAGCCAGGCACTGCGGAAACTGACCGGGTCGATCTCGCGCTCGAAGACCATGATGATCTTTCTCAACCAGATCCGGTTGAAGATCGGGGTGATGTTCGGCAATCCGGAAACCACGACCGGCGGCAACGCGTTGAAATTCTATGCCTCGGTCCGCATGGAAATCCGCCGGATCGGCGCGATCAAGGATCGTGAGGAAGTCACCGGTAATCAGACCCGCGTGAAAGTGGTGAAAAACAAACTCGCGCCGCCGTTCCGGCAGGTCGAATTCGATATCATGTACGGCGAAGGCATATCGAAGGTCGGGGAACTCATCGATCTCGGCGTGAAGGCGGGAATCGTCGAGAAATCCGGCGCCTGGTTCAGCTATGACAGCGTGCGCGTGGGTCAGGGACGGGAAAACGCCAAGCAGTTCCTGCGCGATCACCCGGATATGGCCGCCGCCATCGAAAAACGCATCCGCGAGCAGGCCGCCGTGGTCGAAAAAGCCATGATGGTCGCACCGACCGAGACCGAGACGGCTGAGGCGGCTGAGTGAGGCAAGGCCGGGGGGCGCTGCCCCTAGAACCCTTTAGTTTGGGCTGAGGGATTCCAAAGGCTCCGCCTTTGGCGGGGTCGAGGGGCAGCGCCCCTCGCCTTCCTTACCCCACCCGCCCCACCTTCGGAGTATCCGATGAGCCGATCATTGACGTTTGTTCTGGGAGGCGCGCGGTCGGGCAAGAGCCGGTATGGTGAGGGGGTGATTGGCGGTTTGGCATCGCCGTGGTGGTATGTGGCGACGGCGCAGGCGTTCGACGATGAGATGCGCGAGCGGATTGCGGTGCATCGGGCGCGGCGGGATGAGCGGTGGCGGACGGTGGAGGCGCCGGTGGAACTGGCGGCGGCGTTGGCGGCGGCGGGGGATGCGCCCGTGCTGGTGGATTGCCTGACGTTGTGGCTGACCAATCTGATGCTGGGGGATTTCGACATCGAGGCGGCGTTTGGCGGGTTGGAGGCGGCGCTAGCGGCGCGGCTTGCGGCGACGGTGCTGGTGGCGAGCGAGGTCGGGTTGGGGATCGTGCCGGAGACTGCATTGGGGCGCCGGTTTCGGGATGCGGCGGGGGTGTTGCATCAGCGCGTGGCGGCGCGGGCGGATCGGGTGGTTTTCATGGTGGCGGGATTGCCGCTGGTGGTGAAGTGAGGGCGGCATGAGCGAGGACGAGGTGCGGCATCGGGAGAAGATGGCGAAGCGCAAGGCCGTGCAGGATGAGGAGGTGGCGGGCAAGACGATCGAGAAAGGTTTGTTGATCGTCAATACCGGCAAGGGCAAGGGTAAATCGACCGCGGCGTTCGGGCTGGCGTTGCGGATGCTGGGATATGGGCGGCGGGTGGCGGTGGTGCAGTTCATCAAGGGGGCGTGGGCGAGTGGCGAGCGGGCGGCGCTGGCGCGGTTCGGCGAGATGATCGAGTTTCACACCATGGGCGAAGGGTTCACCTGGGAGACGCAGGATCGGGCGCGGGATGTGGCCTCGTGCCGGCGTGCGTGGGAGGTGGCGGCGGGGTTGCTGGCACGGGACGATATTGCGCTGGTGATTTTCGATGAGCTGAACATCGCGCTGCGTTATGATTATCTGGCGGTCGATGAGGTGCTGGCGGCGATTGCGGCGCGGCCCGCGGCGATGCACGTGGTGGTGACCGGGCGGAATGCGAAGCCGGAGATGGTTGCGGCAGCGGATCTGGTGACCGAGATGGCTGCGGTGAAGCATCATTTCGCCTCCGGGGTGAAGGCGCAGGAGGGTATCGAATTCTGATGGCTTTACGCGGCGGTGCGTCTCTGATGTTTCAGGGCACCGGATCGAGCGTGGGGAAATCGACGCTGGTGGCCGGCCTCGCGCGGGCGCTGACGCGCCGCGGGCTGCTGGTGTTGCCGTTCAAGCCGCAGAACATGTCCAACAATGCGGCGGTGACGCCGGAGGGTGGCGAGATCGGGCGGGCGCAGGCGTTGCAGGCGCTGGCGTGCGGGGTCGATCCGCATGTGGATATGAATCCGGTGTTGCTGAAGCCGCAGAGCGAGGTGGGGTCGCAGGTGATCGTGCAGGGGCGGGTGTTCGGCACGGCGCGGGCGCGGGACTATCAGGCGATGAAGCCGCAATTGCTGCCGTATGTGATGGAGAGTTTCGCGCGGCTGCGGGGGCGGGCGGATATCGTTCTGGTCGAGGGGGCGGGCAGTGCATCCGAGGTGAACCTGCGGGCGAACGACATTGCCAATATGGGATTTGCCCGTGCGGGCGACGTGCCGGTCGTGGTGATCGGGGATATCGACCGGGGCGGGGTGATTGCCAGCCTGGTCGGGACGCAGGTGGTGCTCGATCCGGCGGATGCCGCATGCATCGTGGGGTTCATCGTGAACCGGATGCGGGGCGATGCGGGGTTGTTCGCCGAGGGGATGGCGCTGATCGCGGCGCGGACCGGGTGGCGCGCGCTTGGGTTGGTGCCGCATTTCGAGCGGGTGCGGGCGTTGCCGGCGGAGGATGCGGCGGATCTGGCTGCGCGGATGGCACCGGTGCGGGCGGGGAAAGCGCTGCGGATTGCGGTGCCGGTGCTGCCGTATATCGCGAATTTCGACGATCTCGATCCGTTGTTCGGGGAGAGCGAGGTCGAGCTGACATTTCTGCGGGACGGGGCGGCGCTGCCGGTGGCGACCGACCTCGTGGTGCTGGCCGGATCGAAGGCGACGATTGCGGATCTGGCGGCGTTGCGGGCGTTCGGGTGGGAGGCGGATATTCTGGCGCATGTCCGGCGCGGGGGACATGTGCTTGGCCTGTGCGGCGGGTATCAGATGCTGGGGCGGCGGATTGCCGATCCCGACGGGATCGAGGTCGTGGCATCGGAGGTGGCGGGGCTCGGATTGCTCGATATCGAGACCGTGCTGACCGGGGACAAGCGGTTGACGGCGGTGCGCGGCAGGCTGGTGGGCGCGGATGATGCGGTGGTCGCGGGGTATGAAATGCATGGCGGGCGCAGTTTCGGGCCGGGGGTGGGCGCACCCTTCGTTCGGTTCGACGATGGCCGGGTCGATGGGGCGCGATCGGGCGATGGGCTGGTGAGCGGGACTTATGTGCACGGGCTGTTCGGTGCTGATGGCGCGCGGGCGGCGATGCTGCGGCGGTTCGGAGCGGTGGCGGGGGCGCGGGATCATCGGCGCGAGATCGAGGATGCGCTCGATGCGCTGGCGGATCATCTGGAGGCGCATGTCGATATCGCGGGTTTGCTTACGCTCGCCAGATGATCAGGGTGAGGAGCCAGAGCAGGAGGATTTGCAGGATTGTGGCGCGGCGGAACAAGGCGAGGGCGCGGGCGATGTCGTCGGCGGTGGCGTCCGGCGTGCCGCTGCCCATCCAGGCATCGTCGATGGTGACCGTGCCGTAGGTGCGCGGGCCGGCGAGGCGCAGGCCGAGGGCACCGGCCATGGCGGCCTCGGGCCAGCCGGCGTTGGGCGAGCGGTGGCTCGCGGCGTCGCGGCGGACCGCGCGGAGGGCGGCGGCGGCATCGGTGCCGGGATGCAGGGCGGCGGCGGCGATGATGAGGAGGGCGGCGAGGCGCGAGGCGGGGAGGTTGATGAGATCGTCGAACCGCGCGGCGGCCCAGCCGAAGGCTTCGTGGCGCGGGGTGCGATGGCCGATCATGCTGTCGGCGGTGTTGGCGGCCTTGTAGGCGGCGAGTCCGGGCAGGCCGAGCAGGGCGCACCACAGGATCGGGGCGATCACGCCATCGGAAAAGTTTTCCGCGAGGCTTTCGATCGCGGCGCGGGCGACGCCGGCATGATCGAGGCTTTCGGGGGCGCGGCCGACGATGTGGGAAACGGCGGCGCGGCCATCGGCGAGGCTGCGGGCGAGGCCGCGTTCGACGGCGCGGACATGGGTGGCGAGGCTGCGCGAGGCGAGCAGGGCGCTGGCGAGCAGAGCGATCAGGAGCAGGGCGAGGGCGCGGGGCAGCAGGACGAGGCTGGCGGCCTGAAGGACGGCGGCGGGCAGGATGGCGGCGAGCAGGATCAGGATGAGGGCGAAGGCACCCATGAGGCGGCGGGTTGCGGGCGGGGCGGAGGGGTGGTTCAGGCGGTGATCGAGCCGGGCGATCAGGCTGCCGATCCAGATCACGGGATGGCCGATCAGGCGGAAGATCGGGTCGGGGTAGCCGGTGATCGCCTCGATGGTGAGGGAGAGCGCCGCGAGCGGCACGGTGATCGGTAATATCATGGACAGGGGCGGCGGGGACGAGGAGATGGGGTCATTGGGCGGTGATAACACATCGGGCGCCGAGGGGATCGGCGGGGCGATACTGCATGGCGGCCGGCTTGAGGCGGCGGCGATGCGGTATCCGGCGGCGCGGTTGCCGTGGATCGATCTGTCGACCGGGATCAATCCGGTGGGGTATCCGGTGCCCGAATTGCCGCCGTCCTGTTTCGCCCGGCTGCCGGAGGTGGAGGCGGTGCTGCGGCTCGAAGCGGTGGCGGCGCGCGCCTATGGCGTGGCGGATGCGGCGATGGTGGCGGCGGCGCCGGGGACGCAGAGTCTGATCGATCTGCTGCCAAGGTTGATTGCGGCGCGGCGCGTTGCGGTGGTGGGGCCGACCTACGCCGAACATGCGGCGTCCTGGGCGCGGGCGGGGCGTGTGGTGCGCGAGATTTCCGCGCTCGACGAGGCGGGGGATGCCGAGGTGGTGGTGGTGTGCCAGCCGAACAATCCGGATGGGCGGGTCGTGCCGCGCGGGGCGTTGATGGCGCTCGCCGATGCGATGGCGGTGCGCGGCGGCTGGCTGGTGGTGGATGAGGCGTTCGCCGATCTGGCCGATGGGGTGGGGTTGGCCCCTGCCCTGCCGCATCCGGCGATCGTGGTGCTGCGCTCGTTCGGCAAGACCTATGGACTGGCGGGGGTGCGGCTCGGGTTCGCGCTTGCGGCACCCGCAATGGTCGGGCGGGTGCGGGCGGCGCTCGGGCCCTGGGCGGTTTCCGGGCCGGCGATTGCGGTGGGGACGCTGGCGCTGGGGGATCGGGCCTGGCTTGCGGCGTCGCGGGAGGCGCTTGGGCGCGGGGTGGCGCGGCTGGATGCGATGTTGGAACGCGCTGGGTTCGATATCATCGGCGGGACGCTGCTGTTCCGGCTGGCGGCATCGGAGACGGCGGGACGGTGGTTCGAGCATCTGGCGGCGCAGGGGATACTGGTGCGGGGGTTCGAGCGGCAGACGGCGTGGCTGCGGTTCGGGATTCCGGCAGATACCGGCGAATGGAACCGGTTGGATGACGCATTGCAGCAATACAAGGGTTGAATCATGAACAATTGTTCGTGATGACGGGCAGTTGCCAAAATATTCTCCTTCATGAATAACAGGTGGAGGACTAGTTCACTTGTATCGGTATCAGAACCGCGACTTTGGTTTCGGCGTCGGTATTTCGTGATAATCTGCTCTTGCTGTGTAAATATTTGTAAATTGGAGGAAGTGTCTATGGACAAGCCAAGATATCTGCCGCTGCCGCGGTCTGGTCTCGCATGTTCTGCGATTGTGCTTGCGCTGGTGATGTCGAGCACGGGGATCGGGTATGCCGCAAGCGGCAGCCATCCGGACAAGGACAGCACGACGCCGAAGCCGACATTGGGGACTTCGCAGGGCACCACCCCGTCAGCCGCCGCCAACAAGCAGGAGGCGGCGCTCGATCCGAACAATCCCTATGCGCGGCTTTACATTCCGCAGAACGCGCCGACCGGGGCGGATGCGCAGATCCCGCCGGATGGCTGGACTCATGCGTACGGCAAGCCTTCGCACAATGCCGCGTTTCCGGTGCCTGCCAGCGCGCCGGCCTGGATCAGGAACGGGGTGAAGTGGAATTTTCCCGAAGCGCGGGCGTGGCCGCTTTCCGACAATGAGCCTTACGGGGCGAAGATTTACGGAATTCGCGAGGCGCTGCCGGTGCAGACCCAGTTTTATGGCAATGCGCTCGGCGTGGCGTTCGCCAAGGGCGTGGTCTATGCTGAGAGCGACGACATGTTCGCCTATGCGATCAATGCCCAGACCGGCAAGCTGATCTGGCGCACCAGCCCGGTGGGCAACTACCTGATGGGCAATCCGGTTGTCGTGAAGAAGCTGGTCTATCTTTCGGCGGGCAGCGTGAGCTTCAATTTCGCCAATGTGGTGGCGTTCAAGAACGACCCCTCGAAGGCGGCGCGCGGGCTCGATATTTCGTATAACGGGGTTTATGCGGTGAGTCGCAAGACCGGCAAGCTGAAATGGTATTTCGCGACGCGCGGCGAAGCGATGCCGACGCCGGCCTATGACAATGGCAAGCTGTTCATCACGACCGGCACCGGCAACGCCTATGCGATCGACGCCGAGACCGGCAAGCAGGTGTGGAAGAACCACCTCGGCGGGATTGCCAACATGTCGAGCCCGGCGGTTTACAAGGGCCATGTATTCGTTGCGATGTCGGTGAAGCCGTATCTCTACAGCCTCGATGCCAAGACCGGGAAAGTGGCCTGGAAGGGCACGATTCCGAAGGCGGCCAATACCGGGATGGGCGATGTTTCGCCCGTTGTTTCCGACGGTGTGGTGGTGCAGGACGCGGTTTCCGACGTGCGGACGACCAACGGCAAGGGCACGATGAACACCACCGTGCGCGCCTGGAACGCGAAGACCGGCAAGGTGTTGTGGACCGACAAGATGGGCCGGGGGCCGAAAGTTCCGGCGTTCAAGGGCGGTGTGCCGATGGTGCATGACGGCGTGGTTTATGTCGGCAGCCCGGTGACTTCGGATTATGTTGCGCTCAACCTCAAGACCGGCAAGCAGCTCTGGCGCTGGAATGTGCCGAATGCGGGTCCGGCGGGTGCGGCGCGCGGGGCGCCGACCTATTACAAGGGCACGCTCTATGTCTCGACCGGGCCGAGCGTTTACGCGCTCGATCCCAAGACGGGCAAGGAGATCCACAGCGTGCACGTTGGGGGGCGGTTCGGGATCGTGAGCCCGGCGATCATTGGTGGGACGGTGTTTCTCGGCAATTCGTGGGATTGGGTGAACGCGCTGCCGCTGCACGACATCAATCCGAACTACAAGGGCTGAGCCTACCCACCCCGCGCCCTGCGGAAGGGTCTGGACGGATGATATGATATGTCATATCATCCGTTCGGATCATTTCGGGGCGTGGGGTATGGCGGATTTTCGGGCGGCGCTGGTGCTGGCGGTTTTGGTGGCGGGCACTGGGTGTGCTCTGGCCTCCGGGCCGATCAAGGATGGGCCGATCAGGGCGGTCGGGATTGAGAATGAATATGCCAATGTGATCCAGCAGATCGGCCGGCGGTATGTTGCGGCCAGTGCGATCGAATCCAATCCCAACACCGATCCGCATAGTTTCGAGGCGAGCCCGCGCGTCGCGCAGCAGATCGCGGGAGCGGCGCTGGTGGTCGAAAACGGCGTGGGGTACGATAGCTGGGCGGACAAGATCATTGCCGCGGCACCCGATCCGCACCGCGTCGTGATCAATGTGCAGCATCTGCTGGGTCTGCCGAATGCCACGCCGAATCCGCATTTATGGTATGCTCCGACCACGATGCCGGTGGTCGCGAAGGCGGTGGCGGCGGCGCTGGGGCGGATGGCGCCGGGGCATGCGGCGTATTTCGAGGCGAATGTGGCGAGGTTCGATGCGTCGCTGAAGCCGTGGTATGCGGCGATTGCCGCGTTCAAGGCGCGGTATGGCGGCACGCCGGTGGCGGTGACCGAGCCGGTCGGGGATTATATGCTTGAGGCGGCGGGGGCGGATATCGAGACGCCGTTCAGCCTTCAGGCCGCGATCATGAACGGGACCGATCCCTCGCCGCAGGATGTCGCGACGCAGAATGCGCTGTTCAACGCGCATAAGGTCAAGGTGTTCGTCTATAACCAGCAGGTGACCGACCCGCTGACCGCCTCGTTTCTGGACCTGGCGCGGAAAGATCATATCCCGGTCGTGGGGGTCTATGAGACGATGCCGACACCGGGGTATGACTATCAGTCATGGATGCTGGCGGAAGTTCAGGCCCTGCAACGGGCGGTGACGGCGGGGATTTCAACCCAGTCGTTGCTGGGCGGCAAGTGAAGGGTTCTTTTTTTGCGCTCCTCAGGTCAGGAGGCGACGGCCATAGAGCGCCCATGACCCGAACCAGCGAAAGTTTTTTGTTACTTTTTTCAAAAAAGTAGGTCTTCCTTAACCATGCTCAACGTAAACTCCCTCTCGGTCAGTTTTTCGGGCCGCAAAGTGCTCGATCAGGTCGGGTTCAGCCTGCCGCAGGGGTCGTTCTGCGGGCTGATCGGCTCGAACGGTTCGGGCAAGACGACCTTGTTGCGGAGTATTCTCGGCCTGGTGAAGCCTGAGGGTGGCACGGTGGCGACCGGTGGGGGCGAGGTTGGATATGTGCCGCAGAAGATCCAGCTCGATCCGTTCATGCCGCTGCGGGCACGGGATGTGGTGGCGCTGGGGATGGACGGGCACCGGTTCGGGTTGCCGCTGCCCTCACTTGCGCGACGGCGCGCGGTGGATGCGATGCTGGCGGCGGTGGATGCGACCGGTTTTGCCGACCGGCGGGTGGGGGATTTGTCGGGCGGGCAGCAGCAGCGGATCATGATCGCGCATGCGCTGGTGCGCGGGCCGAAGCTGCTGTTGCTGGACGAGCCGCTCGCCAATCTCGATCTGCGCAGCGTGGCGGAAGTGGTGGCGCTGTTGCACCGGTTGTCGTTCGAGCAGCGGATCACGGTGTTGCTGTCGGCGCACGACATGAACCCGCTGCTGCCGGTGATGGACCGGATCGTGTATCTCGCCAACGGGCGCTCGGTGAGCGGCAGCGTGGGTGAGGTTGTGCGGGGTTCGGTGTTGAGCCGGCTGTATGGCTATCATATCGACGTGATCAGCGTACATGGGCGGGTTCTGGTGGTGGCTGCCGGGGGCGAGAACGGGCTGGATGCGGATATCGCCTGTGCGCCGGTGCATGTGGCGCAGATCCCCTGAATGCGGCTGAGGGAGGGCGGATGATCGGGGGTGGATTTTTCGGCAATGGGCCGGTGCAGGTGGCGCTGCTGATCGGCGGCGGGGCGGCGGTGGTTTCAGCGGTGGTGGGGGTGTTCACCGTGATGCGCGGGCAGTCTTTCGCGGGGCATGCGCTGGCGGATATCAGCAGTGCCGGCGGCTCGGCCTCGCTGCTGCTCGGCATTCCGGCTCTGGCGGGATTTCTGGCGATGGCGGCACTGGGCGCGGGCGGGATGGAGATGATCGGCGCGCGGCAGATCCGCGAGCGGGATCTGGTCACCGGCATCGTGCTCGGGGCGGGGCTCGGGTTGACCGCGCTGTTCCTGTACCTCGATATCAGCACGACGAGTGCGAGCGGGGCGGCGAATACCGTGATGTTCGGCTCGATGTTCGCGATCGCACCTGGCACCGTTCCGTTTGCGCTGGGTGTGGGGGCGCTGGCGCTGGCGGTGAGCGTGGTGTTGTACCGGCCCCTGCTGCTGATTGCGATCGATCCCGATCTGGCGGCGATCCGGGGTGTTAACGCGCGGCTGCTGGGGCTGCTGCATCTGCTGGTGCTGGCGGTTGCGGTGGCACTGTCGGCCATGACGATCGGGGCGATTCTTTCGACGGCGCTGCTGATCGGGCCGGCGGCGGCGGCGCTGCGGGTGGCGACGCGGCCGGTCTGGGCGATCGTTCTGGCGGTGACGATCGGTCTGGTCGCGACCTGGGGCGGAATCGCGCTGGCCTATGACAGTTTCTACTGGACGCCCGGGCATGGCTGGCCGGTGAGTTTTTTCGTGGTGGTGATCGTGGTTGCGAGTTATGCGGCGGCCGGGCCGGTCGGCGGCGCGCTGGCCAGGCGGCGCGCGACCGCCCTGCCCGCTCCGGTCTCCGGTTTCGAGCCGGGCGGCTAAGATGTTTTCCAGCTTCATGGTCAATACCTGGATCGTCGCTTCGATCGTCGCGGCGACGGCGGGGCTGGTCGGGTTTTTCGTCGTGGTGCGCGGCTCGTCCTTTGCGGCGCATGCGCTGCCGCTGAGCACGTTTCCGGGTGCGGCGGCGGCGGCGTGGCTCGGGATCAACGAGATCGCGGGGCTGGTGATATTCGCCCTGCTCGGGGTGATCGGGATCGATGCGCTCAGCAGGCGTGGCCGGCCGGAAGTGGCGACGGCGCTGACGCTGGTGTTGCTGCTGGGGCTGGGGACGCTGTTTCTCAGCCAGACCGCGGAATATTCGCAGGAGGTCTATGGCCTGCTGTTCGGGCAGATCCTGGGGATCGGGGCACGGGATATCGCGCCGATCGCCGTGGTCTGTGCGCTGGCCGCCGGGGCGATCGTGCTGCTATTCCGCCCGTTGCTGCTCGGCTCGGTCTCGCGGGAGCTGGCGCAGGCGCGCGGGGCGGCACCGGGACGGCTCGATCTCGCGTTTCTGATCATTCTCGCGATGGCCTCGGCGGTGGCGCTGCCGGTGGTGGGGGCGCTGCTGGTGTTCAGCCTGATGGTGGGGCCGGCTTCGGCGGCGCGGAACCTGACCGATCGGCCGGGACTTGCGCTTGGGCTTTCGGTGATGCTGTCGCTGATCATCGGGTGGGCGGCGATTGCGCTTTCCTATGTCACCAACTGGCCGGTCGGGTTTTTCGTCGGCGGGTTCGGGGCGGTGGCTTATGCGCTCGGCCGGTCGGGGCTGCGGTTCGGGGTGGTCGGGTCCGTGAGGGCCTGATCAGGCGGCGCGGGTCAGGCCGCGGCGCAAATGGCGCACAGGCCGGTGACTTCGACGATGATCGATTCCGGTTTGAAGCCGAGTGCGCTGGCGGCGGCTTCGAGGGCGTGGACCACGGCGTGATCGTCCCGCTCGGCGACCGCGCCGCAGCGACGGCAGATATAGAACTGGGCGGCGTGGTCGTGATGATCGGCCTCGATGCAGGGGATGAAGGCGCTGAGGCTTTCGACCTTGTGGATCAGATCGTTCGCGAGCAGGAATTCGAGGGCGCGGTAGATGGTGGCGGGGGTCGCGGCCTTGTGGGTGGCGCGGAACCGGTCGAGTAATTCGTAGGCGGTGACCGGCTTGTTCGCTTCGAGGATCAGGCCGAACACGGCGCGGCGCTGGGCGGTGAACTGGGTGCCGCGCCGGGTGCAGGCGGCGGCGGCATGGTCGAGCCGCTGGTCGATCCGGGGATTGGGGCGCGGGCCGATCATGGTGAGTTCATCGCCCGAAAACGGTCACGCGCCGTGATATCTGTCATCATTCACGTATAAGTCAGTGTGGCGGCGCTTGCGAATCGGCCATTGCATCTGTGGCGGGGTGGGCAATGTCTGCCATTGCGTGCCGAATATGATCGGCCCGGCCAACTAAAAAAACGCCGCCCCGAAGGACGGCGTTTCTCTGATACGATGATCGTCAGTCTCAGTTTTCGCCCTGAGCCTGCTGGTTGCGGCGACGGATCGCGGCACCCAGGATGTCGCCGAGCGAGGCACCCGAATCCGACGAACCGAAATCGGCCATCGCCTGCTTGTCCTCGTCGATCTCCTTGCCCTTGACCGTGAGCTGCAGCTTGCGCGAGGCGCGGTCGACTGCGGTGATCTTGGCGTCGATCTTTTCGCCGACGGCGAATTTATCGGGGCGCTGATCGCCTTTGTCGCGGGCCAGTTCGGCACGGCGGATGAAGCCGGTCAGAACGTCGTCCACCTTCACTTCGAGCCCGTTGGTCTGGACCGCGGTGATGACACAGGTGACGATCATGCCTTTGTGGACCCGATCGAGCACGCCGGCGGCGGGGTCTTCCTCGAGTTGCTTCACGCCGAGGCTGATGCGCTCTTTCTCGACATCGACATCGAGCACCTTGGCCTTGACGATATCGCCCTTGTTGAACTTCGCCATCGCCAGTTCGCCCGGCTCGTCCCACGAGAGGTCGGACATGTGGACCATGCCGTCGATTTCCGGGGCGAGGCCGATGAACAGGCCGAACTCGGTCATGTTGCGGATCTCGCCTTCGACCAGCGAGCCCACGGGATGTTCGTCCATGAACTGTTCCCACGGGTTGCGCGAGACCTGTTTGAGGCCGAGCGAAATCCGCCGCTTGCTGGCATCGACGTCGAGCACCATGACCTCGACTTCCTGGCTGGTCGCCACGATCTTGCCGGGGTGGGCGTTCTTTTTGGTCCAGGACATTTCGGAAACGTGGACCAGGCCTTCGACGCCCGGTTCGAGCTCCACGAACGCACCGTAATCGGTGATGTTGGTGACGCGGCCGGTGACCTTGATGCCGGGCGGATATTTGACGTCAACGCCTTCCCACGGATCGGTCTCAAGCTGCTTCATGCCGAGGCTGATGCGCTGGGTGTCCGAATTGAAGCGGATCACCTGCACGCGGACCGGCTGACCGATGGTCAGCGCCTCGGCCGGGTGGTTGATCCGGCGCCATGCGATATCGGTCACGTGGAGCAGGCCATCGACGCCGCCGAGATCGACGAACGCACCGTAATCGGTGATGTTCTTGACCACGCCGTCGAGGATCTGGCCTTCCTTGAGGCCCTGGATCAGCTCCGAACGCTGTTCGGCGCGGGTCTCTTCGAGGACCGCGCGGCGGGAGACGACGATGTTGCCGCGCGCGCGATCCATTTTCAGGATCTGGAACGGCTGGGACATGCCCATCAGCGGGGTAACGTCGCGCACCGGCCGGATATCGACCTGGCTGCCCGGCAGGAACGCGGTCGCGCCGCCGAGATCGACGGTGAACCCGCCCTTGACGCGGCCATGGATGATGCCGTTGACGCGGGTCTGTGCCTCATGCGCGCGTTCGAGCGCGGTCCATGCTTCCTCGCGGCGGGCCTTTTCACGGGAGAGGACGATCGAGCCATCCTTGTCCTCGTAGCGTTCGATGAAGAGGTCGAACACATCGCCCGGCTTGACTTCCTGGCCGCCGAATTCCTTGAGCGGAACCCGGCCTTCGCTCTTGAGACCGACATCGACCACGACGAATTCGTCGTCGATGCGGGAGACGCGGCCTGACACCACCGAGCCTTCGAAGCCGGTGTTGCTGCCGAGCGTGCTGTCGAGCAGCGCGGCGAAATCGTCAGTGCCGGTGTATTGGTCTGCGCCGTGCTGGCGCGCAACGGTTGCGATTGAACCCATGAAGCGGTTTAAATCCTTGAAACGAGACCACTTGCGCGGCCGGTTTGGTATGCGGGCGATGAAGCCTCGACTGCCCGGGGGACCGGGTGGATTGCTGGGCGTTCCGGTAGTGGGAACGAGCCGCGGACAGAACGCCCGCAGCTGATGGGAGAGATACGCACATCCGCAGCAAGGCGCAAGCGCCGCGGGCCGATTTCCGGCGGTTCCGGCAGGGTTTTTCACGCGGTTTGCGATGTTCAGGGGGTTTTCCCGCGCGGGACCGGCGCAGAGGCTTCGCGCCACCGAATCACATGCTATAAGCCCGGCCCGATGACGCACGCGCACCCCCAGACGATTCCGCCCGCTTCGCACCCCGCAATCGGGTCGCCCCGAGGCCAGTCTGCCCCATGCCAGTCTGCGCCATGCCAGTCTGGCCGAGGCCGGTCTCCCCGCTGGATGAGTCTTGCCTTGCTCGTGCCCCTGGCGCTGGGCGGCTGCGGGCTGTTCGGCGGGTCGGCCCATACCGGCAAGGGCGGCAAGGGCAAGGAAGCCAAGCCGCTCGCGTCGGCCGGGACACTCTATTCCAACGGGCTCGCCTATCTGCAGAAGGGCGAGAACAAGAAAGCGTCCGAGGCGTTCAACGCGGTCGAGACCAATTACCCCTATTCGACCTGGGCGACCCATGCGGAATTGCTGCATGGCTATGCCGAATTCCGCCGGCAGAATTTCGATTCCGCGGTGGGGGCGCTCAACCGCTTCATCGAATTGCATCCGGCAAGCCCCGATGCGGCCTATGCGTATTATCTGAAGGCGCTCTGCTTCTATGAGCAGATCGAGGGCGTGCATCACGACCAGACCTTCACGCTCGAAGCAGTGCAGGCGCTGCAGGATGTGGTCACCCGCTTCCCCGACAGTGCCTATGCGCGGGATGCCAGGGTGAAACTGCGGCTGGCGCAGAACCGGCTCGCCGGGCATGAAATGGCGATCGGGCGGTTCTATGAGCGGCAGAACCTGTATCCTGCCGCGATCCATCAGTTTCAGATCGTGATCCAGCAATATCAGACCACGACCTTCGTGCCCGAGGCGCTGGAGCGGCTGGTGGAATGCGATCTCGACCTCGGGCTGGTGCCGGAGGCGCGGCGAGCGGCGGCGGTGCTGGGGTATAATTATCCTGGCTCGCACTGGTACAAGCTCGCCTACGACAAGCTCGGCGTGCATCATCTACTGAACGGGGCCACCCCACCGCGTAAATCCGGCGGGTTCCTGTTCGGGCTGCTCTGAGCCGCGCGCCGCGGTCATGATCACCGCGCTGTCGATCCGCGATGTCGTGCTGATCGACCGGCTCGATCTCGGGTTCGATGGCGGGCTGGCGGCGTTCACCGGCGAGACCGGGGCGGGCAAGTCGATCCTGCTCGATGCGCTCGGCCTGGCGCTGGGGGCGCGAGCCGATGCCGGGCTGATCCGTACCGAGGCGGCGCAGGCGGTGGTGACCGCCTCGTTCGCGGTGGCGGCGGACCATCCGGCGCAGCGATTGCTGGAGGATCACGGGATCGAGGCGGGGGACGAGATCCTGCTGCGGCGGATCGTGGCGCGGGATGGGCGTTCGCGCGCGCTGATCAACGATCAGCCGGTGGGTGTGGCGCTGTTGCGGCGCGTGGCGGATCTGTTGATCGAAATTCAGGGGCAGCACGCGCAGATCGGCCTGTCGGACCCGGCGACCCAGCGCGCGATGCTCGATGATTACGGCGTCGATCGGGCGCTGCGTGATACCGTGGCTTCGCTGCACGGCTCCTGGCAGGCGGCCGAGGCGGCGCGGACGGATGCTGAGATTGCACTGACCGAGGCGCTGCGCGACGAGGATTTCCTGCGCCATGCCGTCGATGAACTCGCCGCGCTGGCGCCGCGCGAGGGCGAGGAGGATGAACTCGCGGCCGCGCGTCAGTTGATGCAGGGGGCGGAGCGCCGGGCCGAGGCGATCGGCACCGCGCTGGGCGAGCTGGCGCCGCGCGAGCGGCGGTCGAACGGGCCGGGGGCAATGTTGCGGAGTGCGGCACGGGCGCTGGGGCGGATTGCGGCGGCGGAGCAGGGAATGGTGATCGGCCAGGCGCTCACCGCGATCGAACGGGCCGAGGAGGCGCTGGCCGAGGCCGAGACGCTGCTGTCCCGCGCGGCGCACGAGGTGGAGGGCGACCCGCGCGGGTTGGAGGCGATCGAGGAGCGGTTGTTCGCGCTGCGGGCCATGGCGCGCAAGCATGGTGTCGTGCCGGCTGAGCTTCCTGCCTTGCTGGAACGCTTCATCGCGCGGCTTGCCACGCTCGATGCCGGCACCGCTTCGTTGCAGCGGTGCGCGGCGGCAGCGGCGGCGGCGCGGGGTGAATACGTGGTGGCGGCAACGGCGCTGAGCGCGGCGCGGGACCGGGCGGCGGCGCGGCTGGCGCGTGCGGTCGGGCAGGAATTGCCGCCGTTGAAGCTGGACCGGGCGAAGTTCAGCGTCGAGCGGATCGGCCTGCCGGAGGCGCAATGGGGCGTGCGCGGGGCGGATGCGGTGCGGTTTCTGATCGCGACCAACCCCGGTGATGCGCCCGGTGCGCTCGACCGGGTGGCTTCGGGCGGCGAGTTGTCGCGCCTGCTGCTGGCGCTGAACGTGGTTCTGGCCGGGGAATCGCCGGTCGGCACGCTGATTTTCGACGAGGTGGATAGCGGCATCGGCGGGGCGACCGCGGCGGCGGTGGGTGAACGGCTCGCGCGGATCGCGCAGACCACGCAGGTGCTGGTGGTGACGCATTCGCCGCAGGTGGCGGCGCGGGCGGCGACGCATTTTCAGGTCGCGAAATCGGTGGGGCGCAGCCGGGCGCAGACGCTGGTGCACCGGCTGGATGCGGCGGCACGGCGCGAGGAGATTGCCCGGATGCTGGCTGGCGAAATGGTCACCGATGCGGCGCGCGAGGCAGCGGCGAGCCTGCTGGGGGGCACATGAGCGAGGCGCGGCGGCAGGAACTGGCCGAACTGCTGGCGGCGGCGGACCTCGCGTATCATCGCGACGACCAGCCGATCATGGACGATGCTGCTTATGATGCGTTGAAGCGCGAGGCGGCGGCGCTGGGGGTGGCCCCGGAGACCGTGGGAGCCGCGCCTGCGGCAGGCTTCGAGAAGGTGCGGCATCGCCAGCCGATGCTCTCGCTCGACAATGTGTTCGACCCCGGCGAATTTGAGGCATTCTGCACGCGGATCCGGCGGTTTCTCAATCTCGGTGCGGCGCCGCTGCGCTTCGTGGCCGAGCCGAAGATCGACGGTCTTTCGATTTCGCTGACCTATCAGGATCGGGTGTTCGTGCGTGGGGCGACGCGGGGGGACGGGGCGGTGGGCGAGGATGTCACCGCCAATCTGCGCACACTCGATGAGTTGCCGCTCAATCTGCCCGATGATGCGCCCGATTTCATCGAGATACGCGGCGAGGTTTATATGACCAAGCCGGATTTTCTTGCGCTGAACCAGGGTTTGCAGGCGCAGGGGTCGGCGCGGCAATTCGCCAACCCGCGCAATGCGGCGGCGGGGAGCCTGCGGCAGCTCGATGCCCGGGTGACGGCGTCGCGCCGGTTGTCGTTGTTCGCTTATGCGCGCGGCGAGGCCAGCGCGCCGGTTGCGATGACCCATGCGGATTATCTGGCGACGCTCGAACGCTGGGGATTCCGGGTCAATCCGCTGGCGCGCATGGTGAGCGAGGCCGAGGCGGAAGCGTTTCAGCAGGAAATGGCGGCACAACGGGCGGGGCTTGATTACGATATCGACGGGGTGGTGTTCAAGCTGGACGATCTGGCGTTGCAGGACCGGCTCGGCTTCGTCGGGCGGGCGCCGCGCTGGGCGGTGGCGTGGAAGTTTCCGGCCGAACGGGCGATCAGCGTGCTGCGTGCGATCACGATTCAGGTCGGGCGGACCGGGGCATTGACCCCGCGTGCGACGCTGGAGCCGGTGAATGTCGGCGGGGTTCTGGTCAGTCACGCGACGCTGCACAATGAGGACGAAATCGCGCGCAAGGATATACGGGTGGGCGATACGGTGGAATTGCAGCGGGCGGGGGATGTGATTCCGCAGATCGTTGCGGTGCTGGCGGATCATCGGCCGTCAGAGTCGGTGGCGTTCGTGTTTCCGGATCATTGTCCGGTCTGCGGTTCGTTGGCGATCCGGCCCGCCGGGGAGGTGGTGCGGCGGTGTACCGGCGGGTTGATCTGTGCGGCGCAGGTCGTGGAGCGGCTGATCCATTTCTGTTCGCGCGGGGCGTTCGATATCGAAGGCATGGGCGACAAGACGGTTGAGGCGTTTCACGCGCGCGGCTGGCTCGCTACCGCTGCGGACGTCTTCGATCTGCCGGGCCGGGCCGATGAGATCGCGGCGCTGGAGGGGTGGGGTGCGACCTCGGCGCGGAAACTGGCGGCGGCGATCGAGGCACGGCGGCGCGTTCCGCTTGCGCGCTTCATCTACGCGCTTGGAATCCGGCGGGTGGGCGAGGCAAATGCCCGGCTGCTGGCGCGGCATTATACATCTTATCCGAACTGGCGGGCGCAGATGGAGGCGGCGGGGGAAATCGGCTCGGATGCGCGGCTGGAGCTGGGGTCGATCAGCGGGATCGGTCCGTCGATCGCCGAGGAACTCGCCGGGTTTTTCGCCGAGCCGCATAATCGCGGACAATTGGATCGGCTGGTGGCGCGGCTCACAATCGAGGATGAGGTCGCGGCGGCGGCGGCGGGGCCGCTTTCGGGCAGGACGATCGTGTTCACCGGAACACTCACTGCCATGACCCGCCCGGAAGCCAAGGCGCGGGCAGAAGCGCTGGGGGCCAAGGTGACGGAGACGGTGTCACGCAAGACCGATTACGTGGTGGTCGGGGAGGATGCCGGGTCGAAGGCGGTTAAGGCGGCGGCGCTGGGCATTGCGGTGCTGAGCGAGGCCGCATTCCGTGAGATGGCGGGTTTCGATCCGTAGGTGCCGGTGGTTCAGTGGCGAAGGATGCGTTCGAGTGCTGCGGCCTGTTCGGGCCATTGCGGCAGGCTGCGCGCGTGGTTCCAGGCGATGGCGCCCATTTCGGCGCGCAGGGCCGGGCTGAAGATCAGGCGGCGCAGCGCCTTCGAGAACTGGGCGACATCGTCGACCGGGGCGACGATTCCGGCACCGACCACGACCAGATCGCCGGCGGCCCCGCCATCGGTGATCGCGACCGGAAGGCCACGGGCCATGGCTTCGGCGATCGCCATGCCGAAGCCTTCGAAACGGGTGGCAGATGCGAACAGGTCGGTTCGCGCCCATAGCGCGGCGAGTTCGGCACCGGCGGCGGCACCATGGCGCTCGACCCGATCGGTGAGACCCAGCCGGTCGATCAGATCGACGATTTCGGCGGCATAGGCGGGATCGCGCGGCTCGCCCGCGAGGATCAGGTGCCAGTTGAGATCGGGCAGCAGCGCGAGGGCGCGCAGCAGCACATCGTAACCCTTGCGGTAGGTCAGGGTGCCGAGGCTGAGGATGGTGCAGGGAGCACCGAAGGGTGCATCGGCGTCGATCGCGACCTGGGGCTGATGATCGGTGCCGGGGACCAGCACGTGGATCCTGCTCGCCAGCACGCCGAATTCGCTCGACAGCCGCTCCGCGATCGGGGTGCTCGCCGCGATGACACCGCGAAATTTTGGCAGCATCGTTGTTTCGAGTTGCTTGAGCTGATTGCGCCGCGCTTCCGGCGTGCCGGGTTCCAGCGCGGTCGGGTGGTGGATCAGGGCCAGCGCACCGCGCGCCTGAAGGCCGGGCAGCGCGGCCAGAGCCAGTTCGAAGGCGGAACCTTCGACGAGGATGGCTGCCGCGTCATCGAACCGGTCCGCCAGTGCGGCCTTCGCCGGTGTTTCCAGCGCGATCACCTCAGCCTCGCCACCCATATCCTGCCATGCGGCGAGCAGGCGACGGTGATAGAACGAGGCACCGGATACCGCTTCGAACGGGGCGGCCGTGATCAGAACGAGACGCATGGTGTCGGGAATGCCATAGCCTGCCGCCGGTGACCAGCGCGGCCGGCGTGGCCGGGTCATGCACGGACGGCAAGCGCCATTGGAGTCGTGGCTCGGCCATAGCCGGTGCTGCCGCTCCGCCCGCGATAAGGAGTGCCGTCGGGGCACGGTTCGAGCGCCTGGACGATGGTGGAGATGACGCGTTGCTGGGTGCCGATCGCCTGCTGGAGCAACATCCGGTTTTGGTCGATCGCGCGGTCGAGCCGCCGTCGGACGCCGGCAAATCGGGCATGGTCGCGACCGGCTTTCGCAGAGACCTCACTGGCGCAGACTTCGACCGTCCCGATGGCCGCGCGCTTGCGGGCGGCGAGGTCGCCGCTGGCCCGGAAATCGGAGCGCGACAGGGCCAGATTTTCCTCTTCGAGGATTTCAGCCAGCGCGGCCAGAGCGGTGAGGATGGCAGGGTCGGGTTTCGGGGCGGGAGTCATCGCGTGGTTCCTGTCGGTGTCGTTGCGTGCATGGTCAGTTTGGGCGTCGCGGCGGACGAAGCGGCCTTCGGTGCGGCGAGCGCTGATTCGATCATCGGTTTGAGGCCGAGACCACCGCGCGCTTCCATCGATTTCGCGATCGCATCGATCAGGAAGGGCTGGAAATGCTTTTCGACCGACCCGCCGCCGAAGGGGGCATCTGCCTTGCCCATGGTGGCGAAGATCGGTTTGAGGAAGGCCGCGATCGCCATCGATTCGAATTTGTCGGCGGTCGCTGCGGCAGATCCCGCTGTTGTCGGCATCAACTTGGGGGCCTGCGCCGTTGGCACTATCGGGACTGGCAGGATCGTGCCGCTCATTGGACGATCAACTGGGCCTGCAGCGCGCCGGCCGCCTTGATCGCCTGGAGGATGCTGATCATGTCGTGCGGGGCGACGCCGAGGGCATTCAGGCCGGAGACCAACTGCCTGAGGCTGACGCTGCCGTGAAGAATGTCCATTTTCTTGCCTTTGCCCTTGTTGACCGAAATCGTTGTCTGCGCGGTCGAGACGGTTCGCCCGTTCGAGAACGGGGCAGGCTGGCTGACCACCGGCGTATTGGTGACCTGCACCGTCAGATTGCCCTGAGCGATCGCGACCGTGCTGATCCGGACATCCGCTCCCATGACGATGGTACCTGTCGCTTCATCGACCACGACGGTTGCCGGGGACGAGGGTTGTACCCGGAGATCCTCGATATCGGCGAGATCCTGCACCACGTTGCGGCCTTTGAGATCGAGGGTGATGGTGCGGGGATCGTCCATCGTTGCGATACCGGGACCGAGATCGGCATTGATCGCCTCGGCGATTCGCTCGGCGGTGGTGAAATCCGGGTTGCGCAATTCGAGCTTCGGCGTGGTTTCGGAAGCGAGGTTGAAATTCACCGATCGTTCGACGATGGCGCCGTTGGTGATGCGCCCGACCGTGGGCACGCCTTGGGTGAAGGTCGAATTCGCACCGCTCGCCTTGATCGCGCCGGTGACGAGCGACCCCTGCGCGACGGCGTAGACCTGACCATCCGCACCCAGCAGAGGCGTGACCAGGAGGGTGCCGCCGGTCAGGTCCTTGGCGTCTCCGAGGGCCGAGACCGTGACATCGATCTGTTCGCCGCTGTGCGAGAAGGCGGGAAGGTTGGCCGTGACCATCACGGCGGCGACATCCTTGGTCTGCAGGCTCGCGGCTTGATCCTCGGTGTTGACGCCGAGCCGTTCGAGCATGCCGATCAGGGATTGGCGCGTGAAGATCGCGTTGTTCAGCGAATCGCCGGTGCCGTTGAGCCCGACCACGAGCCCGTAGCCGATCAACTGGTTATCCCGGATGCCCTGGATATCCGTGATATCCTTGATGCGCACCTGCGCGCTGGCAGGGGCGCAGGCGGCGAGGATGCTGCCGCACAGCAGGGCCATGATCAGGATGATCCGGCTGAACGACCCGTTTTGGGGCGATGAGGGAGAGATTTTTTTGCTCACGGGCGAAGTATCGCAGGCAAAAGTTAACACTTTGCAGCTAAAGCTCGGAAATCGTCGATTGCGGTCGGGAAAATTCTGTCTCGGATCTGATCGTCGTTCCGGCTAGTCGAAGGAAAGGTAGAACAGCATGACCCGCATCACCGGCCTTGGCCGCATATCGGCGATCCGCAACGCCAAGGGGACTGCACAGGCGGTCGCGGGCGGATTTCGGGTGGCTGAAGGGGGGTCGGCCCTGCCGCTGGCCGCGACCAGCCCGCTCGGCGGGCTGCTGGCGGTGCAGGAAGTCTTCGGCAGCCAGACACGCGATCGGGCGGCGCAACTCTCGGGCGAAACGGTGCTCGGCGCCCTCGGCGGGTTGCAGGCCGCATCGATGGCCGGGAATGATGGGCAGGCGCTGGCGCACCTGCACGACGCGGTGGGGGCGATGATCGAGCCGGACGATCCCGCGTTGCGCCGGATCATCGGCGCGATCCGGCTGCGCGCGCGGGTGGAACTGGCACGGTATCGGGCGATCGGCGCTCCGGTGTGACGGCTCGGTGAATTGAGCGTCACCGGGCCTTGGCGAGGGCTTTGGGTGAAGCTATAAGCCGGCCCAGCGTGCGGCCCAAGGCGATCTCCTGATGGCCGGCTCGCAAGAGGAGCTCATTCTCATGTTGATTACGCTCGCCCCGGATTACGTTCCGAGCGAAGACGAAGAGTTCATGAACCCGATGCAGATCGAATACTTCCGCCAGAGACTGTTACGGTGGCGGCATGATCTGCTGATGGAAGCCAACGGGACTTTGGCGAGTCTTTCGGAAGGCGGAATACTTGAGCCGGATATTACCGACCGCGCGAGTGTCGAGACCGACCGGGCGCTGGAATTGAGGACGCGCGACCGTGCCCGCAAGCTGATCGGCAAAATCGATCAGGCGACAGCGCGAATCGAGAACGGCACTTACGGGTATTGCGAGGAAACCGGCGAGCCGATCGGGCTCAAACGCCTGATGGCGCGACCGATCGCCACGTTGTCGATCGAAGCGCAGGAACGCCACGAACGCCAGGAGCGGGTTCAGCGCGACGACTGAACCGGCCCGCTCATTCCGCGCGCGGGATGAGCAGGGTTGCGGTGGTGCCCTGGCCTTCACGGGTTTCGAACACGAGGTCGCCGCCCGATTGCATGGCGAATCCGAACACGGTGGCGAGGCCGAGGCCGCTGGATTTGACGTTAACCTTGGTGGAAAAAAACGGCTCGCAGGCGCGGGAAGCTACATGCGTGGTCATGCCGGTGCCGTGATCGATCACGCTGATCGCGACGTAATCACCGGGGATCGCCACTTTGTTGTGGGTCGGGCGTTCGTGGCGGACATTCGCGGCGTGCAGCTGGATGCGGCCCTGATTGTCCATCGCGTCACGCGCGTTGAAGGCGAGGTTGAGCAGCGCGATTTCGAGCTGATCCTGATCGCAATGGATCTGCCAGATATCCTCGGGGCACTCGGTGGCGACGAGGATATGCGGGCCGATTGCATGGCGGATCAGTTCGGCGGCATCGGCGAGGAACGGGGCCGGTTCGATCGCCACCGGCATGACCTGCTGGCGGCCGGAAAAGCCGAGCAGGCGCTGGGTCAACCCCGCCGCCCGGCGGGAGGCGCTGCGCGCACCTTCGAGGTAGGACGCCGCGGATGCATGGTCGTTCTGCGCGAGGCGAACCGCGACCATGTCGAGGTTGCCGATGATGCCGGCGAGCAGATTGTTGAAGTCATGCGCAAGGCCACCGGCAAATTCGCTCAGGGCGAGCATCTTTTCGAACTGGCCCAACGCCACGCCCCCGGGCAGATCGCTGTGGCGGGCGACATCAGAATCCATGGGGCGCCGAGCCGGACTTCGAGGCGACGGGGCGAGCGCATCCCTGGTTGACGGGTGGTTTGAAAATCACGTCAGGCGGTCTCCGCAGATGAATGGAACAAGATCACAGTATTCCGTAACGAGGACGAAACTGAAATGTTGTTCTCGAATTAAATTTTGGTGATCCGCAAACGTAACTACAAGGGGGTCTTGATCCCCGGATGAGGCGCGACCCTTCAAATGTGAAGAGCGCGCCCGTCCACGGCCAGCGCCGCCTCCTTGACTGCTTCGTTCAGGGTGGGATGAGCGTGGCTGGTGCGGGCGACATCTTCGGCGGAGGCACCGAATTCGATGGCCATCACCAGTTCGGCGATGATCGTGCCGGCGTCCGGCCCGATGATGTGGGCGCCGAGCAAACGGTCGGTCGCCTTGTCGGACAGGAGTTTCACGAAACCGTCGGTATCGCCCATGGCCCGCGCGCGGCCATTGGCCATGAATGGGAATTTGCCCACTTTATAAGCAATTCCGGCGGCTTTCAGTTCCTCCTCGGTCTGGCCAACCGAGGCGATTTCCGGCCATGTGTAGACCACGCCCGGGATGGCGCCGTAATTGACGTGACCCGCCTGCCCGGCGAGAATTTCAGCGAGGGCGACGCCTTCCTCCTCGGCCTTGTGGGCGAGCATGGGGCCTGCGATCACATCGCCGATGGCGTAGATGCCCTTCACGTTGGTCGCGAAATGCGCGTCGGTCACGACCCGTCCGCGCGCGTCCGTGCTCACCCCGATCGCGTCGAGTCCGAGATTTTCGGTATGGGCGCGCCGACCGATCGCCACCAGCACGACGTCCGCAGTGAGGGTCTCGGCCGTGCCGCCTGCTGCGGGTTCGAGAGTGAGGGCGACGCGTTCACCGGCGGTGTCCGCCTTGGTTACCTTGGTGCCGAGGCGGAATTTCATGCCGGATTTGGTCAGGATTTTCTGGAAGGCGGCCGCGATTTCGCCATCCATCGTCGGGACGAGCCGGTCGAGGAACTCCACGACCGTTACTTCGGCTCCAAGACGGCGCCAGACGCTGCCGAGTTCGAGCCCGATATAGCCGCCACCGATGACGACGAGGTGCTGCGGCACCTGCGCGAGCGCGATGGCGCCGGTTGAGGTGACGATGCGGGTTTCATCGATCGCGACGCCGGGCAGCGGCACGCTCTCGCTGCCGGTGGCGATGACGATGGACCTCGCGGTGTAGCTTTCGGTGCCGACCGTGATGGTATCCGCCGTCTTGAAGCGGGCTTCGCCCTTGAGCCAGGTGACTTTGTTTTTTTTGAAAAGGAATTCGACGCCCCTGGTGTTCGCGGTGACGACTTCGTCCTTGTGGCCCATCATTTTGGGCAGGTCGAAACGGACATCCCCGGCGATCACGCCATGTGCGGCGAAATCGTGCCGGACGGCGTGATAATTCTCGGATGATTGCAGCAACGCCTTGGACGGGATGCACCCGACATTGAGGCAGGTGCCGCCGAGGGTCGCGCGTTTTTCGACGCAGGCGACCTTCATGCCGAGTTGCGCGGCACGGATGGCACAGACATAGCCGCCGGGGCCGGCGCCGATGACGATGAGGTCGAACTGGTCAGACATGGGGCGGTCCTTCAAGGAAGATGTTCTTTTTTGTAAAAAAGAACCAAAAAACTTTCATGTTATCTATTCGCGCCCCGGCATCGCCTGATCCAACCGCGACCGGCCGGGAGCTTGCCTTCTAGATTTCCAGCATCAACCGGCGCGGATCCTCGATACTTTCCTTCACCCGCACGAGGAACGACACGGCTTCGCGCCCGTCGATGATCCGGTGATCGTAGGAGACCGCGAGATACATCATCGGACGGATTTCGACCTTGCCGCCGATCGCCATCGGGCGGTCCTGGATTTTGTGCATGCCCATGATGGCCGACTGGGGCGGGTTGAGGATCGGGGTCGACATCAGCGAACCGAATACGCCGCCATTGGTGATCGAGAAGGTTCCGCCGGACAACTCGTCGAGCTTCAAGGCGCCGTCCCGGGCGCGCTTGCCGAAATCGCTGATGGCGGCTTCGATTTGAGGAAAGCTCATCTGGTCGGCATCGCGCAGCACCGGGACGACGAGGCCGTTGGGGCTCGATACCGCGATGCCCATGTTGACGAAATTTTTATAGACGATGTCATCGCCGTCGATTTCGGCATTGACCGCCGGAAACTCGCGCAGGGCCGCGACGCAAGCCTTGACGAAAAAGCTCATGAAGCCGAGGCGGACACCCTTGTGCTTCTTTTCGAACGCGTCCTTGTACTCGGCGCGCAACGCCATGACGGCGCTCATGTCGACCTCGTTGAAGGTCGTCAGCATGGCCGCGTTGTTCTGGGCTTCCTTGAGCCGGGCGGCGATGGTGCGGCGCAGCCGGGTCATTTTCACCCGTTCCTCGCGGACATCATCGGTACGGGGCGGCTTGGGGGTCGCAGGGGCGGCTGCGGGTTTCGGCTTTTCGAGGACGCTGAGCACGTCGCCCTTGGTGATCCTGCCATCCTTGCCCGAGCCGGTGCCGATCTGGGCGGGTTCGAGCTGTTGCTCGGTCATCAGCTTCTGCGCGGCGGGAAGCGGCGCGTGGCCGCTGCGGGCGACCGGGCCGGATGGCGAAGGTGGTGGGTTGACGCCCGCTGTGGGAATGGCTGCAGGCTTGGCCTCCGGCGGCGCGGCGCTCGCGGTTCCACCGGCGACGATGGTGCCGAGCAGGGCACCGACCTCGACCTCGGCCCCCTCATCAGCCGCGATCGCCTCAATCGTCCCGGCTTCGGGCGCGTTGACTTCCACCGTCACCTTGTCGGTTTCCAGTTCCACGAGCGCTTCGTCGCGCTCGACCCGTTCGCCGACCTTCCTGATCCAGCGCGCGACGGTTGCCGTGGTCACGCTTTCGCCCAGAGTGGGAACCTTGATTTCGGTGGACATGTATGACCTTTTTACTGTCTCAGTTTCAACTGTCTCAGTTTCAGATGCCGAGCGCCTGCTTGACCAGCGCCGCCTGTTCGGCCGCGTGGGTACGTGCCAACCCGGTCGCCGGGCTCGCCGCCGATTTCCGCCCGACATAGGCCGGGCGCTTTGCCGTCATCGTCCCCCCCGTGCACTCGAGCACCTGCTCGATCCGCCGGTCGAGGAAATGCCAGGCCCCCATATTCTCGGGCTCCTCCTGGCACCAGATGATTTCGGCATTGGTGTAGCTCTCGATCGCCGCCTTCAGGGCCTTTTTGGGGAACGGATAAAATTGTTCGAGCCGGACGATCGCGACATCGGTCATGCCGCGGTCGCGCCGTTCCGCCAGCAGATCGTAATAGACCTTGCCGGCGCACAGCACCACACGCCGGATCTGTTCGGCAGGCGCGATCGGGTCGATTTCGGCGATGACGGTGCGGAACGCCGAACCGTTGCTCATTTCATCGAGGGTGGAGACCGCGAGCTTGTGGCGCAGCAGCGATTTCGGGGTCATGATGATCAGCGGCTTGCGGAAATTGCGCTTGATCTGACGGCGCAGGGCGTGAAAATAATTCGCCGGGGTCGTGATGTTGCAGACCGACATGTTGTTTTCGGCGCAGAGTTGCAGGAACCGCTCGGGACGGGCCGAGGAGTGTTCCGGCCCCTGCCCTTCGTAACCATGCGGCAGCAGCAGCGTGAGGCCCGACATGCGGAGCCATTTGCTTTCGCCGGCCGCGATGAACTGGTCGATGATCACCTGCGCGCCGTTGGCGAAATCGCCGAACTGGCCTTCCCACAGCACGAGGGTACGCGGGTCGGCCACCGAGTAGCCGTATTCGAAACCGAGCACGCCGGCCTCGGACAGCAGGGAGTTGAAGATCTCGATCCGGGCCTGATCGTCGCGCACGTTGTTGAGCGGAACGTATTCGTTCTGGTTGACCTGATCGATCAGGACGGCGTGGCGCTGACTGAAGGTACCACGCTGGCAATCCTCGCCGGACAGGCGAACCCGGTGGCCTTCGAGCAGGAGCGAGCCGAACCCGAGCGCCTCGCCGGTCGCCCAGTCGATCCCGGTGCCGGACTCGATCATGTCGCGCTTGGTGTCGAGCTGGCGGGCGATTTTGGGGTTGAGATCGAAGTTTTCCGGCGGGGTAGACAGCGCCCGCCCGATCTCGCGCAGGGTTTCGAGCGGGATCGCGGTGGGTTCCTCGGTCTCGCCCTCTTCATCGCGGGAGGCGTTGAGGCCGGCCCAATGACCTTCGAGCCAGTCCGCCTTGTTCGGCTTGTAGCCGTTGGCCTGCTGATAGGCGGCTTCGAGCGTTGCGACGAAATCCTGATGCATCCGGTCGGACTCGGCGATGCTCAGCGTGCCCTCGGCGGCGAGCCGGTCGGCGTAGAGGTTGCGGGTGGTCTTGAGCGCCCGGATCGCCTGATACATCAGCGGCTGGGTGAAGGCGGGTTCGTCGGTCTCGTTATGGCCGTGGCGGCGGTAGCAGACGAGGTCGATCACGACGTCCACCGCGAATTTCTGGCGGAATTCGGTGGCCAGACGCGCGACGAACACCACGGCTTCGGGATCGTCGCCATTGACGTGGAAGATCGGCGACTGGACCGATTTGGCAACATCGGTGCAGTACATGCCGGAATAGGCGTGTGCCGGGAGCGTGGTGAAGCCGATCTGGTTGTTGACCACGATGTGAATGGTCCCGCCGGTGCGGTAGCCGATGAGTTGGCTCATCGCGAGGGTTTCGTACACGAGGCCCTGGCCGGCGAAGGCAGCGTCCCCGTGCATCAGAATGCCCATGACCGAGCGGCGGTCCCGGGTGTCGCCGGCGCTGTCCTGCCGGGCGCGGACCTTGCCGGCCACGACCGGATCGACCGCTTCGAGGTGGGAGGGATTGGGTTGCAGCGAGAGATGGACCTGATGCCCCGCGATCATCACATCGGTCGATGTGCCGAGGTGGTATTTGACGTCGCCGGAGCCCTGGACGGCATCGGGCTTGAAGCTCTCGCCGCCGAATTCGGAGAACAGCGCGGTAAACGGCTTTTTCACGATGTTGACCAGCGTGTTCAGCCGGCCCCGATGGGGCATGCCGATCACGATTTCGGCGACACCCGCCCGCGCGCCCGTTTCGATGATGGCCTGCAGGGCCGGGATGGTGCTCTCGCCGCCTTCGAGACCGAATCGCTTGGTGCCGACGTAGCGGCGCTGGCAGAAGGTTTCGAACCCTTCGGCTTCGGTCAGATGCTGGAGAATGGTGCGCTTCTCGGACGCGGAGAACGCGCCGCGCCATGGGGCACCCTCGATCCGGCGCTGGATCCAGGATTTCTGCTCGGGGTCCTGGATATGCATGAACTCGACGCCGATCTTGCCGCAATAGCTCTGGCGCAGGATCGCGATGATCTCCCGCATCGTCGCGGTTTCGCGACCGAGCACCATATCGATGAAGATCGGGCGATCGAGATCGGCTTCGGTGAAGCCGTAGCTGGCCGGGTCGAGCTCGGGGTGATGGCCGGGCTTTTTCAGGCCGAGCGGATCGAGATCGGCTTCGAGATGGCCGCGGACGCGATAGGCGCGGATGAACATCAGGGCGCGGAGGGAATCGATCGTTGCCTGGCGGGAGACCGGTGGCTGCGGCGTGGTGCTGGCCGGGCTCGCGCGATCGAAATCGGTCGGGCGCGGTGCCCAGGACGCTCCGACGGCATCGGTCAGGACCGATCGGGTGTCATCGCCGAGCGAGGCGAACAGGGACGCGAAATCGGGATCGACACTCTCAGGTGCGGAAACCCATTTCGCGTAGAGATTGGCGATGAAGGCCGCGTTGCCGCCGTTCATCGCCGTTGCCAGAATATCCACACCAGCCATATCAGAAATCCTTCGGCCGCGACCGGCCCGGCAATAGTCACCCCTGGCGCTCAAGGGCGGGTTTCACAATAGATCAGACTGACATAGTGCACTTTCTCTTGGCGGTGCACCGTAACCGCAACGGGCTGGAATGCTTTCGGCGCATGAATGCCTCCCCTAGGATTGCAAAGCCTTCACCATCGTGCTGCCCAGCGATGCCGGACTGTCCGCGACATGGATTCCGGCGCGTTTCATCGCGTCGATCTTCGCGCCTGCAGTGTCCCGCCCGCCGGAAATCACGGCACCGGCATGGCCCATGCGACGGCCCGGCGGGGCGGTGACGCCCGCGATGAAACCGACCACCGGCTTTTTCACGCTGTGCCGCGCCAGGAATTCCGCCGCTTCGATCTCGCTCTGCCCACCGATTTCCCCGATCATGATCATCGCTTCGGTTTCATCATCGCGCAGAAACATTTCCAGAACGTCAATGAAATCGAGTCCCTTGACCGGATCGCCGCCGATTCCGACGCAGGTGGACTGGCCGAGCCCGGCCGTAGTGGTCTGGGCGACCGCCTCGTAGGTCAGTGTCCCGGAACGCGAGACGATGCCGATCTTGCCGCGCCGGTGGATGTGACCGGGCATGATGCCGATTTTGCAGGCATCCGGAGTGATGACGCCCGGGCAGTTCGGCCCGACCAGGATCGATTTCGAGCCGGTCAGCGCCCGATGCACCCGCACCATGTCGAGCACCGGAATCCCTTCGGTGATGCACACGATCAGACGGATTTCGGCGTCGATCGCTTCGAGGATCGCATCGGCGGCGAAGGGCGGCGGCACATAGATCGCGCTGGCATCGGCGTCGGTTGCGTGCTTCGCCTCGGCGACGGTGTCGAACACCGGCAGATCGAGATGCCGGCTGCCGCCTTTGCCCGGCGTCACCCCGCCCACCACTTTGGTGCCGTAGGCGATCGCCTGCTCGGAGTGGAACGTGCCCTGCGCCCCGGTGAAGCCCTGGGTGATCACGCGGGTTTCGGCATTGACGAGAATGGCCATTATGCGGCCTCCTTCACGGCGGCGACGATTTTCTGGGCGGCATCCGCCAGATTGTTGGCGGCGATGATCGGCAGGCCGGATTTGCCGAGAATATCCTTGCCGAGCTGCACGTTGGTGCCTTCGAGCCGGACCACGAGCGGCACCGAGAGCGAAACTTCGCGCGCCGCCGCCACCACGCCCTCGGCGATCACGTCGCAGCGCATGATGCCGCCGAAAATATTGACCAGAATCCCCTCGACGTTCGGATCGGACAGGATAATCTTGAATGCGGCGGTGACCCGCTCCTTGGTCGCGCCGCCGCCGACATCGAGGAAATTGGCCGGCTCGGCGCCATAGAGCTTGATGATGTCCATGGTCGCCATCGCCAGGCCGGCGCCGTTGACCATGCAGCCGATCGATCCTTCGAGGGCGACGTAGTTCAGGCTGTGCTTCGCGGCTTCGAGTTCCTTGGGGTCCTCCTCGGCCTCGTCGCGCAGTTTTTCGAGATCGGGATGGCGGAACAGGGCATTGTCGTCGAAGCTCACCTTGGCATCGAGCGCCACGATCTCGCCCGCGCCGGTCACCACCAGCGGGTTGATTTCGACGATCGCGCAATCGAGGGCGATGAACGCCTTGTACATGGCGCTGACGAATTTCGCGAAGGATTTCTGCTGGGCCGCATCGAGCCCGAGGCCGAAGGCGAGCTTGCGGGCGTGAAAGCCCGAGATGCCGCTGGCGGGATCGACCGCGACGCGGATGATTTTTTCCGGATGGTGCTCGGCGACCTCCTCGATCTCCATGCCGCCTTCGGTGGAAGCCATGATCACGATTTCGGATTTCGCGCGGTCGACCAGCAGCGACAAATAGAGTTCGCGCTTGATGTCGCATCCCGCCTCGACATAGACGCGGCGGACGACGCGGCCCTGCGGGCCGGTCTGCCGGGTGATCAGGGTGTGGCCCAGCATGGCTTCGGCGGCGGCACCGACCTCCGCGGTCGATTTCGCGATCCGGACCCCGCCCTTGCCCTGCGGATCGTCCTTGAAATGGCCCGCACCGCGGCCCCCGGCATGGATCTGGGATTTCACGACATAGACCGGACCGGGCAGTTTCGCGGCTGCCTGGGCCGCTTCCTCGCCGCTCCAGGCAATATAGCCGTCGAGCACCGCGACGCCATAGGATTTCAACAGTTCCTTGGCCTGATATTCATGTATGTTCATGGGATTCCTGTACGGTGGTCATTGGCCTGTCATCAAAAAACATTCGCGCTTTACTATGCTTGCTCATGTCCTGGACCCGTCGGAAAGCGGCCTAGACCAAGCCGCGACGCCGCGCAACCGCCTTGGTCATGTCAGGTGACTGAGGGCGAAATAGGCCTCGCTGCGCATTTCCTCGAGTCGCGAAACCGTGCGCTCGAAAATCGATGCGCCCTCCCCGGCGGTGTACAGCGCCGCAGGTTCCGCTGCCGCCGAGGCATAGAGTTTGACCCGATGTTCATAGAGCGCGTCGATCAGGGTGATGAACCGGCGCGCCTCGTCGAAATTATCGGGCGACAAGGCGGGAATCGCATCGATCAGTACGGTTTCGTAGTGGGTCGCGAGCGCCAGATAATCGCCCGACCCGAGATTCTGTGCACACAGAGCCGCGAAATCGAAGCGGGCGACCCCGTTGGCGGCACACGGCACCGGCAGTTTGCGCCCGAACACGGTCAGGCTTTCGGGCTGGGGTGTCGCCCCGTCGGTGAGGCGGGCGAACACATCGTCGAGCGCGCGCTCGGCCATCCCGTTGGCCGGAACATACCAGTTACGCACGCCGCGCACCCGTTCGCGCCGATAATCGCGCCCGCCATCGAGCACCAGCACGTCGAGATGGCGCTTGAGCAGGGCGATGAACGGGGCGAAGCTCTCGTAGCCGGGTTTGTCGCGGTAGAGATCGTCCGGCAGGGTGTTCGATGTCGCGACGATGACGACGGCGCGGCTGAACAATGCCTCGAACAGCCGCGCCAGGATCATCGCATCGCCGATATCGTGGACCTGGAACTCATCGAAGCACAAAAGAGCCGACTGATCGGCAATCATGCCGGCCAGAGCGGTCAGCGCATCGGTTCCGGGATGATCGGTGCGCATCCGGTGCAGGGTCGCGTGGGCTTCCTGCATGAACTCGTCGAAATGGACCCGCCGCTTGCGCGGAACGTCCGCCGCGTCGAAAAACATGTCCATCAGCATCGACTTGCCGCGCCCGACATCTCCCACGAGGTAGAGGCCCGAGGGATAATCCTCCGGCACTTCATCGACGCGCTTTTTGTTGAGCAGGCGACCGAGCCAGCCATTTGGCGGGGCCTTGGGATGCGGGTCGTAGCCGCGCAACCGCCCCCATAATTCATGCAACCGCTCCGCCGCCCGCCGCTGTACCGGGTCGGGCTGGATCACACCTTCGTCGATCCGGGCACGGTAGGCCGACATCACATCGGTCTGCGGCCGCTCTGTGACATGAACGAGCATGAGGTGCGGGGCTACTGCAATTCATACCGCAGCGCAACATGCGCCGGGGTCATGGCCGTTGGTTGCCGGGCGGGGGGATCGCGGTTAAGCCCTGTCGAGGTTCTGGTTCCAGCATACGAGGGATGGCGAATTTGTTCGATCTGCGTCGCACGGCTCCGCTTGCGCTTGGCTTGTTGTTATCCGGCTGCGGGGTGACCCAGGGGATCTTCGGCGGCGGCCATCCCAAACTCGGCGAACCAACGCCGGCGAAACCCGTCATCGGGTTCGCGGTGGCCCCGGTGCCGCAGGCGGCGCTCGCGGCGCGGCGTATCCTCGCGGAAGGCGGCAATGCGGCCGATGCGGCGACGGCGGCGGGGTTCGCCCTCGCGGTCACCCTGCCGTCGCGCGCCGGTCTCGGCGGCGGTGGCGCCTGCCTGATCGATCTGCCGAAATCCGATGGCGGCACCGGCATCGCCACGTCTCTGCTGTTCCCGCCCGGCGCGCCTCCGGGCGGCAATGCATCGGCATCACGTCCGGCGGCGGTGCCGCAGATGGCGCGCGGCCTGATCGCGATGCAGGCGCGCTACGGGCGGCTGCCGCTGGCGACCGACCTCGCCCCCGCCGAAGCGATGGCGGGCGGCGGCGTTGCGGTGTCCCGCGCTCTCGCCGCCGATCTCGGCGTGGTCGGCACGGCCTTGGTCGCCGATCCCGCCGCGCGGGCGGTGTTCGCCGGTCCATCCGGCCAGATGCTCGCCGCCGGCGACGTGATGCACCAGCCCGACCTCGCGGCGACGCTGACGCAATTGCAGTCGAGCGGCGTGCTCGGCTTGTATCGGGGCCGGCTTGCCGAAAAATTCGTCGCCGGGGCCGATGAGGCGGGCGGGGGGCTGACCATGGCTGATCTGGCCGCCCTGAAGCCGCAATATGCCCGACCGGTGACCCTGGAGCGGTTCGGCTATCACATGGATTTCATCCCCGATGCCGGAGGGCTCGGCGCGGCAGCCGGGATCGAGGCGCTGGCCGCCGATCCAGCGGCGCTCGCGCAAGCGGAACAGAGCGCGCTCGCCGCTGCCCAGGCCGCACGCCACGGCGCTGCGATGGACCGGCTGCCGGCCTCCGCGAGTTTCGCGACTCTGGATTCGCGAGGTGGGGTGGTCGGCTGCGCCACCACGATGAACAATCTGTTCGGCACCGGGCGGATCGCACCGGGCACCGGCATTTTGCTGGCGGCATCGCCCACCGGCATCACCCCGCCCTTGCTTGCCGCAGGACTCGCGACACGCGACGGCAAATTCCGCGCGATCGCGACCGGGTCCGGCCAGCAGGGCGCGGCCATGGCGGTCGCCGCCGGGCTGGCGAATGCGGTGCGGAGCGACGAGCCGATGCCTCAGCCGGTTCCGGCACCGGGACGGGCGAACGTGATCGGCTGCGCCGGCCTGCTGCCGGGCGCACCGAAAACCTGCGCCGCCGCGGCGGACCCGCGCGGGTTCGGCCTCGCGATCGGATCGAACTAGCCGCGTCATGGCGCTGAAAGCCGGCGTGGGGGCGCGGGTGCCGCCGTTCCTGGTGATGGATGTCATCGCGGCGGCGAATGCGCTGGCGGCGAGTCCGGCGGCGGCGGACCGGCGGGTGATCCGCATGGAGGTCGGCCAACCGGCGGAAGGCGCGCCGGAGCTGGTGCGTGAAGCCGTCACCCGTTCCCTCGCGAGCGGAGTTCCCCTTGGCTACACCGAGGCGCGGGGTCGCGAGGATCTGCGCTCGCGCATCGTCACCCATTACGCCGACTGGTACGGGCTCGCGGTCGATGCTGGCCGGATCGCGATCACCGCAGGGGCCTCGGCGGGTTTTCCGCTCGCCTTTCTCGCGGCGTTCGAACCGGGCGACACCATCGCGTTGACGATCCCCTGTTATCCGCCCTACCTCAATATCATGACAGCGCTGGGCCTGCGCCCGCAATTGCTGCCGGCGACCGCCGCGAACGGATTTCAGCCGACCGTCGCGATGCTTGAGGCGCTGGACCCGCCACCGGATGGGTTGCTGATCGCCTCCCCTGCCAACCCGACCGGCTCGATGCTGGCACCGGATGATCTCGCCGCCCTCGCGCGCTACTGCCACAACGCGGGCATCCGCCTGATCAGTGACGAGATCTATCACGGGCTGACCTTCGGCAAACCGGCGGCGACGGCGGCGAGTTACAGCCCTTCCGCCATCGTGATCAATTCGTTCTCGAAGTATTTTTCGATGACCGGCTGGCGGATCGGCTGGATGGTACTCCCCGAGGATCTGATCCGCCCGGTCGAATGCCTCGCCCAGAATTTTTTCATCTGTGCGCCGCATATCTCGCAGATCGGCGCGCTCGCGGCGTTCGACTGCCATGACGAATTGCAGGCCCGCCGGGAGCGGTTCTCGCGCTCGCGCGAAATCCTGCTCGAAGCCCTGCCGCGCGCCGGGATCGACCGGATTTCCCCGGCGGATGGCGCGTTCTATCTCTATGCCGATATCGGGGCCAGGGGCTGGAACAGCACCGCGTATTGCCGCCATCTGCTCTACGATCATCATGTCGCGGCGACTCCCGGCCATGATTTCGACCCGGCGCACGGGGAGGATTTCGTCCGGTTTTCCTATTGCGCGAGCGAGGCCGATATCACCGAAGCCGTGGCGCGGATCTGCCGCTGAGCCCCGGCGGGAGATCGATCCCCGTCGCCTGATCGCCGACCCGGTGGCGACCCGTTGGGCAACGATCATACGATCTGACTTATAATGTCTATTTCCGCTGTGGCGCGGGCGCGATCGCCCATAGACCATGCGCATGGCGCCGCTCAAAGCGCTCATCAATAAAACGGCGACATATCGCTGCGTCTCTACAGGAAACCCGTTACCCGGCTCGTCGATCGAACACGGCTTCAACGGGATGAGAAAGGGAATTCATGTCCAATAACGCGACCAGCAACGCCATCGATGCCTGGCTGCCGCCGGGCCGCCTGCTGACCCTCGGCCTGCAGCACGTGCTGGTGATGTATGCCGGTGCCGTCGCGGTGCCGCTGATCATTGCGGGCGTTGCGCATCTGAGCACGGCTCAGACCGGATATCTGATCAGTGCGGACATGTTCTGCTGCGGCATCGGCTCGCTGCTTCAATCGGTCGGGCTCGGCCCGTTCGGCATCCGCATGCCGGTGATCATGGCGGTGACCTTTGCCGCTGTCGGGCCGATGATCGTGATGGTCGGCGATCCGGCGCTCGGTCTGCCCGGCATTTACGGGGCGACCATCGCCGCCGGTTTCATCGCCATCGGACTCGCCCCGTTCGCGAGCCGGCTGCTGCGGTTCTTCCCGCCGCTGGTGCAGGGCATCGTGATCACCGCGATCGGCTTCAATCTCATTCCGGTCGGCATCAACTGGGCGGCTGGGGGCGTCGGCAATCCGCATTACGGCGCACCGGTGTTTCTGATCGTCTCGCTCAGCGTGCTGCTGTTCATCATGGTGCTCGCGAAATACGGCAGGGGTTTCATTGCCAACATCGCGGTGCTGCTGGGGTTGATCTTCGGGTTCATCGAAGCCGTGCTGCTCGGGCGGGTGTCGCTGCACGGCATCGGCAAGGTCGGCTGGTTCGGGGTGATCACACCGTTCCATTTCGGGCTGCCGACGTTTCATCCGGTCGCCATCGCCACCATGGTGGTGGTCATGATGGTCACGTTCATCGAGTCGAGCGGCATGTTCATGGCACTCGGGATGATCGTGGACAAACCTGTCAATGACAAGGATATCCGCCGCGGGCTTCTGGTGGACGGATTGGCGACCGTCATCGGCGGCACGTTCAATTCGTTTCCCCATACCTCGTTCTCGCAGAATATCGGGCTGGTCGGGATCACCGGGGTGCGCAGCCGCTGGGTGTGCGCGACCGCCGGGGCGATTCTGCTGGCGCTCGGGCTGATTCCGAAAATGTCGTTCATCATCGCGTCGATCCCGCAATTTGTGCTCGGCGGCGCGGGGATCGTGATGTTCGGCATGGTGATGGCGACCGGCATCCGGATTCTGCATACGGTCGATTTCGAAAAACACCAGCATAATTCCTACATCGTCGCGATCAGCCTGGGCATCTCGATGATCCCGGTGGTCGCCGGGAAATTTTTTCATGCCGTGCCGATCGGGCTGCAACCCTTCGTCCAGAGCGGGATTTTTCTGGCGGCGATCTCAGCCGTGCTGAGCAATCTGTGGTTCAACGGAGCACCGCGCGGGCCGCGCCCGGCCGGGCACGAAGCCGCGGGCCATGCCGGCGTACCGGCTGCCGAACCCGCCGTCACTCCGCTGCCCTGATCGTCCCGTTCAGCCCTCATCATCGAGAAAGCCAGATCATGATCGTCTTTCATCAGCGGCATCCCCGCGCCCTTGCGCTCGCTGCCGCCCTTGTCGGCATCCTGCCCGCGATCGCTTCCGCCCAGACCACGCCGCAGACCACGCCGCAGTCCGAAGTCGGACCGCTCCACGCCATCGCGGCGGCGGAACAGAGCCTGCACCAGTCGGGTATCGACATCACCGGCTATTACGAAGGTAATCTCTACGCCAACGTTAGCGGTGGCATGAAACGCGCCAATGTCTATTTCAGCGATCTCGCCTTCGGGGCGAATTTCGACCTCGCGAAGCTCGCCGACATCCCGGGCGCCACCATCGATTTCTCGATCGACTCCAGGTTCGGCGGCTTTCCGCAGGGGGTGAACGACCTCACCGGCAGTTCGGTCGGCTTCCTCGGGGGCGCCGGGCCGGACAATCATACCCGGCTGACCCAGCTTACCTTCGGCCAGAAACTTGCCGGAGGGGCGTTCTCCTACGTCGTCGGCCGGACCACGTTGGCGAATTACTTCGGAACCTCCTCGCTGTATTGCCAGTTCGAATCCTCGCTGTGCAGCAATCTGGTTCCGTTCAACTGGTCTGCCGACAGCAACGAGCCGTTCTACCCGATCGCGGTCTGGGGCGGAGAAATGGAGCTTGACCCGACGCCGCGGACCTACATGAAACTCGGCGTTTCGGAATCCAACCCGAGCCAGTATGGCGGCGGCGGCTTTCCGTGGAACGATGGCTGGTCGTTCCAGGGTGCCACCGGAGCGTTCGTACCGGTCGAATTCGGTTACACCACAGAGGCCGATGGCAGCTCGATGCCGGGGCGCTACGATGTCGGGTTCTATTACGACAGCTCCGACTTCGCCGATGCCCGGTACACCGCAACAGGCGGCAAACTGGCGTTCGCCGGTGGCAATCCAGCGCTCGACGGCGCGCAGAGCGTCATCTATCTGCAGGCGCAGCAGGTCTTGTGGCGGGATGGCGCGGCCCGGCGGCTCTGGGGGTTCGCGGCCGGTCAGTTCGCGGTCGAGGGCCACGCTCCGGTCACTGCCTATTACCAGATCGGCGCGGTGATGCAGGGCACGTTTCCCGGCCGGCCCCATGATACCGCGGGGATTTCGGCGGCCTATTACGTGTTCAATCCGCGCGTGACCGGTGCGCTCGACGATACGATCGCGGCGCATGGCGGGGCCGAACATATGTCTAACACCGAGGAGATCTTCGAGGCCAATTACGGCATCGCGTTGTGGCACGGCATCGCGCTGAAACCCTATATCGATGTGACGCTGAACCCCGACCAGTTCCTGTTCGACATTCCGGTGCCGAACCCGAACATCCGCCACGCGGTCGCGGTTGGCACCCAGCTGAATTTCGGCTTCTGAGATGCGCCGCTGGATCAAAACGCCGCTGGGCGGCATGCCGCAGGGCGCGGAGGCCGGGCTCGTCATCGAAGACGCCATCATCGCCGAACTCATCGCGCCCGGCGAGGTTCCGGCAGCACCGGTCGATGAAGTCTTCGATGCGTCCCGTCACGTGGTGCTGCCCGGACTGATCAACACGCATCATCATTTCTACCAGACCCTGACCCGCGCCTTCGCCCCCGCCCTCGATAAAAAACTGTTCGACTGGCTGGTCGCGCTCTATCCGGTATGGGCGAGGATCACCCCGCATGCCTTCCGCCTCGCCTGCCGGATCGCGCTGGCCGAACTTATGCTCTCGGGCTGCACCACCGCCTCGGATCATCACTATCTGTTCCCCGCGAGCCTGCCTGATGCGATCGATATCGAAATGGAGGAAGCCGCCGCACTCGGCATGCGGGTGGTGCTGTGCCGGGGCTCGATGGATCTCTCGGAGGAGGATGGCGGCCTGCCGCCGAAATCGGTCACCCAGCGGATCGACGTCATCCTCGCCGACGGCGAACGCCTCGTGCAGCGCTGGCATCGGCGCGGCCCGGGCGCGATGACCCAGGTGGCACTCGCCCCCTGTTCGCCATTCTCGGTCTCGGCGGATCTGATGCGCGAGACTGCCCGTCAGGCCACGGCACTCGGCGTCCGGCTCCATACCCATCTTGCCGAAACCGAGGATGAAAACGAATTCTGCCTCGCCCGGTTCGGCAAGCGCCCGCTCGATTACGTCGAGGAACTCGGCTGGCTGACCGACCACACCTGGTTCGCCCACGGCATCCATTTCACCGCCGCCGAACAGGAGCGCATGGGCCGCGCCGGAATGGGTGTCGCGCATTGCCCGACCTCGAACATGCTGCTCGGCTCGGGCCTGTGCCCGGTCTGTGCGATGGAGCGGCGCGGCGTCGCCATGGGGCTCGGGGTCGATGGCTCGGCCTCGAATGACGGTTCGAACATGATCCAGGAATTGCGCCAGGCCCTGCTGCTGCAACGCGCGCGCGGCGGCATCGGTGCCGCCGGATTCGCCGACCCGATCCGCTGGGCAACCGAAGGCTCGGCGAACTGCCTCGGGCGGCCCGATCTCGGGCGGCTCGCACCGGGGATGCAGGCCGATCTCGCGCTGTTCACCCTCGATGAAACCCGCTTCTCCGGCGCGGGCGATCCGCTTGCCGCCCTGATCGTCTGCGGCGCCCACCGGGCCGACCGGGTGATGATCGGCGGGCAATGGCGGGTGATAGATGGGGCGATCCCCGGACTCGACCTTGCCGGGCTGATCGCGGACCACCGTAAGGCGGCGCGGCAGGTGCAATCGGCGATCTGAACGCCCGCGATCAGCGGATCAGGATCGCCCGGAAATCATTGACATTGGTGCGGGTCGGGCCGGTCACGATCAGATCGTCGAGCCGGCTGAACACACCATATCCGTCATTATCGATCAGCGCCGCCACCGGATCGATCCCGGCGGCGCGGGCGCGGGTCAGTGTGTCGGGATCGAGGCGCGCGCCGGCATTATCCTCGGTACCGTCGATCCCGTCGGTATCGCCTGCGACGGCGTAGATCCGGGGGTTGCCGTCGAGCGCGACGGCGAGGGCGAGCAGGAATTCGGCGTTGCGCCCGCCCCGTCCCTTGCCGCGCACCGTCACCGTGGTTTCGCCCCCCGAGAGCAGGATGCAGGGGGGCGATGCCGGATGACCACGCTCGGCGCAGCTGCGGGCGAGCCCGGCCATCACCCGCGCGACTTCGCAGGCTTCGCCTTCGATCGCATCGCCGAGAATGAGCGGCGTGACCCCGGCCTCGCGCGCGATGGCGGCGGCGGCTTCGAGCGAGCGGAACGGCGTTGCGATCATCACCGTGCGGGCGCGGTCGAACGCGGGATGCCCCGGCTTGGGGGTTTCGGAGGCCGGGTCGGCCAGCCAGGCGGCAACGGCAGGCGGCGGCTCGATCGCGTAGCGGCGCAGGATCGCGCTGGCCTCGGCGCTGGTGGTGGCATCCGGCACGGTCGGGCCGGAGCCGATCACCGAAGGATCGTCCCCCGGCACGTCCGAGATCAGCAGCGTCACGATCTCGGCAGGTGCGGCGGCGGCGGCAAGGCGGCCACCCTTGATCGCCGAAAGGTGCTTGCGCACGCAATTCATGTCGTGAATCCCGGCACCGCTGCGCAACAGCGCGCGATTGACCGCCTGCTTCGCCGCAAGGTCGATCCCGGGCGCGGGGAGCGCGAGCAGGGCCGACGCTCCGCCCGACATCAGGCAGAGCACCAGATCGTCCGCAGTGAGACCCGCGACCATCGCGAGCATCCGCGACGCCGCACGCTGCCCGGCATCGTCGGGCACTGGATGCGCGGCTTCGACCACCTCGATCCGCGCGAGCGGACCGACGCCGTGGCCGTAGCGGGTGACCACGAGGCCTTCGAGCCTGCTCGACTCCGGCCAGTGCCGTTCGACCGCCGCCGCCATCGCCGCCGCCGCCTTTCCGGCACCGATCACGATGGTGCGGCCTTTCGGCGGGGGCGGCAGATGCGGCGGCAGGCAATGGCCCGGTAACGCCGCCTCGATCGCGGCGGCGAACATCCGCTCCAGTACGTCGGGCCCGACCGGCGCCATGACGCGCCTCAGACCGCGCCGATCTCGTGATTGGCGAGGCGTTCGAGCACCCGGACCATGCCGGAATGATCCCATGCCGCACCACCGGCGGCGCTCGCCGCGTTGAACAACTCCTGGCACGTCGCGGTATTCGGCAGGCTGACCCCGAGTGCGCGCGCGCCGGACAAAGCGAGGTTGAGGTCCTTCTGGTGCAATTCGATCCGGAATCCCGGCGTGACGTTGCGGGCGATCATGCGTTCGCCATGAACCTCCAGCACCCGCGAATTGGCAAAGCCGCCCATCAGCGCCGCGCGCACCCGCGCCGGATCGGCCCCCGCCTTGGACGCGAACACCAGCGCCTCACCCACCGCCTCGATGGTCAGGGCGACGATGATCTGATTGGCGACCTTGGTGGTCTGGCCATCGCCATTGCCGCCGACCAAGGTGATGTTCCTGCCCATTTTTTCGAAAATCGGCCGCACCGTCTCGAAGGTCTTTTCCGGGCCGCCGACCATGATGGTCAGGCTCGCCGCCTTGGCCCCGACCTCGCCGCCGGAGACCGGCGCATCGAGGTAGTCGCACCCAAGGTCGTTGATTCGTTTTGCGAATGCCTTGGTCTCGATCGGCGAAATCGAGCTCATATCGACCACGATCTTGCCCGGAGCGAGCCCGGCGGCCACGCCGGAATCGCCGAACAGCACGGTTTCGACATCGGGCGTGTCGGGGACCATGGTGATGATGATCTCCGCTGCGGCGGCGAGCGCTTTGGCGTCGTCGCAGGGTTTCGCCCCTTTCGCGATCAGCGCGGCGCTTTGGCGGCTGGATTTGAGAACATGCAGTTCATGGCCGGCGGCGAGCAGATGCTCCGCCATCGGTTTACCCATGATGCCGAGGCCGATGAACCCGATTTTACTCACGCGCCATGCTCCTTGCGATAAAGGTCGATCCAGCCGAGACCCGCTTCGGTCGTGGTGGCGGGCTTGTATTCGCAGCCGATCCAGCCATCGTAACCCAGCTCGTCGATCCGGCGAAACAGATAGGCGTAGTTGATTTCGCCGGTGCCGGGCTCGTGGCGGCCGGGATTGTCGGCGAGTTGCAGATGGCCGATCCGGGCGAAATGGGTCTCGATGCTGCGGGCGAGATCGCCCTCCATCACCTGCGAATGATAGATGTCGTATTGGAGGCGCAGGTTCGGCGCGCCGACATCCGCGATGATCGCGAGCGCCTGCGCGCTGCGATTGACGAAAAACCCCGGAATATCGCGCGTGTTGACCGGCTCCAGCAGAAGCATCAGGCCGGCTTTGTCGAGTTCGGCAGCCGCGAATTTCAGGTTCTCGATCAGGGTGGCGCGGGCGATGTCGGCGCTCTCCGTTGCCACGATCCCCGCCAGGCAATTGACCTTGGGGCAGCCGAGTGCCGTGGCGTAGTCGATCGCCCGCGCGACCCCGGCGCGGAATTCGTCGCGCCGCGCGGGATCGCAAGCAATGCCGCGCTCGCCGCCTTCCCAGTTGCCCGCCGGAAGATTGTGCAGGATCAGGCTGAGACCGTTATCGGTGAGCGCCGATTTCAGTGCGTCCTTGCCGAAGGCATAGGGGAACAGAAACTCCACGGCATCGAATCCCGCTTTGCGCGCGGCGGCGAACCGGTCGAGGAAGGGTAGTTCGGTGAACAACATGGTCAGATTGGCGGCAAAGCGGGGCATGGGATCTCCGTGCTGGTTGGTCGCGGGCGCTCAGGATTTTGCGGTGGTTTCGAGCGGTCTCGGGTCGGTCCGCCCCATCTCCTGGCTCGAACGCAGCGACAGATTGGGATCGAGGCAGAGGATTTCCTCGAACTCGTTGACCGCATCCACCTCGGTACCCATCGCGATGTTGGTGACCCGTTCGAGGATGAATTCGAGCACCACCGGCACCTTGAACTCGTCCATCAGCGCATGGGCGCGGGCGAAGGCGTCCTTGAACTCGTTGGGGCTTTTCACCCGTATCGCCTTGCAGCCGAGCCCTTCGGCCACCGCGACGTGATCGACACCGTAGCCCCGCACATCGTCCTGATCGGGACCGGCATTGATGTTGTCGAAGGCGAGGCTCACCTCGAAATCCATCTGGAAGCCGCGTTGCGCCTGACGGATCAGGCCGAGATAGGAATTGTTCACCACGACATGCAGATAGGGCAGCTTGTGCTGCGCGCCCACCGCGAGTTCCTCCAGCATGAACTGGAAATCGTAATCGCCGGAGAGGGCCACGATGGTCTTGTCCGGCAGGGCGGCGCGCACGCCGAGCGCCGCAGGCAGGGTCCAGCCGAGCGGGCCGGCCTGACCGCAATTGATCCAGTTGCGCGGCTGATACACCCGCAGGAACTGCGCCCCGGCAATCTGCGACAGGCCGATCGTGGTGACATAACAGGTATCTCGCGGCAGAATCTCATTCATCTCCTGATAGACCCGCTGCGGCTTGAGCGGCACCTGATCGAAATGCGATTTGCGCAGCATGACCGATTTGCGGTGCGCGCAATCACCGGCCCAGTCCGTGCGGTCCGGCAGCTTGCCCTGCGCCTTCAGATCGCGCGCCACCGCGATGAACTGGTCCAGCGCCGCCCCGGCATCGGACACGATGCCGAAATCCGGGCCGAACACCCGGCCGATCTGGGTCGGCTCGATATCGACATGGACGAATTTCCGCCCCTTGGTGTAGGTTTCGACCGAGCCGGTATGGCGGTTGGCCCAGCGGTTGCCGATGCCGAGGACGAAATCGGACTCAAGGAAATTGGCATTGCCGTAGCGGTGCGAGGTCTGCAGCCCGACCATGCCGGCCATCAGCGGATGATCGTCTGGGATCGTGCCCCAGCCCATCAGCGTCGGGATCACCGGAACACCGGTGAGTTCGGCGAATTCCACCAGCCGGTTCGCGGCATCGGCATTGATGATCCCGCCCCCTGCGACGATCAGCGGACGCTGGGATGCGTTGAGCATCGCGATCGCCTTTTCCGCCTGCCGCCGCGAGGCCGCCGGACGGTGGACCGGCAGAGGCTCGTAGGTCTCGTCATCGAATTCGATCTCGGCCATCTGCACGTCGATCGGCAGGTCGATCAGCACGGGTCCGGGCCGGCCCGAGCGCATGATGTGGAAGGCCTGCTGGAACACCATCGGCACCAGCGCCGGTTCCCGCACGCAGACCGCCCATTTCGTCACCGCCTTGGCGATGGTCTCGATATCGACCGCCTGGAAATCCTCCTTGAACAGCTTGGCTCGGGGCGCCTGGCCGGTGATGCACAGAATCGGGATGGAATCCGCCTGCGCCGCGTACAGCCCGGTGATCATGTCGGTTCCCGCCGGACCCGACGTACCGATGCAGATGCCGATATTGCCGGGTGCGGCCCGCGAATAGCCATCGGCCATGTGCGACGCGCCCTCGACATGGCGGGCGAGGATGTGGCGGATGCCGCCATCCGCCTTCAATGCCGCATAAAGCGGGTTGATCGCCGCACCGGGTACGCCGAACGCGGTATCGACCCCCTCGCGCCGCAGCACACGCACCGCCGCCTCGATCGCTCTCATTCTTGCCATGACCGTTTTCCACCCTTGTCGTTCGTCTCGTCCCGCAACCTCGCGCGCCGAGTCCCGATTTGCAACATCGTTTTCACGATACGGAATCGACGGGGAATAACGAAACAGGATCAATAGGTTAAATTGTTCCATCCCGTGGTGGCGCCCGGAGGATGCCACCATCATAAGCGGCGGCTTATACGATCAATTTCGCCTCCGCATGCCGATTGTTCTTGATTACCCTGGCACTCGCGTGCCCCAATCGGGTCATGCGCGAACACCGTCAACAGACGCAGGGCATGATGCAGCAGCGTATCAAATTCCATTTCGACGGCCGCATCGTCGCGGTCGATGATCAGCCGATCACCCGCACCGTGCTGGAATGGCTCCGCGCCTCCGCCCACCGGACCGGCACCAAGGAAGGTTGCGCCGAAGGGGATTGCGGTGCCTGCACCGTCATCGTGGCGGAACGCGCCGGGCCGGATGCCCCATCTTCAGCTATGCGGACATCCGGCATTCGGGCCGGTGGCCTGATCCTGCGCCCGATCAACGCCTGCATCCGCTTCCTGCCGACCCTGCACGGCAAGGCGCTGCTGACCGTCGAGGATCTTAGCCGCATGACCAGCGCGCCGCTCCACCCGGTCCAGCAGGCGATGGTCGATTGCCACGCGTCGCAATGCGGCTTCTGCACGCCGGGCTTCGTGATGTCGCTGTTCGCGCTCTACGTGAACCACATGACGGCGGGCACCAGGCCGGACCGTGCCGCGCTGGCCGATGGGCTCGCCGGAAATCTCTGTCGCTGTACCGGCTACCGCCCGATCCTCGATGCCGGCGAGCGCATGTTCACCCTGCCCCCTGCCCTGCTCGATACCGCCCCCATCGAAGCGTCTCTCGACCGGATCGCGGCGGAAACGCCGGAGATCTTCACCTATGCGGCCTCCGGCACCCCGACCGTCGCGACCGGACCCTCTCGCATCGACCATTTCACCGCACCCCGCACCGTCGCCGCCCTCGCCACGCTCTATGCCCGAACCCCCGGATCGCGCCTGCTGGCCGGTGCCACGGATATCGGGCTGTGGGTCAACAAGCAGTTCCGCGATGTCGGCGATCTGCTCTATCTCGGCGATGTCGCGGACCTGCGCATGATCGAACACGATGGCGACACGCTGCGGATCGGCGCCGGCGTGCCGCTCGAAGATGCCTGGGGCGCACTGATCGCGCTGATCCCGGACGTCAGGGAAATGGCGGTGCGGTTTGCCGGCCCGCCGGTGCGCCACGCCGGAACCATGGGCGGCAACATCGCCAACGGCTCGCCGATCGGCGATACCGCGCCGGTGCTCATGGCGCTCGATGCACGCCTGATCCTCCAGCACGACGAGGAAACCCGGTCGCTCCCGTTGAGCACGTTCTATCACGACTACATGCGCAACGATCTCGCCCCCGGCGAGTTTCTCCGCGCGATCGAAATTCCGCTCCCCGCCCCCGGCACGCTGATCCGCGCCTATAAAGTATCGAAGCGGTTCGATTGCGATATCTCCGCCCTCAGCTGCGGTCTCGCCGTGGTGCTGGAAGGCGGCACCGTCCGCCACATCCGCATCGCATTCGGTGGCATGGCAGCCACGGTCCGGCGTGCCCGGAAGACCGAGGCGATCCTTCAGGATGCGCCATGGTCCGAGGAAAGTGTTCGCGCCGCCATGGCGGCGCTGGAACAGGAGTTCGCACCCCTATCCGATCTGCGGGCATCGAGCGCCTACCGCATGCGCGCGGCGCGCAATCTGCTCTGGCGCTTCTGGCTGGAAACTCGGCCCGAGCGAAGCAGGCCCCCGTCGGCCACCCGCGTGCGGCAGTTCACCCTGGCAGGTGCGGCATGAACCGGGATGTCCGTACCCTGCGTCAGCCGGGATTTGCCGGCCATATCCCCCTCGCGCTCGGTGCGGCGGAAGCGGAAGCGATGGCGGCGGGCAATCGGGTCGGCATCAGTCCCGCCCATGAATCGGCCCATCTGCATGTCGCCGGGGCCGCGCCCTATACCGATGACATCCCCGAACTCGCCGGCACGCTGCATGCCGCACTCGGCCTGTCCCCGGTCGCGGCGGGAACATTGCTCGGAATCGATCGCGACGCCTTGTGCGCCATGCCCGGCGTGGTCGCGGTCTTCACCGCCGCGGACATTCCCGGAGCCAATGATTGCGGGCCGGTCTTCCATGACGACCCGGTGCTCGCCGAGAGCGATCTGCGTTATCTCGGCCAGCCGATCGCCCTGATCGTCGCGACCGGGCGCGACCTCGCACGGCGCGCGGCGGCGCGGATCAAGGACTTCCTGACCATCGAACCCGCCTCCCCGGTGCTGACCGCGCGGGAGGCCTTTGCGCGCGGGGATTCGCTGCTGCCGCCCACGCACCTCGTGCGCGAAACCGCGCCGGGCGCGCTGGATCTGGCCCTGCGAACCGCGCCCCATCGCCTCGATGGCCCGTTCAGCCTCGGCGGGCAGGAGCAATTCTATCTGGAGGGGCAGATTTCCTACGCGCTGCCGACCGAAAACCAGGGAATGCGGGTCCATTGCTCGACCCAGCACCCCAGCGAGATGCAGCATCTGATCGCGCATGTCCTCGGCTGGCGCAGCCATCAGGTGCTGGTCGAATGCCGGCGGATGGGCGGCGGGTTCGGCGGCAAGGAATCGCAATCCGCCCTGTTCGCCTGCGCTGCGGCACTCGCCGCGGCGCGGCTCGGTCAGCCGGTCAAGTTGCGGCTCGACCGCGACGATGATTTCCTGATCACCGGCCGCCGCCATCCGTTCGACTACGACTATCAGGTGGGGTTCGACGATGCCGGGCGCATCCTCGCGCTCGATGCCACGCTGATCGCCAATGGCGGCCACTCCGCCGATCTGTCGAGTGCGGTCATGACCCGCGCGCTCTGCCATCTCGACAATGCCTATTATTTGCCGGAAGTCGCGATCCACGGCTTCATCGCGCGGACCAACACCCAGAGCAACACCGCATTCCGTGGCTTCGGCGGCCCGCAGGGAGCGCTGCTGATCGAGATCATCATGGACCGGATCGCACGCACTCTCGGCCACGATCCGCTCGCGGTGCGCCGCGCCAATCTCTACGGCACCCACACCCGCAACGTCACACCCTACGGCCAGACGGTCGAGGACAACGTGATCGCCCCGATCATCGCCGATCTCGCCCTTAGCGCGGCATACGACCGGCGGCGTGCTGACATCGCAGCGTTCAACCGCGACAATGACGTGCTGAAAAAAGGCATCGCCCTGACCCCGGTGAAATTCGGCATCTCGTTCAACGTGCCGCATCTCAATCAGGCCGGCGCGCTCGTCCATGTCTATGTCGATGGCAGCGTGCTGGTGAACCATGGCGGCACCGAGATGGGTCAGGGTTTGAACACCAAGGTGGCGCAGGTCGTGGCCGATGCGCTCGGCATCGGCTTCGACGCGGTGCGGTGCAGCGCGACCGATACCTCGAAAGTCGCCAACACCTCGGCCACCGCGGCTTCGACCGGGGCCGATCTCAACGGCATGGCGGCGCGCGACGCGGCATTGACCATCCGCAACCGGCTCGCGGACTTCGCCGCCGCGCGCCATGGCGGCACGCCGGACGCCGTGAAATTCATCAACGATCAGGTGATCATCGGCACCACGGCGATGGACTTCACCGCACTGGTCCGCCAGGCCTATGAAGCGCGGGTCCAGCTCTGGAGCGACGGGTTCTACGCCACGCCGAAAGTGCACTGGGACCCCAAGGCGCTGAAAGGCCGCCCGTTTTATTATTTCGCCTACGGTGCGGCGGTCAGCGAGGTGATCATCGACACGCTGACCGGCGAGTTTTCGCTGCTGCGCGCCGATATCCTGCACGATGCCGGGCGCTCGCTGAACCCCGCGATCGATATCGGCCAGATCGAGGGCGGGTTCATCCAGAGCATGGGCTGGCTGACCACCGAGGAGCTGGTCTGGCACCCGGCGACGGGCCGCCTGCTGACCCATGCGCCGAGCACCTATAAAATCCCGACCGCGAACGACTGCCCGGATGCGCTGCACACGCGGCTGTTCGACAATCCAAATGCCGAGGCGACCATCCATCGCTCGAAAGCGGTGGGCGAACCGCCGATGCTGCTGGCATTCTCGGTCCTGCTCGCGATCAGGGATGCAATCGCGGCCTGCGGCGGCACCGACGCCGATCCGCCATTGCGCGCCCCGGCGACCCCGGAGGCGATCCTCGATGCGATCGTCGCAGTTCAGGGCGGCGCGCCGTGAGTCTGGCGGTGCCGTCAGGCGTCTGCGTCGAAATCCGCACCGTGCTCGGCTCCGCCCCGCGCGAGCCGGGCGCGCTGATGCTGGTGCGGGCGGACGGGATCGAAGGCACCATCGGCGGCGGCCAGCTCGAATTCGTCGCCATCGAACGGGCCCGCGCCCTGCTGGCAGTCTGGCACCGGCACGGTACCCCGCGCGATGACATCACCGAAACCCGCGCGCTCGGCCCGCATCTCGGCCAATGCTGCGGCGGGGTGGTGGTTCTGGCCTACCGCCCGTGGTTCGAAGCCGTGCTGCCGCCGCCGCACCCACGGTTTCACCTGCAACTGCATGGCGCGGGGCATGTCGGGCGCGCGCTGGTCCGCATCCTTGCCGCAATTCCCTGCACGATCGACTGGATCGACAGCCGTGTCGACGCCTTTCCGCCCGCGCAAGGCGACACCGTTGCACGGATCGAACCGCATATCACCGACGACCCGGTCGCCCGGGTCGGTCGCGCCCCGCCCCGCAGCCTGTTCCTGGTGATGACCCACAGTCACGCGCTGGACGCCGCGATCACCGGCACCGCCCTCGCACGCGGCGATGCCGGCTATGTCGGCCTGATCGGCTCGGCGACCAAGCGCGCCCGTTTCGAACATCGCTGGCGGCATCAGAGGCTTTCCGATGAGGCGATCGGGTCTCTGATCTGCCCGGTCGGCCTCCCCGGCATCGCGGGCAAACAACCCGAAATCCTCGCGGTCGCGATCGCGGCGCAACTGCTCAGCCATGCTCCCACACCCGATTCCGCGCGTAATCCCTCGATGCCGAGCACCTCGCACGCGTGCAGCGGCTGCGGGCCCGACCTGATCTGCCCGGCGCACGGGCATTGATCATACGCGCCCGCTTATGACCATCATTTGCGCTGCCGGCGGGCGCGCCGATGGCTCAATCTGATCGCGCCTACCAAGGGAGACGCTCATGACCGGCCTGACCACCCATATTCTCGACACCGCCAAAGGCCGCCCCGCGCCGGGCATCACGGTGCGGCTGTACCAAGCCGCCGCGCACCAACCGCTCGCCGAAGCGGTGACCGATGCGAGCGGTCGCGCCCTGCTGGTGGCCGACGACGCGGACATCCTGCGTGCCGGTATTTACGAACTGACCTTCGCGGTGGGGCCGTATTTCGGAATCAACGAGGCCGAACCTGCGTTTCTCGACGACATCGTCCTGCGTTTCGGCATCGATCCGGCGCAGCCCCACTACCACATCCCGCTCCTGGTCTCGCCCTGGAGCTACACAACCTACCGCGGAAGCTGACCCAAATGCTGACATATCTGACCGGCTGGGCGATGGCCCTGCTGATCTGGCTCCATGTGATCGCCGCGATCGCGTGGATCGGCGAATCGTTCTATTTCGTCATGCTCGACAACAGCCTGCACCCGCCTCACGAAGACGAGTCGAAGCGCCGCGGCGTGTTCGGCGAGATGTGGTCGGTCCATGGCGGCGGGTTCTATCACGCGCAGAAATACCTGGTCTCGCCACCGAAAATGCCGGACGATCTGCACTGGTCGAAATGGAAATCCTACGCCACCTGGCTCTCGGGTTTCTCGCTGCTGACCGTGATGTATCTGCTCCAGCCGGGCACCTACCTGATCGATCCCTCGATCGCGCATCTGACTCCGCTCGCCGCAGCCGGCGCGGTGATCGCCTTCCTCGCGGTGGGCTGGATCGTCTATGACGCGGCATGCCGCCTGCTGGGCGGGAACGATCTGGTCCTCGGCGTGGTGATCGCGATTTTCGTTGCCATCGCCTGCTATGTTTCGACCCATCTGTTCGCACCGCAACCGGCCTTCCTGATCGTGGGCGCGATGCTCGGCACCATCATGACCGCCAACGTGTTCTTCATGATCATCCCCGGCCAGCGCAAGATGGTCGAAGCCCTCGCGCGCGGCGAAACCCCGGACCCGCTGCCCGGCAAGCGCGGCAAGCAACGCTCGGTACACAACACCTATTTCACCCTGCCGGTCGTCTTCGCGATGCTCAGCAGCCATTTCGGCATGCTCTATGCGGGGTCGGCCAGCTGGATCAATCTCTGGCTCGCGATGATCGCGGGCGCGCTGATCCGCCAGTATTTCGTCCTGCGCCACACCGGCAGGCAGGATTGGAAACTGCCTGCGGTCGCGGCGGGTCTGTTCCTCGTCGTCATCATCCTGGTCGCCCCGGCGGGGATCACCCGCCCGGCGCGCGCCGCCGATGGCCCGGTGGTCAAAACCGCTGCCATCATGCCGATCATCGAAGAGCGCTGCTCGAAATGCCATTCCGCTCACCCGACCCTGATGGCGAGCGCCCCCGCCGGTCTGATGTTCGACACTCCGGCGGAGGTGCACCAGCACGCCGGGCTGATCTATCAGCAGGCGGTCCAGGCCAAATCGATGCCGCCCGGCAACATCACCCATATCACCGGGGCCGAACGCGCCCGGATTGCGGCATGGTACCGGAGCGGCGCGCAATGAACGCGGCGCAGACCGAAGCGGACGCGCTGATCGACCGGCTCAACCGCATGAACCGCGCCGATTTCATCGACACGCTTGCCGATATCTACGAGCATTCGCCCTGGGTCGCCGAACAGGCGGCCTCATTGCGCCCCTTCGAAACAACCGAGGCGATGGCCGCAACGATGCAGACCATCGTGCATCGCGCCAGCGCTGAGACGCAAATGGAGCTGCTGCGTGCGCACCCCGAACTCGGCCGGGGCGGCAACCTCACCACCCACTCCAACAGCGAACAGCGTTACGCAGGGTTCGACCGGCTGACCCCCGACATCGCGGAGACTCTCGCCGCACTCAACCGCGCCTACCGGGCGAAATTCGGCTTTCCCTTCATCGTCGCGGTGCGCGGTCAGAAAGATTCGCTCGCGATCATCGCCCAGATCGAACGCCGCCTCGCGAACGACCCGGATACCGAAGCCGCAACCGCGATCGATGAAGTCGGCAAAATCGCGCGCTTCCGGCTGGACCGGCTGAGCCAACCGGAGCGCTGAACCAACGACGCCCGGAAATTCAAAAGAACAGGAAACCAACCAAGGAAACGTCACCATGAAATCCAACGATCTGCTTACCGTGGAATCGAAGGGCATCGCACGGGTCGAACCCGAGGAAGCACACGGAACCCCCCGCGCCCTGTTCGGATTATGGGCCGCGGTCAACGTCGAATTCGCGACCATCACCACCGGCGCGATCGCGACCGGCGTGTTCGGACTATCCGCGCGCGATGCCATCCTCGCCATCGTGCTCGCCAACCTGATAGGCTGCACCTTGCTCGCCTTGTTCTCGACCTACGGCGTCGAATACGGACTGCCGCAGATGATCCAGTGTCAGGAATGGTTCGGCAAGCCGGGCAACCGCTTCCTGTCCTTCCTCAACTTCCTCAGCGGATTTTCCTGGTTCGCGGTCAATACCGTGATCGGCAGCTACGCACTGCACGCGACCATCGGTGTTGCAATCGATCCCGCGATCGTCGCGCTGACCGTCGTGCAGGTCTTCATCGCCCTGATCGGGCATGATTTCATCGTCGCCGCCGAACGCTGGTTTTTCTATTTCCTGATCGCGGTCTTCGCCATCCTCACCGTTCTGTCCTGGCTCAACATCACCCACGCGCCGCTGCCCAACCCGAAGAGCCTTGCCGAAGTCGGCGGGGCCTCCGGCGCGTTCCTGCTGACCGTCTCGATCATGCTCTCCTGGCTCGGCGGCTGGATCATGTATTCGTCGGACTACACCCGCTACCTGTGCTATCGCGACAACCGGCCGCAAATGAAACGCCGCGTCTTCATCAACACCTTCCTCGGTGCCTTTATCTCCTGCGTCTGGCTGGAATGTCTCGGCGCGTTCATCGGGGCCACGGTCCAGTTGAATTCCCCGTCCGATCTGTTTACCGCCTGGATTCCGGCGTGGTTCCGGCCCCTGCTGATCGTCGCGGTCATCATCGGCACGGTGAGCCCCAATATCCTCAACATCTATTCCGCCTCGCTCTCCGCCCTCGCCACCGGCATCCGGCTCAAACAATATCAGGCTGCCCTGCTCACCGGCGCGGTCGGTCTCGCCCTCGCGCTGTTCGGCCACGATAATTTCTACAAGCATTACGAGCTGCTGCTGTTCTTTCTCGGCTACGTCATTTTCCCGCGCGTGCCGGTGATGATCATCGGGCATTTCTGGCCCCGCCGCGCCCGCTGGCCGGGACTCGCGGTCGGGCATCTCGGCTTCGCCGCCTGGCTGATCGGGGTCGTGTGCAGCGTGCCGTTCTTCAACCAGTATCCGCTCTTCGTCGGCTCCTTCGCCCGCGCCTGGCCGCAATGCGGTGACATCTCGTTCTTCGTCGGTGCTGCGGCCACCACCCTCGCCTATCTGGCGCTCACCGCACCACGCCACGCCGCCGCCCACGCCGAACTGCCCTCCAGCGCATCCCCCACCTATGAATGACCCCATGATCTCGGCATTGCGCGGCCCGTCCCTGAGCTATTTCGCCAACCCGTTCGACGATCAGGGATCGATCTGCCACCGCTACGAGGCCGATACCCTCATCCTGATCGAAGACGGCATCATCACCCATGCGGGCGCCTACGACCCGGCGCTGGTGCCGCATGGCATCGTCCCGGATCATTACCCGGACGGGCTGATCCTGCCCGGCTTCATCGATGCTCATGTCCACTACCCGCAAATGCCGTTGATCGCCGCGCATGGACGGCAATTGCTCGAATGGCTCGACCATTACGTGTTCCCCACCGAGGCGCGCTATCACGATATCGATTTCGCCCGCCTGATCGCCCGCCGCTTCCTGCGCGAGGAACTCCGTGCCGGGGTCACCACCCCGATCACCTACTGCACGGTCCATCCGGAATCGGTCGATGCCTATTTCGAGGAGGCCGCGCGGCTCGGCCTGCGCACCGGCGCGGGCAAGGTGCTGATGGATCGCAATGCACCCGAAAATCTGCGCGACACCGCCCGGACCGGCTACGACCAGTCGAGGCGCCTCGCCGCACGCTGGCACGGCCAGGACCGGTTGTTCTACGTGGTCACCCCCCGCTTCGCTCCCACCAGCACCGAGGAACAGCTCGACCTCGCCGGCACCCTGCTGCGCGAGGGCGATGGCCTCTACATGCAGACCCATCTTGCGGAAAATCAGGCCGAACTCGCCTGGGTGCAACGCCTGTTCCCCGCCAGCCGCGACTATCTCGACGTCTATGACCGGTTCGGTCTGGTCGGGCCGCGCTGCCTGTTCGGCCATGCAATCCATCTCAACGAACGCGAATGGGCGCGGCTCGCCGAAGCCGGAGCCACCATCGTCCACTGCCCGACCTCGAACCTCTTTCTCGGTTCGGGCCTGTTCAACCTGAAACGCGCGCTGGTCTCGGCCAATCCGGTCCGCACCGCGCTCGGCTCGGATATCGGGGCCGGAACCAGCGTCTCGCCCTTTGCCACCCTTGGCGAAGCCTATAAAATTGCGCAATTGCGCGGCGAGGTGCTCACGGCGCATCAGGCCTTCTACCTCGCCACCCTCGGCTCGGCCCGGGCGATCAGTCAGGATGACCATATCGGCAGTATCGAACCCGGCAAGGAGGCCGATCTCGTGGTGCTCGATCCCCGGGCGACCCCCCTGCTCGCCGAGCGCCAGAGCCACGCCGAAACACTGGAGGACCAGCTGTTCATCATGATGACGTTGGGTGATGACCGTCTGGTCCGGGCAACCTATGTCGCCGGACGCAAGCGGCACGATCGGGACAATGCCGGAGACCTCTCATGACCGCCCTCGCCTCCTATCCGCGCGACATGACCGGCTATGGCCGCACCCCGCCGGACCCGCAATGGCCAGACGGCGCGCGGATCTGTGTGCAGTTCGTGGTGAATTACGAGGAGGGCGGCGAAAACAACATCTTGCACGGCGATGCCGCCTCGGAAGCCTTCCTTTCGGAAATTCCCGGTGCCGCCCCATGGCCCGGCGCACGCCACTGGAACATGGAATCGGTCTATGAATACGGCGCTCGCGCCGGGTTCTGGCGGCTCTGGCGCCTGTTCACCGCGCGCGCCCTGCCGGTCACGGTCTATGGTGTCGCAACCGCGCTCCAGCGCGCTCCCGAACAGGTCGCTGCGATGCGCGAGGCCGGCTGGGAAATCGCCTCGCACGGCCTGAAATGGATCGACTACCGCGACATCCCGCGCGAGACCGAAGCCGCCGACCTCGCCCGTGCGATCGCCCTGCATACCGAAATCACTGGTGCCGCGCCCAAGGGCTTCTACCTCGGCCGCTGCTCGATGAACACGCGGGACATCGTGATGGCGCAAGGCGGTTTCGCCTATTCATCGGACAGCTACGCCGACGACCTGCCCTATTACGTGGCGGGACCACGCGGCCCGCATCTGGTGATCCCCTACACACTCGATTCCAACGACATGCGCTTCGCGACCATCGCGGGCTTTTCCTCCGGCGATGATTTCTTCGCCTATCTGCGCGACGGTTTCGACTGCCTCTATCGCGAAGGTAAGGAGGGTGCGGCCAAAATGCTCAATATCGGCCTGCATTGCCGCCTCGCGGGGCGCCCCGGCCGCACCGAAGCCCTCGCCCGCTTCATCGACCACATTACCGCTCACCCCGATGTCTGGATCACCCGGCGCATCGACATCGCCGATCACTGGCGGCGCGTGCACCCGCCTGCGGGTTGAAACCGCGCCGCTACATCGCATCCGCGATCAGCCCGATCAGCCACTGCACCTCGTCGGACAGATGCGACCGCGCATGCCACAGCACATAATACTGCACCGGCGGAAACGCGATCGGTGATTCCAGGATGTCGAGCGGCAGGATCCGCGCATGATAGGCCGCGAACCGCCGGGTCGTGGTGAACATCAGGTCGGTCCTGAGCAACAGCGACGGCGCGAGGCTGAAATAGGGCACCATCACCGCAACCTCGCGCTTGAGCCGCGCGCGCGCCAGATAGGCTTCGATCGGCCCGCGCTGCATCGACGAATAGGGCGTCGGCGCGACATGCGCGGCCCCCAGATAGTCGGCTTCGCTGATCGATCGCCCGGCCAGCCGGTGGGTCTTGGCGACGAGGCAGACCACATTGTCGGTAAACAGATCCCGCCGCTGCAACCGCGCCGGCACGTCCGGCCAGTTGCCGATCACGAGGTCGAACTGCCCCTCCTCCAGCGCGGTCTCGAAATTCAACTCCGCCGAGAGCGGATATAATTCGAGCCCCGCATTGGGTGCCAGCCGCCGGAACCGTTCGACCAGTCGCGGCACGAACAGGATATTCAGGTAATCCGGCGAGCCGACCCGAAACCGCCGGATCGACACCTCCGGATCGAACGCCGCCTGTTGCAGGGCGATCCGGCTGATCTCCCGCAGGGCGATCATGGTCGGCTCCAGCAGCGCCGCCCCCCGCTCGGTCGGCACCATGCCGTTCCGCCCCCGCACCAGCAGCGGATCGCCGATGATCGCCCGCAGCCGCTTCAGCGCCGCGCTGATCGCGGGTTGGGACTGGTTGAGCCGCACCGCCGTGCGCGTGACGCTGCCCTCGACCAGCAACGTATGCAGGACGCGCAGCAGATAGATATCGATCGGATCGCGATACGCCGCCATCGCCAACCGATACCGGCTTCATGCCCTTGCGCCAAGCGCGAAAGATGGGGCGCCAAGCGCGAAAGGCGGGGCGCCAGGCGCACAACCGGCAGCGCTGCTGCTACCCCGCGAAATCCGACGGCAGATCGATCTCATAGGATTGCGGAAAATGAAACTCTTCGAGATTGATGCCCGCACCGCCGCGATCCACGATAATGAAATCCTGCACCGCCCCAACCGGCGTCAACACCCCGTGCCACGTATTCCGCCGATAATTGATCCCCTGACCCGGCGCGGTAATGAAAGCCTGCGGCATCGCCGGCCCCGCCGCCCCGTCATGACAGACCACAACGAGAAATGGCCGGGGCGAGAGCGGAATGAAAGCCTGACTGCCCAGCGGATGCCGCTCGACCATCCCCAGCGCCAGCGGCAGCGCATAAGGTTGGGACCGTGCCACCGAAATCACCACCCGCGCCTCCGGCCCGATCGCCTCCGCGGTCGCGAGTGCATGATACCGCTCGCACTGGCCACCATTGATCAGGTAATGCGCCGCGCCCGCAGGATCGATCACCTCGCCGAACGGGGCGAACCCCTCGCGCGTCAGCGGGCGCGCGACAATCCGGCTCACGGCCTTGAGCCGAACGGGCCGCCCAGCTTCGGATGCCGGTTGACATCCTTGTAGAGCAGATAACGGAAATTACCCGGCCCGCCCGCATAGCAGGCCTGGGGGCAGAAGGCGCGCAGCCACATGAAATCCCCGGCCTCGACCTCGACCCAGTCCTGATTGAGCCGATAGACCGCCTTGCCTTCGAGTACATACAACCCGTGCTCCATCACATGGGTCTCGGCGAACGGAATGACCGCACCGGGCTGCAGGGTCACGATCGTCACATGCATGTCGTGGCGCAGATCCGCCGGATCGACGAACCGCGTCGTCGCCCAGCGCCCCTCGGTGCCGGGCATCGGGGTCGGCGCGATCATGCGCTCATCGGCAAACAAGACCGGCGGTGCGTCGAGCCCCTCGACCTTGTCGTAATCCTTCCGGATCCAGTGAAACACCGCCTTGTCCCCACTCGTATTCCGCACGGTCCATCCGCTGGACGGCGGCAGGAAGGCAAAGGCGCCCGGCTGCAAAACCTCGGTCCGCCCCGCGACGGTGACGGCGATACAGCCTTCGACGACGAACAAGGCGGCTTCCGCCCCGTCATCCGGTTCGGGCCGGTCGCTGCCGCCGCCGGGCGCGAGTTCGACGATGTATTGCGCGAACGTCTCGGCGAACCCGCTCAAAGGCCGCGCGATGATCCAGACCCGCGCCCGATCCCAGAACGGCAGGGCGCTCGTCACGATATCCTGCATCACCCCCTTCGGAATGACTGCATACGCCGTCGTGAATACTGCGCGCCCGGTCAAGAGATCAGTCTGGGGCGATAATCCGCCGTGCGGCGCATAATAACTGCTGAGTGCCATGGTTGAGCATCCATCGGTCTGGGTGGGGACGCTGTCGTCCTAAGCGCGCCAGCCCATAGCGACAAGCCGGACCAACCGGGACGCAGCCTCCGCCCGAACGCATCGGCTCGGGTCGGCTCGGCTCTGGGCCCTCCTACAACAGCTTCGCTTCGAACGGCGGCAGATAATCCGGCGCTTCGAATTCGATCACCCATAAATCGGGATCGAAGCGGCGCTGCTTGCCGACATATTCATCGGCCCGCGCCTCATCGACCGGATCGGGCCCGGTCGCACGCAACCACGCCGGCTGCCCCGCCCCGTCACGGGTCTGGCTGAGCGCCACAATGCCCATCCGCCCGCGCAACAGCACCAGCACCCCCCCGGCATCGGCATCGCCGCGATGGATCACCATGCCGGGCCGCCCATCCGCCCCACCCATCCGCAGCGCCGCCTGCACCCAGATCCCCGCCTTGACCCGCGCCTCACTCACGCACTTGACCTATCGACGCACGGGACAAACTCTGTCCATAATGATGTCCTGAACATGGGGAAAATTTCATGCGCGTGATCCGCTCCATCCCTGCCTTCGCCGCCGCCCTCGCCGGATTGCTCGCAACCCTGCCGATCGCCCATGCCGCGCCGAAACTCCAGAAAGTCACCTTCGGGCTCGACTGGGTCGCCGAGGCCGAATACGGCGGCTATTATCAGGCGGTCGCAACCGGCATCTACAAAAAATACGGGCTCAATGTCACCATCCGCGAGGGCGGGCCCGAGGTCAACAACGCCCAGCTCCTGCTCGCCGGCAAACTGAATTTCGACATCACCTCGAACGGGTTTCTCGCGTTCAATTTCGTCAAGGAACACATCCCCTTCATCGCGGTCGCCGCAATGTTCCAGAAAGACCCCGACATCCTGCTCGCCCATCGCAGCACCGGCGAGACCAGTTTCGCCGCCCTCAAGGGCAAGCCCATCGCGGTCTCGTCCGATACACGGGCAAGTTGGTGGCTGTTCCTCGCCCATAAATACCACTACAGCGACAGCCAGCTCCGCCCCTACGATTTCAACCTCGCCCCGTTCTTCACCAACAAGAACCTAGCGGTGCAGGGCTTCCTGACCTCCGAGCCGTTTCTGGTGAAACAGAAGACCGGCCACTACCCGGTGGTCCTGCGCCTCGACAAGGCCGGGTTCGACGGCTACGCCCAACTCGTCGCGACCTCGAAAAAACTCGTGGCCTCCGACCCGTCTCTGGTCCAGCGCTTCATCGCCGCTTCTGCTGCCGGCTGGAAATCCTATCTCGACGGCAACCCCGCCCCCGCCTTCGCCCTGATCCGCAAAGCCAATCCGGACATGACGATGCCGCTCCTGAAATACGGCTACGACACCCTCAAAAAAGACGGCATCGTCGAATCGGGCGACACCAAAACCCTCGGCATCGGCGCCATGACCAACGCGCGCTGGAAAGGCTTCTACGACCAGATGCGCGATGCCGGCATGTACCCCGCCCATTTCGACTACAAGGCCGCGTACACATTGCAATTCGTCGATCACAAGGGCGCCGCCAAACCCTGACATGCTCAGCCTGAACGGTGCCGGACGGCGTTTCGACAACGGCACCGTCGCTCTCGAAGACATCACCATGACGATCGGCGCCGGCGAATTCGTCGTCCTGCTCGGCCCCTCCGGTTGCGGTAAATCCACCCTGCTCCGCCTGCTCGCCGGCCTCGACACCCCCGATACCGGCACACTGGCCTGGGACCACGGCACCAAGCCCGGCCCCGGCGATATCGGCTTCGTCTTTCAGGACGCGACCCTCCTGCCGTGGGCGACCACCGAACAGAACGTCCATCTCCCGCTCCGCCTCGCCGGAACCAGCCTCGAAGCCGCACGCCCCCTGATCCGCGAAACACTCGCCCGCCTCGGCCTCGCCGGATTCGAACAGGCGAGGCCCGCCGCCTTGTCCGGGGGGATGCGGATGCGTGTCTCGATCGCCCGCGCCCTGGTTTCCCGGCCGAAACTGCTGCTGATGGACGAACCCTTCGCCGCCCTCGACGAATTCACCCGTCACCGCCTGCAGGACGATCTTCACGCCCTCTGGCGCGAGGCCCGCACCACGGTGGTGTTCGTCACCCACTCGATCTACGAAGCCGCCTACCTCGCCTCGCGCATCCTGATCATGACCCCCCGCCCCGGCCGGATCGCCGCCGAAATCACCTGCGCCCTGCCGGAAGCCGCCGATCGCCGGATCGACCCCGCCTATGCTGCCCTGACCACGCAGGTCACCGAAACCCTCCGCGCGGTGATGCCATGAACCCAAGCCTCGAACGCGCCGCCCCGATCGCCTTCGGCCTGCTCGGACTCCTGCTCTGGCAGGGCGCGGTCAGCCTTCTGCACGTCCCGTCCTACGTCCTGCCCGGCCCGATCGCGATCGTCGCCGCCTTCTGGTCAGACCGGCTCTCCCTGCTGATCTCGCTGCTCTCGACCATCGGCATCACCGCCGCCGCCCTGCTCGCCGCCGCCAGCCTCGGCATGATCCTCGCCCTCGCCATGGCGGCAAGCCGCCTCGCCCGCGCCGCGATCCAGCCCTGGGCGGTGGTGCTGCAGGTCACCCCGGTGGTCGCCATCGCACCGCTGATCATCATCTGGGTCGATCAGCAATTCGCCGCCCTCGTGGTCTGCGCCACCATCGTCGCTTTCTTCCCGGTGCTCTCGAACACTGCCGCCGGCCTTGCCGCGACCCCGCCCGAACTCGCCGATCTGTTCCGCCTCAACGGGGCCAGCCGCAGCCAGACCCTGTTCCTGCTCCGCCTGCCCGCCGCCCTGCCCTATTTCCTTGCCGGTCTGCGGATCGCCGGCACCCTCGCTCTGGTCGGAGCCGTGGTCGCCGAATTCGTCGCGAGTTCCGGCGGTTTCGCCTCCGGTCTCGCCGGGCGCATCCTCGAAGCCGGCTACCGGCTCGAAATCCCTCGCATGTTCGCCGCCCTCACCCTGCTCGCCATCGCCGGAATCCTGATCTACGCGGCGCTCGGCTGGTTCGAACGCGCCCTATTGCGGCGCTACGGCGCCGCATCCTGATACGCCCTTGCGGCGCTACGATGCCGCCCCTTGAATCCCGCGATCCGCTCTGGCACAGGCGGTCCATGACCCGCAAAATGACCGATGCCCAGCTCGAATACGAACGCAAACGCGCCGCCAAGGCGAACAAGAGCCTCGATCAATGGCTCAAGGACAAGGCGAAGGCCGAGCTGAAAGCCGCCCCGCCCAAACCCGATATCGTCAAAAAACCCGGCTTGCTCAAGCGCCTGATCGAGCGCGGCAACCAGCCGATCGCCCCGAAGAAGTAGCGACGGACCTCGCGCCTCAATCCACCGCGCTGATATCCGGCGCGCTCGGATTCTTCATCCCCACGATGTGGTAGCCGCAATCCACATGATGGATCTCGCCGGTCACCCCGCGTGACAGATCGGACAGCAGATACAAGCCCGACGCGCCGACCTCCTCAAGCCCGACATTGCGCTCCAGCGGCGAATTATACTGGTTCCATTTCAGAATGTAGCTGAAATCGCCGATCCCGGAGGCCGCCAGCGTCTTGATCGGCCCGGCCGATATCCCGTTCACCCGGATCGCGCTCGCCCCGAAATCGGCGGCCAGATAGCGCACCGAGGATTCCAGCGCGGCCTTGGCCACACCCATCACGTTGTAATGCGGCGTCACCCGCTCGGCCCCGAGATAGGTCAGCGTCACCATCGAGCCACCATGCTTCATCATCGCCCCGGCCCGCTGGGCCGCCGCAGTGAACGAATAGCAGGAAATATCCATCGCCTGTAAAAACGCCTCGCGCGGCGTATCGGCGTAGCGCCCGCGCAGATACTGCTTGTCGGCGAACCCGATCGCGTGGACCAAAAAATCGATCTCGCCCCACCGCGCCCCGATCGCATCGAACGCGGTATCGAGCGCCGCATCGTCCGTCACGTCGCACGGGATCACGAGGTCGGATTCGACCGATTCCGCCAGCGGGCGGATGCGCTTCTCCAGCGCCTCGCCCTGATAGGTGAACGCGAGTTCGCCGCCCTGCGCCGCCACCGCCTGCGCGATCGCCCAGGCGATCGAGCGGTTGTTCGCCACACCCATGATCACCCCGCGCCTGCCGCGCATCAGATTACCGGTCAATGGAAGGGTCTGAACGGATTCCTGCATCATAAACGCTCCAATCGGATCACGGCACGCGCCGCGCCACGGGGTGGTGGCACAAGGCGGCATGACCTATCAAGTATGGTGAGCCGAACCAGAGAGCAACCGATGATCGATATCACTGCCAATCCGTTCGATATATTCGCCATCTGGATGGCGGATGCCGAAGCCACCGAGCCGAACGATCCCAACGCCATGACCGTGGCAACCTCCACCCCGGCGGGCCACCCCTCCGCCCGGATCGTGCTCCTGAAGTCCTGGGATCGCAACGGTTTCGTGTTCTACACCAATCTCGAAAGCCGCAAATCCGGCGAGATCGCGGCCAATCCCCATGTCGCCCTGCTGTTTCACTGGAAATCCCGCCGCCGCCAGATCCGCATCGAAGGCACCGCCGCACAGGTCGGCGATGCCGAGGCGGACGCCTATTTCCAGACCCGCCCCCGTCCATCACGAATTGGTGCGTGGGCCTCCGACCAGTCCCGCCCCCTGCCCGACCGCGCTTTGCTCGAACAACGCCTCGCTGCCGCCACCGCGCGCTACGCCGAAGGCGATGTGCCGCGCCCGCCCCACTGGTCCGGCTGGCAGGTCACCCCCACCGCCATCGAGTTCTGGGAGGACCGCGAATACCGCCTGCACGACCGCGCCCGGTTCACCCGCACCGGCACAAGGATTGGCACTGAATGGACCGCAACGAGGCTCTACCCATGAGCCTCACCCTCCTGATCCGCAACGCCACCCTGCCCGATCGCCGGACCGGCATCGATATCGGCATTGCCGGAACCCGCATCGTGGCGATCGAACGCGCCATCGCCGCCGAGGCGGCCACCATCATCGATGCCGCGGGCGATCTGGTCAGCTCGCCCTTCGTCGATGCCCATCTCCATCTCGACTCCACCCTCTCGCTCGGACTGCCTCGCCTCAACCGCAGCGGCACCCTGCTCGAAGGCATCGCGCTCTGGGGCGAACTCAAGCCGGGCCTCACGGTCGAGGCGATCCACCAGCGCGCCCGTCGCCTCTGCACCTGGTCGATCGCCCAGGGGATCGGCGCGATCCGCTCGCATGTCGATATCTGCGACGACCGGTTGCTGGCGGTCGAGGCGCTGGTCGCGTTGCGCACCGAAATGGCGCCCTACCTCACCCTCCAGCTGGTCGCCTTCCCCCAGGACGGCTTCCTGCGATACCCGAACTCGCGCGACAATCTCGAACGCGCCCTGGCGATGGGCGTCGATGTGATCGGCGGCATCCCCCATTTCGAACGCACCATGGCCGATGGCGCGGAAAGCGTGCGCCAGCTCATGACGATCGCCGCCGAGCGCGGCCTGATGGTGGATATGCATTGCGACGAAAGTGACGACCCGCTCTCGCGGCACATCGAAACCCTGGCGAGCGAAACCGTGCGGCACGGCATGCAGGGCCGGGTCGCCGGCTCGCACCTGACCTCGATGCACTCGATGGACAATTACTATGTCAGCAAACTCATCCCGCTAATCGCCGAGGCCGGGGTTTCGGCCATCGCCAACCCGCTGATCAACATCACCCTGCAGGGACGGCACGACAGCTACCCCAGGCGCCGGGGCATGACGCGGGTGCCGGAACTCATGGCAGCCGGGGTGAATGTCGCCTTCGGCCATGATTGCGTGATGGACCCGTGGTATCCGCTCGGCAGCCACGACATGCTGGAGGTCGCCGGCATGGGGCTGCATGTCGCGCAAATGACCGGGGTGGACGCAATGCGCGCCTGCTTCGATGCCGTGACCGTGAACGCCGCGCGCGCGATCGGGCTCGACGGCTACGGGCTCGCCGTCGGCAACCGGGCCGATCTCGTGATGCTCGATGCCGGCGATCCGGTCGAAGCGATCCGCCTGCGGGCCGCGAGACGCATGGTGATCCACGGCGGCCGGATCGTCGCCGAAGCCCCGGCCCGGCACAGCACTGTTACACTGGGTCACGAAACGTCCAAAATCGACTGGCGCCAGCCGCATTGATGCCATGATATCGGCTGACCATGTAACGATCGAATAACCGTAAGGATAACGCCGATGCCCAATAATCGTCTTTCGCGCCGCGTGATCTGGCTTGGCAGCATCGCGCTCGCGGGCTCCGTTCTGGCAGGCATTGCCGGGCCGGTGCCGCAGGCCTCGGCTCAGAGCATTTCATTGAACTTCAGTTTCGGCTCCCCGGGCTACAATGTCGGGTACTGGGCACCGCCGCCCTATTATCGCCGCTACTATTCGCAGTCTCTCTACGCACAATATATCATGTGGTATTATTACCCTTCGCAATATTACCAGTATTACTATGCGCCGCCGCCGCCGCCGCCGCCCGGCATTCCCCGCCCGCCGCGCCCGCCCTACGGCGCTCCCCCGCCGCCGCCGCCCGACAGGTTCTTCTCCGGTCTGCGGATCGGACGGCCCGGCCGCTACCCCGGTGCGCCGCATTATCGTCCGGGTGGCCCGATTCCGCACTGGCGTCCGGCCTTCGTGCCCCCCGGCGGACATCCAGGTCCGCATGGCGGCTACCAGCATGGTCCGATGCAACATGGGCCGATGCACGGTCCCCAAGGCGGATTCCAGCATGGCGGTCCGCAGGGACACGGTCCGCAGGGTGGACCACCCCGGGGCGGACCCCAGGGACACGGACCGCAAGGACCCGGCCCGCAGGGGCGTGGGCCCCAAGGGCATGGGCCTCAGGGACACGGGCCACAAGGTCATGGTCCACAAGGACATGGTGGTCCCCAAGGCGGTCCCCAAGGCGGCCCCGGTGGCCCCGGTGGCCCCGGTGGCCCCGGTGGCCAGCATCCATGACGATTCGCGCCGTCGAGGGGTCGCGCCTGCATAAGTGATATCCTGACCGATCATGCGGCCCTGCCTATGCAGGCGTCGCATGATCGGCGATTATGCCAGCATGTCTGCCTCATCGATCGCCGACCGACCAGCGCGCAGCGCCGGAGGGCCCGCCAAAGTCGCGCTGGTGCCAATGACCTTCGGCCTCGGCCTCGGCCTCGGCATGGGCTCCTTTACCGGCGGTGCGCTTCAGAGCATCTACCCCTACGTCGCCGGCACGCTCGCGACCAGCAGCGATCATGCACTCTGGACCCTCACGTATTTCCTCGTCCACTGGGCGCTCGGCATCGCGTTGATGCCGTGGTTCTCCAAAAAATTCGGCCTCAAACGCTTGTTCATCCTCGCGATGATCACCCTCGCCGCAAGCTGCTTCATGGCGATCGTGGTCAAATCGCTCATGCTGATGCTGATCGCACGATCGATCCAGGGGATCTCGGCGGGCATCCTCGTCCCGCTGGTCCAGACCCTGCTGCTGACCAACTACCCCAAACGCCACCAGACGCTGGCAACCGCGCTCTGGAGCAACATCATGCTGATCCCGTTCTTCCTCGGCCCGGCATTCGGCGGCTGGCTCGCGACCAACTACTCATGGCTCGATATCTTCTGGCTCGCGATCCCGATGTGCGCCGTCGCGGTCGCCTTGGTCCAGATCTCGCTCCCCGCCGACAAACCGACATCCCGCCCGCCCAAATTCGACATCGTCGGCCTGATCCTGCTCTGGCCGGGGCTGATCGCCCTGCAGATCGTGCTCGACCAGGGCGAACAATTCGGCTGGTTCCGCTCGGTCTTCATCAGCCACGTCGCCCTGCTCGCCGCCGTGCTTCTCGTGCTGTTCGTGATCTGGGAATTGTTCGAACCGGTGCCGCTGCTCCAACTGCGCTACCTCGCCCGGCGCAATTTCGGCTTCGGCCTGCTGCTCCTCTGCCTCGGCTGGTCGATCTTCGTGGGCTGGAGTTCGATCCTGCCGCTCTGGTCGGAAACCGACCTCGGCTATAACGGCTGGTGGGGCGGCGTGCTGCTGGTCCCGCTCGCCGCGACCGCCATCCCGATGGCGGCGATGATGAGCCGGTTGACGAAATTATTCAGCCTGCGCCTGCTCGCCGTCTTCTGCTTCCTGATCTACGCCAGCGCCTATGCGCTCGCCTTCTTCGACCCCGAAGTCGGGCTGAGCGCAACCGTCATCAGCGAACTGATCCAGGGTATCGCGGTCGGCATGCTGTTCGTGCCCCTCACCATGATCGTCCTGTCGGACGCGGCACCCGAAGAACTCGCGATCGCCTCCACCACGTCGAACTTCATCCGGGTCTCCAGCGCCAATCTCGGCGTGACCTTGCTGACCACGCTATGGCAGCGCGAAACCGCCCATATCCAGGACAACATGCGCGGCGACATGCCCCACGCCGCCACCCAGGCCTGGATCGACCGGATGCAGCACCACGGCCTCTCGCACGACAGCGTCATCGCTTTGCTCGACCATCAGGCCCATATCGTCGCCGAAACCTGGAGCCTCGACAACGCCCTCCGCCTCTCGGCCTATCTGTGCGTCGGTGCCGCGCTGATGGCGCTGGTGCTGCTGCGGGCACCGCGACGGCAGTAGCGACGACGTTTCGAGATCAGTCTAATCCTTGAACTTGATCAGGCGGCTCACCTGGATGTCCGAGATGAAAATGACGCCGGAGTGCTGGCTGAAGAACGGATTGAACCCTTCGATGAGGGGCTGAACCAGTTCCTCGGGAACCGCGGTGATCAGCATGACGAGGACGGAGTCTTCATTGAACATCACGTGACCCTCGTGGAAGCCGTGACTGCCTTTGCCCGAGAGGTGATTGACGATGGTGTAGCCTTTGACGTTCGCCCGGTCGAGCAGGTCGGTCGCGAAGGCGAGGTGTTCGCCCTCGAGGATGATTTCGAGTTTCTTCAGGGTGCTGAGCTGGAAATTGTTCATGCCGTGATCGGTTCCCCGGTTGCGAGAGATTGAATTGTTCTGGTGTCGAGCCTCTGGTCGCGCCATTCGCCGCCTTCGAGGTAAAGGCTGAGGAGATCACCCTCGGTATCGACGATGAGCAGGCGGATCCACCCATTCTGGACCAGCCGCCTCACCGCCACAACGCCCTCCACGGCGGCGCGGGCATGCGCGACGGGTGCGTCGATCACCGCAATCAGCCGGATCGGGTCGTGATAGGGGCGGCCATCACGCAGGACGGTCTGCGCCGGCAGGCCGGTGCGCAGATCGCCCAGATTACCGGTCATAACCCCGAAGCGCCCGGCCACGTTATGATAGACTTTGCTGCCGCTGCCATAGGCTTCGTTATCGACCGCGGAAAAATAATGCTCCATGTTGATCCATTGCCCGACCACCAACGGACCCGTGATGATCGATTCCAGCAGCCGCCGTTTCGGATCGATCCGCCAGTCATAGGAGTGAAGGAACGCGCGACCGTCGAATTTCAGCTTCTGGGTCAGGTGGCGCCGGCCGATGATGAAGTAAGTGTTGCGCGAGAGACCCCATTCGGGGCGTACCTGCGACCAGTCGACCGCGTTGCGCAGGGCCATGCGCCGCGCCGCGCCGGTGCCGGGCCGCTTCGCCGTCTCGGGCAGGAGGGTGGCGATGCGTTCCTGGGCGCAGAGACGGCTCGCGGCGGTCAACCCCTTGTTGAGACGATCGAGGTAAAGCAGGTGGGCTGGCGGAATGAGTTCGCGATCGGTCAGGGTGATATCATCGGTGACCGTGTTGTGCAGGGCACCGATGAAAACGACGTCTTCGGGAATGTCGATGCCCTGTTCGCGCAGGCGACGGCGGACATCGACCTTGTTGGCCATCTGCGCGAGGACGCGGGCATTGTGGCTGCCGCTGGCACCGCCGCAGGCCCCGCAGTCCAACGCCGACTCATAGGGGTTGTTGTCCGACACGCTGGCATGGCCGACGAGCAGGACGAAGCGCGAAAACCCTTCGGTCAGCCCGATCGAGCGCAGCGCCTGACCGACGAAATGGGCCTGTTCGCCGAGCGTGAACCCGATCCGGCCGAGGCGTTCGAGCTGAAGCCGGCTGAACTGGCGGTTGATCCGGTAGGCGCGGCGCAGACGCTCGATGAAGGCGTCGAGGCCGGGCGGATCGAGCCCGAGGCTAACAGCGAGGGCCTGGTCAGGGTCGAGACGGCGCAACGCGGCTTCACGCAGATCGCGCACGATTTCATCGGGGATGCGTTCGGGCGGCAGGCCGAGCTCGTGCTGGATCGCCTTGACGATGATTTCCCGCTGCACCGCACGCAGGATCGAATCGGCCTGTTCACGGCTGAGCTTGTCCAGCAGCAGCCGCGTGGGCGCCGGGTCGGCGAACAACTTGCCGCGCCAGCGCTGATACGCAACCGGCGCCATCGTCTTGCCGATCAGGTCGAACCCGAACAGCAGCCCGATCGCTTCGACGGTCGCAAACGGCGTCAGAATGGAGTTCTTCAACTCGTGCAGCGCCTCGGCGAGAACACCCGCGACCGTCTCATCCATCGGCTCGCTCACGTGCATTTCCAGCACGAGGTTGCGCGGCGTGACAATGGCCGGGCAGAGATGCGCCTCGTTACCTTTGCCGAGTTCGAGCAGGCTGATCGGCACGCCGAAAAACCCCGCGATGCCGAAGGTCTGGTAATCGCCGATGGTCTCGAAATGACGGCGGATGCGCTCGGAGCGGGTATCGATACAGAACAGCGCCTGCGCGAACGGGCGCTTCTCCCGCGGTTTGGGGCTGCCGGTGTCGATGCCCCGGCCGAATTGCCCGATCGCGTGGGATTCCATCGCGCGCAGCCAGATCATCCCCTCCCCGGCTTCGAACGCGCGCAGCGCGGTGAGCAGCTTGGAGAAGGCGGGTTCATCAAGATTTTGAAGGGCCGGCGTGATCCCGGCGGCATCGCCCCAGGTTTTCAACGCGCCGGCGGATCGCTGCGCTTCGTCCGCCCGCAGAAGCCGGGTGTACCGGTCGAACAGCCGCCGGATGTCCGGCGTGTCGCCGCGCAGAATGGTGTCGTGAATGCGATGCGCGAGTTCGGGCAGCACGTTGCCGGAATGGTATTGCAGGCGAAGAAACACCTCGTAGGGGCGCTGATCGAGCATCGTCGCGAGTTCAGGCGCGGTGGCCGGCATCCCGGGCTGATGCTCCTCCTTCAGGAGCGCAAGCACCAGAGCTTCGCGCACCGCCAGAAAATCGACCAGATCGGCAGGGTATTGCTGCGCCCAGTAATAGTTCCTTGCGTTCTGACGCCAGCGGATGAAGCCGGCCCAGCCGTGCAGGCGCGCCAGTTCGCGAGTGAAATTGCCGACCCAGTGTTCCTCCGGCACGCCCTGAGCGCGCATGGCGCGCGCAATCATGCCTTCCGGGGTCTCGATGCCCTGGAGAACCTTGTCGATGTGCAGGCCGCGCAGGAACATCTTGAGATTGTGCCGCGAGAGACGGCTCCAGGCCCGGAAGAACCCCTGCTCGCGCCCGGGCATCGCCATGGTCGACTGGCCTTCGTCAAAAAAATCGAGGCAGCTCTTGATCAGCAGATCGTCGAGGGTTGCGCTGATCTGGGTGCCGTAGAGCGCATCGATCGCCTCGCATAGCGGCGTGTCGCCACCCAGTTGCGCCTGCATCCGGCCGATCAGGGTCCATTTATCGACCAGGGTATCGGCAATGGCGTCGCCCCGCAGCGCGGACCGAATGCAGGCGGGCGTCGCGATCTCGACCGGGAGAGCGATGGGGTCGGCAACGCCGGTAAGCAGGCGGTGGAAGGCCCGCTCCCAATCGATCCCGGGCGGCAGATCGTGGCTCGCTACGAACGTGCGGATCTGGCGGCGGAGTTCCTCATCATCGATCGCCCCTTCGGCCACGTATCGCTGATATTCGCGCCGCTTGAGAAAACCGCGCGCGTGGAACAGAGTTTCACCCCGCGCGACGGCGTCCTCGAAAGCGAGGCCTTCGAGACCATGAAGCGGGTTGTGATGGATGAAATTGCGCATCGGCCAGAAAAACGCGATCGGCTCGCCGGCGACATAGACCATGGCGCGCAGTTTGAGAGTATCGGCCAGAGGTAGGGTCATGGTTCATCCTGTCCCATTTCGGTCATCGACTCCTGATCATAGGGCGGCAAGGCTCGCATTGCTGAGCCCCAGCGCCAGCACGCAGATGACCAGGAAAAAAAGCGCAAGGGCCATGCTCGTGGCGCGTTCGAGATCGGCGATCCGGCGGGGCAATGTCCACCTTCTGGTAATGAACCCTTCGAGCAGGCGAAGCGCCGTCCATGACCAGAGCAGCCAGACCGCGCAAATCCCCACCGCCATGCCGGGGGCAGCGGTGTGAAGAATGCCGAGAACGGCAAAGAAGGACGGAAATGGCGGCGTGGCGACGGCGGCCAACACGCCGACGACCAGGAAGCCCGCGAGTCGTGGCGCGACGTCGGGCAGGCCGTGGTTCAATCCGGCATAAGCGACGCCGACCCGGCGCCCGAGCAGCGCATTGACCAGCATCGGCGCGAGAAGGCTGAGCGAGAATTCCAGACCCAGCAGACGCATGCCCGCCAGATCATACCGCGCCCCCCAGCCGACCCACAGCAGCGACCAAGCCGAGACCGCGATGAAGGCGATCCAGCGGTCGAGTTCCTGCACGCTCAATGCACGCCAGGCGTATAACAGGGCGGTGAGCAGCGCCCAGATCCGCAGTGCCGGCGATGGCGCGGCAAAACTCGCGAGCATCAGGCCGATCTGCGGCCAGAGCAGGATGGCCAAAGCGCGGAGGCTCAGGTCGCGGACCCGGCAGAACAGCAGAACGAAGAGCGCACTGAGAGGAAACAGCGGCAGGAAAACCGCGGCAGGCAGGGCGGCGATCAGTGACATCTCACACCCACCGCAGCCACAGATTGACCCGACGGGAGGCGCTGAGCACGCCGCGTGAGGCGGCGGCGTACAGATCGGCGATATAGAACTCCCGCGAGATCAGAGCGTAGTAGATCAGCCAGGATCGCGTGGTGCGATCATCGCTTTCCTTGTCCTGATGGGTGGCACGGTAGGCAAGAATCCACCCCGCGACGATGACGAGTGTCACAAGGACGACGACACCGTCGAACGCGACCGGGCTGATCGCGGCGGCGCTGAAAATCGCGCGGCGGAACGCGGCATCCGGGTAAAGGAACAGGTCGAACGCGTGGCTGATGAAGGTGTATCCCAGCACGATCACCACGAGCGAAATGACCGCGAGGCTGACCATCCGCCACGGGTTTTCCGAATCCATCCGATGGATCGAGAACAGCAACTGCGCGCCGGTGATCCAGCCGAAGAACAGCAGCACGATCGCCCCCTGCTCGGCGAGGATTCCGGCGCCGACCAGCCAGTGCGCGATCAGCAGGATGCCGGCGGGCACCGCCAGCGTGATCAGCGCCATCAATTGCCAGGGCTGGCGATAGGCGGTGGGGCGGCGTTCGACGACGAAGGTATACAACTCGCTCTTCGGCACGCCGTCATCCGCGCGGGCCTGGTTGATGGCACTGCCGGAACTGAGGAACAGCGTCGCCTTGAACAGTCCGTGCGCGATCAGATGAAAGATCGCGAGGGAAAACGCGCCGACACCGCATTCCATGATCATGAAGCCCATCTGGCCCATCGTGGAATAGCCCAGTGATTTCTTGATGTCGTTCTGCGCGAGCATCAGCAGCGAACCGGCAATCGCGGTGACCAGACCGACCACGAAAACCCAATGCAGAACCACACCGGCGGCGACGAAGACGGGCGCGAAACGGTTGATGATGAAGGCCCCGGCATTGACGATACCGGCATGCATCAGCGCCGAAACCGGGGTGGGCCCGTCCATCGTGTAGGGCAGCCAGTTATGGAGCAGGAACTGCGCGGAGCGGGCAAACGCGGACAGAGCCACCAGCGCCGCGACGGTTTCGGCCACCGGCAGCCCGCCGGCAAGGGTCATGGTCGGGTCGGCGGCGACCTTCGCGAAGACCACCGCCATCGACCACGAACCGTAGAGCCGGTGCAGGATGAGCGCGGCGAGGACCAGAGGCAGATCGCCGAAACGGTAGGTGATGAAGGTCCAGAACCCGTAGCGATAGGCCGATGGGCTGGCAAGTCGATGATCGAGCAGCCAGAACAGCACGAGGCCGATGAGGTTCCAGGCAATGACCAAGGTAAGCAGATCGGCGGCGCAGACCATCAGCAGCAGGCACACCACCATGAGATCGAGCAAGGCAAAAAAACGCGCATAACCCGATTCCTCAGCCATATAGCGGCGGGAATAGACATGGACGATCAGACCGATTCCCGAAATCACCGCCGCCATCAGCACGGCCAGCGGATCGAACTGAACGCTGCCCCATACCGGGTTGAGGTGCAGCACGCCGTTCGGCACGCCATCGAGGCTGGCGGCGAGCAGGAACAGCGCGATCGCGAAAACCGCGACGTTGAAGCCAATGCTTATTGCCGCCGAGCGACGGCCGAATTGACCGAACCCGACAATGCCCGCTGAAATCAGGGGGAGGATAATCAGTAGAAAGACCAGACGTTCCATATTTATTATTTGCCCTTGACTTTTTTGATATCAGTGCAAGCGGTTCGTTGTTGACCTCATATCGCGCGGATTTTGATTGTGTGGGCGGATGCCGGATCGGAAGCTGCCCGTCCTATATGCGAGAACGAAAAAAAATAAAATTAATAATTTTTTGCGTGACCATTCAGTGACATGAATGAACCGGCGACATTCAGCGTTTTGCCTTCGCCCTGGTTTTGCGGCCCGGCAAGGCGGGCAGCACCGCCTGCGCGGCTTCGGTGAGGATGAACGTCTTGAGCGACTGGGCGGCGACGCTGAAGCGTTTGCCCTGACGATGAACCAGATACCAATGGCGTTCGAGCGGGAAGTCGACGAGGTCGACAATGGCGAGTCGGCCCAGCTTCAATTCCATTTCCAGCGTGTGAAGTGATACGACGCCGAGGCCGAGCCCGGCCATCACCGCGTGCTTGATCGCCTCGTTGCTGCTCATTTCCATCGAATTCTGCAGGCGCCATCCGCTTTTCATCAGGAATCGCTCAAATGCGTCCCGCGTGCCGGAACCGGGTTCGCGGATGATGAACCGTTCCCTGACCACCCGCTCGATCGGCACGTCCTTCATCGTGGCCAGCGCATGATCCGGCGCGGCGACCACGACCAGCGGATTGGGCATGAATGACTGGGCGACGAGGTTCGCACCATCGGGAGGGACGCCCATGATCGCCATATCCGGCGCGTTGTCGGCCAGTTGTTTCAGCACCGCGTCGCGGTTGGTCACATCGAGGTTGACGGTGATGCCGGGGTGGTGGGAGCAGAACCGCGCCAGCAGATAAGGCGAGAAATATTCCGCCGTGCTGACCACCGCGACATTGAGGACCCCGTGGTGCAAACCCTTGATATCATCGAGAAGATTCTCGAATTCATCGATGCGCTGGGAAATGTCGCGGCTGAACGCCACCAGTTCCCGCCCGACCTCGGTGGGCGAAATCTTGCGGCCGATATGCTCGAACAAAGGAGTCCCGATCCTCAGGAATCCCCCCATTTTCCATAGGTCCAGGTATTGCGCCGATTCGCTGCGATTCTCTACCAAGCGTTGGAATGCATGGATGAGGGTGGATCATGGGAATTGCAGCATCGAAAAAGCGTGATGGTGGGCGGTTGAAGGACATCCGCGCATTCATTGACGAGTTGTATGCCCACGATCTCCACGCCAAACGCGTTGACTCCCTGTCTGCTGCGACACTGGGCGTGATGACCGGCGCGTCGCTCGCCGTCGCGATGATCGGTCAGGCGTTGGCACAGGCGCGCGGGCTGGTGACCAAGCACGCGATCAAGCAGGTTGATCGCATGCTCAGTAACGAGAGTATCGACGTCTGGGAAAGCTTCGCCCGTTGGGTACCGCATCTGGTGGGTTCGCAGACCGACATCGTCGTTGCCATGGACTGGACGGATTTCGACGGCGACGATCAGGCAACGTTGGCGCTCAACCTGGTGAGCAAGCATGGCCGGGCGATGCCTCTGTTGTGGCTGTCGATGTGGAAAGAGGAATTGAAAGATCAGCGCAACGCCATCGAGGATACTTGCCTGCGCCGCCTGTCGGAGGTTGTCCCGCCCGGCTGCCGCGTGACCATCCTGGCCGACCGCGGCTTCGGTGACCACAAGCTGTTCGCGTATCTTACGGAGCTTGGCTTTGCCTATATCATTCGCTTCCGCGGCAACATCCATGTCACCGATGCCGCAGGCGAGACGCGAACCGCGGCGGACTGGGTCGGCAAATCGGGCCGGGCGCGCAAACTGCGTGGTGCGCGCGTCACCGCCTCGCACGCCTATCAGGTCGGTGCCGTGGTGTGCGTACATGCGCGTGACATGAAGGAGCCGTGGTGCCTGGCGAGCAGTGACGCCGTGGCGTCTGCAGGGACATTGATCAAGCAATATTCCCGGCGCTGGACGATCGAACCCAGCTTCAGGGACGTCAAGGATTTGCGTTTTGGGATGGGGATGGCTGAGATCCGCATCGCCGAACCAGAGCGGCGCGATCGGCTGCTGCTCATCAGCGCGTTTGCGATGGCGCTGCTGACCATGCTCGGGACGGCAGGCGAGAGCCTGGGAATGGATCGACAGCTCAAGTCCAACACTTCGAAGACCCGCTCACACTCGTTGTTCCGTCAGGGGTGCATGCTCTATGAATTGATCCCGAACATGCCGAAGCACCGGCTACTGCCCCTGATGCGGCGGTTCACGGAAATGCTGCGCAGCAGCGGCATATTCGGCAATTCCATGCCGGCTACGTAATGAGGGGATGAGTGAGGTCCCGATCTGGTCTTCGAGCTGCTTGATCTGGTTGGAGACGGCGGGCTGGGTCAGATGGAGTTCTTCGGCAGTGCGGGTAAAACTGCCGGTGCGCGCGACGGCTTCGAACAGCTTGAGCTGGCGCAGGGTGAAATTGCGTCGGCGAGGGGTCTTGATGCGGGACTTGGGCTCAGTATTCATAAAAAGTGATTACTCGCATAAGAATTCCATATTTTCCATGATCATCTTTACCCTGTATGAGGCGATCAGGTTACTCAAAAAACAAAAGTCTGCCCCGCCCCAGGTTGAGAGAAAACGGTCCGTCGCGTGTTCACCCATCCATGTTTCTGAAGGTACGTCGCCTAAGATGTTCGCCGTGGCCTGTCAAAGCCGGCAGGCCCATCGTCGCGTTTAACAATGTTTTTGCTATCATAGGGAGATTGAAATGAGCGGAAAGAAATACAGTGCGGGGGTCAAGGAATACCGACACACGTATTGGACACCGGACTACACGCCACTCGATACGGATATCCTGGCCTGCTTCAAAATCACCCCGCAGGCCGGTGTCGATCGTGAAGAAGCCGCAGCGGCGGTCGCGGCGGAATCCTCGACCGGCACATGGACCACGGTGTGGACCGACCTGCTGACCGACCTCGATTATTACAAGGGCCGCTCCTACCGCATCGAAGACGTGCCGGGCGACGATACCTGTTTCTATGCCTTCATCGCCTACCCGATCGATCTGTTCGAAGAAGGTTCGGTGGTCAACGTGTTCACCTCGCTGGTGGGCAACGTGTTCGGCTTCAAGGCCGTGCGCGCCCTGCGGCTCGAGGACGTGCGATTCCCGATCGCCTACGTGAAAACCTGCGGCGGTCCGCCGTGCGGCATTCAGGTCGAGCGCGACAAGCTCAACAAATACGGCCGTCCGATGCTGGGCTGCACGATCAAGCCGAAGCTCGGCCTGTCCGCCAAAAATTATGGCCGCGCGGTCTACGAAGCCCTGCGCGGCGGCCTCGACTTCACCAAGGACGACGAAAACGTCAACAGCCAGCCCTTCATGCGCTGGCGCGAGCGTTTCGATTTCGTGATGGAAGCAATCCACAAATCCGAAGCAGAGACCGGCGAGCGCAAGGGTCACTACCTGAACGTGACCGCGCCGACGCCCGAGGAAATGTACAAGCGTGCCGAATACGCCAAGGAAATCGGCGCGCCGATCATCATGCACGACTACATCACCGGCGGCTTCACCGCCAATACCGGTCTTGCCAACTGGTGCCGCAACAACGGCATTCTTCTGCACATCCATCGCGCGATGCATGCCGTGGTCGACCGCAATCCCCACCACGGCATCCATTTCCGGGTGCTGACGAAAATCCTGCGTCTCTCCGGCGGCGATCACCTGCACACCGGCACCGTGGTCGGCAAGCTCGAAGGCGATCGCGCCTCGACGCTCGGCTGGATCGACCTGCTGCGTGAATCCTTCGTCGCGGAAGACCGCTCGCGCGGCATCTTCTTCGATCAGGATTGGGGATCGATGCCGGGCGCCTTCGCGGTCGCCTCGGGCGGTATCCACGTGTGGCACATGCCCTCGCTGGTCACCATCTTCGGCGACGATTCGGTCCTGCAGTTCGGCGGCGGCACCCTCGGCCACCCCTGGGGCAATGCCGGCGGCGCGCACGCCAACCGCGTCGCGGTCGAAGCCTGCGTTCAGGCGCGCAACGAAGGGCGTGATCTGGAACGCGAAGGCAAGGACATTCTCACCGCCGCCGCCGCGCATTCTCCCGAGCTCAAGATCGCCATGGAAACCTGGAAAGAAATCAAGTTCGAATTCGACACGGTGGACAAGCTCGACGTCACCAACCGATAGTCGCCGCTTGCCGGCATCGTTCGTTCGATCGGTGCCGGCTGGTCCTCCTTTCAGCTTTACAAGGCCAGCTTCAGAAGGCCAGCTTTACAAGGAATATCATCATGTCCGTTCAAGCCTACAATTCCTCACTGAAATACGAGACCTTCTCCTACCTCCCGCCGATGACCCCGGAACAGGTGCGCCGCCAGGTGGCCTACACGATCGCCCAGGGCTGGAATCCCGCCGTCGAGCACACCGAGCGCGGCACCCCCGCCCATGTCAGCTACTGGTACATGTGGAAACTGCCGTTGTTCGGCGAGCAATCGGTCGACGCCGTCATGGCCGAAATCGAAGCCTGCCACCGCGCCTATCCGGATCACCTGGTTCGCTACGTCGCCTACGACAACTATGCCCAGAGCCAGGGACTTTCGTTCGTCGTCTATCGCTGATCGGGCCGATACCGGTCCACGATGAACGACGCTGCTACGAAGACATGAAACGTCGAGGTGATTGCCATGACAGCCGCCCATAAACCAGCAGGCGCGACCCTTTCGGGACGTGAAATCGCCTTGATGCGCCGCCAGGCCATGACACAACATGGCAAGGCGGGACTCAACAAGCTGGCGACCGCAACGTTCGTCTCGCCTGCCAGAGCCGCGACCACGGCGACCCGGTCAGCCTCGATGCCCAGCGCCCACATCCGGCCCGGCAGTCATGCCGCAGGCACACCGCAACACCAGCCGGCTTCCGCTCCGCCCGTCGCGCCGAAACGCGCGGCGCTGGAGCGGCGGCAGGCGTTGAGCCGGATGGGCAAGTCCGCCCTGACCGGTGCCGCGAAGCCGCAGAACGCCGAGCCGGCCCGTCACGGCCGGACCAAACCGGTGCCATCGCGTCCCGGGCAGGCCGCAGCCGCCGCACATGATTGCGGCTGCGCGACCCCATCCTCCAAAAATGACGCCCAAACCTGCGCGTGCCAGACCCCGGCAGGGCATTCAGCCGGCCACGCCGATCCCTCCATCACGCACACCTCGAACGACGCGCCGCGCCGCGAGGTCCAGCCGGTCGGCAAGGCACTCGCCCGTGCCCGCCGCGTCGCCCTTTCCCAGGACGGCAAATCCGGGATCAAGCGCGTCGAGCAAGCCACCCGAATCGCCGCCTCCCTGCCCGGGCAGGACTGGCAGATGGCCATCACCAAAGGCGCAAGCGGGCGTCAGGTCGCGATGCAGCACCGCAAGGTTCGCGCCCTGATGGGCACCTGCAACACCAACCGCGCCACCACCCGCCCCAGCGCGCATGTGCGCGTCCGTCCCGCCTTCATGGAAACGCCACCGAAGGTCGAGGAAGCCCACACCCTGTCGGGCACCGCCGTCACCGGCACCATGGTCGAGCGCAGCCGCAAAGTCACCGGCAACGAGCCGGGTTCGTGCCGCACGATCACCGGCACCGAATATATCGGCTTCGAGCAGTACGGCGAAATCTGCGACATCAAGGTCGAGCCCGGGCCGTTGAAGGTCCGTTCGAGCCAGACGGCACGGGATCTGACCGTCACGGGCACCGAGATCGGCTACGCCCGCTCGATGACCGGCAACGAGGCCGGCGCCTGCCGCGCCGTCACCGGCATCGACTACCTGCCCGCCAATATGTACGACAAATTCTGCCCGACCCGCCCATCAGCCGGGCCCGTCAAGGTCGTGAGCGAAGCGACCCCCAAGGGCAAGACCATCAGCGGCACCCTCGTCGGTCGGCCCTCGCAGGTCACCGGCGGCGAAATGGGCGCGGACCGCGCGATCACCGGCACGTCCTACGGTCGCCTCTCCGCCGATACCGCGCCGCCCAAGGTCGGCATGACCCACACCCACGCGGCGCTGCCTCTCACCGGCACCACCGTGGGGCGCGACTCCAAAGTCACCGGGGACGAACCGGGCTCATGCCGCAACGTAACGGGCAGCCAGTATCTGTCCGCCGAACATTTCAAGGATTTCTGTCGCAGCGAGGTGCCTGCACCCGCGCGCCGGATGAGCGTGATGTCCACCCCCGGCGGCCAGACGATGACCGGCAGCGATGTCGGGCGGTCCCACCACGTAACAGGCGATGAAGCCGGTTCATGCCGCGCCGTCACCGGCAACCAGTATTTCAACGCCAAGGATTTCGGCGCCCTCTGTAACACCGGCGGTCCGCGCAAGGTGGCGCGGATCGAAACCAGAGGTGGCGCGGGCATGAGCGGGACGGAGACCGCCTCAAGCCCAAAAATGTCCGGTGACGAGGCAGGTCGGTGCAGCCCCGTCACCGGAACCGACTATTTCAGCGCCGACCAGTCGGCAGCGCTGTGTGGTCCCAACGCACCCCGGATCAAACCCGTGAGCAAGGTCGGCGTCGACCTCACCCTCAACGGCAAGCAGGTGACCGGCAGCGCCTTCGGGCGGTCCGAGCAGGTCACCGGCGATGAATACGGCGCCTGCTCGCCGATCAGCGGCTCGTCCTATATCGGGCGCGGCCAGTACCAGACGTTCTGCGCCCCCGAGAGCCTCCAGGCCCAGTCGGCCCGGGTGCGCGACCGGGCGAGCATCCCCGCGACCATGGTCAGCGGCGACCGCCCCGGCGCGGGCGGCAGCACCATGACCGGCGACGAGCGCGGCACCTGCCTGACCGTGACCGGCGCGCCCTATATCGGTGCCGACAACATGGCATCCTCCTGCGCGACGCGCCCCGACACGGCAAATCGCTTTCTCTCCCGTCAACGTCCGCCCGAGCCCGACAAGCCGGCGGCGCCGACCGATTTCAGCATCCGCTCGCCTGCCCGGGTCGCCTGGGACTCCGATCGTGCCCGCGGCGATAGCGGCTCCGTCACCGGAACCGCCTACAGTGCAGTCGATCGCATCACCGGCCCCGGCAACAAGGCCGGGGGGCTGATCACCGGCACGCCGGAGTTCCGCCACCACGATTTCGCGCCGGGTGCCCGGCGCGGCACCCCGCGCGATGCCGATGCGCAGGGTGACCAGGCCCGGATCGACCTGACCAAAATCGCGAAGGCGCAACGCCTCAGCGGCGAAGCGCAAATCCACGAGCGCGTCACCGGCGATGCCTGGAAGGCCCAGAGCCGGGTTTCCGGAACCGAGGGCCGATCCAGCCTGATGCGGAACCCGTCGCAGCGCGGCAATCCGCGCGGCACGGTGATGGATGCACGCAGCCAGCCCGAAGCCGAGAAGCCGCCCGCCGCTGCCAACCTGGTAACGGGTTCGTCCGGCAATAGCGGGCGCGGGCCGCTGGTGACCGTCTCCGGCGGCGCGCGGGCGTGAGATCTGCGCGATGAACACGCGTCAACGCCGTGCTGCCCAGCAGCGCATCGTCGAGCGACCCGCCCTGCGGATCGCGCCGGCAATGCCCAACCCCGCCTGTGTCCTGGGCAGCGGGCAGCGCTGCGAGCATGCCCTGGTCGATCAGGCGTTGAACGCGGCGCTGTACGATTACGAAAGCCGGGTGAGCGCCCGGTTCGGTGCGATCGTTGATACGCTCAAGGCGATATCGGCACTTCAGTACGCGCCCGATTTCGTGCCGCGGGCACAGGCCTTGGCGGAACAGAACCTTGGTTATGCCCTGCCTGAGTCACAGCTGACCCGGACCTGGATCGCCGGACTCGACATCCGCTGGTTGCATGCCTATTGCGTGTTGCGCAGTTTCAAGTCCTCCGTCGATCACGCGGCCGTCGATAAGGCCCTGTGGTTGCCCTATGAGGCGATCGACGATCAATTTCTCCGCGATTGCGGGTTCCACACGGTCGATATCACGCCCTGCGCCGATGGCCGGCTGCAAGGTCTGCTACCCTTCGTGTTCCGCATGGCGCCGGGCCCGGAAATCATGGTCAAGGCCTATGCCGGATCGCTGTTCGATATCGAAAGCGACATGACCGACTGGGCGAAGCGCGAAATCCTGCGGCTCAGCGGCGGCCTGCCCGAAGGCTCGGAAGGCGGCAATTACCTCAAGATCGCGGTCTATCACTTCAGTACCGGCTCGCCGAAGCATCAGGGCTGCGCGGCTCACGGCAGCAACGACGCATTGGCCTGCGAAGCCGCGCTGGAGCGGCTCGCCGCGTTGCGGACGGCGATCGATGCCACCTACGGGCGCGGTGCCGCGCCCGACACGCTGCTGATCGGTCTCGACACCGATCTCGACGCCATCCGCATCCACACCCCGGATGGGGCGGGGCGGATCGATGCGACCCGGTTCATCGATGCCAGCGCGGTCTATCGCGATACCAACGGAGCCGACCCGCAAACCGCACGCGCCGCCCTGCACCGCGAAGTGATGGCCCAGGCCGAGGGCGGCATGTCCGCCGGAATGCAGGCGCTGGTGGAGCGGCTGCTCGAAGCCAATCTTTCGCAGATCGAATACGTCATCCACCATCACGCCGGGCGCTACGCGGAGCTCGGCCACGACGAGCATTTCATCTGCGCCGGTGAAGCGCCGACCAAAGTGCATGTCCGCAACATGTATTATTTCGCCCATCTCTCCACCGTCGAGGAAGGCACCGCCGACCTCGACGTCGGGATCAGGATCTTCACCGGCCTGAACCTCGCCCACGGCCTGGCGATCCCGGTGCTGGTGCACTTCACTCACGACTCGAACGTCCCCGGCGGCCGGGATCGCGCCATACTGCGCTGCCGCCGGGTCAAGGCCGCGATCGAGCAGCGCTACACCGCCCTCGCAACGCAGGGCCAGTTGCACTGCCAGATGGCGGTGAGCGACCGGAACGGCACCGAACTCTGCTGCCTCATCGAAGATCCGCCGCCCGATGCCGGGCACGGACCCAGCGCAGGACACCGGACATGAGGATCATGCGGGTCGAGAAAACCCTGGTATCCACCAACCGTCTGGAGGCATTCGGCCACCGGCCCCTGCTGGTGGTGCAGGAAAAAATCGGCGGCACGCGCAGCGTGGCGGTCGATGCGGTGGGCTGCATTCCGGGCGACTGGGTCGTGTGCGTCGGCTCCTCCGCCGCGCGCGAGGCCGCCGGGGCCAAGGATTATCCCTCCGATCTCACGATCGTCGGAATCATCGATCACTGGAAAGTGGAGGACTGACATGGAAATCATGCGCGTCATCGATGATCTCGTATGCACCCGCCGGGTTCCGGGGTTGAGCATGTCCGCGCTCAGGGTGCTGGAGAATATGCAGGGGGTCGTCGCCGTCGCGACGGACCCGGTCGGTGTGCCGTTCGGCAAATGGGTCTTCACCACCAGCGGCAGTGCGGCACGCTATGCGATGCCGGACATCGCGGTGACGACCGATCTGACGATCTGCGGCATCATCGATGATTGGTCGCCATGAAATCTAAGGGCAACCGATGCGTAAGGCGTCAGCTCGACGCCAGAACGGGGCGAATCCCGCGCGCCACAGGAGTTTACGGGGAATTTTCGGCAATATCTTTTGAGGAGTGGAAACATGGCTGAATATAACGGGATTGCCCTCGGCATGATCGAAACCCGCGGTCTGGTGCCGGCGATCGAGGCGGCGGACGCAATGACCAAAGCAGCGGAAGTGCGGCTGATCGGCCGCGAATTCGTCGGCGGCGGCTACGTCACCGTGCTGGTGCGCGGCGAGACCGGCGCGGTCAACGCCGCCGTGCGCGCCGGGGCGGATGCGTGCGAGCGCGTCGGCGACGGGCTGGTTGCCGCCCACATCATCGCCCGCGTCCATAACGAGGTCGAGGGCATCCTGCCCAAAGCGCCGACGGCCTGAGCCGCGGCTATATTTCAACGAAATCCAGAGGAGACTGAACAATGGCTGAATATATCGGAATCGCGCTCGGCATGATCGAAACCCGCGGCCTCGTCCCCGCAATCGAAGCGGCGGACGCAATGACCAAGGCGGCGGAAGTGCGACTGATCGGTCGCCAGTTCGTCGGCGGCGGCTACGTCACCGTATTGGTGCGCGGCGAGACCGGCGCAGTCAACGCCGCCGTGCGCGCCGGGGCGGATGCGTGCGAGCGCGTCGGCGACGGGCTGGTCGCAGCCCACATCATCGCCCGCGTCCATAACGAGGTCGAAGGCATCCTGCCCAAGGTCGCCACCGCCTGAGCGGCAATTTTCCAGGAAACGCAGAGGATCACAGAAATGGCTGACTATACCGGGATTGCCCTGGGCATGATCGAAACCCGCGGCCTCGTCCCCGCGATCGAAGCGGCGGACGCAATGACCAAGGCAGCGGAAGTACGGCTGATCGGCCGCCAGTTCGTCGGCGGCGGCTACGTCACCGTACTGGTGCGCGGCGAGACCGGCGCGGTCAACGCCGCCGTCCGCGCCGGGGCGGATGCGTGCGAGCGCGTCGGTGACGGGCTGGTTGCCGCCCACATCATCGCCCGCGTCCATAACGAGGTCGAGGGCATCCTGCCGAAGAAGCCGGATGCAAGCGGCGGCGGCCGCGATGGCGAGATCTCGACGGTTCGGAGCTGAGGGCACGCCCCGATGATCCGCACCGATCCGCGCACCCTCGGCTGGCTGAACCGCGCACTCAACCATGAAATGAGCGCAGTCCAGCAATATATGGCCCAACGCGTCCTCGCCCGCCTGTGGGGCGATGCCGCGTTGGCCGACCGCCTGGGAGCGGATGCGATGGAAGAACTCGATCACGCCGAACACCTCATGCGGGCGCTGATCGAGCAGGGTGTCACGCCCTCCGCCGGGGCGCTCAGGCCGCCGCGCCTGGGGCCGGATGCGGACTCGTTCGCCCACGCCAACCGCCAGATCGAGGCCGATGCGGTGCGGCTGTATCGTGAGGCTCTGGCCCATGCCCGACAGATCAGGGATCAGCACCACGAGGCGCTGTTCGCGGATCTGCTGGCGGCGGAAATGGAGCATCTGGCCGGCATCGAGGAGCAGGGATCATGACCACGCCCCCCGAGGGATGGGAAGCACGGGGACGCCCGCCGAGCTGGTTCCGCCGCTTCACCTTCGCGAAATACGCCGAGACACGCGATTTTCTCGACGGGGTGGCCGCACTCAGCGAGGAACTCGGCCTGCACCCGCAGAACATCAATTTCGCCACCACCCACGCCAACATCACGATCGAGGGCGCGGACCAGCAGGAGCCGGGCGAGGCGGAACTGGCGTTCGCGCTACGGGTCAACGCGCTGGCCGCGACGCGCGCGGGGCCGTGATGGGCACCCGGATCATCGCGATCATCAACCAGAAGGGCGGTGCCGGAAAGACCACCCTGGCAATGAACTTCGCAGCCGGTCTCGTGCAGCGCGGCTCCACCCTGGTCGTCGATCTCGATCCGCAGGGCTCGGCACGGCAATGGGCGAGTCTGGGAACCGAACCCTTCCCCGCCCCGGTCAAGCAGATCAGCGGACAATGGACCCCGCGCGGCCTGCACCGGACCTACAAGGACTGGCAATTCGTGGTGCTCGACTGTCCTCCGGCGCTCGACAGCCATGCCGCCCAGCAGGCGCTGCGCACCAGCGACATCGCGCTGATCCCCACTTTGCCGTCCCCGATCGATCTCTGGGCCAGCCTGCGTCTGCCGCAGGAAATCACCGAAGCGCGCAAGACCAACCACGCCCTGCGCGCCTTCGTCGTCCTCAACCAGATCGAGCCGAAAAGCGCGCTGTCGGCAGCGATGCGCGAAAGCCTGGCCGAATTCGGCCTGCCGGTTCTCAATGCCACCCTGCGGCGGCGTGCCGCCTACAAGACCTGCGCCCTCGAGGGACTTTCCGTCTACCAGATGGGCCGCCGCGGGCAGGATGCCGCGGCGGAAATTCAAGCGATCATCGAGGAGGTATTGCCGACATGACCACCGTAAAATCCAGACTGGCCACCAGCGTGCGGGCGGCGAAATCGCAGATCGACACGAAATCCGCGCCGGATGAAACGCCCGAACCCAAAACGAAGCCGAAGGCCGCGAGCCGGAAGCCCAAGCAGACAGCGCCGAAGACCGAGCCAAAAGCCATGCCAAAAACCGCTCACGAGCCGGCGCACAAATCCGAACCCAGGCCAAAGGCACGACACCGTCTGGCTGCGGTTCTCGAACCGGCCGGCGCACCGGCCGCGAGTGCGGGCGAGTTGTTCCCCGCCCGCGTCTGGCCGGACTGACCGGCGAGCAGTCACCACATTCTTGATACGAACAGGACCAGGGTAGCCATGAGCCTCGATCAATTCTACCGCACCTATTCCCCGCGCCAGCCGGCTTCGGCGCGCTATCCCAACCAGCGATCGATGCCGCAGCGCGCACCGGCACCCTCCCCTGCACCGGCCCCGTCCTCTGCTCCTGCCCCGTCATCTGCCCCGGCGCCCGCAGGGACCGGTTCGAACGACATTCTGGCCGCCTACCGGATCAACGAGCAACCCTACTACCGGTCAGTCGCCGATGAGGTCGAGCTGTACGAGGCGGCGTATCTGGTCCGGATGCCGATGATGCTGAAAGGGCCGACCGGCTGCGGCAAGACCCGGTTCGTCGAGCACATGGCCTGGAAACTGGGCAAGCCGCTGATCACCGTCGCCTGCAACGAGGACATGACCGCCTCCGACCTCGTCGGGCGCTTCCTGCTCGATGCCAACGGCACCCGCTGGCAGGACGGTCCGCTGGCGCTCGCGGCACGCCACGGTGCCATCTGCTACCTCGATGAGATCGTCGAGGCCCGGCAGGATACCACCGTCGTCATCCACCCGCTGACCGATGCCCGCCGGATACTCCCGCTCGACAAAAAGGGCGAGGTGATCCACGCCCATCCCGATTTCCAGGTCGTGATCTCCTACAACCCCGGCTACCAGTCCCTGATGAAGGACCTCAAGCAATCGACCAAACAGCGCTTCGGCGGGCTCGATTTCAACTACCCGGAGCACGAGGTCGAGGCCGAGATCGTCGAGCACGAATCGGGTATCGGCCGCGATATCGCGAAAAAACTGGTGCAGATCGCCGAACGCGCCCGCAATCTGAAAGGTCATGGCCTGGACGAGGGCATTTCCACCCGCATGCTGATCTATGCCGCCTCGCTGATCCAGCGCGGGGTGGACCCGCTCGCCGCCTGCCGGGTGGCGCTGGTCCGCCCGATCACGGACGACCCGGATATGCGCGACGCGCTTGATTCCGCCGTCACCACCTATCTCTGACCGAGGCCGGATTCCAGCCTGATGGCCATTCTGCTCGACGATTACCAGGACGTCATCGCCGACCTGCCGGAAGCTGCGGCGGAGGCGCTTCGCGCCGGCTGGACCGAGGTGAGCCGGGTGTTCTCCTCGCGCGGCCTCGCGAGCTATCTGCGCAGCGCCGTCGCGCTGCACCAGCTCGGGCGCGGGGAGGAACTGGTCGTCGCGTATATCGACAACATGCCCCCCGTGGCCCGCAGTCTCGGCGAGGAGGTGTTGGGCGACATCACCACGTTCCTGCTGAGCATGGCCTCGAAAACCTCGGGCCAGGTTCTCGCGCTGATCTGCGCCACCGCCCCGCTCGCCGCCGACCGCCTCGCCGATGTCGAACTGTTTCGCGGCTATCTTTCGGTGCTCGGCGTCGTGCTGGCGCAGGCCCCGCGCGGATTGCGGCCCATGCTGGAAAATCTCGACCGGCTGTTCGGCCAGCTCACCCTGGGCGGGCTGCGCCGCTGGGTGAACTGGGGCGCGCAGGCCTACAAGGCCGATTTCGACGGGCAGGCGCTCTATTTCGGCCTGAAGAGCCCCGATGCGATGGCGGTGCTCCAGCAGGAACGCAAAGGCACCCTGTTCGTCGACATCCAGCGGCGGCTCAACATCTATCTCCGCGCCATGTGGGGGCGGGATTTCTTCCTGCGCCCCACCGCCGGCGATTACGAAAATCGCGAAGGGCTGCGCGCCTATATCGAACGCTTCGTGATCCACATCGCCGACGCCTACGACGACCAGCCGATCCTCGATGCCGCGGGCGAAGTGATCACCAAGGTTCCGGCCCTCGAAGTCTATCGGGCGGTGGCCAATCACTGCGCCGCGCATCTTGCCTTCACCACCACGCCGCTGTCGCGCCAGGAACTGGTGCCGGTCCATGTCGCGGTCATCGAGATCATCGAGGATGCCCGGGTCGAGGAACTCGCCATCCGGCAGTTTCCCAACATGCGCGCCACTTGGCTCGCGCTGCACCCGCGCCCCGATGTCACCATCCCGCCCGACCGGATGGGCACGCTGTTCGCCCGCCTCGCCTATGCGCTGCTCGACCCCGGCTGGCACGATCCCCATCCCTGGGTCCAGCAAGGCGTTGCGGAATTCCGCGCCGCCGAATCGCTGGATGACAGTCAGGTCAGCTGGAACATCGGCGTCTCGCTCGTGCACGGGCTGCTCTCCGTTCCGGTGCCCGAATACGATCCGCGCCGCGACGGCCAGAGCGTCATCTACCGCGACGACAACCGTTTCGTCTGGAAGGGCGAAGCCTACGATACCGATGAAGCGCTGGCCGCAACATGGGATACCGTTCAGGTCCGCAAGAAGACCTCGCTGATGGAAATGATCAACAACCTCGATGTCGAGTTCGCCGGAGACGACGCGCAGGAGATCTGGACCCTCCCGACCGAATATATCCTCGACCAGGAAGGCGTGAGCCTCAATACGCTCGAAGGAAAGCCGCCGGTCGCCGAGCCCGTCTATTATCCCGAATGGGATTACCAGATCCAGCTCGAACGCCCGACCTGGGCCGCCGTGCTGGAGCGCCACCCGCCGGCCGGCGATCTTGCGGTGATCGACCGGATCGTCGAGGACAACAAGCCGGTCATGGCCCGGTTGCGCTTCCTGATCGAAGCCATGGCACCGCAGGGCATGCAGCGGATCCGCCACATCGAGGACGGCGACGAACTCGACCTCAACGCGGCGATCCGCGCGATGATCGACATCCGCACCGGCCAGCAACCCGACCCTCGCGTCATGATCAAATCCAAGCGCCACGTCCGCGACCTCGCGGTGACGGTGCTGCTCGACATGTCGGAATCAAGCAACGACAAGGTGCGCGGCCAGGACTACACCGTGCTCGACCTCACCCGCACCGCGACCGTGATGCTGGCCAGCGCTCTCGACCGGATCGGCGACACTTTCGCCCTGCAGGGCTTCTGCTCCGATGGCCGGCACGACGTGCATTACTACCGGTTCAAGGATTTCGATCAGCCCTATGACGATCTCGTCAAAGCCCGCCTCGCCGGCATGACCGGCGCCTATTCCACCCGCATGGGTGCCGCGCTGCGCCATGCCGGCCACCTAATCGGCCAGCAGCGCCACGCCAAAAAAATCATCTTCATGATCACTGACGGCGAACCCGCGGATAACGACATGCGCGATCCGCAATATCTGCGGCACGACACCCAGCACGCGGTCGAGGAACTGCGCCGTCAGGGCATCACCACCTACGCGATCTCGCTCGACCCGCACGCCGATCAGTACGTCTCGCGAATCTTCGGGGCGAAATACTACACCGTGGTCGATCACATCGAGCGGCTGCCCGAGCGGCTGCCATCACTCTACATGGGGCTGACGCAATAATGTCCGGGACCAGCAATGCGGACATCACCCTGCGAGCGTTCGTCTTCATCGACGCGCTGCAACCCCAGCTCGCCTCCTATCTCGCGACCTCCTCGCAAGGCTTCCTCCCCGTCCCCGGCGATGCCTGCCTGTGGATCGAGGTCGCCCCCGGCATGGCGGTCCACCGCCTCTCCGACATCGCGCTGAAAGCAACCAACGTCCACATGGGCGAACAGGTGGTCGAGCGCGCCTTCGGCTCGATGGAAATCCACTACCGCAACCAGAGCGAAGTCCTCGAAGCCGGGCGGGTGGTGTTGCGTGAACTACGCACGACGGAAGACGCGCGGATGCCCTGCCGGATCGCCTGGAAGGAAGTGATCTGCGCCATCACCCCGGACCACGCAACGCTGATCAACCGCCAGCTGCGCAAGGGCTCCATGCTCCTGCCCGGCAAATCCATGTTCATCATGGAAACCGAACCCGCCGGCTACATCGTCTACGCCGCCAACGAGGCGGAAAAAGCCGCCAACATCACGCTCGTCGATGTCCGTCCCTTCGGCACATTCGGTCGTCTCACCATGATGGGCAACGAGGCCGAAGCCAACGCGGCGCTGCAGGCCGCCGAACACGCCATCGCCACGATCAACAACAACGCAGGCCGCGTGGGCCGCTGATGCAGATCGATTCCCAGATCAAGCGCCTGCTGTTCAACACGGTGCGGGTGGATACCGAGCTCGAAGACGGCAGCAGCGGCTCGGGCACCGCCTTCATCGTCGATCACATGCACCGGACCGGCCTGCGCCAGTTCATCGTCACCAACCGCCACCTGGTCGAGAATGTGCGCCGGGGCGGACTCGTCTTCACCCAGAAGCGTGACGACCAGCCGCTGATCGGCCGGCGCTTCCATCTCGATATCGAAGATTTCTCCGCCGCCTGGTTTCCCCACCCCGATCCCGCGGTCGATCTCGCCATCGTGCCCCTCGCACCGCTCGACGCGGCCGCCCACGCGCAGGGGGTGGCGCTTTATTATCACGGCATCGACTCGCGCCTGACCCTGAGCGGGTCTGACATGCACCAGTTCGACGCGCTCGAGGAGATCCTGTTCATCGGTTATCCGAGCGGCATCTGGGATCATGTCAACCTGATGCCCATCCTGCGCCGGGGCACGACCGCAACGCCGCTCGCGCTCAACTTCGAGGGCCGGGACGAATTCCTGATCGACGCCGCCGTGTTTCCAGGATCGAGCGGCAGCCCGGTCTTCGTCGCCGAGCCCGAAAAAGGCCGCGGGCTGCGGCCCACCAAGCCGAACTACCGGTTCGCCGGCGTGATCGCCGCGGTGTTTTTCCGCGAGGAAACCAACCAGATCGTCCCGGCCCCGGTTCCCGCCGCCGCAACGGGCGCGACCTTCACCGGAGCGGAAATGGTCGATCTCGGCCTCGTCATCAAGGCAAAAGCGGTGCTCGAAATCCTCGACGCCTATTTCGTGCGGCGAGGCGACTGACGCGTCGCCGGCGCCACACGATCAGCCGCCGGCAGCCCCGGTCCGCAACGCCGCGATATTTTCCGCATAGCGGTTGGGCCCGCCGCGAAACACCGAAGAGCCGGCAACGAACACGTCCGCCCCGGCCTCGACGCAGGCGCCGATATTGTCCGGCGCAATACCCCCGTCGAGTTCGAGGCTGATATTGCGATCGCCGATCATTTCACGGACGCGGCGGATTTTCGGCAACTGGCTGGACAGGAAACTCTGACCCCCGAAACCGGGATTGACCGTCATGATCAGGACGAGATCGAGCTGATCGAGCACATAGGTCAGCGCGTCCTCATGCGTGCCGGGGCAGAGCGCAACCCCGGCCTTGCAGCCGCGCGCCTTGATCGCCTGCACCGTGCGGTCGAGGTGAGTAGTCGCCTCGGCATGAACGGTAATGATATCCGCCCCGGCATCCGCGAACGCATCGAGGTACGCATCGACCGGCGAAATCATCAGATGGCAGTCGAACGTCGCGGCGGTGTGGCGGCGCAGCGACTTGATCACCACCGGTCCGAATGTGAGGTTGGGCACGAAATGCCCGTCCATCACGTCGATATGGACCCAGTCGGCCCCGGCCTCGATAACACCGCTGGTCTCCTGCCCGAGCATGGAGAAATCGGCCGACAGGATGGATGGCGCAATAATCACCGGGCGGGTCGTGACTGTCTCAAGCATCGCTCTCTCCACTCATTCCGAACGTATCGAGGCCGCGCGGTCCTGGTCCGCGCGCCCTCGCACGATGATCGCCTCAGGCCGCTTCGCGAACCGAAAACACCGGATCGAGAGTACCGGCCGCATATTGCTTGGCCATCGACGCCAGCGAATGCGTCTTGATCCGCGAGGCCTGTCCCGCCGTGCCAAACGCTTCGAACCGCTGCTTGCACAAATCGCGCAGCGCGGCAAGGGCGGGCTTCATGAACTGGCGCGGATCGAACTCGGAGGGTTTCTCATGCCCGACCTTGCGGATCGCAGCCGCCATGGCAAGGCGGCAATCGGTGTCGATATTGACCTTGCGCACACCATGCTTGATGCCCACGAGGATCTCCTCGATCGGCACGCCCCAGGTCTGCGGCATCTTCCCGCCGTATTTGTTGAACTCTTCCTGCAGATCCTGCGGCACCGAAGACGATCCGTGCATGACCATGTGCAGTGCGGGCATCCGCTCGTTGATCGCCCGAATGACGTTCATCGCCAGGATCGCCCCATCCGGCTTGCGGGAAAACTTGTACGCGCCATGCGAGGTGCCCATCGCAACCGCCAGCGCATCGACCTTGGTCGCCTTGACGAACTGAACCGCCTGATCCGGGTCGGTCAGCAACTGGTCGTGCGAAAGCGCGCCTTCGGCCCCATGGCCGTCCTCCGCTTCGCCCATGCCGGTCTCAAGGCTGCCGAGCACGCCAAGCTCCCCCTCGACCGAAACGCCAACGCGATGCGCCATGTCCGTCACATGCTTGGTGATGCCGACATTATAGTCGTAATCCGCCGGGGTCTTGGCGTCGGCCTTGAGCGAGCCGTCCATCATGACGCTGGTATAACCGTGCTGGATCGCCGAAAGGCAGGTGCCCTCGTCATTGCCATGATCCTGATGCAGGCAGATGGGGATGCCCGGATAGGTGATCTCGGCGGCTTCGATCATCTTCGCGAGCATCACGTCGCCGGCATAGGAGCGCGCCCCGCGCGACGCCTGCAAAATCACCGGCGAATCGGTGGCCGCCGCCGCTTCCATGATCGCGATGACCTGCTCCATGTTGTTGACGTTGAACGCCGGAACGCCATAGCCGCGCTCGGCCGCATGATCCAGCAACTGACGGAGGGTAATACGTGCCATGTTAGAAACCTTTCGGAACGGAATGGAAGGCAGCAAAAGGACGGAAGGAAAGACTTCTTTTTTGTTCACTCAAGGCACGGGCAGTTTCACCACCACGAACCCAAATTAACAAAGTTTTTTTTGCTTCTTTTTTGTTCACAAAAAAGAAGGACTTACTTGAACTGAACCCGGCTCCGCTCACCGCGCCGCCCGTTTCTTCTGGTCCATCAACTGCATGATGACCGGCGTGAGAATGAGCTGCATCGCGAGATCGAACTTGTTGCCCGGCACCGCAATCGAATTGGCGCGCGACATGAAACTGCCGTGCAGCATCGAGAGCAGGTACGGGAAATCGATGCCGTGCGGGTTGCGGAACCGCACCACGACGATCGATTCATCGGCAGTCGGAATCCACCGCGCAATGAAAGGATTCGACGTATCGACGGTCGGAACCCGCTGGAAGTTGATATCGGTCTCGGTGAATTGCGGGCAGATATAATGAACATAATCCGGCATCCGGCGCAGGATGGTGTCCATCACCGCCTCGGTCGAATACTGGCGGGTCTTGCTGTCGCGATGGATCTTCTGGATCCATTCGAGATTGATCACCGGCACCACGCCGATCTTGATATCGGCGTGCTTGCCGGTATCGATATCGCCGTGTTTCACCGCCCCGTGCAGACCTTCATACAGCAGAAGGTCGGTGTGCTCGGGCAGATCCTCCCACGCCGTGAAGGTGCCAGGCTTGGCGCCGTACAGGTCGGCCTCGTTCTGGTCGTGGATATAGTGCCGATGCTTGCCCCGTCCGGTTGCGGAATAGGTCGCAAAGGTTTCCTGCAACTCGGCGAGCAGGTTGGTCTCCGGGCTGAAATGGCTGAAATGGCGGTTCCCGGCGGCCTCGGCCTCGGCCATCTTCGCCTTCATCTCCATCCGGTCATAGCGGTGGAAGGAATCCCCCTCCAGCTGCGCCGCCTCGATTTTCTCACGGCGGAAAATCTGCTCGAAGACATTGCGGACCGAGGTGGTGCCGGCACCGGAGGAGCCGGTAACGGAAATGATCGGGTGTTTGCGGCTCATGCCAGTTCATCAATCGTGCTGGTGGTTTTACGGTAGAGCGAACGGGTCTTGAACAACGGCGAATTGCTCGCTTCGCCGTGGGAATAGGCATCGGCAACGCGCAACACCTCGTCCGCCGAGCCGAACACCAGCGGACAACGCTGATGGATTTCGGTGGGAACCAAGTCGAGAATGGCATCGCGCCCATCGGTCGCCGCCGCACCGGCCTGCTCCATGATCATCGCAATCGGATTAGCCTCGTACACCAGCCGCAACCGCCCGGCGCGATAGCCTTTGCGCTGATCCGCCGGGTACAGATAAATCCCGCCGCGCACCATGATCCGGAACGCATCGCCAACCATCGAGGCGAGCCAGCGCGTGTTGAAATCCTCGCCGCGCGGGCCGTTATGGCCCTTCTTCAGCTCCATGATGTAGGTGCGGATCTCCGGGTCCCAGTGGCGCAGGTTTGAGCCGTTGATCGCATATTCGCGGGTGGTGCGCGGCACCTGAATTTCCCCGCGCGTCGCAATGAACGCGCCGGAATCGGGGTCGAGCGTGAATATCCGCGTCCCGGCACCCAAGGTCAGCACCAACGCGGTCTGCGGTCCATAGATCAGAAAACCGGCCGCGAGCTGAGTGCGGCCCGGCTGCAGGAACGGCGCCTTCGGATCATCGGCGACGCGCGAGCCTCCGGGCAAAATCGAAAAAATCGTCCCCACCGGCGCCAGCGTATCGATATTCGAAGACCCGTCGAGCGGATCGATCGCAACGGCGAGCGGCGCATGAGCATCCAACACTTCCGGCTCGTCAGCCTCCTCGGAGGCGAACACCGAAACCGGCGCGCGAGAGAGCGCTTCACGAACGATGGTATGGGTCATGGCATCGAGCGCCTTCTGCCCGTCGCCATCGATCGATTCACCCACGATGGTGCCAAGGTTCCCGGCGAGCGGTCCGCGGGCAAGAATGCGTGAAATCTGACGCCCCGCCGCCGCGATGGCATGGACCGTCTGGCTGACCGCTACCATCTGCGGCGAGCGACCGGCGGCGAAATCCAGATATGAGTCGAGTCTCAACTGTTCGGCCATATTCCATTCCCTCCCGTGAGCGCACCACCTTGAGGCTCGTGCCGGATTATCCCCGCGACGTTGGGTTCCATCGCAGAATCCGAATGTGACAGAAACTGGAATGATAAGTAAAGATAAATTTTCTATGCACTGATTTTATGAAATCTTAATCAAAGACATAAAGACAAACCGCGCCGATGGTGGCGGCGCAGCGTGTTTCAAGCACTGGAAGCCAAACGATCGGCACGACCGTGCCGATCCCATTGACTCACATGAATAAAGTCTTGTCCTGCTTCATCCCGGCATAAAGCGATCCAACCCATTTCTCGTAACCATTATAAATAACCGTCGGCACGGTTTTGTCGGTCCCGATCAACCGCTCCCGCGCCTGGCTCCATCGCAGGGTCGGATATTTCGGATTCACATTGGCCCAGAACCCGTACATGTCCGGGCTGGTCTTCTCCCAGAATGTCTCGGGCTGATCCTTGACGAACTCGATCCGCACGATCGACTTGGCCGATTTGAACCCGTATTTCCACGGCAGCACCACGCGAATCGGCGCGCCATCCTGCTTGGGCATCGGCTGGTGATACATCCCGGTTCCGATGAAGGCGAGTTCGTTATTCGCCTCGGCCATCGTCATCCCCTCGTGATACGGCCAGGGAAAAAACGGAATACTCAGCCCCGGCATCGCCTTGTGGTCGGCCAGAGTGGTGTAGCGCAGATACTTCGCGGACGAGAGCGGTTTGGCGAGCTTCACCAACTCGCTCGCCGGAAACCCCTCCCACGGCACGGTGATCGCCCAGGCCTCGACGCACCGATGCCGGTAAATCCGCGTCTCCACCTTCACCTTCTTCATCAGATCGTCGAACGAGATGGTGAACGGCTTTTCCACTAGCCCATCGATCCTGATCGTCCAGGGCTCGACCGGCAGCTTCTGCGCCGCCTGCCAGATATCCTTCGACAGGCCGAATTCATAGAAATTATTATACCGCTCGGCATTCTTCTGCGGCGTCAGCGGCCGGCCCGGATCGAAGCGCATCGCGGCCTTGGAATAACCGGGGTCCTCGATCTTCACCTCCATCGGCGTCGCCGCCCGCGCCGCGCCGATGCTGCCGAACCCGAGCGTTGCGGCGCCCATCGTTGCAATCGCGGCCCGGCGGTTGAGGCCGATATGCTCCGGCGTGGCCGCCGATTCCGGCAGATCCCAGTCCCGAATTCGCTTGATCAACATGGCAGGTCTCCTTGACCGGTATTATAGGGCGGTTTCCGATTTCCGCATTATCATGAGCGCGTGATAACCCGCGCACTCCCAACCCGATCCGAGGCCCCATGACGAACGACCCGACCGCCCGCCTGCTCGCCGTCATGGCCGCACTCCGGGATCCGGTCTCCGGCTGTCCGTGGGATCGTGAACAGGATTTCGCATCCATCGCTCCCTATACGGTCGAAGAGGCCTATGAGGTTGCGGACGCGATCATGAAAAACGATCCATCCGCCCTGCGCGCCGAACTCGGCGATCTGCTGTTCCAGGTCGTCTACCACGCCCGCCTCGCCGAAGAACGCGGCTGGTTCACCTTCGCCGACGTCGCCACCGCGATCACCAATAAAATGATCCGCCGCCACCCCCACGTCTTCGGTGCCGCCGCCCCGCGCAACACCACCGCCCAGACCACCGCCTGGGAAGCCGAAAAATCCCGCGAACGCGCCTCGGACGGCGCATCCGGCGTGCTCGACGGCATCGCCACCACCCTGCCCGCTTTGTCCCGCGCCCACAAACTCGCCTCCCGCGCCGCCCGCGTTGGCTTCGACTGGCCGAACCCCGCCGCCGTGCTCGACAAACTCGACGAGGAAATCGCCGAACTCCGCGCCGAACTCCCCGGCGCCAACCCCGACCGGATCGAAGACGAACTCGGCGACCTGTTCTTCGTTCTGGTCAACCTCGCCCGCAAACTCGACCACACCGGCGACTCCGCCCTCACCCGCGCCAACACCAAATTCGAACGCAGATTCCGGGCGGTGGAACACGCCCTCGCCGTGCAGGGACGAACACCGGATCAGGCCGGACTCGACGAAATGGAAGACCTGTGGCGGCAGGTTAAGGAGGCGGAAGGATAAAAAGGAGGAGAAGACTTCTTTTTTGTAAAAAAGAAGCAAAAAACTTTCATGAGCTGGGGCACGGGCGGTTTCACCGGCACGGACCCAGAGAAACAAAGTTTTTTTGCTTCTTTTTTTTCAAAAAAAGAAGTGCTTACCTTCCCCTCTCACTTGAACAAATCCTGCACCATCCGAACCCCCTCCGCATCGACCGTCAACGGCATATCGCCATGGCAGCAAAGGAAGGTTTCTTTTTTATAAAAAAGAAGCAAAAAACTTCTATGAGTTGAGGCACGGGCGGTTTCACCGGCACGGGCCCACAGGAGCAAAGTTTTTTTGCTTCTTTTTTTTCAAAAAAAGAAGCGCTTACCTTCCCCTCTCACTTGAACAAATCCCGCACCATCCGAAACCCCTCCGCATCGACCGTCGCAAGAAGACCGCCCTCCAGATTCGACGGATGATAGGCCGATCCATCCGGCTGGCGCACGTAGCCGCCGGCCTCGGCGGCGATCAGCGCGCCTGCCGCGTGGTCCCATGGCAAAGTCCGGCGGGACAGTGTGGCGTGCAGGTGACCCATGGCGAGGGCGCGGTAGGTATGGGCGGCGCAGCGGAAATTCGGGGTCTGTCCGAGGTTGGTGAGCCCCCGCAGCACGGCGGTGCGTTCCGGTTCCTTCATGTACTGCCACGAGATCGAGGCGATCATTGCTTCGGGCGGCGCGGGTTTCGCGACATGGAGCCGGATCCAGTCTTCGCTCCCGGCGGGATCGCGGCGGATCAGGAACGCTCCCTGCCCGGCCATGGCGACCACGGTATCGTCGCGGATCGGGTCATAGATCAATCCGGCGCGGGTCTCGTCGGCTTCGACCAGCGCGATCATGACCCCGAACAGCGGCAATCCGGCGGCGTAGTTCTGGGTGCCGTCGATCGGGTCGATCACGAACACCGGCCTTGTGCCGGAAAGAGCTTCCATCAGCCGCGGATCGGCGGCAACCGCCTCCTCACCGATGATCGCGACATCGGGGAACATCGACTGCAGCCCGGCGGTCAGCGCGCGTTCGGCAGCTTCGTCGGCCACGGTGACCGGGTCGAGCGGGCCGGATTTGGTCCGCATGTCGGCGGGGCCGATATGGCCGAACCGGGGCATGATGATCGTTTTGGCCACCCCCCGCATCAGCGCGACGATGCTCATGATGTCGGCCTCGTCGAGCTTCATGGCGCGGAGCTTTCGGCAGCCGGTGCAAAATCCCGCTCGAAGCGCGCGCGGTCCTCGGGCCGCAGGCGCACCGCGATCCTGATTTCATCATCGAAATCCTGCCGCGACAGCACCTCGCCATGGCGATAGAGCCAGGCCAGCGTCGCGCCATCGGCGGAGGGCAGGGTGTAGTGGAGCAGATGCATGGTGCTCGCCAGCCGCGCGTCGATCGCCTCGCGCAGGGCCTGCAGATTTTCACCCGAAAGCGCGGAGACCGCGATGGAATCGGTATCGGGAAGATCGCGCAGATCGGGGTCGAGCAGGTCGATCTTGTTGAGCACCTCGAAGCTGCGCCCCTGCCAACCCGCGTCGATCATCCCGGATTCGGCCATGCCGTCCAGCACCGTGATCACATCCGCCCGCTGGGCCGCGCTGTCGGGATGCGCGGCATCGCGAACGTGCAACAGAATATCGGCGGCGGCGACTTCTTCGAGCGTGGCGCGAAACGCGGCCACCAGTTCGGTCGGCAGATCGGAAATGAACCCGACCGTGTCCGACAATATCGCATGCCGCCCCGAAGGCAGCACGATCAACCTCATCGTGGGGTCGAGCGTCGCGAACAACTGGTCCTCGGCCTGCACCGCAGCACCCGTCAGCGCATTGAACAGGGTTGATTTGCCCGCATTGGTGTAGCCCACGAGCGCCACCACCGGATACGGCACCTTGCTGCGTGCAGTGCGGTGCAGAGCGCGGGTGCGGCGAACATCGTCGAGTTCGCGCTTGAGCCGGGCGATCCGGTCGGTAATGAGCCGTCGATCCGCCTCGATCTGGGTTTCGCCCGGCCCGCCGAGAAAGCCAAAGCCGCCGCGCTGGCGCTCCAGATGGGTCCAGGACCGCACGAGGCGCGAGCGCTGATAGGCGAGATGCGCAAGCTCGACCTGCAACACGCCTTCGGCGGTCCGCGCCCGCTCGCCGAAAATATCAAGGATCAACCCGGTGCGGTCGATCACCTTGCAATTCCACGCGCGTTCCAGATTGCGCTGCTGCACCGGGCTGAGCGCCGAATCGACCACCGCGACCGTCACGTCGGCCTCCGCGATCGCGTCGCCGATCCGCGCCACCTGCCCCTCGCCGAACAGGGTCGAGGGCCGCAACGCACGGATCTGCAACGTATCCTGATACGCGATCACCAGCCCGATCGAGGCCGCCAGCCCGATCGCCTCCGCCAGCCGCGCCTCCGCCTCGCGCAGACGATCGCGCCGCGACCCATGCTCCCAGGGGAGCAGAATCGCGGCGCGGATGGGCGCTGCCTGGGTCTCGACGCTCAAGACCGGCTACTCATCGTCGCGGTCCGGCTCGCCCCGGTTCATCAGGCTCAGCGTGGTCGGGTTCTGCGACGGGGTGGCCGGCGCGGTCCCTTCCGCCTTGCTCGCATCGAACAGCTGGATCGGCGCGCCCGGCATCACGGTCGAGATCGCGTGTTTGTAAACCAGTTGGGTATGCCCGTCGCGCCGGAGCAGGACGGAGAAATTGTCGAACCAGGTAATCACCCCCTGAAGCTTGACGCCGTTCACCAGAAACACGGTGACCGGCGTTTTGCTCTTGCGCACGTGATTGAGAAACACGTCCTGCACATTCTGGGATTTTTCATTGGCCACGGCGGGATCCTTTATGTTTTTGTCGCCCGGCTCGAACCGGCGCGATGGTTGCGCACTAGTCTTGCACGACGGCCGAAAACCGTCACGCCCGAAGTTTTGCGCCGCCGCTTGCGTGGCACGAAAGCGAAGGCACATCCATATTATAGAAGGAAGCCGGCACGAAACCAGACCGCATTTGTATCAAGTTGCCGAAAGTCAGGCCGCGATAAACCCGCCGCCCAGAACCCGGCTGTCCCGATAGATCACGCAAGCCTGCCCCGGCGCCGCCAGCACCGGCTCATCGAGCGTCACCGTCCCGGCGGCGGCATCGATCGTGGCGGGATGCGGCGTCTCCCGCGCGCGGAGCTTGACCGTGGCGCGGAACGGCGTCTCAGGCCGGTCGATCAACCAGTTCGGCTCGGTGAACCGCACCACCCGCCCCCCGGTCCCGCGCGGCCCGACCACAATGCGCCGGCGCTCAGGATCGATCCGCGTCACCACCTGGCCGGATGCCGCCCCGAGTCGCTTGCCCTGCCCCACCGTGTAGCGCGCAATACCCTGATGGGTGCCGAGCACGGTCCCCGCCGCGTCGACAATCTCGCCCGGCGCGGTCGCCTCCGGGCGCAACCGCCCCACGATATCGGCGTAGGAACCGGCGGGCACGAAACAGATATCCTGGCTGTCGGCCTTCTCGGCAACCGGCAGGCCCATCCGGGCGGCCTCGGCGCGAACCGCCGCCTTGTCCGGCATCGCCCCGAGCGGGAAACGCGCATAATCGAGCTGATCGCGCGTGGTCGCGAACAGAAACCACGACTGATCGCGCGCCGCATCGGCAGCAGTATGGAGTTCGGCCCCCTCCGGCCCCTGCTCGCGCCGGACATAATGACCCGTCGCCAGCGCCTCGGCCCCGAGATCGCGCGCAAGGACCAGCAGATCACCGAATTTGAGATGCTGGTTGCAGCGCACGCAGGGCACCGGCGTGGTCCCGGCGGCGTAGGAATCGGCAAAATCCCCGATCACCGCAGCCCGGAACGCCGCCTCCGCATCGATCACGTAATGGGCGATCCCGAGCCGGTCGGCGACATTGCGGGCATCATGGATATCCTGCCCGGCGCAGCACGCCCCCTTGCGGCCGGACGCAGCCCCATGATCGTAAAGCTGCAGCGTCACGCCGATCACCTCGTGCCCGGCCTCGTGCATCAGCCCGGCAACGACCGAACTGTCGACGCCGCCGGACATGGCAACGACGATCCGCATCGGCCTATCCCCCCTGGGCGTTGCGCACCCCGGCGGGCAGACGGACGACCAGCCCGTCGAGCGCGGGGGACATCACGATCTGGCAACCGAGGCGGGAGGTCTTTTCAAGGCCGAACGCAAGGTCGAGCATGTCTTCCTCATCCTCGGACGCCTTGGCGAGCTTGCCGAACCACTCCGGATCGACAATGACATGACAGGTCGAGCACGCAAGCGAGCCCTCGCACGCCCCCTCGATATCGACACCGTGCTTGTGCGCGACTTCGAGCACGGACAGCCCGTTCGGCGCATCCACGGTGCGGCGCGTCCCGTCGCGCTCGATGAAAATCATGCTCGGCATGGCAAACCCTCAAACCAGTTCGGCACCCAGCGGGCGCGATGCCGGTGACGTAGAGAAACCCTGCCGCTTGCGCAAGGCGCGGTCCGCCATACGCCGGTATGCGGCAATGAAGCGTTCGGCGGCATCATCCGGCGCATTCCACGGCAGCGAAACCCGGATCGCACATCCGGCAAGCTCCGGCCACCCCATGGCATCGATCACATGGCTGCGCGCCATCTTCCCGGACGAACAGGCCGCCCCCGCCGAAACGCAAATTTGATCGAGATCGAGCGCGATGAGCTGGGTTTCCGCCGACACCCCCGGCAGCGCCAGACAGCTCGTATTGCCCAACCGCAACGCCCCACCCCCGACCACGATGGCAGACTCCGCAACCGCAGCGGCCTCGATCGCATCGCGCATCGCCGCCAGCCGCCCGATCTCCCCCGGATCGATCGCCGCGATCGCGGCGGCAAACCCGAGGATCGCCGGCACATTCGGCGTCCCCCCGCGCCGGCCACGCTCCTGCCCCCCGCCACGCAGCATCGGCACCAGCCCCCCGGCGGCCTCCGGCGTCAGCACCAGCGCCCCGATCCCCTTGGGACCCCCGATCTTGTGCGCCGAAATCGCGACACTCGCCGCCCCGAGCCGCAGAAAATCCGCCAGCCCCCGCCCGACGGCCTGCACCGCATCGACATGCAGCAATGCCCCATGGCGCGCGCACACCGCCGCCACGGCTTCGACCGGATTGATCACCCCGGTCTCGTTATTCGCCGCCATCACGCATACCAGCGCGTCGGAATCCCCCGCCAGCAACCGATCGAGCGCGTCGAGATCGATCACCCCATCCCGCCCGACCGGCACGATCCCCGCCCCCGGCGCCGCCGCCCGAACCGCCTCATGCTCGGTCGCGCCGATCAGCACGGCCCGCGCGCCCCCGAGCCCGGAAAGCGCCAGCGCATTGGCCTCGGTCGCCCCGGACAGCAGAACCACATCCTGCGCCCGCGCCCCGCAATGCGCCGCAATCACCGCCCGCGCCGCCTCAATCCGCCCCCGCGCCGCCCGCCCCGCCGCATGGATCGAAGCCGGATTACCAACCAGATCCAGCCCCGCGATCACGGCCTCCCGCGCCGCAGGCCGCAGCGGCTCGCTGGCATTGGCGTCCAAATAAAGAGTTTCGCCCATCAACGTGGTTCGGTATCGCGCAGGCTCGGCTCCAGCGCGGGCCGCGCCACTTCACGATCCGCAACCCGCCGCTCAAGGTCGTTCATCTCGCCCCGCAGCATCTCGATCTCATGCAGCAACGGATCGAGGCACGGATCGCATGGTGTGCCATAAGGATCGAATCGCGGTTTCGGCGGCCGCGCCGCATTGCCCCGATCGACCGGACGCGCCGGTATCCCGACCACCGTGGTATTGGCCGGCACCTCGGCCACCACCACCGCATTCGCCCCGATCCGCGCATTCTCGCCAATCAGAATCGCCCCGAGCACCTTCGCCCCGGCCCCGATGATCACCCCGTTCGCCACGGTCGGATGGCGCTTGCCCTGCTCGCTCGACGTCCCGCCCAGCGTCACCTGATGATACAAATACACATCATCGCCCAATTCCGCGGTCTCGCCGATCACCACCCCCATGCCATGATCGATGATGCAGCGCCGCCCGATCGTCGCCCCGGGATGAATCTCGATCCCGGTCGCCCAGCGTCCGAAATTCGACACCAGCCGCCCGAGCAGCCGCGTCCGCCCATGCCACAACCGGTGCGCGACCCGATGGATCAGCACCGCATGCAGCCCCGGATAACACAGCAGCACTTCCAGATCCGACCGCGCCGCCGGATCGCGCTGGCGATAGGCCTCGATCATCTCACGCAAAAACATCCGGCTCATGCCATATTTCCGTAGGAATAGATGTGGGCGGTCTGTATAGACATGAGACTGACCATATATGATGCAATGACGATGGCAAATGATTAAGCGACGCTCACCGATGCGGCAGGCGAATATCGCACCGATCGGCGCCCTAGCGGATTTTTTAATTGCATTCGCCTCGCCGTTTCTCCTATGCCGTTCGCGGCACGGATTTCGACAACAGCCACGCATGAGCGGCGTTCTTAGGGAGAGTAGGTATGCAGACGAAGCTGAGCAACAATCTGCCCGGACGTCCTATATATGCGTTATTGCGAAATCGACTGACCTGAACAAACCGGGCGGCTGGTCACATCGTGTCCCCGTCCGCCCGCATGTCGCCCCCATCGCGCGACGCCGCGACCCGCTTCACCCGCACCGGTCGTGCGTCACGCTCCTGAGCCCGAGACTTGGAAAGAACTGATAAGCCAATGCCTGAAGTAACGTTTGCCGGACCCGACGGTCGCCTCGAAGGACGCTACCACCACGCCAAGGAACGCGGCGCGCCGCTCGCCCTCGTCCTGCACCCGCACCCGCTGCACGGCGGCACCATGAACAACCGCATCACCTACACGATGTATCAGGTGTTCCAGCGCCTCGGTTTTTCCGTCATGCGCTTCAATTTCCGCGGCGTCGGCCGCAGCCAGGGCAGCTACGATGGCGGCATGGGCGAAATCAACGATGCCGCCGCCGCGCTCGACTGGATGCAGGCGCTCAACCCCGGCCATGGCGGGCTGTGGATCGCCGGCTATTCGTTCGGCGCCTTCGTCGGCATGCAGCTCCTGATGCGCCGCCCCGAAGTCTCCGGCTGGATCAGCGTCGGCACCCCCGCCGCGCATTACGATTTCGGCTTCCTCGCCCCCTGCCCCTGCGGCGGCCTGATGATCCACGGCGATGCCGACGAGCTGGTCCCCGAAGCCTCGGTCCGCAAACTGGTGGACAAACTCAACACCCAGAAGGGCGTCTCGGTCGATTATCGGGTCATGGCCGGGGCCGACCACGTGTTCGCCCATCATTCCGAGGCGATCGGCGAGGCCCTCGAATCCTATGTCAGCGGCGAAATCGCCCGCAAGCACATGGCCCTCGCGGCGGACTGACCACCCCGACCCGCCACGACACGCGAAATCCTCGAAAAAACCAGCCGATCCGCTCCCGGACCGGCTGGTTTTAACCGGATGTTCAGCCTGATCTGATCTAATGCCCAAACCGTCAACTCAGGGTTCGGATCAGGGTCAGTGTGCATATCAGGTCGACGCTTCCATCGAAACGATCCGCGCCTCGCGGCCTCGAGCCCTCCCTCGCCCACCCGCGCGTTTTCGTGATCCGGGTCAGCCGTCACCTCCGGGACGCGGTCGCCCGCCTGCTCGCCGTGGCCCTCGGGGTTGGCATCCTCGCCGCCTCCAGCCTGTACTGGTGCCGGTTCGATGCCAATATCCCGACCTTCTGGCCGGCCAATGCGCTGCCCCTCGCCATCCTGCTCGCGCGCCGCCCGTCAGGATGGCGCCCGGTCGCAGCGGTCATCGCCGCCGCCATGGCAGGGAACATCCTCGCCTGTCTCGTCACCGATGCCGGATTGGCCCGAACGATCCTGCTCCCGGTGGCCAACGCCGCCGAAATCGCCGCCGCCTGTGCCGCGGCATGGGCCGGTTTCGGCCCCCGCCCACGCATCCGCCGGCTCGATGGGCTGGCGCGGGTCCTGATCTCGATCGGGCTGATCGGTCCGGCAGTCGGCGGCAGCCTGATCGCCGCCGAGGCAGCGCTCGCGGCGGACGACCCCATGGCCGGGCTGGTCTGGTTCATGGCCCACGCCCTCGGCAACATCCTGTTCACCACGGCGGGACTGGTCCTGCTCAACCGTACCGCAACACCGCTCCTGCCCCGGCGCGCCCGGCTGCGCGCAACGCTCGCGCTGGCGCTCAGCCTGGCGCTGTCGGTGCTCACCTTCCATCAGTCGAGCCTGCCGCCCCTGTTCATCATGCCGCTGGTCTTCGCCGCTCTCGCCATCATCGCCGGGCTCGAATTCACCTGCGTCGCGATCGCGCTGATCGCGCTGAGCGCCCTTTTCCGCACCGCAATGGGCCATGGCCCGATCGCGGCGATCGAGCCCTCCCACATCGGCGCGCGTATCCTGCTGCTGCAGGCCTTCCTGGCCGCCTCCTTCATTGCAGCCATCCCGATCGCGCTGCTCTTCGAGCGACACACCCGGATCATCGCGCGCCTGCGCGACCAGAAAGCCGCAATCGTCTCCCGAGCCGCCCGGTTCCAGGGGCTCGCCGAGATCGCCGCCGATACCATCGTCGTCACCCTGGTCGATGGCACGATCCTCTACGCCTCCCCCGCCGCCCAGCGCCTGATCGGCGTCACGGGCGATGCCTTGGCCGGGCGCTCGGCATTCGATCTGGTCGCCCCCGAAGATCTCGCGGCCATCCGCGCGGCCATGGCCAGTCTCGGCGGCGACACCACCGAGGTCACCGCCGAGCTGCGCCTGCGCCACCACTCGACCGCCGCACCCGTCTGGACCGAAATCAAAACCCGGATCGGTGCGCGGCGCGCCGATCAGAGCGTCGAACTGGTCAGCGTGGTGCGCGATATTTCGGCCCGCCGTGCGGCTGAAGAGCGGCGCGATGCCGATCTCCTGCGGCTCGACCGGCTGGCAAACACCGACTCCCTGACCGGTCTCGCCAACCGCCGCCGTTTCACCGCCCATCTCGAAAGCGAATGGCGCCGCGCCTATCGCGAAGGGATCGATATCGCGCTGATCCTGATCGATGTCGATCTGTTCAAGCCTTACAACGATCTCTACGGCCACCCGATGGGCGACCGCGCCCTGCAGCAGATCGCGGCGATCGTCGAAGCCAGCGCGTTGCGCGCCGCCGACCTCGCCTGCCGGATCGGCGGGGAGGAATTCGCCGTGATCCTGCCACTGACATTCCAGAGCGGTGCCCGCGCGGTCGCCGAGCGCATCCGCGACGGGATCAGGGACATCCACCTCATCCACGAAAAATCGCCATCCGGGGTGCTGTCGGTCAGTATCGGGATCGACTGCATCCGGCCCGATCAGGAAGCCGGTGCCCAATCCCTGATCGACCGCGCCGACAAGGCATTATACCGGGCAAAGCAGCGGCGGGGCAGCATCGTGATCGCAACCTGAACGCGCGCTCAGTGCCGGCGCGTCACCGCGTAATCCGCCGCCTGCATCATCAACGCGCGGACCGGATCGTCAGGCAGGTCAGCCAGACATTCCTGGGCCGAACGCGCAAATTCCCGCGCCCGCTCGATCGTCTGCCCGATCGCATCATGGCGCGCGATCAGCTCGAACGCGGTCCCGAGATCATCCTCGGATTGTTCGCCCCGCTCGATCGTGCGCTGCCAGAACGCGCGCTCCGCCGGATCACCTGCGGCGTAGGCGATCAGCACCGGGTAGGTCAGCTTGCCTTCGCGGAAATCATCCCCAACGGTCTTGCCGAGTTCATTCTGGTCCGCCGCATAATCGAGCGCGTCATCGACGAGCTGAAACGCCATGCCGAGCGCGGTGCCATACCCAGACAAGGACGCCGCCACGCTCCGATCCCGATCGGCGACCACCGCCCCCACCTCGCAGGCCGCCGCGAACAGCGCTGCGGTCTTGCCCTGAATCACCTGAAAATAGCGCGGAATATCGGTACTGAGATCGTTCTGGGTCGAGAGTTGCAGCACTTCGCCCTCGGCGATCGTGGCCGATGCGTTGCACAGGATCCGCAACACTTCGAGCGACCCGTCGGCAACCATCAGTTCGAACGCGCGGGCGAACAGAAAATCGCCCACCAGCACCGAGGCCTTGTTGCCGAACACCGCATTGGCGCTGGCCAGCCCCCGGCGCAGATCGCTTTCATCGACGACATCGTCATGCAGCAGGGTCGCGGTATGAATGAACTCGACACAGGCGGCGAGCCGCACATGCCGCTCGCCCCGGTAGCCGCACAGCCGCGCCGATGCCAGCGTCAGCAGCGGCCGCAGCCGCTTGCCGCCCGCCGCGATCAGATGGGCCGCGAGTTGCGGGATCAGTTCGACCTCGCTCGCCATCCGCGCAACGATGGTTGCGTTGGTCGCGGCGAGGTCCGCCGCCAGAAGCTGCGCGAGGCCCTGCAACGCATCGCCCTCCGCAAGGGGGCTTGCGCTATAGACATCGGGCTCGGAAGTCAGCAAGCCATCCACAATCGCGTTAACCTCGTCATGTTGCCGGTCTCTGGTCACCGGTCTTGTCTTGTCGCCGGCCAGCCCTAGCATATCGGCGCGGAGGATCGAGGGTCAAGGCGAGGAACCGACGCGAACACCGGAATGAACCGAAAGGCAGGGCACCTCCATGGAAGTCATCGCGGCATCGACCGACACGATCAGGCTGAGTTTCCTGATGGCGCTCCTGCGGGATGCGGGACTCGATCCAGTCCTGCTGGACCAGAACATCGCGGCGACCGAAGGCAATATCGGCATGTTTCCCCGCCGGATCGCGGTCGCCAGCGCCGATGCGGCCCAGGCGCGCCGGATACTTCAGGACGCCGGCGAGGCATGAGCGAGACGGCGGGATGGCTCCTCGATGGCCGCCTGCGGTACCGGCAACTGGCCACCGGCCATCGCACCGGCATCGAACCCGTGTTGCTGGCCGCGTCGATTCCGGCGCGTGATGGCGAAACCGTGATCGAAGCCGGCACCGGTGCTGGGGCCGGCCTGCTCTGCCTCGCCGCCCGGCTGCCGGGCATCTCCGGCCTCGGCGTCGAACGCGAAACGCGGCTTGCCGCGCTGGCACAACGCAATTTCGCGACCAACGATCTGCCGAACCTCACCGCGATCGCAGCGGATCTCGCCGCCCTGCCGCTGAAGCGCAGGTTCGATCACGGTTTCGCCAACCCGCCCTGGCGGTCGCCGCACGATACACCCTCACCCGACACGATCCGGCGCCGTGCCCACCACAGCACCGCCGGCCTCCTCGCGACATGGGCGCAGGCCATCGCCGCCGTGCTCAAGCCACGCGGGACCATGACCTTCATCCTTCCCGCCACCTCCCTCGATGAATGTCTCGGCGCCATGAAACAGGCCGGCTGCGGTGCACCCCGGATCATGCCGCTATGGCCCCGGACCGATCGCGCGGCCAAACTGGTCATCGTGCGGTCGACCAGGGGCGATCGCGGATCGTTGACGCTCCTGCCCGGACTGACCCTGCACGACGACACCGGATACACCCCGCGCGCCGAAGCCATTTTACGCGGCGGCGAAAGCCTCACATTCTGAACCGGACGCGCAATCCCGAGCGGTTGCCACAGGCACGGTCCCACCGCCTCATTGCGGCTTCGCGGGTTTCGGATTCGGAGCCAGGGACCGACCCGCCCGCTCGATCTCGGCAATCTGGGCCAGCGCCGTGGCAAGGTCGGTCGTCGGCGCGACGGGGGGGGATGTAACCGCCGCGAACACCACAGCCGCCTTGCCATGCGGCATCCGCGCGAGATAACGGGCGCGCAACGCCGCCAGTTTCGGACCGTCGTGCTCGCGGGATGCCGCGATGGCCGATTGCAACACCGTCTCCGCCGCCGCGTCGTCGAGCCTGCCTTCTGCCGGTATGGCCGGAACCGCCGGAATAGCGGACATGACCCGATGGATCGCAGGGTGACCCGCAATCGGGCGCTGCCCGCGCCCAAGCGTCGGCACCCAGGCCACGCCAGTCGTCCCGCCGGAACCCGACATCGGCTGCGCTGAGCCGGGCCCGATCTGCCTCGCAATCTCGGCGGCAAGCGTCAGGCGGGCGTCAGCGACCTTCGCGGCGAGGCCAGCTCCGGCGGTTGAGTCGAGCGTCTTGCGGGCCAGATGCGGATGATTTTGCGAAAGTTGCAGTCGCGCCAAAGCCGCGCCCAGCCGCGCCCGATCCTGCCCATCGGGCATTCCGCTCAGCGCACGGGCAAGCACATCCTCGGCCTGATCGGCCAGATCGAGCGCCGCCAATCTCCGCGACAGGTCCAGCACGATCGGCACTCCCGCCGCCCCCGCCGGAACCAGATCATGATTATTCTCGATCACCGAGACCGCCGCAAGAACCGGAAGTCGATCCAACGCCCCCGAGGCGATCATCCGGTCGAACAGGTGGTGTCGAAGTGCGGCAATCCGCGCGGTCCGGTGCGGGAACAGCCGAAGCGCCGTGTGCAGCCCGGTCAAGGCCTCCGGCCAGGCGCCATCCTCCGCGCGGAGACGCGCGAGGGCAAGGCGCATATCGAGCTCGTGGCGCGGACCGCGCCAGTCGTAGAGATGCTGTGCCAGCCGTGCCGCGGCATCATGCGGCGTGATCAGGCCGAGCGCGCGTTGCAGCATGGTCTCGCGAAACGCGGCAATCCCCGCGACACGCGGATCAGCACTGTCCACCAGCTTGCGATAATCCGCGATCGCATGCCGGGGATGGTGCGACGCCTGCTCGATTTCGGCACGGATCAAGTGCGTCGTCGGATCGTCCTGCATCCGGTCGGCGACGCGCTGCGCCGCCGCAAGGGCCCCGCCCCGGACCAGCGCTTCGGCCACCAGCGGATCGACCTGATGACGGACCAGCGCGGGCGCGGCTGCGAGAGGTGCCATATGGTCCGCCAGCAACGCGGCCGCCGTCTTGTCGTGCCCCTGCGCGGCTGCGGCAATACCAAGCCAGAGCGACCGCTCATCCCCGACGCCCTGCCCCTCCGGCCAATGCGCCATTGCCTTGTCGGGTCGCCCGGACAACAGATCCGCCACCGCCATCAGCGCCCCCCGCTCGGGATTGTCGATAGCGGCGGGATCGCCACCCAGCATCGCGATCAGGACGCCATGCGCCTCGGGAGCCAGATCGAGCGAAAGCATCGTCCGGGCAATCCGGACCGACTGCCGGACCCGATCGAGCGGCGGTGCGGCAGCCCATTGCCGCTGTTCGCGATCGAGCCGGTGCCGTAACGCCAGGATCGAGCCGTGGGGCAGATCGAGCCCACCGGCCTGTTCCGGCGCATCGACCCGCTGCTGGGAAACCGGCGGATCACCCACCGGCAGGGCCGCGCCATCAGCGCGCAGCACGAACCCGTCCTTGTCCGCCACCAGACCGAGATCGTCGGCCACCGGCGCGATCACCACCCCGCTCGATGCCGGGACACTGCGATACCCCGGGCCTTCAAGCCGCGCCCGCAACGCCACCGGCCCGGTCACGGTACCGACCAGCAGCGGCCGCTGCCGATCCGCATCCTCGACCGCCACCACCCGCCCGGGCACCGTGGTCGGAAACCGGATCTGCCCGTGGCGAAACAGGGCCACGACCGGCTCCGGTGCCGGCGCATCGCCGATCAGGATATGAAAGGACGTCGCAGACGCCAGAACGCCGAGGGGTTTCGCCTCAGGCAATGGTAGCCGCAGAATCGTCGCACCCGCCAGATGGACCACCTGCGCCCCCGGCACGCCGCTGACCGCGCGCAACGCCTCCAGACTGACCGGCAGATCGGCGGCAAAGACCAGAACGTCATCGCCGTCCTTGCGGAAACTCGCATACCCGATCTGCGACGGCACCTGATCTCCCGGGATCAGCACGCGAAACCAATACGAAGGCGAAGCGCGCATCGCCATATCCGCCCTGCTTGCAGGATCAGCAGGATCGGCATGAGCGGCACGCACCGCCAGCAGAACCCCCGCCGCCACCGCGAGAACCCGAATCAGGGATCGCCCCTTTCCAGTCATGGCGCCCCATCCGGCAACAGCGCGTTGGCGGGCTGCAATGCCGTAACCGGTTCCGGCTCGCCGGCCAGCCGCTCGGTAACGAGTTGCGCCTTCGGCGGCGACATATCGGCCAGAATCGCCGCGGATTTGCGGTCGTTCATCCGCCGCAGGACGTTGAATACGATCGTGGGCTCCAGCCCATCGAAAATCCTCGCCGCATCGCGGGGCTCCATCGCCCCGTAGGTCGCGACCAGGGCCGCCCATTTCGCATCGTCGCGTGCCTGATGCCGTGCCTTCAGCGCCTCCAGCCGTGCCGCCACCGGTTTGAGAGCCGCCAGCTGACGGGTGAGCGCAACACGGGTCGCATCGAGTTCCTGGCGTTCGCGGGCCAGCGCGGCGGCACGCTGATCGAGCAGACCGGCCCGCTGCTTCAAAGCGAGCAGAATTTTCGTCTCTCCGGCCTCGCTGAACGGATCGGGCTTGCACAGTGGCGGCGGCGGTGGCCGATCGGTCCAGTTGGCCACAGGATGGTAAGGCCTGGCCGGCGCGCCGGTCGATCCGGTGGTACCCGGCCCGCTCGACTGCGCGAACGCCGCCTCGATAAGCCCGACCGATTTCACCATGATCGCACAGACCAGCCCGACGATGAGCAACGGCAACAGCCGGATCGGCAGATAGGCCCGAAACCCGTTCGCGCGCCGCCCCCTCAGGCGCTCACGCCAGCCCCCGGATTCAGGACGCATCGCTCAGCATCCGCGCCAGATCGCGTTCGGTCCGGCTTTGCGGTTTTGCCGAACGACGCGGCGTCAACGAGCGCATCGGCGGCCGAACCGGCGCCGCGCGGGCGCGCTTCACCTCGACATCCGCGACCGGTACCGCCACGTCCCCGACCGACGCCGTACCCGCCGCCTGCCTCAACAGATCATCGAGCCGGCGGATCATCGCGTCCGCCGCATCGCAAGACTGCCGCAACCCCGCATCCGCCCGGCCCGCATCGGCCATCAGGCGCTCGGCAGCCGCATTCGCCGCCGAAATCGCCGCATCCATCTGCGGCAGGGCGGCCTGAAACCCCCCTTCATCGCGCCGGATGCGTTGCAGCATGGCTTCGAGCCGGCGGGCATAAACCAGAGTGGCCAGCAAGATGCCGAACAGGCCGATCTGGAAGATCCACCCGGCAACATCACGATATGTGTGGATCATCGGAAATCCCTTTCCCCTCGCATGGATCGTTTCACTGAACGATCAGTTCCTCGAACAGCACATTGCGGATCACGTTCGGTGCCGCCGCAATCCGCACCCGGTTGATCAACGCCTCGCGCAGGCGGTAGGTGCCGGAAGCCCCCTGCAACTCGCTGGGATGCATCGCCCGCAGATAGGTCTGGAATACATCGATGATGCGCGGCATATCGTGCCTGACCTCGGCAGCGGAGGCCGAGTTCGCCAATTCCAGCGTCGCCTCCAGCTTGGCATAGGAATCCCGCCCGTCCGTCACATTCAGATTGGCGACGATCTCCGGCACCTTGATGAAGACCGGCCCTGACACACGGATCGGCTTGTGCCCGCCCATCAGGCCGGACAGCGCGCCGCTGAACCAGAGCCCGCCCCCCAGCACCAGCAGCAGCGCGACCGGTGCGCCGAACAGCAGCAGCTTCGATCGCGTCTTCGCGGGAACCGTCGCCGCATCGTCGCTCGCGGGCACGGCATCGCTCTGACTCGGGCGCGGGGCAGTCGGGGTCTTGGCCATAACTCATCCTCTCGTTCTGACCGGAGTATGACCCTGAATAGTTAACAGACCATTACGTTCGCTCACCGCCTCAATGAAAATCACGGCTCTTGCGCATGATCCGTTCATGCCGCGGATGCCCCATGCGCGGTGGCAGCGGCATCTCATCGGCCGGCGCGCGCGCCACATCGAGCGTGCCGATCAGAAACGACAGATCGCTCAATCCCTCAACCACGACATGAACAACCCCCTCGGCACTCCGCTGCACCCGCCCCTCGACCAGCACCAGAACCGCCCCGATAATCACGCCCCGCAGCCCCTCCACCAGCGATGGCCAGACCACCAGATTGGCAATCCCGGTCTCATCCTCGATCGTGATGAACACGGTGCCCTTCGCACTCCCCGGCCGCTGGCGCACCACAACGACCCCCGCGACCACGATCCGCGCCCCATCCCGCGCCTCCCGCGCCGCCGCACAGCCCCGCGCCCCGGCGAGCGCCGGCGCCCCGCGCAGCAAGGCGAGCGGATGCGCCCGCAGCGAAAGCCCGGTGAGCCGGTAATCCGCCGTAACATGCTCGCCCGCGCTCATCGCCGGCAGCGCGGGCACCGCCGCCCTCGGCCCCGCCCCGGCAAACAACGGCAGATCTCCGGCCGGCATCGTCCCCACCCGCCAGAGCGCCGCCCGGCGATCGAGCCCCAGGCTGCGCAACGCCCCGGCATCGGCCAGCAGGTCGAGCGCCGATCGCGGCAGATGCGCCAGATCATCGATCGTCGCATACCAAGGCCCGGCCACGATCCGCTCCGCCCACTCGGCCCGAAACCCCTCGATCACCCGCAACCCCAACCGCAGCGCCCCGGCTTCGATCGCGCAATCCCACCCGCTCGCATTGACATCCGCCGCCCGCACCGCAACCCCATGGTCGCGGACATCGCGCACGATCTGCGCCGGCGCATAAAACCCCATCGGCTGCGAATTGAGCAATGCCGCCGCGAATTCCGCCGGATGATGGCACTTCAGCCACGCCGAGACATAAACCAGATGCGCGAAACTCGCCGCATGACTCTCGGGAAACCCATACGTCCCGAAGCCTTCGATCTGCTTGAAGCACCGCTCGGCGAAATCCCGCTCATACCCCCGCGCCACCATGCCCTCGACCATCTGGGCATGGAATTTATGGATCGTGCCGACATTGCGGAACGTCGCCATCGCGCGGCGCAGCGCATTGGCCTCCTCGGCGGTGAACCGCGCCGCCTCGATCGCAATCCGCATCGCCTGCTCCTGGAACAGCGGCACGCCGAGGGTCCGCCCCAGCACCCGCCGCAATTCGTCGGGCGGCCCGTGCGCGCCATCGGGTTCCGGAAAATCGGGCACTTCCAGCCCCTGCCGCCGCCGCAAATAGGGATGGACCATGTCGCCCTGAATCGGCCCGGGCCGCACGATCGCCACCTCGATCACCAGATCGTAGAATGTCCGCGGCTTCAACCGCGGCAGCATGTTCATCTGCGCCCGGCTCTCGACCTGAAACACCCCGAGCGAATCGCCCCGGCACAGCATATCGTAAACCACAGGGTCCTCGCGCGGCACCTCGGCCAGCCCGCCAATCCCCAGCATCGCGAAACATTTGCGAATACAGGTGAGCATGCCGAGCGCCAGCACATCGACCTTCATCATCCCCAGCGCGTCGATATCGTCCTTGTCCCATTCGATGAAACTGCGCCCCGGCATCGCAGCCGGCCCGATCGGCACGGTCTCGTCCAGCCGCGCCCGGGTCAGCACGAACCCACCGACATGCTGCGACAAATGCCGCGGCAACCCGACCAATTCGCGCGCGAGCCGCACCGCATGGCGCAGCGCCGGATCGCCCGGATCGAGCCCGGCCTCCACCACCCGCTCGTCCGGCCACAGCTCATCCCCCGGATTCCAGCTCTGCGCCGCCAGCGCCGCCGTCATCCCTTCCGAAAGCCCGAGCACCTTGCCCACCTCGCGGATCGCGCTGCGCGGCCGGAAATGGATCACCGTCGCCGCAATCGCCGCCCGGTCGCGCCCGTAGCGCCTATATATATACTGAATCACCTCCTCGCGCCGCTCATGCTCGAAATCGACATCGATGTCCGGCGGCTCGCGCCGTTCCGCCGAAACGAAGCGCTCGAACAGCAGATCGATCTCGGCGGGGTCGACCGCGGTGATCCCGAGCGCGAAACACACCGCCGAATTCGCCGCCGACCCCCGCCCCTGGCACAAAATCCCCTGGCTGTGGGCAAACCGCACGATATCGTGCACGGTCAGAAAATACCGCGCATAATCGAGCCGCGCGATCAGCCCGAGTTCCCGCTCGATGGTCCGCCCGATCGCCGGCGGCACGCCCTCGGGATAACGCCACGCCGCCCCCGCCCGCGCCAGCGCCGCCAGATGCTCATCCGGCGTCACCCAGGGGGGCACCGGCTCATCGGGATATTCGTAGCGCAGCTCATCGAGGCTGAACCCCACCACCGCGAGCAATTCCGCCTGCGCCGCAATCGCCGCCTCATAGCCCCGGAACAACCGCCGCATCTCCCCGGGCGGCTTCAGATGCCGCTCGCCATGCGGCTCCAGCCGCATCCCCGCCTCCCCGATCGCACAGCCGAACCGGATGCAGCGCATCACATCCTGCAAGTCCCGCCGCTCCGGCACATGAAACAGCGCATCGTTCACCGCGAGCAACCCCACCCCCGCCCGCCGCGCCGCATCGCCCAGCGCCGCGAGAAACGCCGCATCATCCGCACGATACCGCCGGCGCGCGGCCAGATGCACCCGCCCGCGATGATCCGCCGCCACCCGCCCGAGCGCGGCGGCAAACCCCCCATCCAGCCGGTCCGGCGGCATCACGATCAAACTCTGCCCCGCGCCATGCGCCGCCAGATCCGCCTCATGCAGCAGGCACGCCCCCTTGGCCGCCCGCGATTTGCCAAGGCTGAGCAACCGGCACAACCGCCCCCAGGCCGCCCGATCCCGCGGATAGCAGATGATATCGGGGATATCCTCGAACCCGAGCCGCGCCCCCACCAGCAGCCGCAACCGCGCCGCCTTCGCCACCCCATGCGCCCGCACCACCCCGGCCAGCGTGTTCCGGTCGGCAATCCCCAGCGCGGACAGACCCAATGCCGCCGCCTGCGCCACCATTTCCTCGGGCGACGATGCCGCCTCCAGAAAACTGAACGCACTCGCCGCCGCCAATTCGGCATAATCCATCAGAATACCCCGTGGATGAACCAGCGCGGCACGGCCTCGCCCCGATGCACCCCGGCGCGAAACACCCAGAACCGCTCGCCCGCCTCGGTTTCCACCGCATAATAATCGCGGATGCGCTCGCTCTCCGGCCGCACCGAAGCCGGCTCGTGCCGCCACCAATCCCGCGCGATCCGTTCCGGCCCGGTCGCCGCCGCGATCCGATAGGCAACATCCCGCCAGCGGATCATCCGGGGCGGATCGTCCGGCACCGGCGCCATCACCCCGATCGGCTCGGGCCGCGCGAACAGCCGCACCGGGCGCGGATCGTCCGCCATCGTCCAGCCCGCCGCCGAACCGGTCACCCTCACCCGGCGCATCGCTCGCTCGGGAATATGCGTGGCGACCGGCGCCAGCCGAAACAACGCCACCCTGCGCATCAACCGGTCGATGGTCGGCGCGTAATCGGGGGCCGCCCGGCCGGCCAGTTCCACCTGCCCCGGCGGCAGACCCGCCACCTCGCCCACCAGCGCGATCGCCTCGATCCCGAACCCCGGATCGATCTGCCGCAACCGCTCCCCCAGCAGCCGCGCAACATGCTCCCGATCCCGCGTCGGCGCGGCAAACCCGATCCGGTCGACCAGACGCCGCGCATCGACCCGGTAATACTGCGCCTCGACCCCGATCAACCCGGATTCCGCTGCCGCCAGCCGCGCGCAAAGCGCCGCCACCAGCCGCATCAACGCCGCCCGCAACTGCTCGGCGGTGAACAAAGCCTCAGGATGAAACCCGACGACCCGCCAATCGACCGGCGGGGCCAGAAAATGCAGGGCCTCGGGCGCATACCCGCGCAACCGGTCGAGCCGCAACCCCATATCGGCCCCGAACCCGGCACGGATCTCGCCCCGCGAAAGGCGCAACACCTCCCCGATCCGCCGCAACCCGAGCCGACGCAACCGCGCGATGGTCGCATCGGCAATCCGCAGCGCGGCCAAAGGCAGATCCTCGATCCGCCCCTCATCGCCCGCATCGTCCTCATTGCCTACATTGCCTTCGTGGCCTTCGTGGCTTTCATGGCCTCGTTCAGGTCCCGCCCCACCCGGCCCGTAATGCGCCAGCGCCCAGGCCGCCGCCGCGGTCCCGGCAATGGCGATCCGCGCCTCCGGCCAGACCGCGCGAAGCCGCCGCACCAACCCGGCCTCACCACCGAACAGATGCGCGCAGCCGGTGATATCGAGGAGAATGCCATCGGGCGGATCGACGGCGGCGAGCGGCGTGAACCCGTGGCACCACAGCGCCCGCTCATGCAGCAACCGCCCCTCCGCCCGCCACCCGTCCACCCGGACCGTCTCCGAACTGTCTCCGGCCATCGCCGGATCGCTGAAATTCGGAAACCAGCACGAGAGCAGACGACGATTCATGACCACCAGCCTCGATCAGAAACACCCCGGGATTGCGGCCCCGCGCATAAATCAGCTCGGCCCGCCAGCGCGTTCCCCCCTGCCGTCCCGGCCCGGACCGCGCCGCCTCGATCCGCCAGCGCGCCGCAAAGGCCGCCGAGTCGCTCGCCGCCCCGGCACGCAAAACCAGCCCCAACCCCCCACCGCAACGCGCCGCCAACGCCAGTTTCCGCGCCGCCAGCCGCGATACTGCACGCGCCACGACCACCCCGTGCATCCCGCCGCGCAACGCAATCTCCAGCGCCGCCAACCGGTCGATCTCGTCCTTCGCCTCGGCCAGAATCAACCGCGCCGGATCGATCGCGCTCTGCATCAGCCCCGGCGGATACAGATCGAGCCGATCCCCGATCCAGACGATCGGCGCCTCCCCCGCAAGCGCCATCAGCCGCACCGCAAATCCAGTAACGGCCTCACCACCCCCGACCTCATGCACCGCCCCGGCCAGCAGCCCACCAAGCCATCCGCCCACCGCCCCCGCAGGGTGCGAATCGAAATCACCAGTATTTTTCTGATGATTTTCCGAATGACGACAAGATCGCGCTGACTCCATGTTCTTATTTTGTTCTAATTTGTCTCAGAGTCAAGGAGAAATCGCGCCCTTCGGGGAAAGCAAGGAGTTTTCTTTTTTTGGTAAAAAAAGAAACAAAAAAACTTTCGATTCCTTTGGTCCGTGCCGGTGAAACCGCCGGAAACCAGATCAAAAAAGTCTTTTGCTTCTTTTTTTCAAACAAGAAGCGCTTCCCCGCTTTGCTTCCTTCACCTCACTGCCCTGTCGCGCCCCAATAACAAAACCGTCATCACCGCCACCCCCCAGATAATCCAGACTTCTTAGGCGAACCTTAATTTTTCCGGCGCAATCTCCCTCCTGCCAATACGGCACGACCCGTCCCAAAATGGTGGACCCCTCGATGGATAACACGACCAGCATCATCCTCTCGCGCATGATCACCGCCTCGCGCACGGTCGATGTCATCGCGAACAATATCGCCAACGTCTCGACCCCCGGCTACGAGGCGACCCATCTGCAATCCGCCGCCTGGATCGACCGGATGCGCGGGGTCACCGCCCCGCCCGGCGGTTCCACCCTCGCCTATACCCAGGCCACCGGCACCTGGCGGGATGCCGCTCCCGGTCCAATTCACCAGACCGGCAATCCGCTCGACCTCGCTCTGCCCAGCGGCGGCTATTTCACGGTACAGACCGCGAACGGCCCGCGTCTCACGCGGGATGGCCGCTTCGGCCTGATGCCGAACGGCACCATCGCCAACGCCTCGGGCGATGCCCTGCTCGACCCCGGCGGCCAGCCGATCACGGTCCCGCCGCAGAGCGGCGCGCTGAGCATCGCGGCGGACGGCACGATCAGCACGGCCCAGGGCATCATCGGCCAGGTCGGCGTGGTCACCGTCGCCGACCCGCAGGGCCTGACCGCCGAAGGCGGCAACCTGTTCCAGACCTCGGCCCCGCCGATCCCCGCCGCCGCGCCCAACATCGTCCAGGGCGCGCTTGAGGGATCGAACGTCCAGCCGATCCTCGAAATCACCAAAATGATGCAGGCGAGCCAGAATTTCCGCATGATCGCCCAGTTCATCACGGCGGAACAATCACGCAGCCAGTCGGCGATCAGCAAGATCCTCGGCGCCACCACCAGCTGAACCACACCCCCACTGGAGACCATGAATGCGCGCTCTCGATATCGCCGCCACCGGCATGCAGGCCCAACAGACCAATGTCGAAGTCATCGCCAACAACATCGCCAACATGACGACAACCGGCTACCAGCGCCAGCGCGTCGAATTCCAGGACCTGCTCTATCAGGACCTCCGCCGCGCCGGCTCGAACAGTTCGGACGCCGGCACCATCGTCCCCTCCGGCACCCAGATCGGCCTCGGCGTCAAAACCGCCGCGATCTACCGGATCGACCAGCAGGGCAATCTGCAACAGACCAACAACTCCCTCGACCTCGCGATTTCCGGCAATGGCTGGTTTCAGGTCACCCTCCCCTCCGGTCAGACCGCCTACACGCGGGACGGCACGTTCGGCCTCTCGCCCAACGGCGAAATCGTGACCGCCGATGGTTACGTGGTCCAACCCGGCATCCAGATCCCCTCGAACGCGACCAACGTGACCATCAACGCCTCGGGTCAGGTCCAGGTCAGCCTCTCGGGCCAGACCGCGCCGCAAACCGTCGGGCAACTCCAGCTCGCCGCCTTCCCGAACGATGCCGGGCTCGAAGCGCAGGGCGGCAACCTGTTCATCCAGACCGCCGCCTCCGGCGATCCCGTCACGGCGACCCCCAGCTCGCCGGGTTTCGGCTCAGTCCAGCAGGGGTTCGTCGAGAATTCCAACGTCAACGTCGTCAGCGAGATCACCGACCTGATCACCGCCCAGCGCGCCTACGAAATGAACAGCCAGGTCATCACCACGTCCAACCAGATGATGAACACGCTCACCCAATTGTAATCATGATGCGCAAATCCCTCCTCACGATCGCCCTCCTGACCGCCGCCGGAACCCTGGCGGCACCGCAGGCGAACGCACAACCAGCCCCGTCCGCCCCCGCCCCGTCTGCCCCCGCCCCGTCAGCCCGATCGCTGGTCTCGATCGATCGCGCCACGGTCGAGGTCAAGGACCTGTTCCGCAACGCGGGCGCGGATGCCGATGTCGTCCTCGGCCCCGGCCCCGCACCGGGCGGGCGGATCGTCGTCGGCGCGCCGCAACTGGCCGCCATCGCGACGCAATATGGCGTGGCATGGCAACCAGGCGATCAGCAGCCCCCCGTGGTGATCGAACGCCCCGGCATTCCGCTCGAACGCGACCAGATCACCCGCGCCCTGCGACCCGCGTTGATCCGGGCCGGCGCGCCACGCCACTTCACCATCACGATCGACGCCCGAAATCTGCCGATGGTACCGCCCGGCTCCGTCGCGGACATCGCGGTCAACCGCCTCAGCCTCGACCGCACCACCGGCAATTTCCGGGGCAGCCTGCTGGTGAAATCCGCAACGATGGCCGCGGTCAGCATCGATGTCGCCGGAATCGCAACCCCTGCGATCCGTGCCGTGGTCGCCGCGGAAAATCTCAACCCCGGTGAAATCCTGACCGGATCGAACGTCAAACTCGGCTGGATTCCGAGCCAGACCAGCCCGCCCCATGTCTTCACCGCCCTGACCCAGGCCATCGGCATGGAAGTCAGCCGCGCCGTCACCAGCAACACCGCCCTGAGTTCGCGCGCCGTCACCGCACCGCTCCTGATCGATCGCGGCGCCATGGTCAGGCTCGACGTGACCATGCCGGGCCTCGAAGTATCCGCCCGCGGCATCGCCATGGCCGGCGGCAGCGAAGGCAGCGTCATCGCCGTCCTCAACCCGACCTCGCGCGAGATCGTGCAGGCGGTCGTCGATGGTCCGGACAGCGCCCACGTCATCCCCGGCAGCATGCCGACCCGCCCGCGCAGCATGACGCCCTACTATAATATCGGCTCGTCCCCGCAATGACCCGCCGCTCCATGAGCCGTCCCGCCCGCCTCGCCACCCTGCTCGCCGTGAGCTCCCTGAGCGGATGCGGAACATTCTCGAATCTCGCCTATGTCGGCAAGGCCCCGCCGATGTCACCCATCACCAACCCGACCGCCGCCCCGACCTGGCGCCCGGTCTCGATGCCGATGCCCCCGCTTCACGAGGTTCCCACCGCCCCCGACAGTCTCTGGCGCCGTGGTGCCCGCGCCTTCTTCAAGGACCAGCGTGCTTCGCGGGTGGGCGATATCATCACGATCACCGTCAACATCAACGACGACGCGACCCTGAAAGACCAGACCACGCTGGGGCGGACCAGTTCGGAATCGCTCGGCGTGCCCAACCTGTTCGGCCTCGAAAGCCTCATCCCGCGCGTCCTCGGCAAGAGCGCCAATCCTTCGAGCCTGGTCTCGCTGTCCGGTGCCGGAAACTCGACCGGCACGGGCCAGATCCAGCGCAACGAAAGTGTGGCCCTGTCCCTCGCCGGCGAGATCACCCAGGTCCTGCCCGACGGCAATTTCGTCGTGGTCGCCCGCCAGGAAATGCGGGTGAACGACGAGTTGCGGGTCCTGACGGTCTCCGGCATCTGCCGGCCGCAGGATATCGCCAGCAGCAACACGATCCAGGCGAACCAGTTGGCCGAAGCCCGCATTTCCTACGGCGGCCGCGGCCTGATCAGCGGCCAGCAATCACCAAGGGTCGGCCAGCAGGTACTCGACGATCTGGTCCCGTTCTGATCCCCGGCGGAAACGACAAAGTGTCACTTCGCCAGATTCATCGTGATTTTGGTTCCATCGGAAAGCGTCAGTTGATCCACGGTCGGGCCGAACGAACAGCCGACGACATTGAGCCCGCCATAGTTGAAGTTGCTGGCCATCGGATTGAAATTATTGATCGTCAGCGAACCGCCCCCGTTGACGCTCGAAAAGCCGAGCACATCCGCAGCGCTGCCCTGATCGATCGTGACATTGCCACCCCGGAAATTGATGATCCCGTTGCCCGAAACCTGATCGATCAGCGTCGTGCCGCCGCCATCGGTGAAATTGAGCGTCCCGGTCCCGCCGCCGATCGTCATGTTGCCGCCGCCCGCCGTGATCTGATCGGCCCCGCTGCCCTGGACCAGCGAAACCGCCCCGCTGCCCGCCGCCACATCGAGCCCGCCGCTCCCGCTCGCAAGGCTCATCGCCCCCGCGCCACCGAATATCGTGCTGGTCGATGTCCCGCCGACGAAGCTGAGCGTCCCCCCCGCCGCGCTGACCACGCCGCCGCCGGCCATCGTGATCATATCGGCCCCGGTGCTCTGCACCGTATCCGCGCTCGCAAGATTGAGCACGTTCTTCGAATTTGCCGCGGTCGAGATCAGGTCGTGCCCCTTGTCGTCGGTAAGGTTCAACCCGCCGCTTCCCCCGGTGATCGTATTGAACCCGCTCTCATCGTCCAGAATAACCGGCCCCGCCCCCCCCGTGTAAGCCTGCCCCGACTGATCGAGCGTCACCACCTGGATCGAGGTTCCGCTTGGCTGGCTCGCCACACTGCCCGAAGCCGTACTGGCCTCGGCATAATTCAGCTGAATCACCTGCCCATCCACCAGGGTCAGAACCCCGCCCGATGCATTGAACGCCGCCGACCGCAAATAATCGTTATTGGCAAACCCGAGATAATTGATCGGATTATTCACGAAGGAATACCCGTTGATCACCACCGATCCGGTCGTACTCGCATTGCTGATATCGATATAATCATGCCCGGTCCCGGAATTGATCGTGGTGTTGCCGGTCCCGGTGATCACATTCCCATCGCCCGCCGTCCCCTGCAGGTTGATGAATGCCGCCCCCGCGCCGCCGAGAAACTGGAAACTCCCCGCCCCGCCGGTCACGGTGATCGCCCCACCTCCGCCGACGATCGATGTCACGCCGCTGGCACCCACCGTCACCGTCGCCGCCCCGCTCCCGCCCTCGATGGAACCCGACCCGCCAACCGAGACATCCCCGGCGATAAACCCACCCCCCGCGATACTCGTCACCACCGGGCTCGTCACCACCGGCGGCACACTGCCCCCGCCCACGCTCGGCGCCCCCGCCCCGGTCGTACTGCCCGACCCTCCGATGGAAGACGTCGCCCCCGTCACCGTGCCGAGCGCCTGCGCCTGTTCGTCAAACCACGCCGCGCTCACCGTCGCCCCGTTCACGGTCTCGATCGTCACCGTCTCGGTCGGCGAAACCTTCAGCACCACCCCGCCCGCGACAGTCTGCGCCCCCCCCACCACGGTACTGACCAGGCTCGAAAGCGCACCCCCGCTGGCATCGACCAGATCGAGCCGATCGAGCGCCGCGTTGAACCCGGAAATCGTCACCGTCCCGCTCGCCTGGGTATCGATCACGAACAGATCCTGCCCGGTCCCCGCGGTCAGCAGCGCCGTGCTGCTCGCCTGAATGTAATTCGCCCCGCCCCCGGCCACGATCGTCTCGTTGCCCGACCCCGCGAAAATATCATTCCCGTTCGGCCCGCCGAAAATCACATCGCTGCCCGACCCGCCGAACAGCAGATTGATCCCCTTCCCCCCCACCAGCGTATCCGCACCCGACCCCGCATAAATCAGCGCATTCTCCGTCGAATCCACCGGGCTGAGCACGGTCGGCGTCGTATCGGTCGAAATCGTCACATTCCCGAACGACAGCAACTGCCCGTTCGCCAACCGCGGATCGATCGAAAACTGCGGCGTCGTGCTCGCCGTCGAATTCGGACTGATATACGGCGCCCCGCTGGCCAGCAGCCACCCGAACGCCTGCATCGCCTGATACTGATAAACCCCCATCGTCGCCGCATTAGCCGCATTCATCGTACTGACCGTGATAACCCCGGCCAGAGTCTGCAACGCCAGCGCGCCATAATCCCCTTGGCTCTGCCCCCACCCGCTCCCCATACCGGAACCGGCCACATTCGAGTCGCCCGCCGCCTCATTTGCTTGCTCGATAGCCGCCCAGGTCGTGTAGAAAGGAGCGCCGCTGTTCAATCCATGGTTCGTACCCGTTACAACCGTGAGATTGTACACGATCGCATCTTTGGGATTGAAGCCCTCCGCATCAGCAAAAAACCGCCCGACATAGAAATTTGATGACCATGCTAGGTAAGTGACGGCATCCTGGATACCCATCTCAGCACCCTGAATAACCGAACTTGCAAAATAATCTTCCTGCCAGGGAGGCAAAACGCCCGAAGTTCCATATGAGCCGGGTAGGTAACCATGAGCCTGCCCTTCTTCCAAGGTCCAGGTTGGAATCATCGAAACCAGCCACGAATAGTTGGTGTTCACCATCTGGGTGAAATACGCCTTATCCGCGGACCCCGCCGGATTGGCATATGCCGCCTCCTGAAGCTCCCGCAGCGCCCATGCGGAGGCTCGAATCTGCTGGCCGTGGACCACCAGACCCTGACCATCATTGCGTGTGTTTGATGGCGGATAGGCATCCGTCTCGGCAAAGCTCGCCTGCGCATTCAACTGCTCCAGATACTGCACATTCCCCGTTTGCAGATACGCATCGAACGACAAATCCGGCATATGAGCGGGATCGGTCTGCCATCCCGTGGAACTGCTGACAACTTGGGTCAGGCCAGGATTTCCACGCGGATCGGTCCAGATCCCGGGACTATCCGCCGTGTTGAGAAACGCGCCATTGGTCGTCGGATCATAGAAATGCCAAGGCACCGAACCCGCTTCCTGCGCCTGTCCCAGCGCATAGGCCGCGGCCGTCGCGTTCTGCGAGATCAGCCAGTCCGCATTCGACTGGGTCGTCGGCCCGATATCGCCCCGGCCCCCGGGCCCTGGCATATATTGCGTGATGCCATCGGTCCCGAGCGGCGCATTCCATCCCGGTGCCGCAATTGCCGCAGCCTCACTCGATATCTGCCCACTGCCGATACCATACTGCGTATCATAATTCTGCACCGCCCCGGTCGCCTCGAGATACGGAATATTCTCCTGAATATTCAGCGCCCCCGCCGCCGGCGCGGTCCCGACCGTCGTGCTCCAATCCTGATACTGATACTGCGTCAAACTCGGCTGGCTGCTCACCACCACGCCATTCTGGGTAATGGTCGTCGAATAGGTGATCGTCCCGCCCGCATTGCTCATCGCGATATCGTTGTTGAACTGCAGATCCGCCGAAATCTTCCCATTGGCATAAGCGGTCACATCCGCCTCGATCCGCAGCGACCCCGTCACCGGAATACTGACGATCGCCTCCTGCGCCAGCGACCCGTTCAGCCACATCGTCGCGGTGCCGTTCGCCAGCGCCGCCGCAACCGCCGCCCCGATATTCACCTGCTGCGTCCCGGTTGTCCCTCCCGCGTTGGCAGTAACGGCGAGCGTCGCAGTCAACGTATAGCCATTGAGCGCCGAAGCCAGATCCGCCCCCGGTGACGCAATCCCCGCCGGCGTCCCGCCCACCGAAATCATCGCCCCCGTAGTCGAATCCGGCGGCAGCGCCGGCGCATCCACCGTCAGCACCGCCATCGCGACCGACCCATCCGGGTTGAACGTCTTCGCGTCCATCTGCACCGCATAAACCTGGCCGCCGATCGTCGCGGTCAGCGTATCCCCCGGCTGCACCGCCCCCGCCATGAAGGTCTCGCCGAAACTCGTCGGCTGCGCCGCGAGCACCGTGCTGCCGGTATTCTGCAAATTGAGCCCGACGATCTGCCCGGTCCCATCGGCCTGAGGCACAACGGGGGCGGCCGTGAATCCGGTTGGGGTAAGCGATGTTGACATGAAGGCTCCTGAAAGGTTGGAGGGCGCAAAATCAGCTTAACAGGACGAAAGCAACCCTCAGTTGCTACGAGACATTCTCAAAATGGTCTCGCAAAATCATATTACGCAAACTTATCTAAAATTTGCAACCTATGATATGTAACATTCCTGAGGCAGTTTCCAGCGATCGATCCTCGTAACAACAAGGAGACCATTTTGGCTCTGCCTCGGTTATCCCTGATTCATCCTTAAGAAACCGTTGTTATTTTCAGGAATTTTTCGCACGTCGGCATAGTCCGCGATCCCGTCCTCCGCCGAACGCCGTGCCTGGGATCGCGCGTGTGCAACTCAAAGTATCCGCTGCCACCACGCATCATTATCACGCAAAAGTTGTTTACCACCGCCGCCGCGCCCCGAATCGCCGGAACACGAAATCGCGTATCCCGTCGCGCGCCGCGCATGCATGATCGTGTCCCGACAGCAACCACACGAGCACCCGCCATGCCGCAGGTTTCTCACCCAACGCCCCCCGCGCCGAAACCCCCCAATAAGCCCGCCGCAGAACCCCGATCGCGATACCGGGCCGCACCGCATTCCTCGCCGCCAGCAACAAACTGTTCCGTACCAGATAATACGTCTTGTCCGGCGTCACCCGCCCCCCGAACGAACGCGATTCCGCGTGCCTGATTCGAACCCCGACATCGCAGAGCGACGGAATCCCCCGCCGTCGCGCCCGATAATAAAAATCCGTCTCCTCCAATTGCAGAAAAAACCGCTCATCGAACACCCCGATCATCCGAAACACCGAAACCGGAATCATCAGGCACGCCCCATAGGCAAAATCGAGCGCATAAACGCTGTCCCCCGCCCGTAACGGTGCATAACCCGACCACTGGGCCGGATCGATCTGCGCCCCCTCCGCCGGATCGAGATAATCGATCGCCGGCTGCACCAGGCATGGATGCGCCTCGCGCGATCGCCGCAGCAACGCCGTAAAACTCCCCGGCGCAATCAGCGTGTCGTTGTTCAGCAGGCACACGAAGGCCGCCCCCCGCTGCATCGCCCAGGCGATCCCCTCATTATTGCCCCCGGCCCACCCTCGATTCTCCGGCAGGGTCAGCACGGCGACATCGGCAAACCGCGCCTGCAACCGCGCCGCGATATCATCGCCCGAGCCGTTATCCACCAACAACACCCGAACCGGTGCCGCGCGATCCTCGAAAATCGAGGCCAGACACGCCATCGTGTCATCGACCCCGCGATAATGCAGAACGATCACCACAAGCGCGTCGCTGGAATTATCCTCGGGAGTCATGCCCACCCCTAGCCCGCCTAGTCCGGCAATGCGAACAGCTCCACGATCCGCCGCGCCACCGGGTCCAGCGTCTCCCCCCATTCTTGCGGCATCAGCGGCGGTGCCGCGACCACCTCGCCCCGATTAACCCGCTCGCCAGCCGCAACAATATCCGCCGTCATCGTCTCGACCGTCGGTGCCGAAGCAAGGATATTCGCCGAAATCCCCTCCAGCATCACCCTGGTCTTGGTCTCGAACGTGTTGGTCACCGAAACCCCGCCACAGGCAACCATTTCGAGCACCGGATAACTCGTGTGCGGCGACAGCATCGGGCACAGCAGCACATCCGCATCACGCAAAAACTGGCCGTAATCGGCATACCCGAACCACGGTGCCGGTCGCAGCCGATGTCCGCCCGAAAGCGCCATCTCCGGCACACCGCCCCGCCCGCCGATCGCGAGGAACTCCCACCCTTCGGCAAACACCCCACTCCTTGTCGCCTCGCGCAGCGCCGTCAGCCCCAACCCGAACAGATTCCGTGTGTTGCTCGGCCGGGCATAAAACAACAGCCGCTTCGGCCCCGGCCGCGCCGCGCCGGTGCGCGGATGAAACATCCGCCGCTCGATCGCCGGCTCGAAAACGAGTTGCTCATCCACCCGATCATCCGTGGCAAACCGCCCGATCTTCTGGCGCACAAAAAAATCGCACAGCACCCGCTCATTGAACACCGGCCAGAAATCGAGGCTCAACGTCTCCATCGCCAGCGCGTAATTGCTCGACCACGCATAAAAACTCGGCTCGAATTCCTGGATCATGTAAAAAAAACGGGGGCGCGCCAATAACGGCAGAACCCGCTTGAGTTGCTGCGCCGTCGTCCAATGCGTCGCCATGAACCGATCCCGCGCCCCGATCGCGAGCGGTGCCCGCGCATCCGCCGCCGAGACGATCGGTACCTCCGGCAGATCGCCGCCCCCCACCAGACTCGCAATATGCGCCCGAAACCACTCCCGCTCCAGTGTCGATGCCTCCACCGTCGTCACCAGCCGCACCTTCACCCCGCATCGCGCCACCCGAAAGGCGAGGTTGAGAATCGTATTCGGCCCGCCGGTCATCCCGTCCTTCGTCAGCGCGGAACTCAAAACATTCAACGCCGGCGCGCCTTCGAGCGCCGGATCGAGCCTCACATGCATCGGCATTGGGTTCATGATGTCGATCAACCGCCGCTCGAACAGCGCCGGATCGGTAAACTGCGTCAGATTATGCCCGAATTTCGCCGGATCATCCCGCAACAGCCGCAATTGGCGAACCAATTTAACCGGACGTCTCGAAAACCGCATCCACCACCGATTCATCACGTCTCCCAAGGATCACTAATACTGCGCAATTTTCAAGAGAAAATCATGAAAATCTTAAATAAATGCATTACCCGCCATTCCTTGCGAGTCTATAACTCTTCATATTTCTGAAAACTACAATGAACAGAAACCACCAGGTAAATTTCAATATTTAAAAAGTAGCGTATTTTCGCCGCTTGTCAAAAAGTCAAAATGTCGATTCGCTATTGCTGCAAGCATTGATTTGCTCGTTCCCTGTCCAGGATAAAGCCAGTCATGAGTCTCAACCGCCAGCGCATAAGTATGATCTAGCCAGCCAAGATCGCCCGAAAAGAGACCTGCTTCTCCGCCTTCAATATCGATCTTTGCGAGTAATATTTCGGACGCTCCTACCTGCTCAAGTACATGCGCGACTGTTACTGCAGGAACAATATGACCTGTTCCTTCATGTCCGACGCGGACCGCAGACCCGCTCGCTGCGGTGTCTATAATTCGCAACGAACCTAGCTCACCTGCGAGAGCGGCGGCCAACACAATCACATCATTCAATCCGACGACATTCTTCCGCAGTATTGCAAGATTTTCGGAAGACGGTTCAACCGCAACGATTAAAGCCTTTGGAAACAAACGACGCCACCATAGAACACTCATACCAACGTGTGCACCCGCATCCAAAATCAGAGGCTTGGTTCCTCTTGCCAAAATTGCCGAGTAGGTATCCATAAGTTTGTGAAAGTGGCGTGGCGCAGCAACTGCCAGATCATACTCCCGCTTGACCCAGATTTGCTGAAAGATTGCATGGTCGCGGGTGACTGCCCGTAACCAAACCTCTCCCAATTCGGGAACGATGACGGGCACAGGGATACTCCGGTTGGCGCGGTCGAAGCGAAATATTCGCCAGAATAACAGCATGCCTTGTTGAGCACCGAAGACCTTGAGATAGTTTGGCAACCAACGGATATTTACGGCGGGTGGACGGCGGTTCATCCAGCGATCCTCCTAGATTCAGTTCTTAGTTCTCCGTTGATAATAGCCTTACCTTTCCGACCATAGTATCCATCACGATACCGAACACTGCCCAGAAAATGAAACATCTTGACTTCTCGGTCACTCCCGCAGCCGGGATAGGTCGCATATGCTGGAAATGGTAACATCGAAACATTTGCCGAATTAGCTATCATGAAATTTGAAGCGCATTGTTCGGTTCCCCATTCCTGCCATCGATCTTGAAGGGACATCTTCATGTTCGTATAAAAAAACTCCAGTGAATTCAAATCACCACTACCTTTTGCAAAACCTGCAATCGCCGCGGAGCCGCGACAGTACATGAGATGATCAGCTTTTGGCCAATCGCAAAATGACCGTTCCAACGCCAACCCCACATAGTTTGATTTGGATAATCTTGCTTCGATACCGGCTGCCGCCATGGACATGACAGGTCTGTTGCCGTCCGCATACGCAAAACTGACGTTAGATTCGACCCTTTTGATTATTTCATCAATATCATTTCCGATAGTTATGGTGTCGCAATCAAGTTGAATAACAAATTCATGATCTAAACGATTTAATATATAAATTAGGCGTTCCCAACATCCGCCGCGTTGATAGCCACTTACTTCAATCTCGTCGATAATCTGTATTTCAATTCCACTAACATGATACTTTATCTTGTCCAGATCGTCCTCTTTCATATTTCGAGAAACAATTGCAACGATCTTGCCGGCACCCAGTTTTCGATAAAATGTTTTGATCGCCAGAAGGTACATAGCGATGTCTGCGTCGCCAACCATCGAAACGACGGCCCACGGAGCCGAACTCACTCTGATCGGCGGTGTCTCGAAAACACCGTGAATACTTCGTTCGAGCCGCCACCGGCCCATGCGCCGTTTCAGATTGTAAAACACGTCCTAGCCTCCAGTGAGTCGGCGAACCGGTCTCGCCAATTTCGGGTCTCCGCATCAAAATCCATGTTTTGCGATAAAATGCGGAAGCGCTTTCATTCCCCCTTTCTCACCCCCCACCCTCCGGGCGTATACAATCGCAATGCCCTGGACCCCCACCTACACCCCTCTCACCCTGAAGGAAAAACTCACCTTCACCGCGCGCAAACTGCGTGAGACCATGGCCACCCAGCACAAACTCCTCGGCATCGCCCTCCCGCTGCTCTGCCTCCTGGACGCCCGCTTCAGCAGCCTGATCAACCGCCTGCTCGACGCCATCGCCGCAACCCCCGGCCCGCTCCGCCCGCGCTCCCCGCGCCCCCAACCCGTCTCCCCGCGCGAATCCCGCCCCCCGGCATGGCTCCGCAACTGGCACACCGCAAGCCTCGGCCCGCGGCCGCCCTTGCCGCGCCGCTTCGGCATCCTCCGCCGCACCTTCGCCCATTACACGGTCAACGGCTTCATCGCCCAGATCGAACACCTCCTCACCACGCCGGACATGCAGGAGGCAATCGCCCGCAACCCGGCCATCCCCCGCATCCTCCGCCCGCTCTGCCACCTCTGCGGCATCAAACCCCCCGCCCTCCTTGCTCTGCCCAAACGTCCGCGCCGACCCCGCCCCAAACCCGCGCCCCAACCCATCCCGCCGCCCGCGCCGCCCGACCTCGACGATCGCAGCATCTGCTATTTCATCCCCAACCCCGCCAACCCCCGCAACTTCATCCCGGTCTATCCCCCCGGCTCGCCACTCCGCTACGACACCATCCGAAAACCAAAAAAATCCCGCTGAACCCCACAACTTTCGCACGCCCACATCGTTACGATATCGCAACAAATATCCGCCTTTCATTGCGCCATCCGCCCGAGAACCGCCGTCCCCAGCGTCTGCCCCTGCACGAACGCCTCCAGCTTCGGCAGCGCCGTCGCCCGTGGCCCCGCCGCCTCGAACACCATCGCAATCGGCTGGCTCGGATGCCCGAACAAATCCGCCCAGGCCAGCCGCAACCGCGTCCGCAAATTACCGTTGGTCCCCCGCCCGTCCACGAACAACGCACTGAGCGTGGTGTGGTTCATGTGCTTGGTCGTCACCAGCGTCCACAACCCCGGATCGGCGTGCGGAATCTCGACATAGTTGATGAATGCCTCCCGCGTATCCGCGAGACTCAACTTTCTGCGCGCATCGAATAGCGGCTTCGGATCGGTCCGTGGCGGAAACAGCGCGATCGTCGCGGTCACCCCATCGGCGCAGGCAAACCGCACCGCCCGTCCCCCCGCCGGAAACCGCGCCCCGCCCGCCAGCGCCGTGCAGCCCGCAGGGGCCACCGGCAACCGTACCGCCGACGCCGCCGCCTGCGCCGAAACCATCCCGGCCAACCCCACGATCACCAGCGCAAACCCCGGTATCGCCACCGCCGGCATCAAACTCGCCCGCATCGCCGGCGCCGGCTCATCCACCGCCGCAACCCCCGCCCCCGGTCGCGTCCCGTCCTGGCGGAACGGCAGCCCGAGCAGGATCAGAATGAACAGCACGATCGAAAAGAAAATATAGCCATACAGCACATGATCGGTCGCCCCCGCCTTGGCGCTCCCCAGCTCATGCCCGAGCCAGACGATCCCGAGTGCCCGAAATCCGTTGGCAATCACCGGCACCGTCACCGCCACCGCAATGAACGTCAGCCGCCGCGTCGTCGAACGAAAAATCAGCAGCGCATACAAAACACTGAACGCGATCGCCGCAATCAGAAACCGCAACCCCGCACACGCCTCCGCGATATGAAACGCCCCCTGCGCAATCTCGATCGTGTAGCCATGGGTGAAATAGGCAATCCCGAGCACCCGCAGCCCGGCATCGACGAAATCGGTCGTGAACTGCTGGAGCGCCGGCACCAGAAACCCGCCGAACGGCACCAGAAAAATCAGATACAGAAACGGCGCCGCCATCGCCCGATAAACCCGCCGCCCCAGCACCCCGAGCAGCAGGGCCTGCACCATCCCCATCGCCGCAAGCTGCCGCCCCTCCATGATCCCGAGCCGATCCGCCGCCAGCCACCCGATCGCGAACGGCACCGCCAGCAGAATCGCGAGCGCCTCCGGTGCCGGCGTCAACCCCCGCAACCGCCCCCGCCGGTCCCACGCCAGCCAGACCGCGATCGGCAGAATCAGAAAACAATGATTATACGCGGTCGAAGCCGACCACACCTGAACCGCCGCCACGATCTCGGCATGAAACAGTACCCCCATCACCGCCAGCGCCACCCCCAGCACCCCCAGCGACGCCCGATACCGCGCCGGTATATCGATCCGCGGTACCCTCGATGTCACAACACTCATGCCGAAACCTGCTCTTCCATCGTGCCCACCGGCGCCGGAACTCCCAGCACCGCATCCAGCGGCGCCAGCGCCCGCGCCCAGGAATGCCGCGCCTCAACCGCCAGCCGCGCCGCCATCCCCATCGCGCCATGCCGCCCCGCCAGAACCGAAACCGCCTGATCGATCCAACAAGCCGCCCCATCCGCCACCAGCAGATCCCGCCCCGCCACCGCCGCGATCCCGGTGAACGCCGCTGAAGTCGCCAGCACCGGCCGCGCCATCGCCATCGCCTCCAGCACCTTGTTCTGCACCCCGCGCCCGATCTGCAACGGTGCCACCACCAGATCCGCCCGCGCAAGATACGGCCTGGTATCCGCCACCCGCCCGGTCACCATCACCGAGCCTTCCCGCGCAAGCCCCAAAACCGCCGGCCCCGGATTCGAACCCACGATCACGAATAACGGATCGAAAGCCCCAAGGTCAGGCATCACCTCATCCACGAACCACCGCACCGCCTCGATATTCGGCCGGTAATCCATCGCCCCGGTGAACAGAATGATCTTCCGCCCCACCGGCAAAGGCGACGCGCCCGCGAAATCGGGACTGAAATAATCGAGGTCCACCCCATTGCCGATCGCCATGGTCAACGCCTCGGATTCGGGGGCCAGCCGGGTGAAATGCCCCCGTTCCGCCTCGGAGACGAACAGGCTCCGATCGAACCGCCGCACCGCCGCGCGCTCATAGGCAAGCAGCGTCCGCCCCTCCCGCGCCCAGACCAGCCGCTTCGGCCACGCGGACGTCCGGCCATAGGCCGCGAATTTCTCGGAATCGATATCGACAAAATCGAGCAGTTTCGGCATGCCCGAAATCCGGTCGGCATATTGGGCCATCGCCGCCGAAAACACGACGATCTGGCTGACACCCTGCTCCCGCACCGTTGCATCCACCCAGGAAGCCAGCGCCGGATCATGAAAATACCCGGTCAGCAACGGCATCCCCGGACGGCAGCGCCACAACGCCCGCAGGCGCGCCCGGCGAGGATCGAGCGGGAAACACCCGAGGCTCGCCACCCGAGCGCGCAAGGCCGGCAAATGCACCGCATCCGCCGGATCATCGATGAAACAGCCCAGATGAACCCGGAACCGGGCACGCAGATGCTCGATCAGATGATACGCCCGGATCTTGTCGCCCTTGTCCGGCGGGTAGGGAATCCGGTGGCACAGAAACATCAGATCGCGCATCACCCCAGCCCCCGCACGATCATCGGCCCCAGCGCATTGGCCACCCCCAGCGGCAGGCGCTTCCACATCTCGATCTTGCGCTGATATTTCGGGCTGAGCGGATTGGTGTCCGGCATGCTCGCGCCGGGCCGCAGATAAAACTGATAACCCAACGGCGTCGGCGTAAATCCCCAGTTGGTCTTGAACTTGTGCGGGCCGGTCTCGCGCTTGCTGCGCCCGAAATCGAACGTGTCGCACCCGAGCGAAATCGCCCGGCGCACCACCTGCCAATACATGAAATCATGACCGCCACGGCCCCGCGCCGCAATGCCACCCCCGGCATAATACGGCAAAATCTCGCGCTTATCGATGAACGACAGCACGCCGCATAACGGCTTGTCACCGTCGAACACCGTGAGGATCTCGGCGGCATCGCCGAACACCTCCAGCAGGAGCCGGAAATATTTCGCGGGAAACACCGGTGTGCCGAGATTATGGACACTCTCCGCATAAAGCCCGAAAAACCGCCGCCAGTCGCGATCGATCGTGCTGGTCAACCCGAGATCGATCGCCTTGCGTACCACTGCCCGCTGCTTGCGGGGAATCGCCTTCAGACACGCCTCTTCATCGGGCGGGATCGACCGGCGGAAAATATCATAGATCGCGGGACCCGCGACCCAGCCGGGACCCGCGAAACCGCCTTCAAGCGTCCGCATTTCGCAGGACTCGGCCCCCAGCGAGATCATGAGCGCGAGCCCCGCCTCGACCAGCGCCTGGTCCACCGCCTCATCCTCGCCCAACGGCCCACCGAGCACGCAGAACGGCGTGGATACCAGAGTGTTCCGCCGGAACAGCCGCGACCGCATATGCACCAGCGGAAACACGCCGCAGATCCGCCCCGCCCGTTCCGCCAGCATGAAATGGGGCCGCTGGCCGAACGCCTCGCCAATCACCCGGTGCCAGCCGGACCGGTGGAAAAAAGTCCCGGCGGGGTGCGCCTGCACGAAACCGTCCCATGCCGCGACATCGCCATCATCCATTATCCGGCAGGTCACGCTCATGCCGCGCCACCGGCGATGTCGGCAGCAAAAACCTGGTCCATCCGGCCCCAGGCGAAATCGGTCAGCAAACGCTCCAGCCGCGCCGGCATGAGCGCAAGATTGACCCGGTGGCGAAATCGCGACGCACGCTTGGCCTGCGGCACGTCGGGCTGGCCCGGATCGAACTCCCAGGGATGCGAATAGAAAACCGCAGGCCGCCGTTCGGCCCGATGCAGATGCCGGATCCCGAACCGATAGGTCGCGTAGGGCAACAGGCGAAAATACCCGCCACCGGCACAGGGAAAGTTGCGACCGAACGCAGCGACCGTGGTCAGCGGGATCTCGACGATCGACCGCCCCTCCGGGTGATACGGCCTGCGCGGTGCATCGGGCGTGCCGTAAAGGTCGTGGCGGACCGGAAATACGCTCGAACTGTACCCATGCCCGGTGGCCGCAAGCACATCCCACGCCCAGGCATTGCGCGGGCCGATCGAGAAAGTCGGCGCGCGATAGCCGCGTACCTCGACCCCGCCAGTGTCTTCCAGCACCGCCTTGGCCCGTTCGAGATCGGCGCGAAATGTGGCCGGGGTCAGGTCGGTCACCAGTTGATGGCCGTAGCCATGGCTGGCGAGTTCATGCCCCTCCGCGACGATCCGGCGGATCAACCCGGGATGACGATCCGCGATCCAGCCCAGGGTGAAAAACGTCGCCTGCGTCGTGTGCCGTGCCAGCGCATCGAGGATCAGGGTCGTGTTGGCCTCGACCCGCCGGGGGATCGTATCCCAGCTGGCACGGTCGATGGCGCCGGCATAGGCCTGCACCTGAAAATAATCCTCGACATCGATGGTCAATGCATTGCGGATCAAGCCGGGATCGGGCGCAGCGGCGGTCATTATTCGCTCTTCGCCTTGAGGACCTGAAACAGCCGGTCGACGACCTGATCTCCCTGGTCCGGCGCCGGGTCGGACTCCGCGCGACGCGCGGACGTTGCCACCCCTCCACCGATGCCATCGAGATCGGTGTTGAGTTCCTCGGCGACGGAGTCGACGATCGCGGCGGTGATCACGGTATAATGTTCCAGCGCCGCGTTCAGCAGGATCCGGCTGCACAGCCGGTTGATCCGGCGCGGAATCCCCTGGCTCGCATCGTGGATCGCCCGCAGGGCGCCTTGTTCGAAAAAGCCTTCGGCACTCCCGCCCGCCGCCGTGAAGCGATGCAGGACATAGGCTTCGGTGTCCTCGGCCGTCAGAGGGCCGAGATGATACGAGGCGAGCACCCGTTGGCGCAGCTGATCGAGATCGGGGTTGGACAGCATGTCGCGAAATTGCGGCTGGCCGAGCAGCACGATCTGTACCAGCGCCTGGCCGCGTTCGGCCATGTTCGAAAGCATCCGCAATTCCTCGAGCGTCGGCTTCGAGAGATTTTGCGCCTCATCGACCACGATCAGCGCCCGCCGGCCCCGGCTGCGATCGGCGCGCCAGCGTTCCTTCAGCCGCAGCAGCAGCGTGGCCTTGTCGCCCGCTGCCGATAGGCCGAAATCGGCGGCGATCAGCCGCAGACTGTCATCCGGATCGATCTGGGTCGTCGAGAGGCTGGCGATCCGGTAGGTCGACTGAGTGAGCTGGGCGATCAGCCGCTCGACCAGCGTGGTCTTGCCCGCCCCGACCTCGCCGGTGATGACCACGAAGCCTTCGCTCTGCGCCAGCCCGAACAGCAGATGCGACAGGGCACGCCGGTGTTCGCTGCTCGCGAAATAATAGCGATCGTCCGGGGTGAGCCGGAACGGCATATCGGCGAGGCCAAGATGTTCGAGAAACACAATATCCCTTTCAGAATGTCTTGCGGAACCCGACGGTAAAGATGTTCTGAACCCCCTGGCTGCCGTATCCTGTATTGCCGTAACCACCGATATCATAGCCGCCATAAGCATTATTGGTCAGGCTATATTGCGCGTTGGCGTAAAGTGTTGGTGATAGCCGGTAGGTGAAGGCGGCACTGAAACCGTAAGTCGATGTCGTCGAGCTGTTCAGCGCCGGTGAATCGGTGCGGCCATAATCGAAGTAGACGGTTCCCGTCGCATAGGGCGAGAACTGGTGCGATTCCGATATCGAGACGGTCGCGCTCTTCTGGGAAAATCCAACCAGGCCGGGTGCCCTTGCCACCAGCGTATCCTGATAGGCCTGAACCGAAAGCGATACGGTATCGTACGTGTATTGCGTGGTCAGGGCCGCTGAGAACTGCCGGTTGCGGGTCAGGCTCGATTGCACGCTGAGGGACTGGTTGCTGAGCAGGACCGGCTGTCCGCTCAGGCCGCCGATCGGCAGACCGACGCTGTTGACGCCGCTCGATGCGACACCGAGACCGATTCCCTGTTGCTGGGTCGAGAGCGCTTCGGAATACCCGGCCGACAGGGTGGTGCGCTGGGTGAGCTGATAGGTCAGGCGAATATAGGGCGCATTGAACCCGTAGAGATGCTGATAGCGCGCGACCAGAATCCCGTTATCTGGGAACCTGATCCGCGCGCCGATGCTCCATGTCGCATCACGGATCAGGGTCGGTGGAATACCGGAATAGGCCAGATCTTCGTAGCCGCCGGATGCGGACAGCACGACGTGGGGGACGACGGCGTAGCGCACGGTATTTTTGATGAAATACTGGTGCGCGCCGTTGAGAACCCCGCTGCCGACATCCTCGGTCGCGGAGAAGCTCGGCGTGTCGTCGAACCGCCGGAAAAACGGCACGGTCGTGAAACTGCCGGCCTCGGTCTGGGCGAAGACATCACCGGTCTCGAAATACGGGTTGTTCTGGTTCGTGAGATAGGCGGTATTGCCGGACTGACGGGTGAATTGGGCAGAGTATAGCAGATTGAGCGTGCCGGTTTCGAACGTGTCGTTGAAACTGGGTGTGATGGAATAGCTTTGCGTCAGGGTCCGGTTGTTATTGTTGTAGACCGAACTGCCGCCGGGCGGCAGACCGCCCGAGGTCGCCTGTTCGGTCGCGTAGGCGCGGGCTTCCACCGTGAGCATCTGCGGGATCAGGGTCGCATCGATCACACCGTCGAGCGATTGATTGATCCCGTTATCCTGGGACTGGTTCGAATAGAACTGGATGCTCGGATTGTAGGCAAGGGTGAAGGTGGTGGCTCTTGTCGCGCCGTTGATCAGGAGGGACGGGTTGATCGAGGTGACGAATTCATGGCCGCTGCCATTGCCGGAGCCGCCATATCCCCCATACCCGCCGGTGACGAATTGTTCGGTCGCGCCGATCGAGGGCTGGATCTGAATGAATGGTGTTGGAACCGCGCTGCCCGATCCGCCGATCCCCGCACCTGGGGCGCTTTCTCCGCTGAGGCCCGGTGCGAGCAGCGTTCCGGCATCGCCCAACCGGACCGCCGTGCCGAATGGCGGGGCGCCACCGAGATCGCTCAGCGCCGCCGCGCCGGGAAACGCCGGAGCACCGCCGCTGACCGAGGAACCGGACGCCGTGGTAGCCGACGTCGAAGCGCCAGACGTGGTGGCGGCGGACGCTCCGCTATCGCCCGAGTCGGCAAATGCGACGCCCGGCGTTGCCGCCGCGGCGGCTGCGGCGAGAGCGAGCCATGAAACGCCGACCAACCGATGAATTTTTCGCATTCCCAGACCTTTTCTCCACAACCTGAAGTGTTGGAGCATGAATTTTGGCCAACGACCAGAACAGAGTTGACCCGCAGCCTTGGTGCTCAACGCGCCGGCCCATGGCCGCACGACCGACGCCAGGTTCAGTGACGGTGCGACGCCGCATCCTTGTGCCCCGAGCGCCGGTGCCCGGTATCACAGGGCGAAGCTGCCGCGCCCTCGCTTGGTCATGCGGTTGAGCACAAGGCTGATGTTCGGGCAGGCATCGATGAGATCGAGCGCGCCCTCGACATCCCGGCGGCGGGTTTGTCCGGCTTCAACCACGAGGACGATCTGACCGACCACCGACGCCAACTCGATCGGGTCACTGTTGGACAGGCAGGCCGGACTGTCGATCACGACGATGCTGTCACGGAACTGGTCCGCGAGACGCTCGACCAGCGCCTTGATCGGTTGGCGCGACGATATATCGCCACGGGCCGAAGGATCGAGGCCGCCGCCGATCGGAATGAAGGTGAGATTTTCCGATTCGGCGGGAATCGTCATCGCCTGGGCCAACTGGCGCGGCGACACCGCAAGGTCGAGCAATCCCGGCTTGGCTTCGAGTCCGAAATGCGACGACAGCGAGTTGCCGCCGATATCGGCATCGATCAGGACGACGGGCCGGTCCCCGCCTTCGGCGAGGATATTCGCGAGATTGAGGGCCATGAAGCTTTTGCCCTCGCCATGTTTCGCGCTGGTGACCATGACGACGTTCGCACAGGGCGGTACCGTGCCATCGGCACGCGAACCGCTGGCTGCCATTGATTGCAGGATCTGCTCACGGACGATCCGGAACTCTTCTCCGGCCTGATCCCGACGCCCGCGCCCGACCACCATGCCGGCCTCCTCCATGGTTTTTCGCGATATGACGTCGCCCCCGGCGACCCGCCCGGAGCCGACCGGGACCGGATCGACGATTGGTCGCACCGTGCGTGGCGCGATTGTACCGATCGGGGTCACGGTGATCGGCGCAGCAGGCCGGTCGGACGCCAGAGGTACGCCGCGCGCTGCGGCCTCGGCCTCAACCGGCTTCGCTGCTTCGGTTGGTGCCGGGGACGGGCGCAAGGGCTGGACCCTGGCTGCATTCATTCGGTCGAGACCGACCAACGAATCCGGCAGCAACTCGGCGGCGACACGCTCAGCGAGGTGGCGCGGGGTTTTGTTCTCGATCACGCGAACCTCTGCATCAGCACGGTTCCAACCATGAACCCGCTAAAAATGACGAACAGGAGAGCCATTGCCGCAGCGAGGCGCAAAACCGGCCCGAGCATTTCCGCCCGCTTGCGGATATCGGAGATGCCGCCGATCACCGGCAGGCCCAGTTTTTTCAGATCTTCGAGCGTGTCATAGCGCCCTTCGAGTTCCGCGAGCACCGCAGCAACCGCGGCTCCGGCTGCGACCCCGAGAATGAGCACCGCAGTCAGCAGCAGAGGACGATTGGGGGCGATGGGCAGACGCGGCACCTGCGGCGGATTGACCACCTGCAACTGAATCCGGTTGGCATCGACATTCGCCGCAGCGCCGATCCGCATCGCCTCGCGGCGTTCGATCAGATCGTGATATTCCTTCTGCAGAACCGAGTAATTGCGATCAAGATTGATGTATTTGGCCTCGATCCCCGGCTGGGATTTGGCAAGTGCGGCGAGCCGGTCGCGCTCGGCGGTTGATGACTTGATCTGCCGGCGCAGGGAAAACAGCGCCGTCTCGATCTTGAGGAGTTGCAGGCGCAACTGCTCATACACCGGATTGGCGACCGCCGGCGTTGCGATACCGGGCGTTGCTCCGCTGCCGGAGGCCATTTTTTTCAGGGCGGCAACCTGGCGTTCCGCGGCGATCACGCCGGGATAAGCGTCAGTGTATTGCTGCTTCAATTCGGAGAGCCGCGCTTCGGCCGCCGCAAGCGCCGCACCGCCCGATCCGCTCGCCATCGCCGCCGCACCGGTCAGAAGCGGTTTGGTACTGGCGAGTTGCTTTTCGATGATCGCGCGTTCGGCGAGCGCGTCTTCCAACGCACCGTTCAGCTGGCGCACCTTGGTCTGCTCCTGTTCGAAGGCGGAAACGCCGTTCGCTCCGGGCAGCAACTGGAGATATTTGGCCTGGAAATCCGCCCGGCGCTTTTCCAGCTGCTTGAGCTGGGTATGGAAGTAGGTGATCTGCGAATTCAGAAAATCCCGCGCGTTGTCGATATCGCCCTGATTACGGACCGAGGCGCGTTCGACATAGATGTTCACTAGGCCTTGCACGACCTGATAGGCCTTGGTCGGGTTGGGACTTTCAAAGCGGATCGTGAAGAGGTTATCGGTCTGCGGCACGATTTCCACCTGCTGGCGCAAGCTCCGGATCATGGCTTCCTGCGCGCCGGGTCCCTGCGCGCTGAGACCCAGACCGGTTTTTTGCAACAGGGTCGTCAGATTGGGGTCGCTCAGAAGGGTCCGCTGCAACAGGCTGAATTCCTCGCGGGTGTTGCCGTTGATCGCGATACCTTCGAGCAACGGGGTCAGAACCGGATCGGCGGCGACGTAGAGCTGCGCACTGGACTGATATTTAGGCGGAATCGTCATCACGCTGAACCAGCCGACCAGGCAGATCGCCCAGGCGACCGCCACGCCGAGCCAGCGTTTGCGCCACGCGCCACCGGCAAACCGTCGTGCAAGTGCTATGAGTTCGTCCATTGCCCTGCCTCAGAACATCGTTTGGGGAATGACGAGAATGTCGCCCGGCATCATCTGGATATCCTGCGACATCGCGCCCCGGTTGATCAACGCACCAAGCTTGACCGGAATTTTCTCGTCACCCGTTGCGGTGTGACGAATGATATACGCATCGTTGGCAGCTGCGAACTGAGGCAGGCCGCCGATTTCGGTCATGACATCGAGCAGGGTGATGTGGTCCACATAAGGGACGGCGACCGGCTTGGCGCCGCCACCGATGACGCGGATCGCCGATCCCAACATGCCGTGGAAACTGTCCACAATCACCGTCACGTTAGGATCGCGGACGAATTTTGATAGTTTGTGGGTGATATCCACCCCGAGTTCACGTGGCGTCTTGCCCACCGCGACGATCGAAGGCACCAGCGGTATCGCGATCCGCCCATCGGGCCGAACCGGAATACCATGCACACTCAGATCCGGTGATCCATAGACGAACACGCTTAACGTGTCGCCCGGACCGATCCTGTATGGGAGAGACACATTGGAAGAGGCTGCCGCCACGGGTGGCGCGATCGATGACGAATTCGAGCAGCCCGCAAGACCGCCTGCCGCCAGAAGACCGAATAAAGAGACAAACCCGATGTTATAGGCGCGCACCCGCCGGGCGAGACGTCCGGGCACACCCGCACGATCACCGGAAACCAACTGAAATTTCGTCGTTTTTTTCATAATTTTCTCTCAAACACCGTTATCAAATCATCGAACGCCGAACCGCTATCGATCAGGATATACTGCGTTATGGCATACTTCACAACGGAAAGCGTTAACGTGCGCGACGCTCGACACGCATTCCACAAGCATCCATCTGCCTAAAATTACTAAACTCGCCCAAAAATTATTCTGGCTCATATAAAAAACATCATGGCACCATCTTTTGCAACAGTCCAAGTTAATTTCCTCCTATCAATTGACGATCTTCGGCGATTTTGTTATGAACCTACAAGAAACGTGATATTGAAATTTTAGGACTAAACCTCAGGTTGCTCGACGTAAATCTGTAGTTGAATTTTGATATTGCCCCGTAATCCCGATGCCACGTTATTTTGTGGAAGGGTTTTTTCGTGGTGAATTCAATACGCTCCGGCGATGTCGAGTATGACAGGATTGAATAATAACTCGTAGTGGAGCGCGCCGGTTTACAAGAATATGTTACGTATAATTTTCGGTTTTCATTTTCTATTTGAAAAATAGCTTACGATGATTCGATCAAGATCAGGTTTCGGGGGGCAAGCGATGAGTGTCGTCAATTCCAGCGTCGTGTCGTTTGGTGACATTCGGCCCGACGAGCATCAGCGGACGCCATCTCAAATTTCGTCAATTACGTGTGAAAACTTCCGGAATATCGATGCCGGGGACCTCAAGCGGCAAGGCGTGAGCACGATCGTGGTGCCGTCCGCCTTCAGGGCGCTCGTGGACGATCAGGCCTTGATCCGGTGCCGTGCCGCCGGAATTCGGGTGCTCAACGAAATCGAGTATCGGGAAATGTCGTCGCGTTCGATCGATATCGACCGGCTTTCGAACGGGTGGCTGGCCTATGGCGACACGCTGGGCGGCGGGCGGTTTCGGCGCGTGGTCGAACGCTTGTTCGATATCGCCCTCAGCCTCATGATCCTGACGATCACCGCGCCGGTCCTGATCCTTGCGGCGATCGCGGTGAAGCTCGACAGTCCGGGACCGATCCTCTACCGGCAGACGCGGGTGGGGCGGTTCAACGTCCCGTTCGAGATCGTCAAATTCCGCAGTATGATCGTCGATGCCGAAGCCGGCGGCGCGCCGGTCTGGGCGTCGAAGCAGGACTCCCGGGTTACCCGCGTGGGGGCCGTACTACGCCTTTTGCGCATCGATGAACTCCCCCAGTTGTTGAATGTCCTGCGCGGCGACATGAGCGTGATCGGACCGCGGCCGGAGCGTCCTCATTTTGTGGATGACCTGGCCGCCCGGATTCCACACTACCGGGATCGCAGCGTCGCCAAGCCGGGAATTACCGGATGGGCGCAGGTCAACTACCCTTATGGTGCGTCGGTCGAGGACGCGCGGAAAAAACTTTCGTACGATTTATATTATATTACCTGCTTACCCATAAACCTCCGCCAGTTTCAGCAGTCTGTATGGCATTGGCGGGGCGTGGACGACGGCGTATCCGAGCCTTGGGATCATGCTGGCGAGATCGTATCGGCGATTATAGCGGTACTCGAATTCGGCGAGATATCGCGGCGTGTGTTTGCTGCTGATGGCCCGGTAGGTGCCGACGATCGCGGACTTGATGTTCCCAAGGGTTGTGTTGACCCATCGGAACACCGGGTGACGCGCGGCTTCGGCACCGCCTCCGGTGACGATTGCCTGATGCGCACACCCGGCGTCGGTGACCCGATGAAAGCAGGCCAACCCGTCACTGACCACATTGCAGGCGGGATCGAGACTGCGCAACGCGAAACGCGAAATCTCCTGGCCGGTGAACCCCGCGACCCGGCGCAGTTTCAACTGGACCGCCTTGCCGTCTTCGGTCGTCTCGACCGCCGCGACAAACGGGGTTTTGCCTGGCGCGCCGCGTCCTCGCTTACCACCGGAGCGCTGACCGCCGAGAACCGCGTCGTCGATCTCGATCCGCCCTTTCAGACGTTTGCGTCCGTCACGCTCCATCATCGCCTGCTGCAGCTTGTGCTTGAGCATCCACGCCGTCGTCTGGCGGACACCGAGGCGTCGGCCGAGCTCGATCGAGGAGATCCCCTGTTTGCTCTGCGTCATGTGGTACATCGCCCGGAACCACGTACGCAGCGGCAATTTCGTCGCAGCGAAGATCGTTCCCGCGGTCGGCGAGGTCTGCCGACGGCAGCGCGTGCATTGAAACAGCCCCCGCGATGTGTGGATGCTGTGCGACGTCCCACCGCAGACCGGACAGGAAAAGCCGTTCGGCCACCGCAGCTTGATCACCACCGCCCGGCATTGCTCCTCCGTGCCGTAAAGCCCGTCGAATTCAGCCTCGCTCAGCCCTTTCTGAAATTGCACAGCGTTGCGCGCCATCGAAACCTCCAGATCATATCGCTATGTTCCCGTTTCGTACCGCAGAGAAATCGGCGGATCAAGATGGGTAAGCAGGTTATATTAAGCATCGCAGCCTAATGATGGATATCAGAATTTGCCTTGCGACCATTCGTGTCATCATATTCCGGGAGGGTGCTCGCTGATTTTTCCAGCACGCGGGTAGTCACGATCATGACGATCCTTGCTTTGACCTATTCGCTGACCTCGATTGCCTACGGCCTTCTTGCAATCGGGCTGATCGGACTGCGGCGTACGCCGGCTATCGCACTCGCGGGATTCCTCACTGCGGTTTGGGCACTCAGCTTTCTGATCTATCCCGCGTTGCAGGACGCTGCGTGGTTTCTTCAGACGGCGGGCTGGCTCGGAGTGATCGGAGCCCTGTCGCGGCGGTTCACTCCCGAATCGAATGTCAGGCTCCGTCGCGCCACGACGGTTGCGATCGTCTGTTGTCTGGCGGTAGCGATGATCGCGGCCCTCGTCGCTCTCGTTGCCGCCGCGAGCGAAGAGGGGATTGTGGTCGAGGCGCGTCTGTTCTTCGCCCTGATCATCCTGATCCTGATCGAAAACGTCTATCGCAATGCCGATGACGATATCAGATGGCATCTGAACCTGCCCCTGATCGCGATTGCCGTCATGGCGGTCTTTACATTCGTTCTCTACGGCGAGGCGATCGTTCATCATCGTCTGTCGATCAGCCTGCTGCAGGCGCAGGCGGTCGTCTATATCCTGGTCATGCCGCTGTTCATCGGGTCGGAAAGCCGGATGCGGCGCTGGCGCAACCGGGTCAGCATGTCGCATGGCGCGGCTTTCTATACATCGAGTCTGATCCTGGGCGGGTCGTTCCTGGTTGGCCTCGGCCTCGCGGGCAGCGTGCTCGGTCGTTACAGCACCTATCGATATGGCCGGGACTGGGGCACGGTGATCGAGATCACCATGGTCTTCATCGGCCTGATCGTGGTAGCAATTCTCGCGAGTTCCGGCTCCGCGCGCTCGCGGCTGCGACGCCTGGTGACCGATAATTTTTTTGCACAGCGCTATGATTACCGGCAGGAATGGCTGCGGTGTATCGAGACGCTTGCCGCCATCGAGCAGGGCGGCCTGCCGCAACGGGTGATCCGGGTTCTCGCCGACACGGTGGACAGCCCGGCCGGCGCCTTGTTGTTGCGCAACGACATGTCGAACCTGCCGGCGTTCGAAGTTGCCGGTGAATGGAACATGAGGGCCCCCGCCGGCTCGCTCGACGAATCGCATCCGCTCATCGCGAGGCTCTCCGAGAGCTTTCATCATCGGCTCGGGTCCGGCCCGCCGATCATCATCACCAGCCCGGACACCTGGCTCGCGATCGCCCTGCCCGATCCCCGTTCGGCGCAACCGATCGGCGTGGTGCTGCTGGCAAAGCCGCGCGCCGGGGATGGACTTGGCGACGAGTCGATCGCGCTGCTCCGCGTCGTCGCACGGGAAATCTCGTTGATGCTCGCCGAGCGGCGCGCCGCGGAAGCTCTGGCCGAAGCCCGCCGCTTTGCCGCCGCCGGCCAGCGGTTCGCCTTCGTTGCCCATGATATCAAAAATGTTGCGAACCAGTTGGCGCTGCTGGTCTCCAACGCCGACCACCATATGGACGACCCCGCATTCCGCGACGACATGATGGCGACGCTGCGCGGATCGGTCGGCAAGATCCAGTCGATGCTCACGCGTCTGAAATCGCCGGAGGTTCTGCCGCCGATCCGGCTCGATGTTGGCGAACGGCTTCGACTGCTCAACGAAAGCGCCTGGGCGAAATCGGCGATCGGCGTGCTTCTGACGCTCGACGATCGCGCCACCGAGGTCGCCATCGAGCCGAGCGCGTTCGACGCGGTGATGAACCATCTGATCGAGAACGCGATCGAAGCCTCGAAGCCCGGTCAGACGGTCGCGGTGCAGACAAGGGTAAACGATGGCATGCTGTGCATCACGATCACCGACCGAGGAGCCGGCATGTCCGATACCTTTATCCGCGACCAGTTGTTCCGCCCGTTCAGTTCCTCCAAGCCCAGCGGTTTCGGGCTCGGCGCGTTCCAGGCACGCGAACTGGTTCATGCGGCGGGCGGGACCGTTTCGATTGCCAGCACGATCGATCTCGGCACCGAGGTGACGCTGCGGTTCCCTGCCCTTGACCCGCTTGCCGCCCATGCGAATTTGCTCGTCGCATGACTGATTTCGATCGCGACCGTCTGCTGATCGTCGAGGATGATGACGGGCTCTGCCGTCAGTATCGCTGGGCGTTTCCGGGGCGTACCGTCCTGACCGCCAATTCCCGATCCGAAGCGCTGGCGGTGCTCGAACGCGAGCGGCCTGCCGTCGCGGTGATCGACCTCGGGTTGCCACCGGACCCCGATGGCGTGACCGAAGGGTTCGCGACGCTCCGCGACCTGCTGAGCATCTGTCCGGACATGAAGATCATCGTGGCGACCGGCAACGCCGCCAAGCGCAACGCCATTCACGCGATCGGCCATGGCGCGCACGATTTTTACGAGAAGCCGGTCGATATCGACGTCCTGCGCCTGATCGTGGACCGCGCATTCCGCCTGTTCGAACTCGAAGCCGAAAATCGGACACTGGGTTCGATTACCGGGTCGAGCCCGATCAAGAGCATCATCACCGCCGCTGAGCCGATGCTGAAAATCTGCCGCGACATCGAAAAACTGGCGCAGACCGATGTCCCGGTCCTTCTGCTCGGCGACAGCGGCACCGGCAAGGAAGTGCTCGCGCGCGCGCTGCATGATCTGAGCCCCCGTGCATCCGGCCCGTTCATCGCGATCAATTGCGGCGCGATCCCCGAGAACCTGCTGGAAAGCGAATTGTTCGGCCATGAGAAAGGCGCGTTCACCGGAGCGGTCCGCCAGACGCTCGGCCGCGTCGAACTCGCTCAGAAGGGCACGTTGTTTCTCGATGAAATCGGCGATCTCCCGCAGAGCCTGCAGGTGAAACTGCTGCGCTTTCTTCAGGAGCATGTGATCGAGCGGGTCGGCGGGCGAAAATCGATCCCGGTCGATGCCCGGATCATTTCCGCGACTAACCAGAATCTCGAACGCCTGGTCGAGACCCAGCAGTTCCGGATGGACCTGTTCTACCGGCTCAACATCGTCTCGGTCAGGATTCCGCCCTTGCGGGAGCGCCCCGGCGATCCGGTGCTGCTCGGCCGGTATTTCCTCACCCGGTTCGCCCGCCAGTCCGGGCGGCGGGCGATCGGCCTGTCGGAGCGGGCGGCGGCGGCACTTGCCGCGCATTCCTGGCCCGGCAATATCCGCGAACTGGAAAACCGCATCCGGCGTGGTGCGATCATGGCGGAGGGCCGCTTCGTCGAACCCGCCGATCTCGAACTGGCGCCCGCCGATGTCACCGTGCCCGACCTGCGCGCCGCACGTCAGAAGGCCGAACGCGAGGCGATCCAGCTGGCGGTCGCCCACGCCCAGGGATCGATCGCGTCGGCAGCCAAATTGCTCGGCGTCAGCCGCCCGACCCTCTACGCCCTGATCGAGTCGCTTGGCATCGCCGAACTGATCAGAAACGTCTATGCCCCTCAGCAGACCGAAACGGTTACGGAATCAGAAGACCTATGAAAACCATCCATCGCGCCCTTCTCCTCGCCCTGCCGCTCGCCGCCGCATCCGTCGGGCTCGCGCATGCCGATCCGGTCGCGCGGGCGAAGACCTACCTCGCGAAGGACCAACCACGCGACGCGATGCTGGTGCTGCGCAATTTCCTGCGCGATCATCAGACCAACGGCCCGGCGAATTTCATGCTGGCCCAGCTAGACCTGCAACTTGGCAGTCCGGTCTCCGCCGAGCGTGAAGCGCGCGCGGCCCGCACCGCCGGCTATCAACCCAACCGGGCATTGACGCTGCTGCTCGATTCCTATCTGGCGCAGCGCCGCTATATCGACCTGCTGCACGATTTTCCGCTCGGCAGCACCACCGGCAGCGCCGGCGCCCGGATCGCTCTGGCCCGCGCCAGTGCCGAAAGCGCGCTCCACCGCGATGACCGCGCAACGGCGGACCTCAAACGTGCCGAGACGTTCGATGCCAAACTTCCGGCCGTATGGCTCGCAAAACAGGAGGCCGCGCTTCGACGTGGCGATGCCGCCGCCGCCGCGCACGATCTGGCGCAGGCGAAATCGCTTGATCCGACCGATCCCGACGTCGCGCTGAGCGAGGCGCGGGCGGCGCTGACCGCGCATCAGCCCGATGCGGCGATTGCCACCTTGCGGGATCTGCTCAAGCGTGATCCGGCCAATGTCGCCGGTCGCATCACCCTCGCGAATGCGCTGATCGCCAGCGGCAAGCCGAAGGCGGCGCAGACCGAAATCACCAAGGTTCTCGCCATAGCGCCCGGCTCGGTCGGCGCGCTGTATCTGCAGGCCGGGCTCTATGTCGATCAGCAGAACTGGAAAGCGGCGCAGACGGTGCTGCAACGGCTTTCGCCGATTATGTCGGATATTCCGGGGACGTATTTCCTGCAGGCCGAAACGTTGCTGCACCTCGGTGAAAGCGGCGCGGCGCAACAGGACGCGGCACATTATGTCGCAAAGGTTCCCAACGACCCGGCCGGTCGCCGTCTGCTGGCGGCGCTGGCGCTCAAGAACAATCACCCGCATGTCGCGCTGAGCACGCTCGATGCCGCCGGCCCGGCGCGGGACAAGGATTTCGGCATGACCATGCTGCACGGCGCCGCCGAGCAGGCGATCGGCGATATTCAGGCGGCAAAATCCGATTTCGTCCGGGCTGCCGGGCTCGCCCCGAAGGAACCGGCGCCGCTGATCCATCTCGGCCAGATCGATCTCACCAGCGGCAATCCGCAGGCCGCGGTGGCCCGGTTCAAGCAGGCGGCGGCGCTGGACCCGAAGAATCCGGGGCTGCAGGTCGTCCTCGCGCAGGCGGCCATCGCCAGCGGCGATCATGCGACCGCGCGGGCCGCGATCGACCGGCTCGACACGTTGAAAGGCAAGGCCGCCGGGGCTTTGCTCTCGGCCCAGTTGCATCTCGCCACGTTCGATCTCGGCGCCGCACGCAACGATTACGCCACGACGTTGAAGGCACAGCCCGACAATGTCGGGGCCATGCTCGGGATCGCCCATATCGACCTGTTGCAGGGCGATCAGGCCGGGGCGCAGGCGATGACCGCCAAGGCGGTGAAGGCCGATCCGACCAATCAGGCGGCGGTGTCCGCCCTTGCCTCGCTGCTCGCCAGCACCAAGGATTTCACCGGCACCGGGAAGGTTCTGGAAGCGGCGCACAAGGCAGCACCCGACAACCCGGTCTTCATTGCCGATCTCGCCAGCCTCGATATCCGGACCAAACAGTTCGACAAGGCGAAGTCGATGCTCGACGGGCTTTCTCCGGCCTTGCAGAGCAATCCGCTGATCCTCGCCGCCAAGGCGCAGGTTGCCCTCGCGCAGCACGATATCGCCGGGGCGAAGACCGATCTGGCTTCGTTGATCCGCAGCAACCCGCAGAATACCGGCGCCCGGCTGGCGCTTGCCCATCTCGATGCCAGCAACAATGACGAGGCCGGTGCGGCAGCCGCGATCAATGACGGGTTGAAAGCCGCGCCGCACGACATGGCCCTCCTCCAGGCCAAGGTCGGGCTTGCATTCAAGCAGGGCGGTGCGGCCAAGGCGATGGCAGCGGCGACCGAACTCGCGGATGATCCGGCGCACCAGCCGCAATCGCTCACTTTGCCCGGCAGCCTGGAGCTTGCGCAGAAACATCCGAAACAGGCCGTGGCCGCCTTTACCAAGCTGGCGGCCAGCCATCCCTCCGCATCGATCTCTCTCAACCTCGCCGAAGCGCAGGTGATCGCGGGCGACCGCGTCGGCGCCGCCGCCACGCTCGATGCCGCGATCAAATCCTTCGGCCCTCTGCCGGCGCTCGAAAATGCCGCGGGACAGGTGGCACTCGCCGCGAACGATCTGACCGGGGCGGCAGCGCATTATCAGGCCGCGCTCGCCAAATCGCCGACCGACGTGCTGGCGCTGAACAATCTCGCCTGGATCAGCGGCAAGCAGAATAACAAGGACGCCGCCGGTCTTGCCGCGCGGGCCTATGCGATCAGCCCGACCCCGCAGGTTGCCGATACGCTGGGATGGATTCTGGCCCGGCAATCCAAGCCGAAACAGGCGCTCGTGCTGCTCGATCAGGCGCATCAGGGCATGCCGGGCGATCCCGATGTGGCGTATCATTATGCTTCGGTACTGGCCGCGACAGGGGATAAAGCCAAGGCGGCGGCGGTTCTCAAGCCGGCGCTGGCGACCAAGGCAGCGTTCTCCGATCGGGCGGCGGCGGAAAAGCTCGATGCCAGCCTCTCGAAATCATGAGCTGAACCGGGGCCGGGCGTCGCGCGATGCTGCATAGTCTGATCCTTCTCGGGTTTCTCGTCAGTCTGGTGGTCCTGGCGATCATCCGGCCGATGGCGGGTGTGGTGGCGTTCGAATGCTTCACCTTCATGAGCCCGCAGCAGGAAACCTACGGGATGACCGGGGCGTTGCCGGTCGCGCTGATCGCCGGCGTGGCCACCGTGGTCGGCTGCGTCGTCAATCGGGAGCCGAAATCGTTTCAGCTCAACAGCATCACCGTGCTCGTCATTCTGTTCATCGCGCAGGCGACGATCAGCACGATCTTCGCCATGGCACCCAGTTCGATCGTGCTGCCGGTCTATACCGATCTGCTGAAATCGCTCGGGTTCCTCATCCTGGTTGCCGCGCTGCTGACCAACCGCCAGCGCGTGCATGCCCTGGTGTGGCTGATCGTGCTGGCGATCGGGTATTATGGGGTCAAGGGCGGCTTGTTCACTATCCTGACCGGCGGCGGCGATCATGTCTACGGCCCGCCGAACAGCGTACTGGCCGATAACAACCAGCTTGCCGTCGCGTTGCTCACCGTGCTGCCGCTGATGAACTATCTGCGGGTCATCTCGGCGCACCGGATCGTGCGGATCGGCATGACCATCGCGATGATGCTGACCGTGATCGCCGTGGTCGGCACCTATTCGCGCGGCGGGTTTCTCGCTCTGGGGGCGATGAGTGCTTTCCTGTGGTGGAACAGCAAGGGCAAGGTCAAATCCGGTGTCCTGATCGCGATCGGGCTGATCGTCGCGATCAGCATCATGCCGTCGCAATGGACCGAGCGGATGTACAGCATTCAGCATTACCAGAAAGACAACTCGGCCAATGATCGCCTCACGGTCTGGCGTCAGGCGTTCGGCATCGCCATGGCCAATCCGCTTACTGGCGGCGGGTTCAAGGCGACGGCGACCCCTTCGGTGATCCATCGTTATTACCCCGGGGCTCACCAACGCGCGACCCACAGCATCTGGTTCCAGCTGGTCAGCCAGGGCGGGTTTCCCATGCTGGGGATTTTCATCGCCCTGATCATCGCCACCGTCATCAAGCTGCGCCGGATCCGCTGGCGTACCCGGGGCGACCCCAGCCTGCGCTGGATCGACGAACTCTGCCGGATGATCGAGGTCTCGATGATCGCCTTTCTGGTCGGGGGGTCGTTTCTCTCGCTCGGCTATTACAGCCTGATCTATACGCTGCTGCTCACCGTCGGCGCGCTCGGGGCCATCGTCGCGCGGGTTCCGGCGCGCGGCGCGGTCCGCACCACGCGTGATCTTGCCAGAAGGCCGGCACCCCGCGCCCAACCCGGCGGAATGATGCCGTCATGGCGCCTCCGGCGCGATATTCAGGGATAGGCGCTTATGGAAGGCGTATTTTTCCTGGCTGGCCTGTTCGTGATTCTCTGGCTTGCCTACTGGATCGCGCAGGAGGGGCGGGAACGACCGGGCGCGAAACGCCGCTGGTCGCCGTTCGACTGGGCGGACGATGCCGCCCCCCAAGCGACGGCGCCGGAAGCCGCGCCGCGCGCCGCCGCTCCGTCATGGCGGGACCGGGCGCGTCGGTCGGAGCCCCGGGCCACGGGTACCGGCAGGCGGCGGTGACGATCCGGATCGTCACGATCTCGACGCTGTTTCCGCATCGGGCCCTTCCCGCTCATGGTGTGTTCGTCGAAACAAGGCTGCGCCATCTGGTCGCGGATGAGGATGTCGAAAGCATCGTCATCGCGCCGGTCGCGTGGTTTCCCTCGACCGATTCCCGCTTCGGCCCCTGGGCCCGGGCCGCGGCCTCACCACAGCAGGAGATGCGGTTCGGCCTCGATGTCCGTCATCCGCGTTATCTCGTCATCCCGAAAATCGGTCAGGGGCTGACGCCGCACACGCTCTACCGCGCGCTCAAATCCAGCCTCGGTCGCCTGATCGATGACGGCTATCGCCCCGACCTGATCGACGCCCATTACCTCTATCCCGATGGTGTCGCCGCCGCATGGGTGGCGCGTGATTTCAATCGCCCGCTGGTGCTCACCGCGCGTGGCTCGGACGTGACGCAATGGCCCGATTTCGCACGTCCCCGCGCGCTGATCAGGACGGCGGTCGCCCAGGCGGAGGCGGTGATCACGGTGAGCGAGGCCCTGCGGCGCGGCCTGATCGCCCTCGGGGCCGACGGCGGCAAAATCACCACCCTGCGCAACGGGGTCGATACGGCGCTGTTCCAACCGACCGACCCGGCCTCGGCGCGGCAGTCGCTCGGACGGACCCGCCCCTATTGCGTCTCGGTCGGGCATCTGATCGAACGCAAGGGGCACGACCGGGTGATCGAGGCGTTCGCCCTGCGCGCCCGATCGGGTGTGGCGACGCCCGACCTCGTCATCATCGGGGAAGGTCCGGAGCGGCAGACCCTCACCCGGCTGGCCGCGCGACTGGGCGTGGCCGATCGCGTCCATCTGGCCGGAGCGCTGCCGCAATCGTCCCTGCCGCTCTATTACAGCGGGGCCGAAGCCCTGATCCTCGCCTCCAGCCGCGAAGGCTGGGCGAACGTGCTGCTCGAAGCGATGGCCTGCGGCACGCCGGTGGTCGCCTCGCCCGCCGCGGGCAATGACGAGGTGGTGCGCGATCGCGCCGCCGGGGTGATCGCTGACGATTTCACGCCCGCAGCACTCGCCCGTGCCCTTGATGATGTGCTGCGCGACCCGCCTTCACGCGGGGCGACGGTCGCCTACGCCGCCGCGCATGACTGGCGCACGATCAGCGCCGGCCAGCGGGCGATTTTCGAGCGGGTGCTCAATCGGCGGCATCCTGCTCCCGCGCGAGAGCTTGCCCGATCAGGCTGATCGTCGGTTTCACGCCGTAAAGGGCGATGAACCCGCCGAATCGCGGGCCGTCGCTCTGGCCGAGCAGCACCTGATAAAGACAGGCGAACCAGTCGCGCAGCGAGGCGAAAGGGTGGCGCTTGCCGATATCGTACAGCAGGGTCTGCAATGCCTCGGCATCCGCAGGCTGGTCAGCGAGTGCCGTGGCGAGGTCTTCCAGCGCCGCGCGTTCAAGGTCGATCGCCGCGCGGTATCGCTTGGTCGGCTTGACGAAATCCTGGTAATATTTCACCGCGAAATCGACCAGCCGGGCCAGGAACGGCGAGGCCTCGGGGGTTGCATCCGGGCGGTAGGCGCGGATGAAGCCCCAAAGCATGTCCGGCGTTTCAGCGTTCACCACCGAGGCGAGGTTGAGCAGCATGCCGAACGGCACCGGGCTGCCGGATGAATCGGGGATGACGCCGCCATGGATGAACCAGGCGGGATTGTCCTCCGCCGTGCCGGTGCCCGCGCACAGCGCATCGACGCTGGTGAGATAATCGTCGGTCGCGCGGGGGATCACGTCGAAAAACAGGCGCTTGGCCCGCTGGGGCGAGGCGAACATGAACTGGCCGAGGCTTTCAGCCGGGGCATAGGCCAACCAGTCCTCGACCGAGAGGCCGTTACCTTTCGATTTGCTGATCTTCTGGCCCTTGTCGTCGAGGAACAACTCGTAGGTGAAGGTCTCCGGCGGCTCGGCCTCCATCGCACGGACGATGGCGCTCGACAGGCGGACGGAATCGATCAGATCCTTGCCCGACATTTCATAATCGACGCCGAGCGCGTACCAGCGCATCGCCCAGTCGGCTTTCCATTGCAGCTTGGCGGCGCCATCGTAGATCGAGGTTTCGTGGAGCGTGCCGGTTTCGGGATCGCGCCAGGTGACGCTGCCGGCCTCGACATCGACCTCATCGATCGCGACCTGCATGACCACGCCGGTGCGCGGGTGCAGCGGCAGGAAGGGCGAATAGGTCGCGCGGCGTTCCGGTCCCAGGGTCGGGCGGATGATGTCGCGGATGATATCGTGGCGGGCGGCAACCTCACGGAGCGCATCGTTGAAGCGGCCCGACGTGTAGTAGTCGGTCGAGGAGGCGAATTCGTACTCGAAGCCGAAACTGTCGAGAAAGGCGCGCAGCCGGGCGTTGTTATGGGCACCGAAACTGGCATGGGTGCCGAACGGATCGGGCACGCGGGTGAGCGGCTGACCGATATACGACGCGAGCATTTCCTGCTGCGGCACGTTGCCCGGCACTTTTCGCAGCGCGTCCATATCGTCGGAAAAGGCGAGGAGCCGGGATGGCAGGCCGGTGAGCTTGGTGAAGGCGAGCCTGATCCAGGAGGTGCGCGCCACTTCCATGAAGGTGCCGATATGCGGCAGGCCGGACGGGCCATAGCCGGTTTCGAACAGGGCGCTGGTTTTGCCGGTGCGGGCGAGGCGTTGCGCGACCCGTTCCGCCTCGCGGAAGGGCCAGCTGGTCGGGGTCTTGATGTCGGGCTCGGTCATGCGCCGGGTTTAGGGTCGGGTTGCGGTCGGGTCAAACCGAAGCCGGATCAATCGAGCAGGGGTTCGATACTGGTCCAGCGATACGCCGCCTGCGGCACCGCGATACCGCCGACGCCCACAGTGCCATCCTCGGCATGGCGCGCCCCCATCCGGGCATAAAACCAGCGTGCCGGATTGTCGGACAGCACCCACACCAGCAGCGAGGTGCAGCCGCGTGCCGCGAGATGGGCGGCGGCGGTGCGGAGCAGGTGACGGCCGAGACCACGTTCGCGGAAATCGTCGAGCACGTAGAGGGTTTCAATCTCGCCCTCGGTGGCGTGGCCGCGCTGTCGCCGGGCGGTAACGAAGCCGACCACGCTGGCCTCACCCTCCGGCACCGCATCACTGCCCGAGGCGACCGCGACATGAACCACCCCGCCGCCCCGGATCACCCGGTCGTAATATCCGGCCTGTCGCGGTGCCGAGAGCCCGGTCAGCACCGGTTCGGGCAATACCCCGGCATAGGTGCTGCGCCAGCTCGCGACATGAACGAGGCCGATTCCGGCGGCATCGGTGGGTCGCGCCCGGCGCACCGCGATCATGCCGGTGCCCTCACGCAGCGCGCTCCATCCGGCAGGCGAAAAACCCGTCCGTACCATCGCGCGCCGGGGACAGGAGCAGGTAATCGCCCTGCAGATAGGCCGGGAACGCCGCGCCGACCGGGGCAATCCGGAACGAGGGGTAGCGGGCGAGAAAGCCCGCGACCTGACCCTGATTTTCGGCGTCCAGCAACGAGCATGTCGCATAAATGAGCGCGCCGCCGGGTTTGACCAGACGCTGCGCTTCATCGAGGATGGCGGCCTGCTTGACCACCAGCTCGGCCAGATCGGATTCTTTCAGCCGCAGCCGCGCATCCGGGTTGCGCCGCCAGGTGCCGGTGCCGGTGCATGGCGCATCGACCAGCACGACATCGAATTTACCGCCCTGCCGCTTGGTCCATTTATCACCGGGTTCGAGCAGATGGCGCTCGGCATTGTGCACCCCGGCGCGGCGGAGGCGCTTGATCGCGCCATCGAGCCGCGCGGGCGACACGTCGCAGGCGACGATATGGCCCTTGTTTTCCATCGTCATCGCGAGCGCCAGGGTTTTACCCCCGGCACCGGCGCAGAAATCCGCCACCCGCATGCCGGGTTGGGCCTGGGCCAGAAGTCCGACGAGCTGGCTGCCTTCGTCCTGAATTTCGACCAGCCCGTCACGGAACGGCTGGCTCGTCGTCACGCTCTGGCGCGGGGCGAGCCGCAGGCCCCAGGGGCTGAGTCGGGTCGGCTCCGCCTTCAGCTTCGCCTTGGCGAGCAGGCCGGTCGCCTCCTCGCGGGTGGTCTTCAGCAGATTGACCCGCAGATCGAGCGGGGCCGGCTGCATCAGCGCGGCCGATTCCGCCTCCAGCCGGTCGCCGAACCGCGCGCGCAGCAGCGGGACCACGAAATCCGGCATTTCCAGCCGCACCCCCTCGCCCATGTTCGGATGATCGAGCGTGTGCTTGTCGAGCTGTTCGAGCACCCGCCGCTCCTCATCCTCCAGCGCGGGCGGCGCGAAGCGTGAGCCGCCGAATTCGGCGGCGGCACGATGCACGGTGATCCCGTTGAGCACCATCAATGCCAGCACCATCAGACGCGGCGTCGGCGTCGCCCCGACCCGCTCGATCCACCAGCCGAGCCGGCGGCGGGCGCGCAGCACGCCCCAGACCGTCTCGCCGATATCACGCCGATCGCCACCGCCGATGAACCGGCGGGTACGCAGGAATTCATTGGCAACCGCATCGGCAGGACGACGATCGGCCTCGATCGCGCCGAGCAATTCGATCGCGGCTTGCAGGCGGCCTGCGGGGGTCAAGCCGAAAGACCTAAATCAAGGACGGAAGCACTTCTTTTTTTGTAAAAAAAGAAACAAAAAAACTCTGATTCGCCGGGACTGTGCCGACGAAACCGCCCGAGGCCCAAACCACCAAAAGTTTTTTGCTTCTTTTTTTCAAAAATGAAGCCTTCCCCTTCCCTTCCTGCCATCACCCTCAATCCTGCCGATAATTCGGCGCTTCGCGCGTGATCGCCACGTCATGAACATGGCTTTCGCGCAGCCCGGCCCCGGTGATCCGGCGGAAGGTTGCCTTGGTCTGAAGTTCGCCGATCGTGGCACAGCCGGTGTAGCCCATGCCGGCGCGCAGGCCGCCGACCAGTTGGTGCACCACCGCCGAAGTCGGGCCTTTGTAACCGACCCGCCCTTCGATGCCTTCGGGGACCAGTTTCAGATTGTCCTTGATATCCTGCTGGAAATAGCGATCGGCGGAGCCGCGCGCCATTGCGCCGAGGCTGCCCATGCCGCGATAGGATTTGTAGGAGCGGCCCTGATAGAGAAACACTTCGCCGGGGGCCTCGTCGGTCCCGGCGAGCAGGGAGCCGACCATGACGCAGTCGGCCCCGGCGGCGAGCGCCTTGACCATGTCGCCCGAGGTCCGGACCCCGCCATCGGCGATCGCCGGCACATCGGCGTCGTGGCAGGCGGCGGCGGTTTCCATCACGGCGGAGAATTGCGGCACACCGACGCCCGCAACCACACGGGTGGTGCAGATACTGCCGGGGCCGATGCCGATCTTGATCGAATCAGCCCCCGCCTCGATCAGCGCGGCGGCGGCTTCGGGGGTAGCGACATTGCCTGCGACGATCTGCACCGCATTCGATCGTTCCTTGATCCGGCTCACCGCGCGCATCACGCCCTGGGAGTGGCCATGGGCGGTATCGACCACGATGACATCGACCCCGGCGGCGATCAGCGCATCGGCCCGGGCCGCGCCATCCTCGCCCACACCGGTCGCGGCGGCGACGCGCAGACGGCCGAATTCGTCCTTGTTGGCGAGCGGATGGGTTTCGGCCTTGTCCATATCCTTGACCGTGATCAGCCCGACGCAGCGATAGGCTTCATCCACCACCAGCAGCTTCTCGATCCGGTGCCTGTGCAGCAGGTGCCGCGCCATTTCCGGGCCGACATCGGCAGGTGCCGTGACCAGATTCTCGCGGGTCATCAATTCGTAGACTTTCGAGCCGGGATCGGTCGCGAACCGGACATCGCGATGGGTCAGGATACCGACGAGGCGCTTGGTCTCGCGCTCGACCACAGGGACCCCGGAAATCCGGTACTGCGCCATCAACCCCTGAGCGTCCGCCAGCGTCTGATCGGGGTGGATGGTGAGCGGGTTGACCACCATGCCGCTCTCGAATTTTTTCACCTGACGGACCTGATCGGCCTGCTCCTCGATGGTCAGGTTCTTGTGAACCACCCCGATACCACCCTGCTGGGCCATGGCGATCGCCATCTGCGCTTCGGTGACGGTATCCATCGCCGCCGAAATGAGCGGAATGTTGAGCCGGATGCTGCGGGTCAGCCGCGTTTCGGTGCTGACCGCACTCGGCAGAACCTCGGAATAGGCGGGGACCAGCAGGACATCGTCAAAGGCAAAAGCCTCAACAATGCGCGCCAAGCCGCGGGGCTGGGTAGTGGAATTCATGGGAGCCATGGTGCATCCTTGCCGGTTTGCGAACCTTGGCGATCCCTACTATCGGGCCGTTGCGGTTCCGGCAAGGCCGGGGGCGCAAATCGCCCCCGCGCCACCGGCACGGCTATGCTTCAGCCCTGACGAACGGGATGAGCGGCAGCCGGAACCGGATAATCGGCAAAAAGTAGTTTGGAGGGCGGCGGCAGCGCATTCGCCGGCCGGGCCGGTGCGGCGGGCACCGGCGCGAGCGTCTGCCCCGGTGCTTTACCAAGCGCGGTCGGCAACGGCGCGCAGGCATTGCCGCTGCGGCGGACGAAAACCCGGGTCTGCCCGTTCGGGCCGGGGATGATCTGCATCTGCTCGCTGCAGACGCCGCCGGGTCCACCGACGCTGACCATCGAAACCTGCATCATGCCGCCGGGCAGCGCACCCGGGGCGAAGCTCGTGGGCAGCGGCAGCGGCGCGAAGGCGATGCGCTGCAGCATCGCCATCTGCTGCTGCATCTGTTGCTGCATCTGGGCGATCTGCTGGAAAAAGGCCGCCGGCATCAGCATCGGCATGGGCTGGGGCACAGGGGCGAAAACCACCGGAACCAGCACCGCCTGCGGGGCAGCGGGGGCGGCGGCGAAGCTGATGGCCGGCAGGGCCACCGCCGCAGCGATCAGGGACAATCCAGAACGGATCATGGCGCACGCTCCTATCGAGGGTTGACGGACTTTACAGAGAATTGGCGGCCTTCGGCGAAAAATCCAGCGGGATCTCCGCGTATTTCGTTCACATCCACGCGCGCGGCGGTTCAGCGCGGGGCGTAGAAATCGCAATAGCCGCGTGGGCCGACCGGCCCGGCGATCAATTGACAGCGTCCCGGCAGAGCCGGGTTCGGCGCGGGCAGATAGAACTGGCATGTCGCGCAATCGGCACCGCCGGGGCCCGGCGCCGCCTGATACTGGGCATCCTGACGGCTCGCGGGGTTATTGGCCACGCCGAGCCGGGTGGTGGCGAGCCAGACGAAACCGCCAAGGCCAAGGGTTACGCGGCGACGCTTGAGCATGACACAGGTTAAAGGTTGGCGACGGCGTGCTGCTTGGCGAGGAACCAGGCATCGACCGCCGCTTTCATCGACCCCGCGATACGCTGGCGGAACGCATTGGTCCGTAATGCCGCTTCGTCCTCCGGGTTGGACAGGAAGGCGGTTTCGACCAGAACGCTCGGGATCGCGGATGATTGCAGCACCGCGAAGGTCGCGTGGCGGGCGGGGTTTTGCAGCATGTCGACATTGCGGGCGAGCGCGCCAACCATTTTCCGTTGCAGCAACAGGGATTCCACCTTGGTGCTGTGCGCCATCAGGCTGAACAGGATGCGCCCGACCTGCGGCGAAACCCCCCGGAATGTCGGGTTGGAAATCCGCTCGACACTGTTTTCCAGACCGGCGATTTTGGCGGCGAGCGGGTCCGACGCCCGGTTGGAGAAGGTATAGACGCTGGCACCGCGCACCGTGGTATTGGGAGCCACCGAATTGGCGTGCATCGAGAGAAACAGGGCGGCCTTGTGCTTTTCCGCGATATCGACCCGTGTCTGCAGGGGGATGAAAATATCCCTCGCCCGGGTCATGCGGACCTCGTACCCGCCCCGTTCGAGCGCATGGCGCAGATCCCACGCGGCGGAAAGGGCGATGTCCTTTTCGTAGAGATTGCCATTGCCGATGCAGCCGGGATCGCGACCGCCATGGCCGGGATCGATCATGACGAGGCGATTGCGCGTGGCTTCGCGATAGGCGGCGGGCGTGATCATCGCCGCGCGGTCAGGTCCGGCGGCGCGGGCCAGTGCCGATTGCATCCAGAGCGGCAGGCTGATCGTTGCCTTGACCCCGGCATCAAGCATGAAACGCCGTGAAAATGCCATCGTTAGTCTCCCGAAGCGAACAAAATGCTGTTCCAAGCTGACGTGCCACCAATTTATCAGCAACGCACGTTAAAACATTGAGATTAACAGGGAGTTGATCGACCCGATCGAGGTATCCCGCCGATCAGGGGGTTGCGAAGGGTCGCAACAACTTGCGGCGGGCAGGACCGCGCCATATGCAGGAGGGGAACATCATGGATCAGTTATGCGCGGACGCTTGGGACTCTATCTGGCGACATTGATCGCCTATCTGCTGATCGATGCGGTGTGGCTCACCCTCACCAGTTCGGCGATCTATCGGGAGACGCTCGGCGACATCATGCTGGCCGGGTTCAAACCGGTGCCGGCGATCGCGGTGTATTTGTTGCAGGTGCTCGGTTTGATGGTGTTCGTGATGCCGCGCGCGCGCGCCAGCGGGCGGGTCAGTTCGGCACTGATTTACGGGGCGGCGTTCGGGGTCTTCACCTACGGGCTGTACGATCTGACCAATCTCGCGACGCTGAAGCACTGGACGGTGGCACTCGCGATCACCGACATCGTGTGGGGCGGCGTCGTTTCGGGTCTCGCCTCGATGATCGGGTGGCTGGTCGCCGGACGGATAACGCGGCAGCGGCTGTTCAAGTAAAAGCCGCCCGGGATTGCCCCGGACGGCCTTCGGTCACGCGTCGTTATCAATCAGCCTTTGGCGTGTTGGCCGGATTTCTTGTGAGCTTCGGTCGAATGCTTGTGCGCGCTCTCCGAATGAGTATGCGCCTTCTGCGAATGTTCCGCACCCGTCTTGTGATCGCCCTTGCCATGATGCTCGGCTGCGGTGTGGTGAGCCTTGGCAGCGTCTTCGTGAGCTTTGGCGGCTTGTTTGTGACTGGCTTCGGCCATGATGGTTCTCCTCGTTGGTTGTTGTTCCGCAAATTGCGGTGATCCCGGAAGAGTTCCGCCCCGGGCGACGAGATCCGAAAGGAAAGGGGTAAGTCGGCCCTGACCAATGCTGATCGTGGCGCAATAGTTCGGGCCGAAGCGGCGCCGAAGCAATGCACGAGGCGGTTACAAATATTTAGGAACGTACACCGAATATTGTCGGGACACTGATCGACTTCTGCAACTATCCTTCGCCCTGCGGTCGCTCGAACGCATCCTTCCCGTCGAACCGCTGCAGTTTTTCGACATGCATCCACGAGTGTTTCTGGCCGATCCGGCCAACGAGGTCGGCGATGCCCTGGGGCGGATTGCCCTCGGCGGGGGTGAGCAGCATGAACCGGCAATCGAAATGATCGACCAGGAAGGTCTGCCCTCCGGTCGAAGGCCACACCTGAACCCCGCGATTGGAGATCGATTCCAGCCGCAGCGCGGTGCCTTCCGCGATGGCGGTGAGCGAATGGCCGAGTTCGGCGGCAGAGAGTTCGGTTTCGATAAACACGTCGATCCCGAGGAGTTCGCGCGATTTCGGCTCGGTATGTGCGGTCAGGTTGGGCCACGGGGTGAGTTTCAGCGGGCGATACTCACGGGACGGCAGATTGCTGGTGCGGCCCAGATTGGCGATCACCTGACCCACGAATTTCTCGGTGCCGACACCGTGGCCGCGCGGCGAAAGATCGCCGGTGAGGTTTTCGCCTTCGGCGAGGGTGATGAACAGCGCCTGCTCGATCGTGGCGGCGACCTCGAACGCCCCGATGTGGCGGAGCATCATGATCGCGGCGGAGAGCAGGGCGGTGGGATTGGCAAGGCCCTTGCCGGCGATCTGCGGCGCCGAACCGTGGACCGCCTCGAAGATCGCGGCATGGTCGCCGAGATTGGCGGAAGGCGCGATGCCGAGCCCGCCGACCAGTCCGGCGGCAAGGTCGGAAATGATGTCGCCGTTCATGTTCGATGTCACGATGACGTCGAATTGCTCGGGGGCAATCACGAGTTGATGGGCGCAATTGTCGATGATGATGTGGTCCTGCGCGATGGCGGGATATTCGGGACCGACCGCTTCGAACACCCGTTTCATCATGCCCTCGGTGAGCTTCATGATATTTGCCTTGGTGGCGCAGGTGACTTTCCTGCGGTCCTCCGCGAGAGCGAGGCCGAAGGCGGCGCGGATGATGCGCTCGCAGCCCGGGCGGGTCATGAGTTTGAGGCACTGCGCGACATCGGGCGTCTGCATGTGCTCGATGCCGGCATAGACGTCCTCGACGTTTTCACGGACGATGACCATGTCGATGCCCCGCCCGGTGAAGGGGGTCTTGATGCCGGGCAGTTCGCGGACCGGGCGGATATTGGCGTAGAGTTCGAAATGCTTGCGCAGCGTGACGTTGGCCGATTTCGCGCCATAGCCGACCGGGGTTTCCAGCGGGCCTTTCAGCGCGAGGCGATTTTTCGCGATACTGTCGAGGGTTTCGCGTGGCGCGCCGGAAGGGATGCCCTTCCTGAAGACTTCGGCACCGGCCTCGGCGATCTCCCACTCGATCGGCGCTCCCGCCGCCTCGAAAATGCGTCTTGTCGCCTCGAAGACCTCAGGGCCGATACCATCGCCCGGCATGGCGGTGACGCGGGTTGTGGCGGGATGAGCTGCGGTCATCGGTAATCCCCTTTTTTATTCGATGAACCACCTATACGACGCACCACCGCACGGCGCTACCGCAGTGCGGCATGGGTGATGTTCTCCTGTGGCGCCGGGCGCGCTTCGTGCTAGGGTCGGCTGGTCGATGGTCCCGTGCGAGCGGGTGAAAAGGGAATATCGTGCGCTCCGGCGGAACCAGTGGTTCGGGGGCAAGTCGGTAGCTGCCCCCGCAACTGTCAGCGGTCAGTCGGCGGTCCGTCCGTTCGCCATGATCTGGCGACGGGTCACTGAGCCGAGGGGTTCGGGAAGGCAGGACCGGCGATGATGCATCCGGCGTCGGCCGGGTGCGGCAACCGCGAGCCAGGAGACCTGCCCTCGTCGCGCCAACCATGCCGCCGGGCGGGGTGTTCCGGAGGCGGATGACGATGATGATCGAAACGCTGCGACGGATTTTCCGCGATCAGGGCACCGATGTGCGGGCCAAGGTGAGCGGCATTTATCTGTTCCTGATCGCGTTCAATCTGGCGGCGGCGGCCTACGCGCTGATCGCGTTCCGTGATCGCCCGATCCTGATGGGAACCGCCTTGCTCGCCTACGGGTTCGGGCTGCGTCACGCCGTGGATGCCGATCATATCGCCGCGATCGACAACGTGACGCGCAAGCTGATGCAGGAGGGCAAGCGCCCGGTCGCGGTGGGGTTTTTCTTCTCGATCGGGCATTCGGCGGTGCTGTTCATCGGCACGCTGATCGTCGCGGTAACGGTGATGCAGGTTTCCGGCCGGTTCGACCGGTTCAACGATTTGGCCGGGATCGTCGGCACGGTGGTCTCCGGCGTGTTCCTGCTGGTGATGGCGATCATGAACCTGATGATCGCGCGTTCGACCTACCGGATCTTTCGGCACGTGAAGGCGGGCGGTGCCTATGACGAGGATGATTTCAACGTCCTGTTGAACAGCCGGGGACTGATCGCGCGGCTGCTGCGGCCGCTGTTCCTGCTGATCGAACATAGCTGGCAGATGCTGGGGGTGGGGTTTCTGTTCGGCCTCGGCTTCGACACCGCAACCGAGGTCAGCCTGTTGACGGTGGCTGCGGCCGAGACCGGCAAAGGAATGCCGGTGTGGTCGATCCTCGCGTTTCCCGCGCTGTTTTCGGCGGGAATGTCACTGATCGACACGACGGACGGGGTCCTGATGCTGGGCGCCTATGGCTGGGCCTTCGTCAAGCCGATCCGCAAACTCTACTATAACCTGACGATCACCCTGGTTTCGGTCGCGATCGCGCTGCTGATAGGCGGCGTGGAAACCCTCGGGCTGATCGGCACGGAATTCGGCCTGCGCGGCTGGTTCTGGGGTCCGGTGGCGGGGCTGAACGGGCATTTCGGGCTGCTGGGGTTCGGGATCATCGGAATTTTCGTCGTGGCCTGGGTGGTTTCGGTGGTGGTGTACCGGATGAGCCGGCTGGACGAGCTTGAGGTGGGGTAACCGTGCGGCTGGCCGGGCGCTGATGATTTCAATCATCCGCCCCGACCAGATACAGCATCGGCCGTGGGGCAGTGCGCGGCGCATCGGCCGCGGCGCCCCCGCCCGCGATGACGCGCGGCTGGAAACTGCGCCGGTTCACCGCAGGCGTCGCAGGCACCGCAGGCAGGGCGTTGCGGCGATTTTCCCGATGCAACAGCACCGCAACGACCCCGTGAGCGATCGCGACGACGGCAACGATAAGGATCGGCAGATAAAGGAAGGCCAACATGCGACGATCCGCCGCCGGTCAGGGCGACGACCTTTCAACATCGAGGCACCGCGAGTCAGCGGCGGAAATCAGGCTGGGAAGGGGGTAGACGGAGCCGACAGATCAGGCGGTGAAATGGCCGCGCGTCGTTCCGGTTTTCGTCATCCCGAAGGGCGAATGATCAACTGCCAACACTCAACCCTCCTGCAAGAATGAAACGATGGCGTGTGAGTAACAACTGCGTCCTGCACTGTCCAGCAAAAATTCGATGCACGAGCGATGTTTTGTTCACGATGCGGTATCTGGCTCCCCGGGAGGCGGGAAGGACTGTTTAAGATTGACACGAAACGCGCGCCACCCCTTAAATCGATCCGTGAGACCGCCGGACATCAAACCGTCCGGTTCGCGCTCACGACATGTCGATACGTCCTTGAAACATAAATAATGCCGGCAGACGGCGAGGTGACATATGGGTTGGATGAGGGTGACACGAGGTCTATCGGCCTGTTTCATTGCGACGGGTCTGGCCGTAATGGCCCTTCCGGCATCGGCGCGGGCACAATCGTTCAGTCCTTTTCCAGGGTACGGCATGCCGATGGGTATGGGATCGCCAATGCCGGGTTATGGCATGCCGATGGGCATGGGATCACCAATGCCGGGTTATGGCATGCCGATGGGCATGGGATCACCAATGCCGGGGTACGGCATGCCGATGGGGATGGGATCACCCTTTCCAGGATACGGGTCACCCATGGGCATGGAATCACCAATGCCGGGATACGGTATGCCGATGGGTATGGGATCGCCCTTTCCGGGGTACGGATCACCCATGCCGGGTTATGGAGCGCCGTTTCCCGGCTACGGAACGCCGTGGTCCGAATATGGCGCGCCGATGGGCCGGTCATCGCCGTGGTCGGGCTATGGCGGGGGACCATGGAACGGATATGGCGGGCCATGGAACATGGGCGGCGTCAACTTCCGGATGCCCCGTTTCGGGCCGTTCGGCGGCTATGGCGGGCCGTTTTCCGCTTGGAGTTGCTGTCCGTTTTTCGGCAATGGCTGGTCGGGCGCGCGTCCCGGGCCGTCATGGTAGCCCATCGGCACGGTTCCGGGGAAACCCGGAGCCGCTGACCGCCGCAATGAACCGCCGGCGTCACGGTGCTTTGCGAGCACGCGACCAAAAACAGCGAGAAACTGCTGCCACACGTTGCTGATTGTAAGGATGGCGGAGGGGATGGGATTCGAACCCACGAGACGGTTTAACCCGTCTAACGGTTTAGCAAACCGCCGCCTTCGGCCACTCGGCCACCCCTCCGCCGGGGTACACGGCGTATGCAGGGGCGGTTCTAGTGACGGTGGGGCGGTTCGTAAAGAGCGGGTTGCGGAAGATAACGCCGGGCCATCGCCAAACTTGAATAAATTGTTATATTCCGTTCATGCAGACCGGTACAACCGCATGACCGTCCAGCACAACGGGCACAATTCAAGGGTGTCGGGCTCATGAGGGCGCGGGCATGAGCTTGCGGCGCGGCGCGGCTCACGGCGCGGCCTGGAATTTCGCCACCGCGGTAGGGGAGCGCAGCATCGGGTTCGCCGTGCTCGCCATTCTGGTCCGCCATATCACGCTCGCCGATGTCGGGCTGATCGCCATCGCCTCCGCACTCTCGGAAATCGGGCGCATGATCACCACAGGCGGCTCGGGGGAACAGGTGGTTGCCTCCCCCGGTGACCGGACGGTGGAAGCCGGCGCATTCTGGGCCCAGTTTATTCTCGCCGCTGCAATCGCTGGCTTGCTGTTCGTCGCGGCCCCGGTTCTGGCACGCGCCTATGGTGCCCCCGCGCTGTCATGGGTCACGCGCGTTCTGTCGGTCAATATTATCCTCGGAACCTTCCTGGTGGTGCCCTCGGCGCGGCTGGTGCAGAATTTCGGCTTCCGGGCGCTCAGCCTGATGTCGCTGGGCTCGACGATTCTCGGCGGCACGGTCGCTTTGGCGCTGGTGTTTTCCGGTCGCGGGCTCGATGCGCTGATCGCCCAGCGGATCGTCGGCATCACCTTCTACGCCGCCGCCGCCTCGATCACCGCGCGCTGGTACCCGCCGGCGTTTCCCTCGCTCGCCGCGATCGGGCGGGCCTTGCGGTTCAATATCCCGATGATGGGGGCCGCCTTCGTCGATTACGTGGCCGCGACCGGCTATGTCGTTCTCATCGGCATCCGCATGCCGGTGGCCGCCGTTGGCGAGTTCCGGATCGCCCAGCGCCTCGCCGAGGTTCTGCGCGAGCTCACGGTTTTTCCCGCGAGCAAAGTGTTCCTCCCGGTCTTCGTTGCGGTCCGCGACGATCCGGATCGCCGTTTCGCGGTCGCGCGCTCGCTGGTGGATGTCCTTGCGATCGGGTCGCTGGCGGCAGCGGCGGTCGCGGGGGCGGTGGCGAAACCGGTCGTGGTGCTGATGTTCGGGGTGCGATGGGCCAGCTCCGCCCCGGTATTCGCCGCGCTCAGCCTGATCGTTCCCGCGGCGGCAGTCTACGCCTTCGTCAACCCCATGCTCACCGCCCTGCGCCGGCCCGTGCTGGTTTCCGTATTCGCCGCGATCAATGCCGCGAGTACGGCACTGGCCGCGTGGTTCGCCGCACCCGAAGGATTGTTGATCCTGGCCTGGACCCTTGCGGCCCGTGGCCTTCTGACCGCGATCCTGTTGCTGCCGGCTCTCTCGATCGGGATCGGCCGACCCGCCTGGCCCTTGCTGCGGCTGTTCACCGCGCCGTTCATCGCCCTGATCGCGGCGCGGGTGGCAGCCGCCGCCCTGGTGCCGGTTCTGGTGCAGCAATCCGGGCTGGGCATCGTCGCCATGTTCAGCCAACTCGCGGTGGGCGGCATCATCGCCGCATCGGTCTTCCTGGGCACGCTCGCCCTTCTCGCCCCCCGGCGGATCGGCACGTTGCTGGGCCAGCTCACCAGCGCCTTCCGCCGGGTCCCCGTGGTGGCCGAACCGGTCGGATGACGGTGCCGGAGGTGCTGCCTCGCCGGGTCGCATGGCTGGGGCCGCTTGCCTTCAGGACCGCGCCGGGTTAAGCGACCCGCCGAATGACCGGTCGGCATCGGTCGCCCCAGGAGAGTACGATGAAAGCGAATATCCACCCCGAATATCACGAGATCAACATCATCATGACCGATGGCACCGCCTACACCACCCGGTCGTGCTACGGAAAGGCGGGGGATACGCTACGCCTCGACATCGATCCCAAATCCCATCCGGCATGGACCGGCCAGCACCGGGTCATGGATACCGGCGGTCAGGTCGCCAAGTTCAACAAGCGCTTCGCCAGCATCGGCGCGCGCACCAAGTAAGCGCCTTTCCTGCCCGTTTCGGCCCGCCGCGATCTGCCCTGCAGGTCGCGGCGTTTTGCGCTGGGGGAAAAATCGGCGCGGCGGGCCGAAACCCTCTTGAACACCTCCCCTGCCTTTCCTTAATATCGAACCGAAGGATGCCATTGGGTCCTTCAGCGTCCGGAAGTTCCTCGGGAGCTTTACGGGCATCACCACGGGTTGGTCATCGTGACAATCCGCCACACGACCTTGCTTTTTGAGGAGGTTTACATGACTCTCGATTTCTCTCCCCTGTTTCGCTCCGCGATCGGTTTCGACCGGCTCCAGCAACTGCTCGATGCGGTGCCCGATGCGAGCGCGACATCCTATCCGCCCTACAACATCGAGAAGCTCAGCGCCGAAAACTATCGGCTGACCATGGCGGTCGCCGGCTTCCGCGCCGAGGATATCGAAATGACGGTGAAGGAAAACAACCTCATCATCGCCGGCAAAATCGGCAACGAGTCGCCGAAGGGTGAAACCCTGTATCGCGGCATTGCGGCCCGGGCGTTCGAACGTCGCTTCGCGCTGGCCGATCACATGGTGGTCGAAGGCGCATCGCTCGAAAACGGCCTGCTCCATGTCGCGTTGAAGCGCGTCATCCCCGAAGCGCTGAAGCCGCGCCGGATCGCGATCACCAGCGCCCCGGCGCCGGTGCCGACCATCGAGCAGGACAGCCAGAAACTGGCCGCCTGACCGATCCCGCTGACCGGACCGAGCCCCGCATCACCCGATGCGGGGCTTTTTTCGTTGGGGGCTTACCGGTGGGCACGATGCGGCACGATCCGCACCGTCGCGGTCATTCCCGCCGCCAGAAACAGATCCGCCGGCACCCTGCCAAGCGCGATATGCACCGGAATTCGCTGCGACAGCCGCACCCAGGAATAGACCGGGTTAACCACAGGAAGCCCGCCCGCCGAATTCTGCGCATCGGTCACCGAAATCCCGCGCCCGATCCCCTGCACGGTACCGTGCAACACCTGGTCGGGGTCGGCGAGTAACCGAATGGTCGCCGCCGCGCCCGGATGGATCATCGGCAATTCGGTCTCCTCGAAATAGGCGGTCACCCAGATATCATGTTCGTCGACCAGCGTGATCGCCGGCGTGCCCGCATGCGCGTAATCGCCGGCGTGCAGGGTGAGGTTGGTGATCGTGCCGGTCACCGGCGCATGCACCACGGTGCGTTTCAGGTTGAGCAGAGCCTGCGCAAGCCGCGCCTTGTCCCCCGCAACCGCCGCCTCGGCTGCCGCCGCCGCCGCCGCGGTGTTGCCCTGGGATTCGGCGGAAACGGCAATCGAAGGCAGGCGCGCACGCCGGGACGCATCCGCCGCCTTCATCCGCGCGATCGCTTCATCCGAGGCCAGCGCCGCCTGCGCCTCGGCAACCGCGTTGATGAAATCGGCCGGATCGATCCTCATCAGAACCTCGCCCTTGTGGACGATCTGATTGGCATGGACCGCAACGGAGACGATCGGGCCGGAAATCTGCGGCGCGACCGCAACCGCATAGGCCCGCACCCGCGCATCGCGGGTCCAGGGCGTGGCGTCATAGCGGTGCCATGCCAGCACGGCGAGCCAGATCGCGGCAATCACCACGATCAGCGTCGCCAGAACCGAAAACAGCGGTTTGTAAGGGCGCGGCGGCGCGGCGGCTGCGGGCTGAGAGAGCGCCGCCATAACCTGCGGCCCCGGAATCGTCTCGCGATGAAGAAAATCGAGCATCGTGGTTTCCGATCAGATCGAAGGCATCGCGAGGATCAGTCCCGCCGCGACGCATCCGAACATTGACAGTATGAAAAGTGGCCAGTTCCAGACCATCCGGTCCACCCCGGCCCGTGCAAGCAGACGGCGCAGAAGGTCGGTGACCAGCACGGCGAGCAGCAGCATCGGCACCGCCGGCTCGATCCCGATACCGAACACGGAAAATTCGGCCAGTGGCGGCAGAATACTCATGTCGGCCGCCGCACGAGTTCACGGATCGGCACGAAGCCGAGAAACGCCGCCACCGAGACCAGCACCCCGGCCATCATCGCGAAATCGGTATTCAGCGCGCTGCCCAGATCGAAATTGAGGCTGTTGGAGGGATCGGCCGCCAGAATGAACGCGAGATTATAGCCGGTCGCCGGCCCCTGGGTGCGCGGATCGGCCACGCCGAGCCCGCCGAGCACCAGAAACGGCAGCAGCATCAGCGCCTCGACGCCGAACCCGGCCCCCTGGGTGAACAGCGCGAACCGCACGAACAGTCCAAGGCCGGTGCCGAGCAGAAAGCCCCGCAGCAGCCCGAGCGTCGCCGATAATTTACTCGGATGCGCCGCAAACAGCGTCACCGCCGCGCCCGACATCAGCACGAAATCGGGCCCGTTTTCCCATTCCGAACCATACCAGTACAGGCTGGCCAGTCCGATCGCCAATGCCGCCCGCAGCGCGTTCCGCCGCGCCTGCCCCGGCACCGGCGAGTCAGCCTGGGTGGCTCTCCCGGCGCGATGGCCTGCAAAAATCACCGTGGCCAGCCCGGCACACACCACCCCGATCGTCACTTCGGCGGTCCGGGTGATCGCCACGGTAAAGGCCCCCGCCGGATCGGCGATGCTGCCATAGGCGATGATCCCGGTGGTCAGCCAGGTCAGCGCCAGCGCATAGGTTTCATACTGGCGCGCCTTGGTACCGAGATACACGCACAGCGCCGCCCAGAGCACCATGGCGAGGTCGAACAGCAGCGGGGCCTGCGCGAACAGCGCAATGAACAGCACCCCGACCGCCGCCCCGACCAGCGTGCCGATCATCCGGTGAAACGATTTCAGCAGCGCCTGATCGATCGAGGGCAGACTGACGGTGAGCACGGTCCACGCGGCCCAGTGCGGCGTTCCGAGATCCAACGCCATCGCGACATAGAGCGACAGCAACGCCGCCGCCGCGGTGCGCAGCGCGAACCAGAGGTCGCGCGGCAGATCGCCCGCAAGGGCGGTCGCCGACGCACGCAACTGGGAAAATCCGGAAACCGCCATGACGAATGACATATATTCATATCGGACGCTGTCGGTTAAACTAAAAAACGATTTATCTCATGCACCGCTCGTTATAAATCCCGAAAGTCTCATCGATGGACCAGTTAAGCCTGCTCAACACGTTCGTCCGTGTCGCGGAACGCGGGTCGTTTTCAGCCGTGGCGCGCGATTTCAACACCTCCCAGCCGGTGATCTCGCGTCAGGTCGCCACACTGGAAGACCAGCTCGGAGTCCGGCTGATCCAGCGAACCACCCGCCGGCTCTCCCTCACCGAGGACGGGCAGATCTATCTCGAACACGCGCGCGCGGTGGTCGAGGCGATGGATGCGGCCCAGGCCAGCGTCGGCATCGCGCGCCGGACCCCGACCGGGCAGGTCCGGGTCGGCGTGCCGACCTCGGTGGGCATGTATCTCGCAGCCCGTCTGCCCGAATTCTTTGCCCGCTATCCGGAAATGTCGCTCGACCTGAAAATGCGCGACGGCGCGTTCGATCTGGTCGAGGAAGGGCTCGACCTCGTGATTTCCATCGCGGAGGCAACCCAGACCAGCGTGATCACGCGCACCATCGGCAGCGCCGCGTCGGTGCTGGTGGCCAGCCCCGCCTATCTCGCGGCACGGGGCACGCCGCAATCGCCGCAGGATCTGCTCGCCCATGAATGCATCGTCTACACCCGCCCGGGGATCGACCGAAACTGGCGGTTCATCGGCAAGGGCGGTGACGAGACCGTGTCGGTGCAGGGCCGATTTCACGTCGATTCGAGCGAGGCGGTCCGCCGTGCGGCGCGCGCGGGCCTGGGCATCGCAATGCTGCCGCGCCTGACCACGATCGATGATGTCGATGCCGGGCGCCTCGTCACCGTGCTCGATGCGTTCTGCCCGGTGAAAGTCAAAATCTACGCCGTCCTGCCCTCGCGCCGCTACATCCCGGCGCGCACCCGCGCGATCATGGATTTCCTGATCGCCGAATTCGAAACCACGCCCTTCCTGCAATCGACCGCGCAACTCGCCGGGGTGGCGAACGCGCCGATCTTCGACTGACTTCATCACAAAAAGGGGCGGCACCGTCACCGGTGCCGCCCGCCCCCTCACGATCGCGCGCGCGGGCCGGTCAGCCCTGCGGCGCGGGCGGAACCGCAATCGTGGCGAGATCACTCATCGGGCGTTCGCCCTGGACCCGCCCCAGCTGCGCCGCGCCCAACCGTTCATTGCTGCTGGGAACGATGAAATCCGGATAGCTCTGGTAGCCGGCATTGCTGGCCGAACGCTCCGAAACCACCGGGCGGGTCTGCCCGCCGAACAGCGGATACCCCTCCCCGGCCACGCCGGGCGCGGTCATCGATATCACCGGTCGCGCGGGCACGTTGGGAATGCCCTGATCGGCGAGGGCAATCCCGATGCTGGTGGTGGCGGCCATGGCCAGGGCCGCAAACGTAATCAGGCGAGTCATGTCGAAATCTCCGTTGAAGCGGAGGAACCGGCGACCTCACGACGGGATCGCCACGGTCCACCCCGCTGCTGCATTGCAACATGGGCCGGATCCGCCGCGACAATTATGGGGCGCGCGACATTTCATTCATGTCCGCACATGATGAAACCAGAACGATCCCCGCGCGCCGCGCTACCGGTCGCCCCGGCGCAACCCGATCACCAGCGCCTCCGCGCCCGCGGCATCGAGGGCGAGGGCCCGCTCGGCGGTCTCGCGGTCGAACCCGTTGCGGGCCAGCGCCGCCATCGCCCGCAACGGGTCACCGGCCCCGAAAGGCGGCAGCCGGCGCCGTCGCAGATAGGCGCAGGCGGAGGCCAGATCCTGATCGGCCTGCGACTCGGTCGCGGTGGCGGCGAGCCCGGCCTCGATCCCCTTGGCCGCCAGATGAACCAGGGTGGCCCGGCGCGATTTGCCGGCGCGCGCCAGCCGCCGCGAGCGGGATTCGGCGAAGGCCGCATCGTTCAAAGCCCCCAGCGCGCGCAATTCATCGATGATACCGGGGATCGCGGCCAAGGCGGCATCGCGTTGGGGTGCCGCCGCCTCGGCATCGTCCACCGCGCGGGCCCATCGCTCGACCCGCCGGGTCAATACCCGCACCAGCCCGGCCTCGGTGGCGGCGAACCGGGCAAGATGCGCCAGCGCCGCCTCGCGCAACCGGCGTGCATCGGGTGCCGACCCCGGTTTGCGGGGCCTCGCTTCGCGTGGGCCGGGCTTGCGTCCCTCGATTTTCATCGCATCAGTGTGGCATGGCGCGCGGGTTGACCGGAAGCCCCGCCGGGCGATAGTGCGCCCAACCACAAAGGAGCAATTCCATGGCCAAATCCCCCGTCCGTATCGCCGTCACCGGCGCCGCCGGCCAGATCGCCTATGCGCTGGTCTTCCGCATCGCCAGCGGCGCGCTGCTCGGCCCCGATCAGCCGGTGATCCTGCACCTGCTCGACCTGCCGCCCATGCAGGGCGCGCTCAAGGGCGTGATGATGGAACTGGAGGATTGCGCCTTCCCCGCCCTCGCCGGAATGGTGGCGACCGACGATCCCAAAACCGCGTTCAAGGACATCGATATCGGCTTCCTGGTCGGCGCGCGTCCGCGCGGCAAGGGCATGGAACGCAAGGATCTGCTGGGCGCCAACGCCGAGATCTTCACCGTGCAGGGCCGCGCGCTCAACGAGGCCGCGAAACGCACCGCGCGGATTCTCGTGGTCGGCAACCCGGCCAACACCAACGCCCATATCGCGATGAAATCGGCCCCCGATCTCTCGCCCGACTGCTTCTCGGCGATGATCCGGCTCGACCATAACCGCGCCGCCTCGATGCTCGCGGGCAAAGCGGGCGTGGCGGTCGATGCCATCGAAAAACTCGTGGTCTGGGGCAATCATTCACCCACCATGTACCCCGACTACCGTTTCGCCGAAGCCAATGGCCGCAAGCTTGCCGAGATCATCGGCGACGAAGCCTGGAACCGCGACGTGTTCATCCCCACGGTGGGCAAGCGCGGTGCGGCGGTGATCGAGGCGCGCGGAGCGTCCTCGGCGGCATCGGCGGCGAATGCCGCGATCGATCAGGTACGGGACTGGGTGGTCGGCTCGCATGGAAGATGGGTCTCGATGGCGGTGGCGTCGGACGGCAGCTACGGCATCCCCGAAGGCATCATGTTCGGCGTGCCCGTCACCACCGAGGCCGGTACCGTCACCCGGATACCCGACCTCGCAATGGACGAATTCGCCCGCGAGCGCTTCGCCCTCACTTTGAACGAATTGAAGGAAGAACGCGACGCCGTTGCCCACCTGCTCGGCTGACCCTGACTCAACAAAAGCCCGCCGGATCATCAATCCGGCGGGCATCGCTCGCACCGATCAGTTTACGGGCGGACCCGTTTACTGATTGACCTGTTCGGTCTCCGAATGCGTCGTGGTCACCGTGGCCGGTGCGCCCTGCGGTGCCACCATGACCGGGCGGGTCGAGGTTTCCTCGGTCGTCGTGGTGGTCCGCGTCGGCGGGCTACCCGAACAACCGGCAAGGCTGGCGCCGAGCACGACCATCCCGGCGATCGCACCTAACCTCATCGTTCTGATCTGCATGATCGATCTTCCTCTGCGTGTTGAAACGTCGGTTCCGACTCAATTACCTGAGCTTGTCGTGGTCGTGGTGGTGCGCTTGCTGCTCTCGATCGCCACCGGCGGCGGTGCGGTCACCTGGGTTCGCGTGCTTTGCGAAACCGCCGCCTGACCATCCCCATACGTCGTCTTGCGCGAATAGGTTTTGTCGCCCATCCCGTCATTGCTTTTGGTAACGGTGGTGCGGCTCAGCACGCCGGGTGGCGGCGGTGCCACCGGTGCGGGGGCAGCGGGGGTCACCGCCGTCGTGGTCGTGGTCGACTGGTAGGACGATTGCGCGAGGGCCGTGGCACTGCTCAATGCCAGAACCACCAGGGACGACAGGATATATTTCTTCACGTCACTCTCCTCTGAAACGATCACGTGTAACCGTAATCATGGTGAAATATCTGGTGGTGCCAGAGCGATCGTTCCACTTAAAAAGCGATTACAGAATCGAGAGGAACCGATGCGTTGTCAGATTGATCGCTGCCTTGATTTCGCCTCACCGGTTAAAGCGCGCGCAGGTTTTCACCCGGGCCGCCACGATTCCGCCGGATTCCGGCTGGACGGCGCATGACACTGGCGTCATCGAATACGCGCGCTGCGTGTGGCGCCCCGCCTAAACCGTGAACTGCTCGCGGATGATCCGTTCCGACAACGCCCGGTCGGGGTCCGACAATATCCGCGCCGTCACGTTGCGGTCCTCGCTGGCGGCGACCGAAATGACCCGGCGAACCTCGGTCGAATCGGCAACGGCCGAAACCGGGCGCTTCTCGGGTTCGAGTATCTCGAACACCACCTCGGACGATGTCGGCAGCAGCGCCCCCCGCCAATGCCGGGGGCGGAACGCGGCAATCGCGGTCAGCGGCAGCAGATTGGCACTCAGCGGCACGATCGGCCCATAGGCGGAGAGATTATACGCGGTCGAGCCCGCCGGGGTCGAGATCAGCACGCCATCCCCGATCAACTCGGGCATCCGCACCTTGCCATCGACGATGATGCGGATCTTCGCCGCCTGCCGCAACTGCCGCAGCAGGCTGACCTCGTTGAACGCCAGCGCCTCCTCGACCGCGCCGGTCATGGTGATCGCATGCATCCGCAATGGATGGATGTCGTTGCACAAGGCCCGCCCGATCCGCTCGGGCAGCAGATCCTCGGCGAAATCGTTCATCAGAAACCCGACCGAACCGCAATTCATGCCATAGACCGGCAGGTTATGCGCGAGCAGCCGGTGGATGGTTTCCAGCATCAACCCGTCGCCGCCGAGGGCGACCACCACATCGGCCCGTTCGGCGGCTTCGTTGCCATAGATCGAAACCAGCCGCTCGCGCGCCGCGCGGGCCTGATCGGTCGCGGCGGCGGCAAAATGAATCCGGGTCACACGAGCTTGCGGTGCTCGAGCACGGGCATGTCGGTGCGATACTTGGCCGATTTCGCAAGATCGATCCGCGCCGTGACAAATCCCGGGCCGTCGGAACAGCGGGCGCTCACGATCCCCCAGGGATCGACGATCAGCGAATTGCCATAGGTCACGCGCGGTACGTTCGAGCCGTCGTAATGGGTGCCGGTGCAGGCCGGAGCCGCGACCCAGCACTGGGTCTCGATCGCGCGCGCCCGCAGCAGGACCTCCCAGTGATCCTTGCCGGTCTGCAGGGTGAAAGCGGCGGGCACCAGAATGATATCGGCTCCGGCCCGGCGCAGCGCGAGATAGAGTTCGGGGAAGCGCATGTCGTAACAAATACTCAGCCCCACCGTGGCAGTACCAAGCCGGAACGTCACGATTTTATCGCCGGCCCCATAGATCGCGCTCTCCCGGTAGCCCTGACCGTCGGGGGTGACGATGTCGAACAGATGGATTTTTCGGTAGCGCGCGATTTCAGCCCCGTCCGGATCGAACACCAGCGTGGTGTTGAACAATGTCTCGCCGCCCAGCTCCCCGATCGAACCGCCATGGACGTGAATTTTATGCCGGCGCGCCATCTCGCGGAGAAACTCGTAAGCCGCGCCGCCCGTCTCACCGGCACTGCCCGGCGCCGGCAGGGTTTCCGCCGCCGCGAATTTGGTCGCCCGATCGCCGCCGAGGCAGGTCCAGATCTCCGGCAGCGCAACCAGATCCGGCCGATCCTGCGCCACCGCCGCCTCGATCAAGCCGCGCGCCTGCTCGATATTCCGCACCTTGTCGGCACCGGGCGCGAGCTGGATGACGGTCATGCGAAGATCATCGTGCGACATCATTTTATCGTGCGCCATAGGCGGGATTCAGGCAAGGGCGACGATGCGTTGTCTCGGTCCGCCCCCGCATGTCGAGACATGCACCGGTCGCACCGCGCATATCCAACGAAAGTTTGCCACCTTTTTCCAAAAAGCAGGCCTTCCTTGACCTTCCGTCTGGCTACTCCGCCGCCCGCCGCGCCGCGAAATGCGCCCCCAGCCGCGCAATCGCCTCCTGCAGCACCGAATCGCGTTTGCAGACGGCGAAGCGCGCATAGCGGGTTGGCGCGTCCGCCGGGTAGAACGCCGAGACCGGGATCGCCGCGACCCCGGCATGTTCGGTGATATGCCGGCAGAACGCGACATCGTCGCCCTCGAATCCCAGCGGGCTGAAATCGGCGGTGATGAAATACGAGCCCGAACTCGCCAGCACATCGAACCCGATGCCGCGCAACCCCGCGCCGAGCAGATCGCGCTTGCGGGCAAGGTCGCGTCCGAGGGCGAGGAAATAATCATCATCCTTGCCTAGCCCGATCGCTACGGCCCGCTGCAGGTTCGGCGGCGTGGTGAAGGTCAGGTTCTGATGGGCCCGCGCGATCAGGGTCGCCAGGTGCGCGGGCGCCGTGACGTAGCCGATCTTCCAGCCGGTGAGGCTGAAGGTTTTCCCCGCGCTGCCGATCCGCGCACAACGCTCGCGCATCCCCGGCAGGCTCATCAGCGGCAGATGCGACAGCCCGTCGAAAATCAGATGCTCGTAAACCTCGTCGCACACCGCATAGGCATCATGGCGATGCAGCAGGCCCGCGATGAAGCCGAGTTCATCGGCGGAAAACACCTTCCCGGTCGGGTTCATCGGCGAATTGAGCAGCAGGAGCTTGGTCTTCGGGCCGAACGCCGCCTCCAGTGCGGCGCGCGGCAGCACCCAATCCGGTGGTTCGAGCCGCACCAGCCGCGCGGTCGCGCCCAGCATCCGCACCACCGGCAGATAGGTGTCATACAGCGGCTCGATCAGCACGACCTCGTCGCCGGGATTGAGCAGCGCCATCAGGCAGGCCGTGATCGCCTCGGTCGCCCCCGAGGTCACCACGACCTCCGATGCGGGATCGACCTCGATGCCGTAAAATCGCCGGTTCGCCGCCGCAACCGCCGCGCGCAGTTCCGGCACCCCGGTCAGGGGCGGATACTGGTTGCGCCCATCCTTCAGCGCATCCGCCGCCGCCATGATGATATCGTCCGGCCCATCGGTGTCGGGAAACCCCTGACCGAGATTGATCGCACCGTGCTGCACCGCCAGCGCGGACATCACGGTGAAAATGGTGGTTCCGATCTGGTCGAGCAGAAAATTGGGCGATTTCACAGCGCGTCTTCCTTGGCCTACCCTGCCAGTATCGCGGCGACGCCCGGATCGGCAAGGGGTTTCGCAGGTGACGTTTCATTTCTAGGCATGAATTGCCCGCTTTTTAGGCATGAAATCTGCCCCTCCCGTGAGCAACCGCGCGCGCAGGCGGGTGGCCTGCGTTTGGCACGGCTCATGCATCAGTGGTACGCCGTCCCGGTCAGGGGCGGTGCGTGCTTTTGCCCGCCGAGATGAACCAGCAACAAGGAGGGTGCCCGTCTCGGATCGGGCGTGAACCGGATGAAAAAAATCGAAGCGATTATCAAACCGTTCAAGCTGGACGAGGTGAAGGAAGCCTTGCACGAGGTTGGGCTTCAGGGCATCACTGTGATGGAAGCGAAAGGGTTTGGCCGTCAGAAGGGCCATACCGAGCTTTATCGCGGCGCCGAATACGTGGTCGACTTTCTACCCAAGGTGAAGATCGAAGTGATCTGCGAAGACAACGTGGCGGAGCGGGCGATCGAGGCGATCACCAACGCCGCGCGTACCGGGCGGATCGGGGACGGCAAGATCTTCGTCTCCTCCATCGAGGACGTGATCCGAATCCGCACCGGCGAGAAGGGCGAAGCGGCAATCTGAATTTCCAACCGGCGATGCCGCGTCGTGCGGCATCTCAATCTGACCAGCAGTGAGGACCACAATGGCGAAAAAGCCCAGCGGCGGCGGAGATGCAATCAGCAAAGCGATCGCGATGATGAAGGAGAACGGGGCCGATTACATCGACCTGCGGTTCACCGATCCGCGCGGCAAATGGCAGCATACCTCGCAGCATATCTCCACGATGGACGAGGATGCCTTCCGTGACGGCATCATGTTCGACGGTTCCTCGATCGCCGGCTGGAAGGCGATCAACGAATCCGACATGATCCTGATGCCGGATGCCGAAACCGCGGTGATGGACCCGTTCTCGGCCAAGCCGAGCATGATCCTGTTCTGCGACATCATCGAACCCTCCACGGGCATGGGCTATGCGCGCGATCCGCGCGGCACCGCCAAGCGGGTCGAGGCCTATCTGAAATCGACCGGCATCGGCGATACCATCGTGGTCGGCGCCGAAGCCGAATTCTTCGTGTTCGACTCGGTGAAGTTCGGCACCGGCGGCAATTTCGGCATGTACCAGATCGACAGCATGGAAGGCCCCGGCTCCTCGCTGAAAGACTATCCGGAAGGCAATATGGGCCACCGCCCCGGCATCAAGGGCGGGTATTTCCCGGTCCCGCCGGTCGATTCCGAAAGCGATCTGCGCGCCGAAATGCTCGCAACCATGGGCGAAATGGGCCTGCCGATCGAAAAGCACCATCACGAAGTCGCCCAGAGCCAGCACGAACTGGGCACCCGCTTCGGCTCGCTGACCAAAATGGCCGACCAGATGCAGATCTACAAATACTGCGTCCACAACGTCGCCCATTCCTACGGCAAGACCGCGACCTTCATGCCCAAGCCGATCTATGGCGATAACGGTTCCGGCATGCACACCCACCAGTCGATCTGGAAGAACGGCAAGCCGCTGTTCGCCGGCAACGGCTATGCCGACCTGTCCGAAATGTGCCTCTATTTCATCGGCGGCATCATCAAGCACGCCAAGGCGATCAACGCGTTCACCAACCCCTCGACCAACAGCTACAAACGCCTGATCCCCGGCTTCGAAGCCCCGGTGCTGCTGGCCTATTCGGCGCGCAACCGCTCCGCCTCGTGCCGGATTCCCTACACCACCAACCCGAAGGCCAAGCGCGTCGAAGTCCGCTTCCCCGATGCTTCGGCCAACCCCTACCTCGCCTACTCCGCCATCGCGATGGCCGGGCTCGACGGCATCAAGAACAAGATCCACCCCGGCGACCCGATGGACAAGGACCTCTACGACCTGCCGCCGGAAGAACTCAAAGGCATCCCGACGGTGTGCGGCTCGCTGCGCGAAGCCCTCGGCGCCCTCGCCACCGACCACGACTTCCTGCTGGCCGGCGATGTGTTCAGCAAGGAACAGATCGAAAGCTACATCGAACTGAAATGGTCGGAAGTGTACCGCTTCGAACACACCCCGCACCCGGTCGAGTTCGAGATGTATTACTCGGTATGACATTAAGTCAGTAAGGACTTCTTTTTTGTAAAAAAGAAGCAAAAAACTTTTGTTCACTGGGCCGTCGCGGGTTGAACCTTCGATGACCTGATGAATCAAAGTTTTTTTGCTTCTTTTTTTTGCAAAAAAAGAAGGCCTTGCTTTCTTCTGCTCAGCCCAAAGCGCCGCCAAGCAGGCTTGCCAAATTTTGCCGGATCAATATCGTGACGTGATGGTCGGCGTCCGACCTCACCGCCCGCCAAACAACGCCGACCCCACCCGCACCTGCGTCGCCCCGCAGGCGATCGCCGTCTCGAAATCGCCGGACATCCCGATCGAGCGGATCGGCAACCCGTGATGATCCGCCATCGCCACCAGATCGCGGAAATACGGCGCGGGATCGACCCCGACCGGCGGGATCGCCATCAGCCCGCGTAACGCCTCGCCGAACCGCGCCCGCATGGCGCGGATGAACCCATCCGCCTCTGCCCGCGCCACCCCGGCTTTCTGCGCCTCATCACCGATATTGACCTGCACCAGCAGGTTCGGGAGCGTCCCCTCGCGCTCAGCGGCGGTGGCCAGCGCATCCGCGAGTTTCGGGCGGTCGAGCGTCTCGATCTGGTCGAACAACAGCACGGCGTCGCGCGCCTTGTTGGTCTGCAACGGCCCGATCAGATGCAGATCGAGCGTGGCATACGGAATCCGCAGCGGCGTGAATTTCAACGCCGCCTCCTGCACCCGGTTTTCACCGAACACCAGTTGCCCGGCCGCAATCGCCGCCTCGATCGCGGCAACCGGCTTGGTCTTGGAAACCGCAACCAGCCCGATCTCGCGCCCCGCCGCCGCCCGCTCGATCCGCGCGCGCACCTCCGCAATGGTTGCGGCAAGGTCGGGAATCGGCTGATCATCGGTCATGGACCAACAACTGATCAGCCAGGCCCGCGCGGTCAAGCGCCGCCGCCGCACAACCCTCCCCACGCTGTTCCTGTTCACCGATGCCGCGCACCACCCCGACCTCGCCGGCCTCGTCGCCCGCCTGCCGCGCGACATCGCCGGGATCGTCTTCCGGCATGACGGATTTCCCGCCCGCAACCGCCTCGCCCGCCGGATCGCGCGGATCTGCCGTGCCCGCAGGCTCGCGCTGGTGATCGCGGGCGACTGGCGACTCGCCGCCGCCTGCCGGGCCGGTCTGCACCTGCGCGGCGGCGCGCGCCCCCGCACCGCCTATCGCGGCGATCTCACCACCGCCTCGGTTCACGATCGCGCCCAGCTCGTCGCGGCACGCCGCGCCGGGGCCAACATAATTTTCATCTCCCCCGCCCATCCAACATCGAGCCATCCCGGCGAACCCGCCCTCGGCCCGGTGCGCTGGGCCGCCCTCGCGCGTCACAGTCCGATCCCAACCATCGCATTAGGCGGCATGACCGGCCACAATCTCAGGTCGCTGGGTCGGCACTGCGCCGGTGCCGGCGCCATCGGTGCGCTGGCCGGGCCCTGAAACCTGCCCGTATCATTCTTACTGTCATCGCGATGACATATACTGTGGCTCCGAAACAACATCCCCTCAAAATACCACGTCAGGTCGCACCGGGATGTTGCTTTGAACCGATAAAATGCCCTTTATCCCGGTTGTAAATGATCTGTGTCTCAGAACGAGGCCGATACCAAAACGCTGGCGGGTTAGCGCCAACCAGATCGACGACAGGGTTCACCCCGGGCAACCGGTTTCACGGAGGATGATATGCGCAAGTTTCTGCTGGCCTCGGCCGCGACGTTAGCGATGGTAGCCGGTGCCACCGGTGCCGCCCACGCCCAGGCCGCCAAGCCGCCCGCACCCGGCACGCTGGTCGTTCATCTGAACGGCCTGTTCACCTACCAGCTCGACGATGTCGGCTCCTCGGTCAATTCCTACGGCAACAACAAGCTGAACCCGATCACCAATGCCGGGTTCCTTCGCCTCTATCCCGGTTTCGATGCGATGACCGAAAACGGGTTCGAATACGGTGTCGCCTCGGAAATCCGCGATGCCTACACCAACCCCGGTCAGGGAATGCAGGAAAACAGCGTCACCGGCAACGGCGTCGAAGCTCTGGTCGTCCGCCGCGCCTACGCCTATTTCGGCACGAAAAAGGCCGGCATCGTCCGCATCGGCCAGGGTGACGGTCCGTGGAGCCTGATGCAGGATGGCGTGATCGAAAACTTCGGTGACGGCAATCAGTGGAACTCCGATGGCGGCATCGGCTCGCTGGTCCCGGGTGCAGCCTACCCGACCTGGCTGTTCGCCGATACCAGCGTGCTCTACACCACGCTCAAGGTCGTCTATCTGTCGCCCGATCTCGCCGGCTTCAATTTCGGCGTCGGCTTCGAGCCGAACTCCAACGGCATCAAGGAAGGCGACGCGACCTGCGTGGTTGCATCGACAACCTGCGCCGCCCTCGCCAGCGCCCCCGGCGGCGTCGGCAACGCCCGCCGCAAGAACACGCTCGACGCCATGCTGCAATACACCGGCCTGTTCAGCGGCGTCGGCGTGAAGGTCTCGGGCGGTTACATCATGTCCTCGCCGATCGGCAACAGCACCGGCGTTCCGTTCGAAACCATCGTTTCACCGCAGACCGGTTCACGCACCCCGATCACCGAGTACAAGCGCATGGGCATCGCCACGATCGGCGGTCAGGTCACCTATGCCGGCTTTATCCTTGGCGCCAATGTCAAGGACGGTCAGGTCAATAACGGCTACACCTTCCTCGCCCCTGGCCAGCGCAGCGCCTTCGACTACATGATCAGCGCCGAATACAATGCCGGCCCGATCACCGTCGGCGGCTACTACTTCAGCAACCAGAGCGCCGGCGGCCATCAGGCAACCAACAACGTCGCCCGCACCGAACAGGATAACGGTGTCGCCCTCGGTGCCAACTACGCGGTCACCCCGAACCTCGGCTTCTTCGTCACCTACCTCTACGGCCAGCGCAAGCAATACGGGTTCGACTTCGCGAACAACACCGTCGTCGGCCAGACCGGTTACAGCGCCGCCTACGACCGTACCCACAGCCAGGCGATCGGCGTCGGCGCCGCCCTCAAATGGTAATCTGATCGCCCGCCGATCAGTCATCGATGAAGAGGGTGACGGTTCTGCCGTCACCCTTTTTTCATGAACCACGACCGAAGCGGAACCTGCCCGCCCACCCTGCCCTTGGCGGCAGCCCCCGGCAACGCTAAACACCCCAGATTGTCGCTCAGACTTCCTGGCGCGACCGAGCGGAGATGAACGTGCGGCCCCATAGCAATATTTCGACCCGGCGCTTCAACCCGGCCACCGGCATCGCCCTCGCCGCGGTCTGTGCGCTCGGCCTCGCCTCGTGCAGCAATTCAAAACCGCTCCAGGCCAGCCAGATCAATTCGTCGCAAACCGAATACACGCCGCCTTCGATGGACGGTGCCGCCAGCAGCGGCGGCATCGGCGACCTGCTCACCCTCGGCGGCGGCACCAAAACCGCCCCTGCCGGCACCGCCAGCGGCGTCGCGGTCAACGCCTATCTCTGGCGCGCCTCGCTCGACACGCTGAGCTTCATGCCGCTCGCCTCGGCCGATCCGTTCGCCGGCGTCATCATCACGGACTGGTATTCCCCGCCCGCCACGCCCAACGAGCGCTTCAAGGCCACCGCCTATGTGCTGGGCAGCATGCTCTCGGCCAACGACTTGAAAGTCTCGGTCTTCCGCCAGTCCCGTCAGGGCGGCGAATGGGTCGATCAGCCGGTCGATCCCGCCACCGCCAACGGCATCGAAGACCGCATCCTGGCGCGCGCCGCCCAGCTCAAGGCCGCCGGACAGTTGAACGGCTGAGCCGATGGACCAGAACCAGCCCGATCTAGCGCCCGACGCGTCCTCCGATCACGCTTACGATTTCCGCACCGCCGAGCCGCGCTGGCAGGCGGCGTGGGCGGCAGCAGGCTGTTTCGCCACCACTGACACGCCGGATTCCACCAAACCGAAATCCTACGTGCTGGAAATGTTCCCCTATCCTTCGGGGAAAATCCATATCGGCCACGTCCGCAACTACGCGATCGGCGATGTCGTCGCCCGCGCCCGCCGCGCGCAAGGCTACGACGTCCTGCACCCGATGGGGTGGGACGCGTTCGGCCTGCCCGCCGAAAACGCCGCCCGCGAACGCGGCGTCGACCCCGCGCAATGGACCCGCGAGAACATCGCGGCGATGCGCGACGATCTCAAACGCGTCGGCCTCTCCTTCGACTGGTCGCGCGAATTCGCCACCTGCGACCCCGATTATTACGGCCAGCAACAGAAAATCTTCCTCGATTTCTGGCGCGCCGGCCTCGCCTACCGCCGGGAATCCGCGGTCAACTGGGACCCGGTCGACCTCACCGTGCTCGCCAACGAACAGGTGATCGACGGTCGCGGCTGGAAATCCGGCGCCCCGGTCGAAAAGCGCAAGCTGCGCCAATGGTTCTTCAAGATCACCGACTTCGCCGAAGACCTCCTCGCCGGACTCGACACGCTGGACCGCTGGCCTGAACGCGTCCGCACCATGCAGCGCAACTGGATCGGCCGCAGCGAAGGGGCCAACGTCACCTTCGCGCTCGCCACTCCGCTCGACGGCATCGCCACCGTCAAGGTCTACACCACCCGGCCGGACACGTTGTTCGGCATGAGCTTCCTCGCCATCGCGCCCGACCATCCGCTGGCGACGGCACTCGCCGCGACCAATCCCGATGCCGCAGCCTTCATCGCCGAATGCCAGAGCAACGGCACCTCCGAAGCCGCGATCGAAGCCGCCGAAAAACGCGGGTTCGACACCGGGCTGCGCGTCCGCCACCCCTTCACCGACGCAACCTACCCGATCTGGATCGCCAATTTCGTCCTGATGGAATACGGCACCGGCGCCATCTTCGGCTGCCCCGCGCACGACCAGCGCGACCTCGATTTCGCCCGCAAATACGCCCTCGCCGTCACCCCGGTCGTCGCCCCCAAAGGCAGCGAACCGGGCGACGTGGATAATACCGCCCTGACCGGCGACGGCATCATCGTCAATTCGGATTTCCTCACCGGGCTCGACGTCGCCGCCGCCAAGCGCCGCGTCATCGCCGAGCTGGAATCGCGCGGCATCGGCCAGGGCGTGGTCAACTGGCGCCTGCGCGACTGGGGCGTCTCGCGCCAGCGCGCCTGGGGCTGCCCGATCCCGGTGATCCATTGCGAGGTCTGCGGCACCGTCCCGGTCCCCGCCAAAGACCTGCCCGTCCTCCTGCCCGACAACCTCCCGTTCGACCGGCCGGGCAACGCGCTCGACCATCATCCCACCTGGAAACACGTCGCCTGCCCGCAATGCGGCGCGCCCGCCCTGCGCGAGACCGACACGTTCGACACTTTCGTGGACAGTTCCTGGTACTTCGCCCGCTTCTGCGCCCCGCACGCCACCACGCCGACCGATGCCGCCGCCACGAAGCACTGGATGCCGGTCGATCAATATATCGGCGGCATCGAACACGCGATCCTGCATTTGCTCTACGCCCGCTTCTTCACCCGCGCGATGCACCGGCTCGGCCATGTCGGGGTCGATGAACCCTTTGCCGGCCTGTTCACTCAGGGCATGGTCACCCATGAAAGCTACCGCACCGAAGACGGGCGCTGGCTCTACCCCGACGAGGTCGTCAAACATCCGGACGGCACGGCAACCAGCAACGGGGCCCGCGTTATCGTCGGCCCCAACGAGAAAATGTCGAAATCCCGCCGCAACACGGTCGATCCCAGCGCCGTGATCGAGCGGTTCGGCGCGGATGCCGCCCGCTGGTTCACCTTGTCGGACAATCCCCCGGAACGCGATGTCGAATGGACCGAGGCTGGTGCCCAGGGCGCCTTCCGCTTCGTCCAGAAACTCTACCGCCTCGCCCGTACCATCGCCGATGCGCCCGCCGATGCCACTCCGCTCGGTCACGCCAGCGGCGAGGCCCGCAAACTCCGCCAGGCCACCCATCGCGCCATCGCCGGCGTCACCCAGGCGATCGATGATTTCGCCTTCAACGTCGCCATCGCAAGGCTGCACGAACTCAGCAACGCCATCACCGATTCCGAAACCCGCGCGACCCCCGGCGTGGCCTTGGGCCTCACCGCAGCGCGGCGCGAGGCGGTGGAAGCCCTGATCCGCCTCGCCGCCCCGATCATCCCCCATGTCGCCGAGGAAGCCTACGCCCTGCTCGAACCCGGCGCCGGTCTGGTCGCCACCCTGCCCTGGCTCACCGCCGAGCCGGACCTGCTCCGCCGCGACAGCGTCACCCTCGCGGTCCAGATCATGGGCAAACTCCGCGGCACCATCGACCTCCCGGTCGGCGCGGACGCCGAAACCGCCATCGCCACCGCCATGGCCGAGCCCAAAATCGCCCAAGCCCTCGCCGGTGCCACCATCGTCAAGCGCATCCATGTGCCGGACCGCATCCTGAATTTCGTGATCCGTGCGTAAACTCCTCGCCCTTCCCTGCGTCCTCGCCCTCTCGGCCTGCGGCTTTCACCCGCTCTACGGTCCGCAGCACGGCCAATCGGCGACCGTGGCGGCACGGCTCGATGAAGTAGATATCGGCCTGATCCCGGACCGCCAGGGCCAGCTCCTGCGCGAGGCCCTCGAATCCGATCTCCAGCGGGCCGGCGCGCCGAGCTACTACCGCTACCACCTCGCGGTCAGCTACAGCATCAACGTCCAGATCATCGGCATCCAGCAAGACAGTTCGAACACCCGCAACCGCTACCTCGCCACCGCGCAATGGACCCTCACCCCCGAGGGCAACCGCACCATCCCCGTCGCCAAGGGCACCGCCTCCGCGATGGATGCCGAGAACGTCATCGACAACCAGTATTTCCAGGCGACGCTCGACAATGGCGTCATGCGCCACCAGCTCGCCCGCGAAATCGCCCACCAGATCACCGCCCAACTCGCCATCTACCTGCGCGCCCATCCCGCCGCCGGGAGCTGAACATGGCACCCGCCCCCGCTTCGGCCCCCTGTCCGGCCCGATGAAGCTCGATGCCCGTCAGGCCGACCGCTTCCTCGCCGACCCCCACCTCGCCAACCCCGGTTCCACCCGCCTCGTCCTGATCTACGGCCAGGACACCTCCCTGATCACCGACCGCGCCCGCACCCTGGCCAAACGCATCGCCGGCTCGCTCGACGACCCGTTCCGCCTCGCCGAGCTCGATGCCGATCACGCCGACCGCCTCCCCGAGGAAGCCAGCGCCCAGGCTTTCGGCGGCGGCCGCAAAATCGTCCTGATCCGCGATGTCGGGGACAAGCAGGCCCCCGCCTTCGAAGCCGCCCTCGCCGCCAAAGGCGATGCCCTGATCATCGCGACCGGCGGCGATCTCAATGGCCGCTCCAAACTCCGCACCCTCGCGGAAAAACACCCCGAAGCCGCCGCGATCGCCTGCTACACGCCGGATGCCGCCGCGCGCGGCCCGGCCCTCGAAGCCGCGCTGCGCAGCGCCGGGGTCACCATCGCGCGCGACGCCATCACCCTCGCCGCCAGCCGCCTCGGCGGCGAATCCGGGGCGCTGGCCGATGCCGCCGAACGCCTGATCCTCTACGCCGGCCCCAACGGCACCCTCACCCTCGCCGATATCGACGCCGTGCTCGACGATCAGGGCACCGCCTCGATGATCGACGCGATCGACGCAGCCCTCGCCGGCAATCCGCGCGCCGCCGACCACGCCATCGGCCTCGCGATCGATGAAGGCGCCGCCCCCGTCGCGATCCTGCGGGTCCTGCTTACCGAGTTGTCCGGCCTGCGCCTCACCGCCGAAGCCATCGCCCGCGGCGCATCCCCGCGCGACGCGATCGCCGGTCGCCGCCCCCCGGTATTCTTCCGCCGCCAGCCCACCGCGATCAAGGCCGCGACCCTCTGGCGCGAAGAGGCCATCCTCGCCGCGATCGACCGCGCCCGCCGCGCCGAAGCCGACTGCAAACGCACCGGCAGCGTCCCTGAGGCGATCGCCCGCCAAACCCTGCTCGGCCTCGCCCAACGCGCCGCCCGCGCAACCGGCTGACCCGATCTTCACACCCGGCCCGCCACCGCACTGACCGCACAACCCGCCAGAGCGGTCATCGCCAACACCCCGTCCCACCCATCCGCCGATTTTGCAAACACCCAGCCCGGGACTAAACATCGCGCACGACACCGCACGGGACCGCCCGCCATGAACACCTCACTCTTCCGCAAGATCGATCGCCCGCACTACGATCGCTCCTTCGGCATCGCGACCAAGCTGCTCCGGGTGAACTGGCTGTTCGTGCTCGCCTGCTGCGCCCTCGCCGGTATCGGCTACGCCGCGCTCTACTCCGCCGCCGGCGGCCACGGCCAGCCCTATGCCACCCCGCAGATCGAGCGCTTCTTCGCCGCCCTCATCATGATGATCGCGATCGCCATGATCGATATCCGCATCATCGCCAAACTCGCCTGGCCGCTCTACGGCCTCGGCATCGTCCTTCTCCTCGCAGTCTGGAAATTCGGCCATGTCGGCCTCGGCGCCAAGCGCTGGCTCGATGTCGGCGGCGTCCATGTCCAGCCTTCCGAACTCATGAAGCTGTTCCTCGCCCTCGCCCTCGCCTCGTGGTTCCAGCGCGCCAGCTACGAGCGCGTCGGCAACCCGCTATTCCTGATCCCGCCGGTCCTCGCCATTCTGGTTCCCGCCGCCCTCATCCTCAAGGAGCCCAATCTCGGCACCGCCGTCATCACCATGAGCATCGGCGCCGCCATCCTGCTCGGCGCCGGCGTGCGCTGGTGGAAATTCGCCATCGTGATCGCTTTGGTCGCCATCATCGCGCCCTTCGCCTACGCCCATCTGCACGGCTACCAGAAAGAGCGCATCCTCACCTTCCTCCACCCGGGGCGCGACCCGCTGGGTGCCGGCTACAACATCATCCAATCCAAGATCGCCCTCGGCTCGGGCGGCATGTGGGGTCAAGGCTTCCTGCACGGCACGCAGAACCAGCTCAACTTCCTGCCCGAAAAACAGACCGATTTCGTCTTCACCATCATCGCCGAGGAATTCGGCTTCGCCGGCTCGCTGGTCCTGCTCGGCATCCTGTTCTCGATGGTTGCAATGGCGGTCTACACCGCGCTGCGCTGCCATCACCAGTTCGGCCGCCTCGCCGCCCTCGGCATCGCGACCAACCTGTTCCTCTACTGCTTCGTCAATCTCGCGATGGTGATGGGCCTGATCCCGGTCGGCGGCGTCCCGCTGCCGCTGGTCTCCTACGGCGGCTCGGCCCTCACCGCGGTCATGCTCGGCTTCGGCGTCCTGATGTCGATCCACGTCCACCGGGACGTGGAATTCGCCCCCACCGACGACTGAATCTATCCCGCCCGATCCTGGCCCACCCGATCCTGGCCCACCCGATCTTGCCCTGCCCGCTTCGCCTCGATCCGGTCCCAGATCGCCGCCGCCAGATCCGCCCCGCCGAACCGCGCGACCTGCTGAATCCCGGTCGGCGATGTCACATTGATCTCGGTCAGGTAATCCCCGATCACGTCGATCCCGGTGAACATCAACCCGCGTTCCTTGAGCGTCGGCCCGATCCGCGCGCAGATCTCGTGATCCCGTGCCGTCATCGTGGTCGGCCGCGCCACCCCGCCGGCATGCATGTTCGAGCGCGCATCGCCGTCCACCGGCACCCGGTTGATCGCGCCCATCGCCTCGCCGTCGATCAGAATGATCCGCTTGTCCCCCGCCCGCACCGCCGGCTCGTAGCGCTGGATCATCAGCGGCTCGCGTGAAACCCCGAAATGCATGTCCATCAGCGCGCCCAGATTCTCATCATCCGGCTTGATACGGAAAATCCCCGCGCCGCCATTGCCGAACAGCGGCTTGACGATGATGTCCTTGTAGCGCGCCCGGAAATCCCGCACCGCCGCCCGGTCCCATGCGATCATGGTCGGCGGCATCAGGTCGGGAAACTCCATCACCAGCAGTTTCTCCGGCGCATTGCGCACCGAAGCCGGGTCGTTCACCACCAGCGTGCGCGGATGGATATGTTCGAGCAGATGCGTCGCGGTGATATACGCCATGTCGAAGGGCGGGTCCTGGCGCATCAGCACCACATCCATCGAAGCAAGGTCGATCACCTCGGTCTCACCGGCGGTGAAATGCGCCCCGCGCTCGCGCCGCACCGTCACCTTGCGCACCCGCGCGCGCAGCACCCCCGCTTCCAGCCACATATCCGGCACCCGATAGTGCCACAGCGCATGCCCGCGCGTCTGCGCTTCGAGCATCAGCGCGAAACTCGAATCCCCATCGATATCGATGCTCTCCATCGGGTCCATCTGGACCGCGACCTTCAAACCGCTCATGCGTCCTCCGATCTCTCGTTGACGCTCATCTACCAGCCCCGGCCCCGCCATGCCAGACAAGCGGAATCGGCCGCCGCCCCATCCCCACCCCCACCCACAACCCGAACAAACAAAAGTCTTTTGCTTCTTTTCTACAGAAAAGAAGACCTTGCGTTGCCTCAGTTCCCTGCCGGAGAAAATAGCCCTCCAAATCAATACGTTGTCTGAAAGCTTCCACGCCAGCTATGATGCAGACACCCTCATTCTCGTTGACTTTCCAGCCGGAAAAGCCGAAAAATTTTGCAGATATCTTCATCTGATCTGGAAAAAGAACCAATCGCGCGCCTTCCTTGCGGAGCACTCCGAATGAGCAATTCCACCCTCTACGACCACGATTTTTACGCCTGGGCAAATGAACAGGCAGCCCTCCTGCGCGCCGGCCGTCTGTCCGAGGCGGATATCGAACATGTCGCCGAAGAGATTGAGAGCATGGGCAAAACCGAAAAGCGCGAACTCACCAGCCGCCTGACGGTGCTCCTGCTTCACCTGCTCAAATGGCAATACCAGCCAGGCCGCAGGGGCGCATCATGGCAAGCGACTATCCGCGTGCAACGCCGCGATCTCGCTGTGCATATGAACGACAACCCAAGCTTGAAAGCCATCCTGCCGCAAGTTCTCGATCAAGCCTACGGTAACGCGTTGATCGAAGCCGGCGCTGAAACAGGCTTGCTCGAATCAGCCTTTCCCGCCGTCTGCCCCTGGACCTTCGACCAGATCAAAAGTCCCGATTTCTGGCCTGATGAGGGCTGATGTCTCTGACCCATCACCTCTTGCCAAGTATTGCGCCCCCTTGGCGGCCTCTCAACCAGTCCCCGCGCGCCTGAGACGCCCCCCTCGCCCCCGGGATTTCCGCGGTGAAGTCCCGGCGACTACCCCGCGCTTTCCATGATGCCGCTTCTGGGGCAGTCCATTCCCGGCTCCCTGGGGATTACCGGGACAACAAACCGGCCCAACGAAAGCAATCTCAAATTATAGGCGCGGTCCCGCACTTCAAACCCGCCCATCCCCCCGTTCGCGCATCAAGCTCGCCACGCAGGAGGATTGCGAAACCCCACGCGGCAACGGCATCGCCGCGCTCACTGCGGGCACGCCGGTCGGCCCAGGGTACAAAATCACATTGAGCCGGCAGACCGAGGAATCGTAGAGCCACACCTGCGCCGACCCATCGATCCGCCGCAACGCCGGCTTGCCGAGATCGGCCTGCAACCCTTCGGCCGAGGTGCCCACCAGCGTCACCGGCACCGCCGTCCCGGTTGCCGCCGCCGCAACCGGGCGCGGCCCCGCGCTGCAACCGGCGAGGCCGGTCGCCAGCAGCAGCACCGCAACCCGCGTCCGCAGCCTCATTCCGAAGCGGCGGCGCCTTCGGTGATCATCTCGATCCGCCCGGTGATCTGCCCACCATCCTCGACCTGCAGGCGGCGGCAGCGCGCAGTGCCCAGAACCCGCCCGGTCGCGCGCACGATCAGCGCATGCCGCGCGGTCAGCGTCCCGTCGATCGTCCCGGCGATCTCCGCCTCCTCGACCTCGACCTCACCCTTGAACACCCCGCCCTGCGTGATGGAGAGTTCGGTCGCCTTGATCATGGTCGCCTCGACGGTGCCTTCGACCACGAGCCGCTCGGCATCCTGCACCACGCCCTGCACGGAAATCCCGCGCCCCACCACCAGGGTCCGCCGCTCCGCATTCTCGGCGCGCGGCCCCACCGTCGGGCGGAACGTCGCACCGCTCAGCGGCGAGGCGGGCGGCGTCGGCTGCGCCGGGGTCGGCTGGGTCGGGGCAAACGGTGATCGTGCCATGGACATCTCCTGTTCGGTCGATTCGGGGGAATTTCGTGCGGAACCCGGTACTGCGGGCCGAAACGGCGGCATGCTCAGGCCGTCATCGGAACCCGGCACGCGCGCTGCGCCATCCGGTCCCGTCGCGCCGGGCGTGTCATCCGCTTTGGTCGAGGTCGGCTGCTCGTCGCGTTTTCTGAAACTGATCATGAACCCTCCGCTCGCTTCGCGCTCAGCGCAGCTAGCACGCGCCCTGCCGCACCGACAATCGCTGAACCCGAAAAAACCCTCTTTTATCCCCAAGGTTCCGCAAACCCATCAAGTTGCCGAACCGCAATCTCTCGTCCATCTGAAATCGAGATTCCGTCCATGTTCCGGTCATATGCCAGCACGGTCTGGCATCTCACCACCGCCGATGCTACGCGCAGCCCGATCCCATCATCGTCCGGCCAGGAGTTCCGCATGAGCGCACGCTACGACATCATCGGCATCGGCAACGCCATCGTCGACGTCCTCGCCCTCACCACCGACGATTTTCTCGACCGGCACGACATGCGCAAATCCAGCATGGCCCTGATCGACGCCGCCACCGCCGAACGCCTCTCCGCCGCCATGCCCCAGGGCAAAACCGCCTCAGGCGGTTCGGTCGCCAACAGTTGCGCCGTCGCCGCCGGTCTCGGCGCCCGCGTCGCCTTTCTCGGCAAAGTCGCGGACGATGCCCTCGGCCACGCCTTCGCCGCCGACCTCGCAGCCATCGGCGTTGATTTTCCCACCGCCCGCGCCGCCACCAGCGCCCCCACAGCCCGCTGCCTCATCCTCGTCACGTCGGACGGCCAGCGCACCATGAACACCTATCTCGGTGCCTGCGTCGAATTCTCCGAAGCCGATCTCGACGAATCCGCCATCGCCGACGCCGAAATTCTCTACCTCGAAGGCTACCTGTTCGACCCGCCGCACGCCCAGGCCGCCTTCCGCAAAGCCGCCGCGATCGCCCGCGCCGCCGGGCGCAAAGTCGCCCTGTCCCTCTCCGATGCCTTCTGCGTCGACCGCCACCGCGCCGGCTTCCTCGATCTGCTCACCAGCGTCGACATCCTGTTCGCCAACGAAGTCGAAATCTGCGCCCTGTTCGAACAGAACGAATTCGACAGCGCCGCCAACATCGCCGCCCAAACCATCCCCCTCGCCGTCCTCACCCGTAGCGAAGCCGGCAGTGTCGTCATCCAGGGCGCAACCCGCCACCACGAAAAAGCCGCCCCCGCCACCGTGGTCGACACCACCGGCGCAGGCGACGCCTACGCCGCCGGCTTCCTCGCCGCACTTGCGAAAAACCAACCCCTGCCCGAATGCGCACGCCTCGCCAGCGCCGCCGCCGCCGCCGCGATCAGCCAGATCGGCGCGCGGCCTGATGCGGCAACGCTGCGGGCGCTAGTGGTGTGACAGGGGAACGTCAGGATAGGACAGATAAAAGCGGTTCTTTTTTGTAAAAAAGAACCAAAAAACTTTTTTTAGTCTGGGCCGGTGCCGCCTATGCTGTCTGGCGGGCGGCTTTGCGTTCGGTCTCGGTGATGTAATCGCGCGTCAGAGGCACGGCATCCTGACGGCGGGCAAGCTGGAGTTGGAATACCATGTGGTCCTGCACGGCAAAGGCGAGTTCGGACCCTGAAAGATAGAATTCGAACATCCGGCAGAACCGTTCGTCGTAGAGCGAAGCAATGGTATCGCGGTTGGCCGCGAAACGTTTGCGCCAGTGGTTTAACGTCTTCGCGTAATGCAGCCGCAGGATCTCGATATCGGTCGAGCGCAGCCCCGACCGCTCGACCGGCCCGAACACTTCCGACAGCGACGGCGAATACCCGCCGGGGAATATATACTTCGCCAGCCACGGGCTGGTCCCCGCCGGCCCGTCGAACCGTCCGATCGCATGGACGAGAGCGACACCGTCAGGATGCAGACAGCGCTTGATCGTGTCGAAATACGCCTGATAATTCGGCAGCCCGACATGCTCGAACATCCCCACCGACACGATGCGGTCGAACGTCCGGTTCATATTTCGATAATCCATCAACTCGAACGTCACCCGCTCCGCAAGCCCCTCCGCCTGCGCCCGGCTTCGCGCCTCGTTGAGCTGCTCGACCGAAAGCGTAATCCCGGTCACCCGCGCGCCATAATCCCGTGCCAGCGTCAGCGCCATCCCGCCCCAGCCGCAGCCGATATCGAGCACGGTGAGGTCCGGGCGGTCGAGCATCAGCTTGGCCGCGATATGGCGCTTCTTGGCAATCTGCGCCTCATCGATGGTCTCATCCCCGCGCGGAAAATAGCCGCAGGAATACTGCCGGTCACGATCCAGAAACAGCGAATAGAGCCGCCCGTTCAGATCGTAATGATGCGCCACGTTCCGCCGGGCCTTGCGGGCATCGTTGATCTGAACCAGCGGACGCGCCGCCCGGTTGAACACCGCCTGCGCACGCAACAGCGGCACATCCCGTTCGGCCCGTTCCACGCTCGCCATCAACACATGGAGAACATCGTGGATCGAACAATCGACCGGGGTGATCGTCCCATCCATATACCCTTCGCCGAGCGCCATCCCGGGTCCGAACGCAAGGCGGCGCACCGTCGCATCGTCATGGATCGCAATGGTGGCGGTGGGACCCGGCTCACCCGCGTAATGGCTCGCCGTTCCGTCCGGCCAGATGACATCGAGTTCGCCGTACACGATCAACCGGGCCAACAGCTTGTTCAACATCCCGCGCATCGCCCACCTCATCACGAAAGCTTAACCTTTTCATGATTTAGGTATATCGCGGGGTCGAAAAAAGGGGCTTGAAAGGGTATGAGTGCTGCCCGATTTACATATCAGCCACCGAAACGACCCCGCCCGAAGCGCACCTGCCCGAAGCTCACCCGCACCGGACATAAAAAAACGCCGGGGACTGACCCCGGCGCTGTCTTTCTCGTCCTGAACCCGCCCGGGTTCAGGCGGTTTCGCTGGACTCGTCGTCCTCGAAGGTCGCTTCCATCTCGTACTCGTCCTCATCGCGCGTGAGCGCCTCACCACGGGCCTGCTTGTCGGCCTCCTCGGTGCTGCGCGCGACATTGACGGTCACGGTCATGATCACTTCCGGGTGAAGAGCCACTCGCACCGTCGCCAGCCCGAGCGTCTTGATCGGGTGGTCGAGCAGCACCTGGTCCCGATCGATCGTCAGACCACCGGCCACGCAGCCATCCGCGATATCCCGCCCGGTGACCGACCCATAGAGCGACCCGGCATCGCTGGCCTGACGGATCAGAACCACCGACAGCCCATGCACCCGCTCGGCCAGACGCTCGGCCTCGCCCCGGCGCTTGATGTTCTGCGCCTCCAATTGCACCCGCTCACGCTCGAAGCGTTCGCGGTTGTTCTTGGTCGCACGAACCGCCTTGGCCTGCGGGAGCAGGAAATTGCGGGCATAACCGGGTTTGACTTTGACCACTTCGCCCATCTGGCCGAGTTTCTCGACGCGCTGGAGCAGGATCAGTTCGACTTGTGCCATGTTGCGTGCTCCTCAATCGACCACGTAGGGCAGCAGGGCGAGGAACCGGGCGCGCTTGATGGCGCGCGCGAGTTCGCGCTGCTTCTTGGCGGAAACCGCCGTGATCCGGCTCGGCACGATCTTGCCACGCTCGGACAGGAAGCGCGACAGTAGCCGCACGTCCTTGTAATCGATCTTCGGTGCCCCGGCGCCCGAAAACGGGCAGGCCTTGCGGCGGCGATAGAACGGGCGGCGGGCGCCAACGGCGGCGCGACGGGCGCCGGGGTTGACTTCGGTATCGTCAGTCGTGCTCGACATAGCTCAATCCTCCTCGACCAGATCGTCATCGCGATCGGTGCGGAACTCGTCACGGGCGCGGAATTCCTCACGGTCCTCAGGACCACGGCGGCGGCCACTATCGAACCGCCCGGCGGGCTTCGGCCCGCGGAACCCGCGTTCACGCTCACGGTCATCGCCGCGACGCGCCAGCGGTGCCGACGGCGCTTCCTCGATTTCCTCGACCCGCAGGGTCATGAACCGCAGAACGTCCTCGTTCAGCCCGAGCAAACGCTCCATCTCGTTGACCGAAGCCGATTCAGCCTCCAGCCCGAGCAGAACGTAATGCCCCTTGCGATTCTTCTTGATCCGGTAAGCGAGGTTGCGCAGCCCCCAATATTCCCGCTTCCTGACCGCACCGCCCTCGCCTTCGAGCTGGGTGGTGATGTCATCCGCGATCACATCGACCTGCTGCTGCGTGATTTCGCTGCGCGCAATCAGCACGCATTCATATAACGGCATGATACCCCCTATGGGTTGCTTCAGCCCCGGCGCGACCATCACTGATGAACGCACCAATTTCCCCCATGGAAACGGGCATAGCCGCGCACGATGCCACGTACCCGGCAGGGAGCGCGCCCTCTCGCACACCTTCCCCCCCAATGCAAGGCCAACATTTGCAAGGCCAACATCCCGCTTGCCCTGTCCCGCAACACCCTTATGCTACTGACGCAGAGGTTGCAGGAGCATCGCATGGATCAGTCGGCCGGCCCCATCGTCACGAACCGCGACATCGAAGGTGCCGAACGCACCCTGGGTGTCAGCTTCACCCCGGCCGAACGCACCCTCCTCGCCCCCGCGATCGCCAACCAGATCGCCCACGCCGCCGCCCGCCGCGCCATGCCCATCCCGCTCTCCGACATCCCGCCCGCCACCATCTTCGATCCCCGCCTCCCCGGCACCACCATGCCCGCACCCGCTGCCCTCCATCTCCCCCGAACCGAAATCCCCTGCCCCACCGACGACACCGAAATCGCCTTCGCCCCGGTCACCGCGCAAATCCACTGGCTCCGCACCGGCGCCCTCACCGCCACCCGCCTGACCCGGATCTACCTCGACCGTATCGCCCGCCAGAACCCCGCTCTCCTCTGCTACGCCCGCCTCAACCCCGCCGCCCTCGATCACGCGGCCCACCTCGATGCCCGCGCCGCCACCGGCGCCTGGGCCGGCCCGCTCCACGGCATCCCCTACGCCTGCAAGGACATCATCGACACGGCAGGCATCATCACCGATTGGGGTGCCGAACCCTATCAGGGCCGCACCCCGGACACCGACGCGCTCGTGGTCCAGCGCCTCCACGCCGCCGGCGCGATCCTGCTCGGCAAATCCACCGTCGGCGCCCTCGCCTATGGCGACCTCTGGCACGGTGGCCGCACCCGCAACCCGTGGAATCCCGAGGAAGGCTCGTCCGGCTCCTCCGCCGGTTCCGCCGCCGCCACCGCCGCCGGGCTCTGCAGCTTCGCCCTCGGCACCGAAACCTACGGCTCGATCGTCTCGCCCACCACCCGCTGCGGCACCACCGGCCTGCGCCCCACCTTCGGCCGCATCGCCCGCACCGGCACCATGCCGCTCTGCCCCAGCCTCGATAAAATCGGCCCGATCGCCCGCACCACCACCGATTGCGCCCTCATCCTCGCCACCATCAACGGCGCCGACCCCTCCGACCCCTCCAGCATCGCCTCCTCCTTCGGCGGCGACCTCCGCACCCTCCCCGCCAACCTCCGCCTCGGCTATTTCCCCGACGACATCGCAACCGACGACACGATCACCCCGGAACTCCTCGACCATTGCCGCGCCCTCGGCCTCACCCCCACCGCCTGCCGCCGCCCCGACCTGCCCTATGACAGCCTGAGCTCGATCCTGATGGCCGAAGCCGCCGCCACCTTCGAGCCCCTCACCCTCAGCGACCGCGACGACCTCCTCACCTGGCAGGACGAAAACGCCTGGCCCAACCAGTTCCGCGCCGCCCGCCTGCTCTCCGCGGTCGACCACATCCAGCTCGACCGCCTCCGCCGCCGCACCATGCAGGTCATGAACGACATCTTCACCGAAATCGACATCCTGATCGGCCCCAGCCTCGCCGGCCCGATGCTCGGCATCACCAACTTCACCGGCCACCCCTGCCTCTGCCTGCCCGCCGGCTTCATCCACTCCCCCAGCCGCATCGCCGATACCCTCGCCGGCACGAAAACCGCCGCAACCAGCACAACCCACCGCGTCCCCCACTCGATCAGCCTCTGGGGCCGCCTGTTCGACGAAACCCCGCTCCTCGCCCTCGGCCACGCCCTCGAAACCCGCCTCGCCCTCGATCTGAGGCCGTCCGGGTGCTGATCGAAGACAAGTCAAGCGAGCGCTTCTTTTTTGGAAAAAAGAAGCAAAAAACTTTCTTCAACTTGGTCTCAGACCTGTTCAACAGCACAGCCCCAATTACAAAAGTTTTTTTGCTTCTTTTTTTACAAAAAAAGAAGATCCTTCCTTCTCCCACCCCAACCCCAGTCCCCCCATGACATCCGCCCCGCCCCGTGTCATAATTTGGACAATCCGATGAACCATGACGACAAACCGCAGGGAACGTAACGACTGACATGGGCGACACGGCTTCACGTCCCGGCGATCTATCCGCCCCGCTCGCCCGTGAGGTCGCGATCATCCTCGAAAGCGGCCTGTTCGATCCCGGCTATTACGCCGCCCAGAAGCCCGATCTCCCGCCCGATTCGGAACCCGCGATCCATTTCTGCGTCATCGGCTGGCGGGATGGCCGCAAGCCCAACCCCTATTTCGACCCCGCCTTCTACCGCGACCGCAACCCCGACATCGCCGCCGCCGACGTCAATCCCCTGGTCCATTACATCGAATTCGGCGACCGCGAAGGCCGCGATCCCTCGCCCATGTTCCATGCCCTCTGGTACCGCGACGCCTACGGCATCACCGGCGGATCGGTCGCTCTGGCCGACTACCTCAACCGCCGCCGCACCGGTCAGGTCAGCCCGGTCCCGCTGTTCAACCCGGTCTTCTACCTCGAACAGAACCCGGACGTCGCCGCCACCGGCTCGGACCCGTTCGAACATTTCTGCGCCTTCGGCATCCACGAATCGCGCGACCCCTCGCCCGATTTCGACACCGGATTCTACGTCGCCCGCTACCGCGACGACATCGGCGACCAGAACCCCCTGCTGCACTACCTCGCCCATCGCAACGGCCGCTTCCTGCCCAAACGCCCGGCCCACGAACGCCTGATCGCCGGTGCGGTCCGCGCCGCAACCCGCCCCGCGCCGGAATTCGAAACCGTCCAGCGCCTGCCCCCCGCCATGCCGCGCCTCGCCACCCTCCTCGCCTACTACCTGCCCCAATTCCACCCGATCCCGGAAAACGACGCCTGGTGGGGCACCGGCTTCACCGACTGGACCAACCTCGCCCGCGCCACCCCCCGCTTCGCCGGCCACTACCAGCCCCGCGTCCCGCGCGATCTCGGCTATTACTCATTGAACGACCCCGCCACCCTCCCCCGCCAGATCGACATGGCCAAAGCCGCCGGAATCGACGGGTTCGTCTTCTATTACTACTGGTTCAACCGCAAACGCCTGCTCGAAGCCCCGCTCGAACGCCTCCTGTCGGACCCCTCCCTCGACACACGCTTCTGCCTGATGTGGGCCAACGAAAACTGGACCCGCCGCTGGGACGGGCTGGAACGCGAAATCCTCCTCGCCCAGGATTACGAAGCGGAGGACGACGCCGCCCTGATCGACGATTTCGCCCGCCATTTCGCCGACCCGCGCTACATCCGCCTCGAAGGCCGCCCCCTGCTGATGATCTACCGCGCCGCCCTGATCCCGGACGGCCCGGCCACCATCGCCCGCTGGCGCGCCCTGTTCGCCGAACGCCACGGCGAAACCCCCCTCATCTTCATGGCCCAGAGCTTCCACGACAACGACCCCGCCCCCCACGGGCTCGACGGCGCGGTGGAATTCCCGCCCCACAAACTCGTGGTCGGCGCCCCCATGATCAACGCCAGCCTCGACCGGTTCGACCCCGAATTCGCAAGCGACGTCTACCGCTACAATGATATCGTCACCGCCTCCCTCGCCGCCCCCGATCCCGCCTACCCGCTGATCCGCACCGCCGTCCCCGGCTGGGACAACGATGCCCGGCGCGAAGGCCGCAACGGCGTCATCCTGCAGGACGCCACCCCCGCCGCCTACCAGACCTGGCTCGCCACCCTGATCGACCGCGCCGTCCGCACGCCGGTCTTCGGCACGCCGCTGGTCTGCATCAACGCCTGGAACGAATGGGCCGAAGGCGCCTACCTCGAACCCGACCTTCATTTCGGCGCCGCCTTCCTCAACGCCACCGGCCGCGCCGCCTGCGGCATCCACACCGCCGATACCGCGCGCAACCTCCTCCTGGTCGGGCACGACGCCCTCACCCACGGCGCCCAGCTCCTCCTGCTCCACCTCGCCCGCACCCTGCGCCGCCATCACGGCATCGCGCCCCGCATCCTGCTGCTCGGCGGCGGCGAACTGATCGCCTCCTACCAGACCGAAGGCCTCGTCGATCTCGCCCCCGATGAAGGCGCGCTCATGGCCCATATCGGTCGCTACCGCGCGCAGGGCATCACCACCGCCATCGTCAACAGCGCCGCCTCGGCCCGGGTCTGCCGCCTCCTCGCCGATGTCGGCATCGCCTCGACCCTGCTGATCCACGAAATGCCCCGGCTGATCCAGGAACGCTCGCTCCGCGGCGTCACCCGGCAGGCCATGGCCGCCGCCCGCGCCGTCGTGTTCTCCTCACCCTTCGTGCGCGACGCCCTCTGCACCGCGCTCGACCTCACCCCGCCCCACACCCACATCCTGCCGCAAGGCAATTACCAGAACGTCCGCTTCTCCAACGCCGCCCGCGCCGCCTTCCGCACCCGCCACGGCCTGCAACCCCACGATTTCGTGGTCCTCGGCGTCGGCTTCGCCGATCTGCGCAAAGGCTTCGACCTCTTCCTGCAGGTCTTCCGCCTGATCGCCGCAACACGCGCGGACGTGCATTTCTACTGGATCGGCGAAGCCCATCTCTGGATCAGGGATTACCTCAGCCTCGAAATCGCCACCGCCACCGCCACCGGGCGCTTCCACCTCCTCGCCTTCGACGATCACGTCGCCACCGCCTACCCCATCTTTAGCACTAAAACGATCATAATTTGCAACCAAAGCGCATAACATATTGATATTGTATACTTTATGTTTTGCTTTTATTTGTAGTGCCATAATATTATTGATGATCCCTTGACCCCCCACGGCACCAGCCTCATGTCTCGGCAATGTTTATCCGCAAAACAAAAACCCGGAATAAGTCCGATAACGAAACATACTTCACCTATCGCCTCGTCGCCTCCGAGCGCATCGGTAAGCAGGTCCGCCAGATCACCCTGCTCAACCTTGGCCGCCAGTTCGACCTGCCACAGAGCGACTGGCAGGCCCTGTGCGCCAGGATAGACGCCTTGCTTGCCGGACAGGTCGGTATGCTCGCAGAACCCGAGATCATCGAGACCTTGGCTCAACGATATGCCGCCCGTCTTATTGCGGCCCAGCCAGGGGCAGCCCGATCGGATGCTGGACACCAAGCTCCACCGACCCCGTCGACCGCCGTTCAGGCATCCTTATTCCCATCACCTGCCGCGCCATCTGCAGTTTACGCCGAGGTCGACATCGCCTCGCTGCAACTCATCCGGCCCCGGTCGGTCGGGGTCGAAGCGGTCGGCCTTGCAGCGATGAACTGGTTGGGAATCGATCAGATTCTCCGCGATCTCGATTTCAATGGTGTCCAGCGAGCCGCGGTGGTCGGCAGCCTCATAGGTCGCATGGCAGCGCCGGGCAGCGAACTCGCAACCTGGCGCTGGCTGCGCGAGCGCAGTGCCCTCGGCGAACTGCTGGACGTGGACTTCGAAGCCATGCCGTTGATCCGTCTGTATCGGACCTCCGACCTTCTTGTGCGACACCGTGACAAGATCGAGACCGCACTGTTCAGCCGGATCCAGGATTTGTTTGGACTGCCGGTTACCGTCACCCTCTACGATCTGACCAACACGTATTTCGAAGGTACCGCCAGCGGTAACGCCAAGGCTGCTCGCGGTCGATCAAAGGAGAAGCGAACCGACTGCCCTCTGGTTACCCTCGGCCTGGTCCTCGATGGCAGCGGCTTCGTGCGCCGCTCAAAGATGTTCGCCGGCAATGTCGGTGAAGCCACGACCCTTGAGGAGATGCTCGACGGCCTCACCGCTCCCAAGGGGGCGCTGGTCATCATGGATGCCGGCATCGCGACCGCAGCCAACGTCGCTTGGCTCATAAAACACGGATACCGTTACCTGGTGGTCAGCCGCGAACGCACCCGCCAGTTCGATCCGGATCAGGCGATCAGCACGCTGACCGCGTCGAACGAGACGGTCCAATTGCAACGTGTGCTGAGCGAGGATGGCACGGAGGTTCGGCTCTATTGCCATTCCGAGGGGCGCAAGACCAAGGAGACCGCAATCACTGATCGGTTCATCACCCGGTTCGAGGCCGGTCTCACCACGCTCGTCGACGGACTGGCAAAACCCCACGGACAGAAAAACCTGGCTGATATCCAGCGACGCATCGGCCGATTGATAGAGAAGAGCAGCGGCATCGGGCAACACTACGAGATCATCGTGACTCCCGATGAGACCGGAACCAAGGCCGCGTCGATCACCTGGGTCAAGGTTCCACTCGAGGGTTCAATGCTGACACATCCCGGGGTCTATTGTCTGCGCAGCAATGAAACCACCTGGGACGCCGCCACCTTGTGGCACACCTACACCATGTTGACCGATCTGGAGGCGGTGTTCCGCGGTCTCAAATCGGAACTCGGCCTCCGACCGGTGTTCCATCACAAAGCGGACCGCACCGAAGGGCATCTGTTCATCACCGTGCTGGCCTATCAACTGGTCCAGGCAATCCGGCATAAACTGAAAGCGGCAGGGGAGCCCCTGTCATGGACCCGATTGCGCGAAATCATCTCGGTGCAGCAACGGATCACCGCAACCTTCCAGCAGCGCGACGGTCGCACCCTGCATGTCCGCAAGGCCACAGTCGCCGAACCAGCCTTGCGCCGGATTTATGATGCGTTGGCACTCAATGCCTCGCCAAGAGGGATCCAGAAACTCACCGTCTGATCCCCTTTGGATATGTTTGTAGTGCCACTCGGATTTTTTTAAGAGTGTAAGATGCTGATATTATGTGGTTTATTCGAGGCACTGCTAAATATGGGCTACGCCGGCGCCGACCTCTACGCCCTCACCTCGCGCGAAGACCCGCTGCCCACCACCGTCATCGAAGCCATGGCCACCGGCATCCCCAGCATCGCCTTCGAGGGCACCGGCGGCATCCCCGACCTCCTGCGCGAAACCGCCACCGGCAGCGTCGTCCCGATGGGCGACATCACTGGCTTCGCCCACGCCATCACCCAGCGCCTCGACCACACCACTTTGGAATCCGACCGCCCCCGCATCGCCGCGATCGCCGAACGCCGGTTCGATTTCCCCGCCTACACCGCCAACCTCCTCACTTTGGCCCACCCTGCCCTGCTCCGCATCTCCGCCGCCATTCTCAGCTTCAACTACCGCGACTACCTCGCCGACCGCCTCGCCACCGTGTTCGGCCAGACCTACCCCCTCACCGAAACCCTCCTGCTCGACGATGGCTCGACCGACGGATCGGTCGCCGAAGCCCTCCGCCTCGCCTCCGACTGGCAACGCCACCTCGCCCTGCACCGCAACCCGACCAATAACGGCTCGGTCTTCGCCCAATGGCGCCGCGCCGCCCACCTCGCCCAGGGCGATTACGTCTGGATCGCCGAAGCCGACGATCAGGCCGACCCCCGCCTGCTCGCACGCCTCGCGGACGCCATCGCCCACACCCCGGACACGCTCATGGCCATCGCCGATTCCCGCGCCATCGATGCCACCGGCAAAACCCTGATGGCCGACTATCAGCGCTACTACGCCGAATCCGGCGCGCCCGCCCTCGGCCAGTCCTTCACCATGCCGGGCCGCGACTTCGCGACAAACTTCCTCGCCACCCGCAACCTCATCCTCAACGTCAGCGCCGTGCTGTTCCGCCGCACCGCCCTGCTCGCCGCGCTCGACCGGCTCGGCACCGAACTCGACCAGTTCAAACTGGCCGGCGACTGGCGGGTCTACCTCGAAATCCTCACCACCCAGCCCGGCAGCGTCGCCTGGGTCGCCGAACCCCTCAACCACCACCGCCGCCACGAACGCGGCATCACCGCCTCCCTCGCCCCGGAACGCCACCTCGACGAAATCGCCCTGATCCACACCCTCGCCGCCGAACGCCTCGACCTCGACGCCACCGCCCGCGCCCGCCAGACCGCCGATCACCAAACCCTGGCCGATCGGTTCGGTGTCGCAAAATTCGACACTGCGTTGCACAATTCGATGAGGCCTGCTTAATATGCCGTAAGGCTTCCACCTGCGGCTGCAACGACAAAACGACTCAACAGACCAGAACAACTGGGGTTCGGCATGAATATCATGATCACCGGAGGCTGCGGCTTCATCGGTTCGGCAGTGATCCGGCACATCATCGCCACGACCGACCACACCGTCGTCAACATCGACAAAATGACCTACGCCGCCTCCGAAGCCGCGCTCGATCAAGCCCGCTCCGACCCGCGCCACACCCTCATCCGCGCCGACATCACCGACGCCGAAGCCATGCGCAGCGCCCTGGCCACCCACCAGCCCGACCTCATCATGCACCTCGCCGCCGAATCCCACGTCGATCGCTCGATCGACGGACCCGCCGACTTCATCAACACCAACATCACCGGCACCTTCATCCTGCTGGAAGCCGCCCGCACCTACTGGGCCGCCCTGCCCGAACCCCGTAAATCCGCCTTCCGCTTCCACCATATCTCAACCGATGAAGTCTTCGGCGCCCTCGAAGCCAACGACCCGCCCTTCACCGAAACCACCCCCTACGACCCCCGCAGCCCCTACTCCGCCAGCAAAGCCGCCTCCGACCATCTGGTACGCGCCTGGCACCACACCTACGGCCTGCCCACCATCGTCTCCAACACCACCAACAATTACGGCCCGTGGCAGTTCCCCGAAAAACTCATCCCCCTCATCCTGCTCAACGCCCTCGACGGCAAACCCCTCCCCGTCTACGGCGACGGCTCGAACATGCGCGACTGGCTCTACGTCGACGATCACGCCGAAGCCCTCGCCCTCATCGCCCTCAACGGCACCCCCGGCGCCACCTACGCCATCGGCGCCCGCCAACCCCGCACCAACCTCGACGTCGTCACCACCATCTGCAACCTCCTCGACCAGCAACACCCCGACCCCGCCGGCCCCCGCACCCGCCTCATCCGCTTCGTCACCGACCGCCCCGGCCACGATTTCCGCTACGAAATCGACCCCACCACCTCCGAATCCGCCCTCCACTGGCACGCCACCCACAATTTCGAATCCGGCATCGCCCGCACCATCCAATGGTACCTCGCCAACACCGCGTGGTGGCACCCCATCCGCACCGCCCGCTACGCCGGCCAACGCCTGGGAACCGCGGCATGAGGGGGGTGCCGGTGCCGCAAAGGCCGGGGCTTCGCCCCGCGCCCCACCAATGGGCGCTGCCCCTTGGAACCCCGCCAAAGGCTGAGCCTTTGGAATCCATCAGTTTCAGGATGGGGGTGGGCTGTCGAGGCCATGGCCGCGAACCATCCCGTGCCGCGCCCACCCCCATCCTGAAACTCCGGGTTCTAAGGGCTAAGCCCTTAGCGGAGGTCCAGGAGGCGGCGCCTCCTGGTGGGGTCCGGGGCAACGCCCCGGCCTTCCCGGCAACCGGCACACCCCTCACGCCATGATTACCAAGGGCATTATCCTGGCGGGGGGGTCGGGGACGCGGTTGCATCCGACGACGCAGGCGACGTCCAAGCAGTTATTGCCGGTTTATGACAAGCCGATGGTGTATTATCCGTTATCGACGTTGTTATTGGCGGGGATACGGGATGTGTTGTTGATTTCGACTCCGGCGGATCTGCCGCAGTTCCAGCGGTTGCTTGGGGATGGGTCGCAGTTCGGGATTTCGATGACGTATGCGGAGCAGGCGTCGCCCGACGGGTTGGCGCAGGCGTTTCTGATCGGCGAGGAGTGGCTGGGGGGGCAGGCGTGTGCCTTGGCGCTGGGCGATAATCTGATTCATGCCGATCATTTGTCGGTATCGTTGCGGGCGGCGGCGTGCCGGCCGGAGGGGGCGACGGTGTTTGCCTATCAGGTGCGCGATCCCGAGCGGTATGGTGTGGTGAGTTTCGATCATGAGGGTCGTGCGGTCGAGATTGTCGAGAAGCCGGCGGTGCCGTCCTCGAACTGGGCGGTCACCGGGTTATATTTTTATGACGATCGGGTTACCCGGTTTGCCCATGCGATCAGGCCGTCGCCGCGTGGCGAGCTGGAAATCACTGATCTGAACCGGCTTTATCTCGAAGACGGGTCGCTGCATGTCGAAAGGCTCGGGCGCGGCACGGCGTGGCTCGATGCCGGGACGCCGGATTCCCTGTTGCAGGCGGCGTTATTCGTGCAGACAATCCAGCAGCGTCAGGGCAATCTGGTCGGCTGTCCGGAGGAGGTGGCGTTTCGCATGGGATTCATCGATGCGGCAACATTGAGGGGGCGGGCGGTGAAGCTGGGAAAAACCGAACTGGGCCGCGTGCTGGTCGAGCTGGCGGATGGGTTGCACGCATGATCGAGGCACAGGCGATTGCGGAGGTTCTGGTGATCTCGCCGCCCCGGTTCGGCGATTCCCGGGGCTGGTTCAGCGAAAGCTGGAACAGCGCGAAGCTGGCGGCGCTCGGCTTCACCGAGCATTTCGTTCAGGACAACCATTCCTATTCCGCCCAGACCGGCACGATCCGGGGCCTGCATTGCCAGATCGCCCCGTTCGTGCAGGGCAAGCTGGTGCGGTGCGTGCGCGGATCGATCTGGGATGTCGCGGTGGACATCCGCAAGGGCTCACCCGACTATGGCAGGTTCGTCGCGGTCGAATTGTCGGCGGCCAACGGCAGACAGCTCTGGATTCCGGGCGGCTTCCTGCACGGGTTCTGCACGCTGGAGCCCGATACCGAGGTGATCTACAAAGTCACCGTCGGCTACGACAAGGCCTCCGAGCGTGGCGTGATCTGGAACGACCCCGATCTTGCCCTGCCCTGGCCGGTCGCCCCCGATCAGGCCGTGCTGTCGGACAAGGATGTGATCATGCCGCGTCTGGCCGCGTGCGAGCCGTGGTTCGCGATGTGATGACCGACCGCCCGATCCTCATCACGGGCGCAACCGGCCAGCTCGGCATGGCTCTGGCGGCGCAGGCCTCCCTCCCCTATCGCGCGGTCAGCCGCCCGGATTTCGATTTCGAGCGCCCCGAAACCATCGCGCATTGTTTCGCCGAAACCGCCCCCTCGCTGGTGATCAACGCGGCGGCGTGGACGGCGGTGGATGCCGCCGAGCAGCACGAGGCCGAAGCATGGCGCGCCAACTGCGACGGTCCGGCCCAGCTCGCCCGTCTCTGCCGCGATGCCGGGGTACCGCTGCTCCACGTCTCGACCGATTACGTGTTCGATGGCGCCAAGGGCAGCCCCTATCTGGAATCCGATCCCGTCGCCCCGCTCGGCGTCTATGGCGCGAGCAAGGAGGCGGGCGAGCGCGCGGTCCTCGCCTCGGGTGCGGAGGCCATGATCCTGCGCACCGCGTGGGTATTCTCCGCCCGCGGCAAAAACTTCGCCCGCACCATGATCAACGCCTCGCGCAAAACCAATGCGCTCCGCGTGGTGGGCGACCAGCGCGGCACCCCCACCGCCGCCGAGGATCTCGCCGGCGTCCTCCTCGCCATCGCCACGAAAATCCGCACCACTGGCTGGCAGCCCGCCTATCAGGGCATTTTCCACGCCACCAACGCGGGCGACACCACGTGGCACGGCTTCGCCGAAGCCATTTTCGACATCGCCGCTCCCTTGGGCGAATCCCGCCCCACCGTCACCGCCATCACCACCGCCGACTGGCCCACCCCGGTCCGCCGCCCCGCCGACTCCCGGCTCGACAACACCAAACTTGCGAACACGTTCGGCCTCCGCCTGCCCGACTGGCGCGACGCCACCACCCGCATCGTCACCGCGATGCTGTCAGCCGACGCCTCGCCATGATCGCGATCCTGCTTTCCACCTACAACGGCGCCCGTTTCCTGCCCGAGCAGTTGGAAAGCTTCGAACGCCAGACCGACGATGCCTGGCGCATCGTCTGGCGCGACGACGGCTCGACCGACGACACCCGCAGCATCATGGCCGCCTTCGCCGCCCGGATCGGCGATCACCGCTGCCGCGAAACCGCCAGTTCCGGCACCCATCTCGGCGCCGCCCAGAGCTTCCTCTCGCTGCTCCCCGAAGCCGCCGACGCCGATGCCGTCGCCTTCGCCGATCAGGACGATGTCTGGCTGCCCGACAAGCTCGCCCGCGCCCGCGATGCCCTCAAAGCCGCCGGCAACCAGGCCATGCTCTACTGCGCCCGCCAATATCTGGTCGACGAACACCTGCAGGGCCACAATCTCTCGATCCTCCCCGGCGACAAACCCGGTTTCCCCGCGAGCCTCACCCAGAACATCGTCCACGGCAACACCATGGTCATGAACCGCGCCGCCGCCGATCTGGTCGCCCGCATCCCCGGCCCGCCCGGCACGGTGCACGACTGGTGGAGCTACATCGTGATCACCGCCTGCGGCGGCCTCGTCGTGATCGACCCCAAGCCCGTCGTGCTCTACCGCCAGCACCGCGCCAACCTGATCGGCTCGCCGCCCTCCACCCTCGCCCGCGCGGTCGCCGCCCTCCGGCGCGGCCCCGGCATCTTCATGACCATGATGCGCCGCCACGTCACCCAGCTCGCCGCCCACACCGAATACCTCACCGATCAGGCCCGCGCCGACATCGCCCGCATCGGCGATGGTCTGCGCGGCGGCGTCGCCCCCCGCTCGCGCGCCCTACGCTGCCCCGGGCTGAAGCGGCAGACCGAGCTTGAAAACATGCTCTTCCGCCTCTGGTTCATGATCGGCTGAAACCACCCGGCCGCGCGCCGCCGTCGCCACCGCCTCGCCCAGCACCTGATCCACCGCCTCGCGCAGCGACGTCGGGTAAAACCTGGCCCCGATCGCCGCCTGAAAATCGCTGTAGCGCTCGTAATCCTCCTTGGTGGTCCAGAACCCCGCCGCCACCTTCACATCCGGCCGCAACCCCCGCACCCGCTGCGCCAGATACCGCAGGCTCGAAGGTGCCGCCGCGATATCGAGGTAGCACAGCACGATCATCGCCACCCCGTCGGTATCGAGGCTCGCAATATGCGTCCGCGCCGCCGCCTCATGCCCGACCACCCGCACCCCGACTCCGTGCCGCCCCAGCAATTGCGCCACGATATCGCACCCCTGCCGATCCAGCGGCCCGCGCCCCGCAATGCACAGCACCGGCGCATCGCCCTGCCACACCGCGGCCCAATCCTCCCGCGCCGGCAGCCCAACCGTCGGCCCAGTCTCATCCTCCCGGTCCCGATGCCCCGCAAGCCCGGCCAGCAATTCCTCGACCGTCTCGGTAATCCGCTCCAACTGTCCCGGATACAACGCCCCCCGCGTCGCATCCCCCGCCGCCAGCCGCAGCGCCGGCAGCACCACCTCGTCGTAATATTCCACCAGCGTATGATCCCGCAGCACCGCCTCGGCCTGATCCAGCGCCTCGTCCGGGTCCCCCGCCAGCGCCCGCTGATACAAAGTCTCCACCGGCGTCAGCGCCGGCCGGTCGCCCAGCAGCACATCGAGAAACTCCAGCCGCTCCACATGCCGCCCCAGCACCACGAACAGCAGCGTCAGCGGCGTCGACACCAGCAGCCCGATCGGCCCCCACAGCCACCCCCAGAAAATCGCCGCCACGATCACCGAAACCGGCGACAACCCGGTGGTCCGCCCATACATCATCGGCTCGACCACCTGCCCGGTCACCGTCTCGCCCACCCCGAACAGAATGAGCACCGCGATCACCATCCCCCACCCCGGCTCGATCGCCGCCGCCAGCAGCAACGGCGGCACCGCCGCAATAAAACTGCCGACATACGGAATGAACCGCGCCAGCGCCGTCAGCACCCCCCACAAAATCGCCCCCGGCACCCCGATAAGCGCAAGCCCCACGCCCACGATCACCCCGAAGGCGGCATTGATCAGAAACTTGGTCAGAAAATACCGACTCAGCCGATCCGCCGCATCATCGATCGCCGTGGTCGTCCGGTGCAGATCGTTCGACCCGAACAACCGGATCATCCGGTCCCGCAGATCCTCCCGATACAACAAAATGAACGTCGCCACCGTAAACACGATCACCATGGCCGCCAGCGGCCCCAGCACCGGCCCGATAATCCCCTTCGCCACATCGGTCGGCGAAACCGGCGGCGGCACCACCGAAACCCGTTCCGGCGGCTTCGGCGCACCCGCCACCGGCGCGCTTGGCGCCTTCGGGGCCGCCGCGCGCTGCAACTCCTTGCCCGCCTGCTTCACGAAACTGTCCAAATTGCCGATCGTCGCATCCCGGATTGTGTCGATCTTGTGCACGATCACCGTCTGCTCCTCCGGCACCTCCTGCACCAGCGCGCTCACCTGGGTACCGATCACCGCCCCCAGCCCCATCAGCACCACCAGCGGCAGCAGCATCGCCACCACCACCGAACCGCTCCGCCCGAAATGCCATCGCCGCAGAAACGCCGCGATCGGCGCCACCAGAAAACTCAGCAACACCGCCAGAGTAATGGGGATCAACACCTCGCGCGCGAAATACAGCGCGCCCACCACCACCACCGCCACCGCCAGCGAAAGCAGTCCGCGCAACCCCGGCGTCTCCGCGGGCGAAACACTCACAGGCCCGTCCGTTACCGGCCTTGGCCGCGAAATACGCATGTCTGGTCCCCCATCCACCCCATATGGGGCGGCCCATCGTCACAAAACAACCGCCCATCCCTCCTGCCCGCGCCCTGCGGCAGAATTGAAGCACGCCCGCCTTGTTTCAGCCCCACCTCCCGACCCCCTCGTGACTCCCGCCCCGAAACCGGGCATCCCCCCGCCATGGGGTTCATCTTCGCCGTCCTGGTCATCGACTCGCTCGGCTTCGGCCTGATCGCGCCCATCCTGCCCGAACTGGTCCAGAAACTCGCCCACGTCCCCGCCTCCCACGCCGCCCTCTGGGTCGGTGTCCTCAGCATGACCTTCGCCGCAACCCAGTTCTTCGCCGCCCCCATCCTCGGCCAGCTCAGCGACCGCTACGGCCGCCGCCGCCTCATCCTCATCTCCCTGTCCGGAAGTGCCGCCAACTACATCCTCCTCGCCTTCGCCCCCACCATCGGCTGGCTCTTCATCGGCCGCTTCCTCGCCGGCGCCACCGCCGGCAACGTCTCCGCCGCCAGCGCCTACATCGCCGACATCACCCCGCCCGAAAAACGCGCCCAGCGCTTCGGCCTGATCGGCGCCGCCTTCGGCCTCGGCTTCATGGCCGGCCCCATGCTCGGCGGCTTCCTCGGCGCGATCGACCTGCGCCTCCCCTTCCTCGTCGCCGCCGGCCTCGTCGCCCTCAACGTCACCTACGGCATCTTCGTCCTGCCCGAATCCCTCCCCGTCGAACGCCGCCGCCCGCTCCGCCTGCGCGAAGCCACCCCGCTCGGTGCCATGCGCCTGCTCACCACCGTCCCCCGCCTCTGGCGCCTCGCCGCCGCCTGGAGCGTCCGCTGGTTCGGCCTCGGTGCCCTCCAGGCCGTCCTCGTCCTCTTCACCGAACTCCGCTTCAACTGGGGCCCCCAGCAAAACGGCCTCCTCTTCGCCGCCGTCGGCGTCAGCTCGACCATCGTGCAATTCACTCTGGTGAAACGCGCCGTCGCCTGGTTCGGCGAACGCGGTGCCGCCCTCATCGGCTTCACCTCCAGCGCCATCGGCTACCTCCTGTTCGGCTTCGCCCCCACACCCGCCTTCCTCTTCATCGGCGTCGCCTTCACCTCCCTCGGCTCGATCGCCAACCCCGCCATCCGCAGCATGATCTCGCGCGCCCTCCCACCCGACCAGCAAGGCCGCATGGCCGGTGCCCTCTCCTCGATCGAAGGCCTCACCGCCATCGCCGCCCCCCTCACCGGCGCCTTCGTGTTCGACCTCTTCAGCCGCCACACCGCCTGGCGTCTCCCCGGCGCGCCCTTCGTCATGGTCAGCGCCATGCTGATCGGCGCCGGCTGGCTCATCCTCACCTCCGCCCCACCCAAACCCGACACGTCCACCCCCTCCACACCCCCGGCACCCGACACAATCTAGCCCACCCCCCTTGAAATCCGCCCGCCTTGCGCTTTTGCTCGATACATCGGAAACGACGATCTGAACCAAGGGCACCACCGCGCAGCATGTCGATCAGCGTCCACCTCGACCGAATCGGCACCGCCCCGCCCGGCACCGCCTCGCGCGACGACGCCCACCCCATCCACGCCGACACCATCCGCGTCCTCATGGCCACCCGCTACGCCCGCCTCGGGGCCAGCAGCCGCCTCCGCCTCCTGCAATACGCCGCCCCCCTCGCCACCTACGGCATCGCCTGCACCCCGCGCCCCTTCCTCTCCAACGATTACGTCACCGCCCTCTACGAAAACCGCTCGCGCCTCCCCGCCATCCTCGCCGCCTACGCCCGCGCCCCCGCACTCCACCGCGCCATCCGCGAACACGACATCGTCTGGATCGAAAAGGAACTCCTCCCCTTCCTCCCCGCCGCCTTCGAACGCACCCTCCTCGGCGCCGACCGCAAATTCATCCTCGATTTCGACGACGCCTGGTTCCTCCGCTACGGCAACGAACCCGGCGGAACCCTCCGCAACCGCCTCCTCCGCGCCACCCTCGGCAACAAATTCCCCGCCCTCCTTCGCCGCGCCGCCCTCACCATCGTCGCCAACCAGACCCTGCGCGACTGGGCCATCCGCAACGGCGCCCGCAACACCCTCCTCCTCCCCACCGTGGTCGACCTCGCCCACTACCCGATCACCCCGCGCCCACCCCACCCCACCTTCACCATCGGCTGGATCGGAACCCCGGTCACCGCCCCCTACCTCACCCGCCTCACCCCCACCCTCCAAACCCTCGCCCGCGAATCCCCCACCGAACTCCTCATCATCGGCGCCCCCAACTTCACCATCCCCGGCATCCCCTGCCGCCACCTCCCGTGGAGCGAAACCACCGAAGCCGCCACCATCGCGGAAATGGACGTCGGCATCATGCCCCTCCCGGATGACGCCTGGACCCGCGGCAAATCCGGCTACAAACTCATCCAGTATATGGCCTGCGGACGCCCCACCATCGGCAGCCCCGTCGGCGCCAACACCACCATCATCGACGACGGCACCACAGGCTTCCTCGCCACCACCGACACCGACTGGCTCACCCGACTCCGCCAACTCCGCGACACCCCCACCCTCCGCCAAACCATGAGCACCGCCGCCCGAACCCGCGTCGCCACCAACTACGCCCTCCAATCCACCGCCCCCCACCTCGCTCAGGCAATCCGGGCGATCGCAGGGAAGTAAGGTTAGGTCAGGTCAGGTAGAAGAATCTTCTTTTTTGTGAACAAAAAAGAAGCAAAAAAAACTTTGATCATTAAGAGCGGCCCGAAAAGCGGTCGTGAAACTAAAACTGCATCATTCCAAGACCGTTGACATAGCATTTACTTCGTGACGCTTTAGGCTGGATCGAATACTCCATGTCCGTTCTTGATTCGTTTCAAGAGTTCAGTTAGAGAGTGCTTGGTGAATGCTCGTGCATTTTATATTTTATTGGACGGTTGGAAGTGATCTCAAAATCTTTGGGTGTGACGGCTACTGAGCGTCTACTTGCTCAGCTTTGCGACCGAACGTTCCTCCGCTTATGGAGTTATGCAAATCCGTTCCGCAGCCCTGGAACTGAAATGTGCGACTTGATAGCCATCTCAGACGAGAATATTTTCTTATTTTTTGATCGTGAGGTCCGCATATCCAACGATACTGACGATCTTGAACTTGCATGGACGCGTTGGCACAAAAAAGTAATAACCGATCAGATAAATACAGCAAGAGGCGCAAAGCGGCACATCACAAGCGGCAGACCTATTTTTTCTGATCCAAAGTGCAAAAATCATATATCATTGCCTAACGATCGTTCTAAAATTAATATATTTCAGATAATTATCGCACACGGCGCAAAAGAAGCCTGCGAAGGATTTTCAACTGAAAACGTATATGGCAGTATGGCTATCGGATACGGTGATGTAAAATTACCTTTACAGCTCCCATTTATGATATCACTTAATAAAGATGATCCTACTCATGTATTAGATAGTCACAATCTTGAAATCATACTGAAAGAATTGGATACGATAAAAGATCTAACAGAGTATTTTGTTGAAAAAGAGCGTGTAATCAAAAAATATGATGGTCTAGTGTACGCTGGAGAAGAAGATTTACTTGCTCACTACTTCCTGAATTTTGATGATAAGGCCGAGAAATATCGCATCGGCCCACAGAAAAATAGCTGTAATTTCTTGGTAATTGGTGAGGGAGAGTGGAAACGTTTTGCAGCGTCCGCGCAATATCGTGAGCGGAATGAAGCCAATAAAATATCGTATCTTTGGGATAGATTGATTCAAAAGACCAGCAGACACATACTGGACGGGACCGCATTAGGTAATACAACTCCGTTTGGACCAAGCGCCGTTCAAGAGATGGCTAAGGAGGGACGTTTGGCCCGTCGCGCTCTAGCAAACGGGATAGCCGAAGCTATTAATTCGTTTCCTTATGAAGAACTTGATGAGGACAGTATCCAACGAAAAATGATCTTTATGACTTCATTCGATAGAACCAAAGGCTATGTTTTTCTTCAGATTAGAAAATTAAGAATTTCGAATTATGATATCTACAGAACTTTTCGTCAAAATTTACTAAAAATAGCTTGCGGCAGCGCTAAAAATAAATTTCCTGATCTGAAAAAAATTGTAGGAATAGCAACAGACGCCCCGAGATTCGCTGCGGAGAACTCAGAAGATCTTATTCTTCTCGAATGCGAAAAATGGTCGGATGAAGACTCTATCGAATACAAACGGGCGAACGAGCTCACGACTCCCCTTATTTTCCATAAGCGTAGGTCTTGCGCCGATTCGCTGCGATTCTCTACCAAGCGTTGGAATGCATGGATGAGGGTGGATCATGGGAATTGCAGCATCGAAAAAGCGTGACGGTGGGCGGTTGAAGGACATCCGCGCATTCATTGACGAGTTGTATGCCCACGATCTCCACGCCAAACGCGTTGACTCCCTGTCTGCTGCGACACTGGGCGTGATGACCGGCGCGTCGCTCGCCGTCGCGATGATCGGTCAGGCGTTGGCACAGGCGCGCGGGCTGGTGACCAAGCACGCGATCAAGCAGGTTGATCGCATGCTCAGTAACGAGAGTATCGACGTCTGGGAAAGCTTCGCCCGTTGGGTACCGCATTTGGTGGGTTCGCAGACCGACATCGTCGTTGCCATGGACTGGACGGATTTCGACGGCGACGATCAGGCAACGTTGGCGCTCAACCTGGTGAGCAGCCATGGCCGGGCAATGCCTCTGTTGTGGCTGTCGATGTGGAAAGATGAGCTGAAAGATCAGCGCAACGCCATCGAGGATACTTGCCTGCGCCGCCTGTCGGAGGTTGTCCCGCCCGGCTGCCGGGTGACCATCCTCGCCGACCGCGGCTTCGGTGACCACAAGCTGTTCGCGTATCTTGCGGAGCTTGGCTTTGCCTATGTCATTCGCTTTCGTGGCAACATCCATGTCACCGATGCCGCAGGCGAGACGCGAACCGCGGCGGACTGGGTCGGCAAATCAGGCCGGGCGCGCAAACTGCGTGGTGCGCGCGTCACCGCCTCGCACGCCTATCAGGTCGGTGCCGTGGTGTGCGTACATGCGCGTGACATGAAGGAGCCGTGGTGCCTGGCGAGCAGTGACGCCGTGGCGTCTGCAGGGACATTGATCAAGCAATATTCCCGGCGCTGGACGATCGAACCCAGCTTCAGGGACGTCAAGGATTTGCGTTTTGGGATGGGGATGGCTGAGATCCGCATCGCCGAACCAGAGCGGCGCGATCGGCTGCTGCTGATCAGCGCGTTTGCGATGGCGCTGCTGACCATGCTCGGGACGGCGGGCGAGAGCCTGGGAATGGATCGACTACTCAAGTCCAACACATCGAAGACCCGCTCACACTCGTTGTTCCGTCAGGGGTGCATGCTCTATGAATTGATCCCGAACATGCCGAAGCACCGGCTACTGCCTCTGATGCGGCGGTTCACGGAAATGCTGCGCAGCAGCGGCATATTCGGCAATTCCATGCCGGCTACGTAATGAGGGGATGAGTGAGGCGAACGAGATGTTGGGATTTTTTGAAACCGGAACCCCAAAGGACCGGAGATTTACAGATTTTGTGAGCCAATAGAAACTCCTTGGTCGAAACGATCGATGTCACTGTGGTTCGGGAAGAAAATATAAAAATTGGCATGGATCAACCGCTTCTCAGCAAGGTTAAGGCAAAGTGGCGAAGCACGCGTAGGGTGGGGTGCACTTGAGCACCCCACCACGTCGCCGCCCCAACCTTTCGGCCTGATACGCCCACGCCCAGCCGTCTTGCCAAAACTACCTGCACGGTAAAAAATCGTAGGGCGGAAAAGCGAAGCGCAATACGCCGCTATCGTGCGCCACCTACCCCATCGCCTATCTCTCCGTCCTGAACCGCAAACTGGAAGACGCCAAACTCCGGTTCAGCGACCTCGGCAGCCGTGCCGCAGCAAAGGCCAGCAACGCGTCACCGTGCATGTGATTCGCAGCACAAATCACATGCGTAACCCGGCCCGGCCGCCGGGTGGTGCGGCGATCAACCGCCGCCTCACCCGGCGCTACCGACCGCTCAGTGCAATCAGCCGCGCGTCTTGCGCTTGCGAAGCACCAGACCCAGCCCCATCAAACCGGTGCCGAGCAGCAGAAGCGATCCGGGTTCGGGAACAGGAGTGCTCGGGTTGAATTCAAACGGCGATTTGGTGGTCACAACGACCGTCGTAAACGGCGCCAGACTCCCGATCGAGACGTAAGCATTCAACGACTTGCCATCCAGTTGCGGAATCGCGTCGAATATCTGCCGACCATCGATGGTCTGACCAGCCGATGTCTTGAACGACAGGACATTGTCGCTGCTCACACTGCCCCAGATCAGATCGAACGTCGTCTGCGGCGACTGAAAGGTAATAGTGACATTCGAAGGGTTCGCATGAAACGCTTTTGGCTCCGCAACCAGATAATTCTCGTCGCTCGTGCCAAAGGGCGACGCCGCGATACCGGTTTTGCTGCCCGAATAGACGCCCGAATTTCCAACGAAACTGATCGTTTCACCGGAGACGGTAAACGGGCTGGTGACCGTTTGCTTGCCGGAGCCATTGCCGGTGCCAAGATCAAGCAAGGTAAAGGGCAACTTTGTTTTACTGGTGTAAACACCACCAAAAATCGTCGGCATGGTCCCGGCGTTGGCCACGGCAATGCCGCCCACCGACAAAGCCAGAAATCCCAGCCCACGAAACAGATAAGAACGAAGTTTCATAAATGATCCTCAATAAGTGCGTCTAAAAACTTAAGCAAAAACCATGCCAGACATGAATTAATCGTAATTTCAATAATTTACCAATCTCACGAACGCGTGAGTGAAAAAAATCCTGACAATCCTGCCAATTCTCGCAAAATGAGATCGGTCTGGCGCTGATCGCCACGCTCCGTCTGGTGAGCCACATTTCCCCATCCCATCGCGTCCCCGCCCACCCTGACAAACCCGCCCACCCCTGCTATGCCGCCCCCCTCGACACCGAACCCATCGAGCGAACCCATCGAGCGAACCCATCGAGGCAGACCATGGCCGGACATTCCCAGTTCAAGAACATCATGCACCGCAAAGGCGCGCAGGACATCCGCCGCGCCCGGCAATTCGCCAAACTCATCCGCGAAATCACCGTCTCCGCCAAACAAGGCCTGCCGGACCCCGCCGCCAACCCCCGCCTCCGCGCCGCCTGCGCCGCCGCCCGCCAATCCAACATGCCCCGCGACACCATCGAACGCGCCATCAAAAAAGCCGCCGGACAAAACGGCTCGGATGACTACGTCGAAGTCCGCTACGAAGGCTACGGCCCCGCCGGAATCGCCATCATCGTCGAAGCCCTCACCGATAACCGCAACCGAACCGCCTCCGATATCCGCACCGCCTTCTCCAAACACGGCGGAACCCTCGGCGAATCCAACTCCGTCTCCTTCATGTTCGACCGCATCGGCCTCATCCGCTACCCCGCCACCGCCGCCAGCGCCGACGCCATGCTCGAAGCCGCCATCGAAGCCGGCGCCGACGACGCCCAATCAACCACCGACCACCACGAAATCACCTGCGCCGTCGAATCCTTCTTCGCCGTCCGCGATACCCTCGAATCCCACTTCGGCGAACCCGAAACCGCCAAACTCGACTGGCGCCCCACCACCACCACAACCCTCGACGAAGACGCCGCTCGCGCCGTCCTCAAACTCATCGACGCCCTCGAAGACAGCGACGACGTCCAAAACACCTACGCCAACTTCGAAATCCCCGACACCATCATGCAATCCCTCGACTCCTGACCCACGCCACCGCGAGCCCAGCGAAGCAATCAGTTTCGCAAAAGATAAGGCAAAAAGAGTTCTTTTTTGCAAAAAAGAACCAAAAAACTCTCTGACTCTGAGCCCGTTCCCCTGACACCGCCCATAGCCCAAATAACAAAAGTTTTTTGCTACTTTTTTTCAAAAAAGTAGCCCTTCCTCGCCTGCCCTTCCCTTCTCTCCGCTTTCTCACCTCCCGCCTCCTATGCTTATAGTCCCGTGTGACCCAAGCATCTCCCCCTCGTGAAGCCTTGACCGAAAACTTCAAAGTCATATTTGAAGACTTCCGCCATGCCTACGAGGCGGGCGCCGATCACCATCATCCCGCCATCGTAAAATTCATGGAACTTCTGTTCCTCCTGCTCGACAGCATCGCCGCCAGCCTCGCGAAAGCCGTCGCAGCGCTATCCAACCCGCTCGCGCCCACCCGCGAACAACGGCACACCCCCAATCCCACACCCGCAAAACCCCGCCGCCCGCGCACCCCCGCGCCGCGCCCGCACGATTCTGGCTGGTTGGACGATCCATATCCCACAACCCCCATTCCCGCCGCCCCGGCCGTCCGCGAGCCCGTCGCTCCGGTCGAACCCCCGGCACCGCGCGCTCACACCGCGCCCCAACCAACCCCGATCCGCCGCATCATTGACCTCGACCACACCACCCATTTCCGCCCCCCAAAGCGAAAATTTGCCGCTCCCAATCCGCAATCAGTCACGCCTATATCGTTACGATATCGTAACTAAATAGGGAAAAGGCAAAGGCAGGCCTTCTTTTTGTGAACAAAAAGAAGCAAAAAAACTTTGCTCCTCTGGGTCCGTGACCTTTCACCGCCACGCCCCGGCGAATAGAAGTTTTTTGCTACTTTTTTTCAAAAAAGTAGCCCTTCCTTCCTCACAGCCCCGAATTTGGGCCACCGCCGCCCCCGGCGTATAACCCCGCCAATGGCGATTCGCGCGCGCATTCTGGGGCTTGATCCCGGCCTACGTTTCACCGGCTTCGGCATCATCGAGGTCGATGGCAACCGCCTGCGCCATATTGCGGACGGGGTCATCCCCACCGATGGCGATACCTCGGTCGCCGAGCGTCTCCGCGTTCTCGATGCCGCCCTGACCGAACTCCTCCAAACCTACGCCCCCGATTTCGCCGCTGTCGAGGAAACCTACGTCAACCGCAACGCCACCGCGACCCTCAAACTCGGCTACGCCCGCGGTGTCGCCCTCCTCGCCCCCGCCCGCGCCGGCATCCCGGTTGCGGAATACGGGGCCAAAACCGTCAAACGCGCTGTTGTCGGTACCGGCAACGCCGAAAAATCCCAGGTCGCCCTCATGGTCCGCCGTCTCCTCCCCGGTGCCACGATCAAACGCGCCGACGCCGCCGACGCCCTGGCCGTCGCCATCTGCCACGCCCATCACCTCGCCACCGCCTCCGCCATCCCCGCTCCATTGGCCGCAACCGCATGATCGGCAAACTCACCGGCCTCGCCGAACAGATCGAAGACGGCCGCTGCCTGATCGATGTCGGCGGCGTCGGCTATGTCGTCTTCCTCTCCGCCCGCAGCCTGTCGGCCCTCCCCGCCCCACCCGCCCGCGCCAGCCTGCTGATCGAAACCCAGGTCCGCGAAGACGCCATCACCCTTTACGGTTTCATCGACAGCGCCGAACGCGACTGGTTCCGCCTCCTCACCACCATTCAGGGCGTCGGCTCCAAAGTCGCCCTGGCCCTGCTCTCCGCCCTCCCGCCCGACAAACTCGCCAGCGCCATCGCGAGCGCGGACCGCGCCGCCATCACCCGCGCCCCCGGCGTCGGCCCCAAACTCGCCGCCCGCCTGATCGCCGAACTCCGCGAACGCATCGCCGCCATGCCCACCGGCACCAGCTTCGCCCCCGTCCCGATCCTCCCCGCCACCACAACCCCCACGCTCGCCGGCGACGCCATCTCCGCCCTGACCAACCTCGGCTACCGGCGCGGCGAGGCCGAACAGGCCGTCGCCGCCACCCTCGCCACTCTCGGCCCCGACACCACGCTTGATGCCCTGATCCGCGACGGCCTGCGTCGCCTCGCCCGATGACCGAACCCGAAGACTCCCGCCTCCTCTCCGCCGCCCGCGACACCGAGGACGGACCCGAAGCCGCCCTCCGCCCCCAAACCCTCGCCGATTTCACCGGCCAGCAGGCCAGCCGCGAAAACCTCGCCATCTTCATCGCCGCCGCCCGGGGCCGTGGCGACCCGCTCGATCACGTCCTCCTCCACGGCCCGCCCGGCCTCGGCAAAACCACCCTGGCGCAAATCATCGCCCGCGAAATGGGTGTCGGCTTCCGCGCGACCTCCGGCCCGATCATCCAGAAAGCCGGCGACCTCGCGGCGATCCTGACCAACCTTCAGCCGAAGGACGTCCTGTTCATCGACGAAATCCACCGCCTCCAACCCGCGATCGAGGAAGTCCTCTACCCCGCGATGGAGGATTTCGTCCTCGACCTCATCATCGGCGAAGGCCCCGGCGCCCGCTCGGTCCGGATCGACCTGCCCCGCTTCACCCTGATCGGCGCCACCACCCGCTCCGGCCTGCTCGCCAACCCGCTGCGCGACCGCTTCGGCATCCCGCTCCGCCTGATCTTCTACACGCCGGAAGAATTGACACGGATTGTAACCCGCGCCGCCCATCTGTTGAACATGAACCTCACCCCGGACGGCGCCGCCGAAATCGCCAAGCGCTCGCGTGGCACCCCCCGCATCGCCGGCCGCCTGACCCGCCGCATCCGCGATTTTGCAACCGTCGCGGGCACCACCACCATCGACCGCGCCGCCGCCGACGCCGCCCTCCGCCGGCTCGACGTCGATCATCGCGGCCTCGACGCCATGGACCGCCGCTATCTCCGCCGGATCGCCGAACATCATAACGGCGGCCCGGTCGGCATCGAAACCCTCGCCGCCGCCCTGTCCGAACCGCGCGACACGCTGGAAGACGTGGTCGAACCCTTCCTGATCCAGGAGGCCCTGCTCACCCGCACCTCGCGGGGCCGCATGCTCGGGCGCGACGCCTGGTCCCATCTCGGCATCATCCCGCCCCCGTCGCCCAACGGCCAGCAGGACCTGCTGTTCGAACCATGAACGAACTGCGCAACGGCATCCACCGCCTGGGGTTGCGGATCTATTTCGAGGATACCGATGCTGGCGGCATCGTCTATCACGCCAATTACCTGCGCTACGCCGAACGCGCCCGTTCCGAGGCCCTGCGCACCCTCGGCGCCCCCCACGCGGAAATGATCGCCACCCACCACCGGATGTTCGTGGTGCGCCGCGCCAATATCGACTATGAGCGGCCCGCGCGACTCGATGACTGGCTGGTGGTAACAACCCGTGTCCTCGCCATCGGCGCGGCGCAGGTCACGCTTGACCAGACGATCTGGCGCGACGATGTGGCGCTGGTGCGGATCGACCTCGGGCTTGCCTGTATCGACGCGGTCAGTCAAAGGGCCGCACGACTCCCGGTGCCGATGCGTGCGGCGCTGGAGCGGATGCGGGTAGGCGGAATTGCAGACGGCCCTCGTGCCGTGGAAGGGACTTGAACATGGATCAGGCTGTCAACGCCGCGGGGCTCGCCGCACCGAGTGCGAATCTGTCACTGCTCAGCCTGTTTATGCAGGCGAGCTTCGTGGTGCAGTTCGTCATGCTGCTGCTGCTCGCCGCCAGCATCTGGGTCTGGGCGATCATCATCGAGAAAACCATCACCATCCGCCGGGTCAACCGCGACGCCACCGCCTTCGAGGACAAATTCTGGTCGGGCCGCAGCCTCGATGAGCTTTACGAACAGGAAGGCTCCGAACCCGGCCACCCGATGGCCGCGGTCTTCGGTGCCGCCATGGGCGAATGGCGCCGCTCCTCCCGCGTCGCCGGGGCCGATATCGTCCGCTCCAGCATCAACGAACGGGTCGACCGGGCCATGGGTGTGACCACAATGCGCGAGATGGAACGGCTCGAACGCCACATGGTGTTCCTCGCCTCGATCGGCGCGGTCGCGCCCTTCGTCGGCCTGTTCGGCACCGTCTGGGGCATCATGCACTCCTTCGCCGCGATCGCCGCGATGCACAACACCAATCTCGCGGTCGTCGCCCCCGGCATCGCCGAGGCGCTGTTCGCCACCGCGATCGGCCTGGTCGCCGCTATTCCCGCCGTGCTCGCCTATAACAAGCTCTCGACCGATCTCTCCCGCGTCGCCGCGCGGCTCGAAGCGTTCGGCGCGGAATTCAGCGCCATCCTGTCGCGCCAAGCCGAAGAGCGCGCATAATGGCCGGCGGTCTGCTCGACAACAAACGCGGCAACCGGCGCAGCCGCTATCGCCCGATGGCGGAAATCAACGTGACCCCGCTGGTCGACGTCATGCTGGTGTTGCTGATCGTGTTCATGATCACCGCCCCGCTGATCACCTCGGGCGTCTCGGTCAATCTGCCCCAAGCCAACGCCAAGCCGGTCAATACCGACGCGACCCCCATCACCATCACCATCAACGCAGCGGGCGATGTCTACCTCCAGAACTCGAAGGTGGCGCTGACCAATCTGGTCGCGACCCTTCAGCAGATCGCGAAGAACAACACCGATCGCCGGATCTTCGTCCGGGGCGATACCAGCGTGCCCTACGGCACCATGCTGAAAGTGATGGCCACCATCACCGATGGCGGTTTCGACAAGGTCGCCCTGCTCGCGCAGCAGCCAACCCCGTCAGCCCGCTGAACCGGTCGGTCGGAATGCGGGATCGCGACCATATCGGCGGGAAGGCCTGACCGGTGGAACCACGGTTGAAGCGGAGCGCGCTGATTTCGGGGCTGGTGCATCTGGCCGTGATCCTGCTCGCGATCGTGGTGCTGCCGACCGAAAAGCTGAAATCGCCCGCGACCGCCGCGGTGGACGTGACGATCATCGGGCCGCACGTGCCCCAGCAGGCCCTGCACAAGGGCAAAGTCCCGGCGCCGGCCAACACGAAACAGGTCCATAAGGCGCATCTCAGCAAGGAAAGGCCGAAGGACCAGCCGAAAGTCGCGCCACCGCCACCGCCCCCGCCGCCGCCGCCCACACCGCACGCCCAGCCGAAACTGCCGCGCCCGCCCGCCCCCGCACCGCCGCCGCCGCCGCCAACCCGCGCCCCGACGCCACTGCCCACACCGCCGCCACCGCCGCCGCAGCCGCCTCGTCCGCCACCGAAAAAACCGGTGGTGAAGCCTGCCAAAAAACTACCGCTGCCGCCGAAAAAGCAGCCGCCCACCCCGGCGCCAAAGAGCCCGACCAGCCAGAAGCACGTGGTCAAGACCCCGGCGGCGATGAGCCAGTCGGTCCTGAACACGATCGCGAAACTGCGGTCGCTGGAAAAACAGAAAAAAGCGCCGACCGCGAAGTACAACCCGCGTCAGGGCGGTGCCCCGCAAGGCGGGGGCACGAAAATGAGCACGGCGAATTCCGGCCTCTCGGCGGCGCAGCGCAATGCGATCGGCTCGGAAGTCCAGCCGTGCTGGGGGATCGATGCCGGTGCGCCGGGCGTCTCAAGCTTCAGCGTGCTGTTGCAGGTGGTGACCGATGCCTCCGGCGTGGTGCGCGAGGCCGAAGTCGCCCCCGCCGATCAGGGCAAACTGGGCGACCCGGTATTCGCGGCGTTCGCGCAGAGAGCTGTCGATGCGGTGAAAAACTATCAATGTGCCAAGCTGCCGCTTCCGCCTTATATGCTCGGCTCGGTTCATACCTTCATATTCCGCTTCACGCCGTAATACCGCCGAATTTACACGATAGAGGTTACCGATGACGACAGATCGCCCAAGCCCACAGCCCCATCCGCGCGTGCCCGGCACGATGGTCGAACGCCTGGCACCATTATCGCGCCGCTTCATGCTCGGCGCGGGGGCGGCGGGTCTGGTCCTGCCCGGCATCGCGCGGGCGCAATCGGCAACCAGCGGGCCGAGCGATGCGATCAACGTGTCCGGCGCGCACAACGCCCCGATCCCGATTGCCCTGCCCGCCTTCACCAATGCCAGCGGCGGGACGTCGGAGCTGGGGGATCAGATGATCCAGGTGATTACCTCCGATCTCGATCATTGCGGCCTGTTCCGCTCGATCGGGCAGAGCAGCTTCGTGCCCAATTCCACCGCGAACGGCGTGCCGGTCTGGGCGAACTGGTCGATCCTGGGCGCTCAGGCCCTGGTCACCGGCAGCGTGACCGATCAGGGCGGCGGTCAGGTCCGGGTGGAATACCGGTTGTGGAGCATCGCCGATCAGAAGCAGCTGCAAGGGACCGCCTACACCACGGCCTCGGGCAACTGGCGGCGCATCGCTCACATCATCGCCGATGACATCTATCAGCAGATGATCGGGGAAAAAGGCTATTTCGACACCCGCGTCGCGTTCATCTCGGTGTCCGGCCCGCCGACCAGCCCGACACGGCGGCTCGCGATCATGGATTACGACGGCGCCGAAGTCCGCTTTCTGACATCGGGCCGCTGGATGGCCCTGACCCCGCAGTTCAACCCCACCCGCCAGCAGCTCGCTTTCGTCAGCTTCGAAAACAACCGCCCCCGCGTGTTTCTGTTCGATCTGCAGACCGGCGCGCGTTCCGTGGTCGGCGGGTTCGGGGAAATGAGCATCGGGCCGCGTTTCAGCCCGGACGGCAGCGCATTGCTGATTTCGGTGACCAAGGGCGGTGGCGCGATGATCGTGAAATACGATCTTGGCAGCCGCCAGATGCGTCCCCTGACCGATGCCAATTCGATCAACGTGACGCCCTGCTACAGTCCCGATGGCACCAAGATCGTCTTCGCCTCCGACCGCGACAGCCCGGGCGAGCAGCAATTGTTCGTCATGGGGGCGGATGGATCGAGTCCGAGCCGGATTTCCTACGGCAAGGGCAGCTACGCGGAGCCCGACTGGTCGCCGCGCGGGGATTTGATCGCGTTCACCCGGATCGGTTCGGGCGGGTTCGGGATCGGGGTGATGAAGCCCGATGGTTCGGGCGAGCGCCTGCTCTCGCAGGGGTTTCTCGAAGGCGGCTCGACCTTCTGCCCGAACGGGCGGGTCATCATGTTCTACCGGCAGACCCCGCTGCGGGTCGGCAACGTGTCGCATCTCGTCACGATCGGCAGTGACGGGTTCAACGAGCGGGTCACGCCGACGCCGACCGATGCGACCGATCCATCCTGGGGTCCGCTGCTGTCCTGATCGTGAGCGGGGCGCGGAGATAGCCCTCATTTCGCCCCCGTGATCGGGATCGGGTCGCGCCGGTAGGCGGCGAGACCGCGCCCGACCGCACCGGCGGTGCCACCGCCTGAAGGAATCGCGGTGGCGATCGGGATCAATGCGGCGCGGCCCCGCAAGCCGGTGAAGGCGAAACCGCCGACGCCGAAATGGCGCAGCGGGATCGCACCGGCCTGCGGCTTGACGCTTTTGGTATCCGGTGTGGGGATCGCCGTCATCGCGCCTGGCGTCATTGCGCTGATCGGGGTCAATTGCGGCAGATTGCCTGGTGCCGGGCCGCCCTGATCGTGCCACACGGCGAAGACCTCGCGCGCATAGGGCGTTCCGAGTGCGGCGGTCTGCGAGTGGTAGGCCGCCACGGCCTGGGTCCAGCCGCCGGTCCGGGTTTTGAGGCGGCGAAGGAATTGCGCCCCGTACACGGCGTTGGCGACGGGGTCGAATGCCTGGGCCAGACTGGTGAACGCATCCGGATGATGGGCCAGATTGATCTGCATGCACCCGATATCGAGCGAATTGATCCCCTGGCTTTCGAACGATTGCGCCGCGGCAATCGCTTCGGCTTCGGTGGCATACATGTGACCCGCGCCATTCGCATCGATCGTCCAGGGCCAGGCCGCGCGATGCCCGGTCGCCGCATCCTGGCGACCGCTTTCGACCGTGGCGATCGCGTTCAGCAGACCCGGCGGGGTGTGAACCATGGCCTGCGCCATATTGACCGCCGCGGCGCACAGGGTCGAAGGATCGGCAACGGGGACGAAAGCCGGCACCGCCCCTTCGGGCAGGGCCGCAGCGATCCGCGGCCAGACCATGCCGACCCACGCCACCATCAATGCCACGACGATCCGATACCGGTTCATGACGGGTGGTATGCCGGTAAATGATTAATTTGGAGTTAGTTTCCGCCCATATCGACGCCACGCCGGACAAATTGATGGCAAATCAGGCGAATCCCCATCGGAATCGCGATGCTGCACTGCAAAATAGTTCTTGCATCATGCTTAGCCTATGCGTATAACCATCTTCAGCAACACGGCGGCTTGTTCGCTATGTTTGCTTTCTTGGACGTTTCCTCCCTAAACTTGGCGGCACGAAAGTGTCGCCATTTTTTTTGACCTGGAAACAAACCGGATCTCACGCGCGATGATCGTCGGCCCCAAGGCGGTCTTTGCGCCGCGCAATGGAGCTTCTACACTGGTTTCCAGCCCCGGAGTAGCTCATGCTCAATACCAGTCCTGCCTTCAAGTCCAACGTTCGCGCCGCGCTCGACGATGCCGGGCTGCAGAAGGCGCTCGCCCGGGCGAAAAAGCCCTTCGCTGAAACCCGGACCGCCGCGGTCGGGCGGCTTCCGGAATTCGAGGCGCTTCGCGAGACCGCCAAAGGCATCAAGAACCACACCATCGCCCATCTCGATGTCTATCTCGATCACTATACGCGCCAGGTCGAGTCGCATGGCGGCCAGGTGCATTGGTGCCGCGATGCCGCCGATGCGCGCGACGCGGTGCTGGAAATCTGCCGCTCGGTCGGGGCGCGAACGGTCACCAAGGGCAAGTCGATGATTTCCGAGGAGATCGGTCTCAACGAGTTTCTTGCCGAACAGGGGATCGAGCCGATCGAGACCGATCTCGGCGAATATATCCTGCAACTGCGCAACGAGGCCCCCAGCCACATCATCGGCCCGGCCTTCCATCTCAATCGCGAGGATTGGGAGGAAAGTTTCCGCGCCGCCCACACCCATCTGCCGAGCGACCGGGTCTTTCCCGAAAAGCGCGATATCCAGGCCGAGGCCCGCGCCGTGCTGCGGGAAAAATTCATCGCCGCCGATGTCGGCATCACCGGGGCCAATTTCCTGATCGCCGAGACCGGCACCTCGATCATCGTGACCAACGAGGGCAATGGCGACCTCACGCAAACCCTGCCGCGCGTGCACATCGTGCTGGCTTCGCTGGAAAAAGTGGTGCCGACCATCGAGGACACGGTTTCGCTGCTGCGGGTATTGGCGCGCTCGGCGACCGGGCAGGAGTTTTCGGTCTACACGACGTTCTCGACCGGCCCGAAACGCGCGGGCGATCTCGACGGGCCGGAGCAATATCACGTCATCCTGCTCGATAATGGCCGTTCCAACATGGTCGGCACCGAGTTTCAGGACATGCTGCGCTGCATCCGCTGCTCGGCCTGCATGAACCACTGCCCGGTCTATCTGACGGTCGGGGGTCATGCCTATGGCTCGATGTATTCCGGGCCGATGGGCAGCGTGCTGACGCCGGCGATCTTCGGCGCGGATCAGGCGCATCTGCTGCCCAGCGCCTCGACGTTCTGCGGCAAATGCGAGAGCGTCTGTCCGATGAAGATACCCCTTACCGGCATGATGCGGCATTGGCGGGAACGCGCCTTCGAGCGCAACCTCGCCCCGGCGACGACGCGCTACGGCATCGGGGTCTGGGGATTTTTTGCGCGCCGCCCCGCCCTCTACCGCGCCGTGACCCGCATGGCCGCCGGGGCGATGGGGCTTGCCGGGCGCAAACGCGGCCGGTTCGGCTGGTTGCCCTTCGCCGGAGCCTGGACCACGGCGCGCGACATGCCGGCACCGGAGGGCGAGACCTTCTTTGCCCGTTACGCACGGGAGCAGCGCGGCCGATGAAAATCGACAACCAGGCCCGCAAGGCCGCGATTCTCGGCAGCATCCGGCGCGGGCTCCGGCGCGATGCCCTGCCGGCGGATCAGGCGATGATGATCGAGGCGCGGCTGGCCGCCCATCCGCGCCAGATCATTCCCGCCCGGTCATTGCAGGATCACGAGGCGCTGGTCGCGCTGTTCATCGCCAACGCCACACGCGAATATGCCACGATCGACCATATCGCCGACCGGGCCGACCTGCCCGAGGCGATCGCGACCTATCTGCGCGGCCAGAACCTGCCGCTCGACCTCGTGATCGCGCCCCATCCCGAGTTGGAGTCGATCGACTGGGCGGCGCACACCCTGCTGACCACCCGCTACGGGCGTGCCACCCCGACCGACATGGTCTCGCTTCAGGCCGGGTTCGCCGGTATCGCTGAAACCGGCACCCTGATGCTGCCCTCCGGTGCGGCGACGCCGACCACGCTCAACCTGTTGCCGGATACCGAGATCGTGGTGCTCGACGCCGACGCCATCGTGGGGCCGTATGAGGATGCGTTCGACCGGCTGCGCGCTGCGGGGCCGATGCCGCGCAATGTCATGCTGGTCACCGGCCCGTCGCGCTCGGCGGATATCGAGCGGACGCTGGAACTCGGCGCGCATGGGCCGCGCCGGCTGCATATCGTGCTGGTCGGGGCGCAGAACGCCGGATAAACGCCACGTTATCTGTTAAAGATCCCGATCATGGGAGTCAGACGGAAACCTATTCCTGCGGCCGAGCTGGAGGCATGGGCACGGTATCTGCGGCACGTGACGCCGCTGCCGGGCGTTTCCGTGCCGATGCCGCCCGAGCCGAAGTTGACCGAGCCGAAGTTGACCGAACCCGCTCCGGTCGATCGGAAGGCCACCCCGGCACAGCCCACCGCTGGGCCGGAGCCGAAAGCCGCAGGGAAAGCCCCGCGCCGGGCGGCGCTTTCGATCGGCGTGGCACCCCCCGGTCTCGATCGGGCGACCTGGGCCCGGTTCCGCGCCGGCAAGATCGCCCCCGAACGCGTGCTCGATCTGCACGGCATGACCAAGGCATCCGCCCATGTCGCGGTAACGGCACTGATCGCCGGGGCCGCCGGGCACGGGCTGCGCTGCGTTGAAATCGTCACCGGTCACGGCAGGCGCGGCGGCGGTGAGGGCGTGCTGCGCCGCGAGGTGCCGTTCTGGCTGAACGATGCACCGCTGCACGCCCTCATCCTCGCGGTCTGCCACCCCCACGCCGCCAATGAAGGCGCGTTGCGGGTGCTGCTCCGGCGCAACCGGGCATGACACCGTTCGGCGCCCGGCTGCGCGCGCTCCGCGCCGAACGCCGGATCACCCTGCGGGCCATGGCGGCGGCGCTCGATATCTCGCCCGCCTATCTTTCGGCATTGGAACATGGCCGTCGCGGCGCGCCCTCACCGGGGCTGATCCATCAGATCTGCGAGAAGTTCGGCCTGATTTGGGACGACGCGCATGATCTGGCCGATCTGGCGCGGGTGTCGAAACCGAAACTCCGCCTCGACAGCGCGGGGTTGACGCCCGAGCAGACGGCCCTGGCCAACCGCTTCGCCCGCCGGCTCCGCCATCTGCCGCCTGCGACTGTCGCGGCGATCGACGCGTTGTTGCAGGAGGGCGAAACCGAGGGTGGCCGGGTCAGTTGATCGCGGTGAAGGCCGCGATCGTCGTCTCGATCATCCCGGCGGTCACATCGAGATGCGTGCAGAGCCGCAGCCTTGTGCGGCCCATCACCGAGACCATGATACCCTGGGCGCGCAGTGAGGCCGCCCAGTCGTTCGGCGATCGGCCACTGGCGGCGACATCGGCATAGACCAGATTGGTCTCGGGGGTTTCGACCTGCAACCCGGCAATCCCGGCCAGCCCCGCCGCGAGCCGCCGCGCATTGGCGTGATCCTCGGCCAGCCGATCGACATTGTGATCGAGCGCATACAGGCAGGCGGCGGCGCAGATGCCGGCCTGGCGCAGCGCGCCGCCGAGCCGCTGCTTCCAGCGCCATGCCCGGTCGATCACCTCCGCCGATCCCGCGAGCACGGCACCGAGCGGCGCGCCGAGCCCCTTGGTGAAATCGATCCACGCAGTGTCGAACGGGGCGGCATAATCGGCGGCGGCAATGCCGGAGGCGACCACCGCGTTCATCAGCCGCGCGCCATCCATATGGGTGGCCATGCCCGCCTCATGCGCGATGCCGGCAAGCTGTTGCAGCACATCGAGCGGCCAGATCGCACCGCCGCCGAGGTTGGAGGTCTGCTCGACTTCGAGCAGGGTCTGCGGGGCGGAATAGCGCGAGGGGGCGCGCAGGCTGGCGCGCAGATCGTCCGGGGTGAAAAAGCCGCGTGCACCGTGCAGCCCGTGCACCCGCGCGCCGGCCAGCGCCCAGGGTGCGCCGCCCTCGGCCTCGATGATATGGGCGGACTCGTGGGCGATGATTTCATCGCCGGGGCGGCAATGGGTCAGGATGGCGACCGAATTGCACATCGCCCCGGAGGGCAGGAACATCGCCGCCTCCTTGCCGAGCAGGGCAGCGACCCGGGCACAGAGGGCGTTGACCGTGGGGTCGAGCCCGAGTTGTTCGTCGCCGACCTCGGCATCGAGCATCGCTTCGCGCATGGCGCGCGAAGGGCGGGTCTGGGTGTCGGAAAACAGATTGATCGTGACCGGCGGGGCGGTCGGGTCGAGCGGGAGGGGGGCGTACATGGGGTGCTTTCAGGAAGGAAGGGTTCTTTTTTGCAAAAAAGAACCAAAAAACTCTCTTTGGTTGGGGCACGGTGGCGTGACCGGATCGTGCCGCAGGGAGCGGAAGTTTTTTTCTACTTTTTTTCAAAAAAGCAGCCCTAAACCTTAACCTCCTCCGGCACTTTCGCAATCTGCGGCGCGCCATAGATCGCCCGCGCCCGGGTGAGGAACGCCGCGACCATTCGCCGCACCGCTTCGGCGAATACCGCGCCGATCGCTTTCTGCAGGATGAAGCTGCGGAACTCGAAATCGACGTAGAAATCGATCACGGTGCCGCGCGGATCGGGGATGAAGCGCCATTCGTTGCGCAGATATTTGAACGGCCCGTTCTCGTAGTGAACATGGATGCGTTCGGGCGCGTCCAGCGTCACGCGGGAGGTGAAGCTTTCGCGGAACGGGCCGAAACCGATGGTGAGGTCGGCGACGAGATTGTCGCCCTGGCGCGAGCGGATTCGCGCGCCGACGCACCACGGCAGGAATTGCGGGTATTTGCCGACATCCGCGACCAGATCGAACATCTGGTCGGGGCGGTAGGGCACCAGTTTGCGCTCGGAATATTTCGGCATGCTCAGGCGGCCAGACGGGCGGCGCGCGCCGCGCGGAGCGACGCGAAATCGGCATCGGCATGGTAGGAGGAACGGGTGAGCGGGGTCGCCGAGACCATCAGGAACCCCTTGGCCCGCGCCATCGCGGCCAGTTCGGCGAACTCGTCGGGCGTTACGAACCGGTCCACCGCCGCGTGCTTGACGGTGGGTTGCAGATATTGGCCGATGGTGAGGAAATCGACCTCGGCGATCCGCAGATCGTCCATCACCTGACCGATCTCGGCCCTGGTTTCACCGAGCCCGACCATCAGACCCGATTTCGTGAAGATCGATGGATCGAAGCGCTTGGCCTGATCGAGCAGGCGGAGGGACTGGAAATAGCGCGCGCCGGGGCGGATGGTGGGGTAGAGGCGCGGCACGGTTTCGAGATTGTGATTGAACACGTCGGGCCGGGCGGCGGCGACGGTCTCGACCGCGCCGGGCTTGCGCAGGAAATCCGGCGTGAGGATTTCGATGGTGGTGTCCGACGTCGCAGCCCGGATTGCCGCGATCACGGCGGCGAAATGCGCGGCCCCGCCATCCGGCAGATCGTCACGATCGACCGAGGTGATCACGACATGGCGAAGACCGAGCCTTGCGACGGCGCTGGCGACACGCTGAGGTTCATCGGCGGCGAGCGGGTTGGGGTGGCCGGTCGCGACATTGCAGAATGCGCAGGCACGGGTGCAGATTTCCCCCATGATCATCATGGTGGCATGGCGCTGCGACCAGCATTCGCCGATATTCGGGCAGGCGGCTTCCTCGCAGACGGTTACCAGCCCGCTTTCGCGCATGAGGTCGCGGGTTTCGAGATAGATCGGGTGCGTCGGCGCCTTCACCCGGATCCACGCCGGCTTGCGCTGGATCGGATTGTCGCTCCGGTGCTGCTTTTCCGGGTGCCTCACCCGGTGATCTATTTCGATACGCATCATGCGCTCAGAAGTGGATGACCTGACCATAGGCGTCAAGCACCGATTCATGCATCGCTTCACTGACCGTGGGATGGGGGAAGACCGTGTGCATCAGGTCGGCTTCGGTGGTTTCGAGCTGCCGGGCGATGACATAGCCCTGGATCATCTCGGTCACTTCGGCACCGGCCATGTGGGCGCCGAGCAACTCGCCGGTTTCGGCATCGAAAATCGTCTTGATGATACCTTCAGGTTCGCCCATCGCGATCGCCTTGCCGTTGCCGATGAAGGGAAACCGCCCGACCCTGATGGTCCGGCCGGACTCTTTCGCCTTCGCTTCGGTCATGCCGACCGAGGCCACCTGCGGGCGGCAATAGGTGCAGCCGGGGATGTTGCCGGTCTCGAATTCGTGCGGATCGAGGCCCGCGATTTTCTCGATGCAGATGATCCCCTCATGGCTGGCCTTGTGCGCGAGCCAGGGCGGCCCGGTGAGGTCGCCGATCGCGTAAATGCCCTCGATGCCGGTGCGCCCGAAACCATCGACCACGACATGGGTGCGTTCGACCTTTACCCCTGCCGCCTCAAGCCCGAGATTCTCGAAATTGCCGACGATACCGATGGCCGAAATCGCGCGATCGGCGGTGATCCTGTGCGCCGTGCCGCCGGCTTCGACGGTCACGGTAATGTTGTCCCTGCCCGTCTCCGCCGATTTGAACACCGCCTTGGTCAGCAGCTTCATGCCCTGTTTTTCGAACTGCTTGTGCATGAAGGCCGAGATTTCCTCGTCCTCGACCGGGAGGATGCGCGGCAGGGCTTCGATCACCGTAACCTCCGCCCCCATGTTGCGATAGAAGCTGGCGAATTCGATACCGATCGCGCCGGACCCGATCACCACCAGCGATTTCGGCATCATGTCCGGCACCATCGCCTCGCGGTACGACCAGATCAATTTCCCGTCCGGCTCCAGCCCGGGCAGAATGCGGGCGCGGGCGCCGGTTGCGAAAATGATGTGGTTCGCGGTCAGCGTGGCGACCGCCTTGCCGTCCTTTTCAACCGCGAGCGTGTTCTTGCCGGCCAGTTTGCCCGAACCATCGAACACGGTGATCTTGTTCTTTTTCATCAGATGCGCGACGCCCGAGGATAATTGCTTCGCGACCCCGCGCGAGCGCTTGACGACCTTGGCGAGATCGAAACGTATATTGTCCGCCGCAAATCCGAACTCGCCGAGATTATGCAGCAAATGGTTGATCTCCGATGAACGCAGCAGCGCCTTGGTCGGGATACAGCCCCAGTTGAGGCAGATGCCGCCCAAATTCTCGCGCTCGACCAGCGCGGTCTTCATGCCAAGCTGCGTCGCGCGAATGGCGGTGACGTAGCCGCCCGGCCCGCCGCCAACCACGATGACGTCGAATGTCTGATCAGCCATGAAGGGTCTCCTGATTGGCGAGGGCCGCGAGCGCCGCGCCTTTGACGCGATAGCGCGTCCATTCATCGAGCGGTTCGGCACCGAGGGATTTGTAGAACGCGATGGCGGGCTCGTTCCAATCGAGCACCTGCCATTCGAGCCGGGCGCAATCGCGGCGGATCGCCTCGCCGGCCAGATGCCGCAGGAGCGCCTTGCCGATGCCCCGGCCCCGCGCTTCGGGTTTGACGAACAGATCTTCCAGATAAAGCCCGGCCTTGCCGGTCCAGGTCGAGAATGTCGTGAAATAGACCGCGAAGCCGAGGATGTCGTCGGCGACGGCAACGACCGCGCGGGCCAGCGGCGCATCGCCGAACAAGGCCGCATGGAGCATCGGCGCGGTCATTTCGACGGCATTGGGGGCGCGCTCGTAAATTGCGAGGTCGTGAACGAGGCCGAGCAGCGCGGGCACGTCATCCGGTTGGGCCGGGCGGAGGGAGATACTGGCCATCAGGAAGGGAAGGCTTCTTTTTGTAAAAAGAAGCAAAAACTTTCATTGATCCGGGTCCGGGGCGCACGGACGCCACAGCCCACGGCCCAGCTCAAAAAAGTTTTTTGGTTCTTTTTTTCAAAAAAGAACACCTTCCTCGCCCCCTTAAAGCATCAAACTCAACGGCGCCTCGACGATCGCCTTGAACGCCGCGAGGAACTCCGCCCCGATCGCGCCATCGACCACGCGGTGATCGCACGACAGCGTCACGGTCATCACCGTGGCGATCGCGAGTTCCGACCCGCGCACCACCGGGCGTTTCTCGCCCGCGCCGATCGCGAGGATGGCTCCTTGCGGCGGGTTGATGATGGCGGAGAAGCTGGTGATGCCGAACATGCCGAGGTTGCTGATCGAGAACGATCCACCCTGGAATTCCTCGGGTTTCAGCTTGCCGGATTTGGCGCGGGCCGCGAGGTCCTTCATTTCGTTGCTGATCGCGGCGAGGCCTTTCTGGTCGGCCTTGCGGACGATCGGGGTGATCAGTCCATCGGGAATCGCGACGGCAACCGAAATATCCACATCGTGATAGCGGATCATGGCCTCGTCGGTGAAGCTGGCATTGGCGGCGGGGACCCGGCGCAGCGCGATGGCGCTGGCCTTGATGATCAGGTCGTTGACCGAAAGCTTGAACGCGCCCGCGCCATCCTTGGGCGACTGGGCATTGAGGTCAGCGCGCAGTTTCAGCAGGGCGTCGAGTTCGACATCCATCGACAGATAGAAATGGGGGATCGTCTGCTTCGCGGCCTGAAGCCGCCTGGCGATGACCTTGCGCATCGAGGAATGCGGCACAGCATCGTGCGGCGCGGTGATCGGTGCCGCCTGCGGCGCGCTGACGGGGACCGCCTGCGGCAGGCTGGCTTGTGTCGCTTGCGGCGCGCTGGCCGGGGCATGTGCCTTGCCGCGGGCGGCATCGATATCGGCCTTGACGATGCGCCCGTTCGGCCCGGACCCTGTGATGCCCGCCAGATCGAGTCCGGCCTGCTGCGCCATGCGGCGCGCGAGCGGCGAGGCAAAAATACGCTCGCCATGATCGCTGGCATCGTGCCCGTTCGCCTTGGGTTCGCCGCGCGGCGCAGGGGCCGGCGTCGCCTCGGCGGCGGCCTTTGGTGCGGGAGCCTCAGCTTTTGGAGCCGGAGCCGCTGCCGCGCTCGGCACCGCCTCACCGGCATCGACCAGCACGGCGATCGGCGCGTTCACCGCAACGCCCTCGGTACCCGCCGCGACCAGAATTCTGCCGAGGACGCCCTCATCGACCGCCTCGACCTCCATGGTCGCCTTGTCGGTCTCGATCTCGGCGATGACATCGCCGGATTTGATGGTATCGCCCTCTTTTTTCAGCCATTTCGCGAGGGTGCCCTCGGTCATGGTGGGCGACAGGGCCGGCATCAGGATGTTGGTGGCCATGGCAGCGCTCCCGGTTCAGAACAGTTTTTTCACGGCATCGACCACCCAGTTCGGCTGGGGCAGCGCCAGTTTTTCGAGATTGGCGGCGTAGGGCATCGGCACATCGAGGCCGGAAACCCGGGTCGGCGGCGCGTCCAGCCAGTCGAACGCGTGTTCGGTGATCTGCGTGGCAATCTCGGCGCCGATGCCGGCAAACGGCCAGCCTTCCTCGACGCTGACGACCCGGCTGGTCTTTTTCACCGAGGCAACGATGGTCTCGATATCGAGCGGGCGGATGGTCCGCAGATTGATCACCTCGGCCGAAATCCCCTGCTGGTCGAGCAGTTCGGCGGCTTTCAGCGCGACATCGACCATCAGCGAAAACGCGACGATGGTGACATCCTCGCCCGACCGCTCGATTTTGGCCTTTCCGATCGGCAGGATGAAATCCTCATCGGTCGGCACGTCGAATTTATGCCCGTAAAGAATCTCGTTCTCCAGAAAGATCACCGGGTTGGGATCGCGGATCGCCGCGCGCAGCAAGCCCTTGGCATCCGCCGCGGAATACGGTGCGACGACCTTGAGCCCCGGGCAATGCGCATACCACGAGGCGTAGCACTGGCTGTGCTGGGCGGCGACGCGGGCGGCAGCCCCGTTGGGACCGCGAAACACCACCGGGCACCCCATCTGCCCGCCGGACATATAAAGGGTTTTCGCCGCCGAATTGATGATCTGGTCGATCGCCTGCATCGCGAAATTGAAGGTCATGAACTCGACGATCGGTTTCAGGCCGGACATCGCTGCCCCCACCGCCATGCCGGTGAACCCGTGTTCGGTGATCGGCGTATCGATCACGCGCGTCTCGCCGAATTCGTCGAGCAGGCCCTGGCTGATCTTGTAGGCGCCCTGATACTGCGCAACTTCCTCGCCCATCAGAAACACATCGCCATCGCGGCGCATCTCGGCGGCCATCGCATCGCGCAGGGCCTCGCGGACGGTGATTTCGCTCGTCGGTCCCCAATCCTTGTCGCTGGACGGGGCCGATGAAGGCTTCGGCGCGGCCTTGGACTCGGATTTTGGTTCCGGTCTGGTCGCAGCAGCGGGTTCGGCTTCGGGCTTCGGCGCGGGAGACGCCGCCACGCTTTCGCCCTTGGTGCCGAGCACGGCGATCGGCGCGTTGACCGCCACGCTCTCGGTGCCTTCGGGAACCAGGATTTTCAGCAACTCGCCCTCATCGACCGCCTCGACCTCCATCGTCGCCTTGTCGGTCTCGATTTCGGCCAGAACGTCACCGGATTTCACCTGATCGCCGACTTTCTTGAGCCATTTCGCGAGCTTGCCCTCGGTCATGGTCGGGCTCAGCGCGGGCATCAACACTTCAGTGCTCATGATTTATGCTTCCACCAGAATATCGGTCCAGAGTTCGGCTTCATCCGGTTCGGGACTCTGCTGCGCGAAATCCGCCGCATCCTGAATACGCTTCTTGATATCGTCATCGATCTTCTTGAGCGCCTCTTCGGTCTCGCCCTGCTGCTCCAGCGCCTTGCGGACCAGATCGATGCAATCATGCTCGGTCCGCATTTTCTGGACCTCCTCGCGTGTGCGGTACTTCGCGGGGTCGGACATCGAATGTCCGCGATAGCGATAGGTCTTCATTTCGAGCAGAAACGGCCCGTTGCCGGCGCGGCAATGCGCCACCGCCTGCTCGCCCGCCGCCTTCACCGCCATCACGTCCATCCCGTCCACCTGCAAGCCTGGAATGTGCCACGGCGCACCGTTCTGGCTGAGATCGCGCGAGGCCGAAGCGCGCTCGACGCTGGTCCCCATGCCGTAACGGTTGTTCTCGATCACGAAAATCACCGGCAGCTTCATCAGCGCGGCGAGGTTGAAGCTTTCGAACACCTGGCCCTGGTTCGACGCGCCCTCGCCGAAATAGGTCACGCAGACCCGGTCGTTGCCGCGATAGCGATTGGCGAAGGCGAGACCGGTTCCGAGCGACACCTGCGCGCCCACGATGCCGTGCCCGCCATAGAACCCCTTCTCCTTGGAGAACATATGCATCGAGCCGCCCTTGCCGTGCGAATACCCGCCGGATCGGCCGGTCAACTCGGCCATCACGCCCTTCGGGTCCATTTCGCAGGCCAGCATATGCCCGTGATCGCGATAGGAGGTGATGACCTGATCGCCCGGTTCCAGCGCCATCTGCATGCCGGTCACCACGGCTTCCTGCCCGATATAGAGATGACAGAAACCGCCGATCAGCCCCATGCCGTACAATTGCCCGGCCTTTTCCTCGAACCGGCGGATCAGCAGCATTTTCGAATAGGCGGCGAGCAATTCGTCACGACCCGGCGCCACAGGACGCGCCCCTTTGCGACTCGGTTTCGCGGATGCCTTAGACGCAGATTTCGCTTGGCGCGCAGCCATGATCCCCTCCATGCGGTCAGACTGTTCCTCAATCGCCGCAACGCGATCAAATGGCAAGCGCGGCAGCGGAAAAACATTGGTTGTGCAACGCAATATGAACGTTAACCGATTTATGGTTAACGCGCTTCATCCACTCGACAAATCGGGCAGACCGGCGGATCGGGGCGTCAGCGATGCAACCGAGACGCGCGCCAGTTGCGGTTCAGGGTGGCGATGGGGATTTGGACTCGACATGCGGCTTGGCACCCGGCTGCGAACCGGTCTGAGCCGCCGGGGGCGCGCTATTCGGGGCCGGCGGCAGGGGCACCGCCAGATCGTCCGGATTGGCAAGATTGAGCACGGCGCGCGCCTGTTCGTTCAGCATGTCGCGGGCGATGGCGTGATGGCGCAGGGCGTCCACCCGCGACTGCCAGCGATCCTGCCGCTGCTTCACCGAACCGAGAGTGGCGGTATCGGTCGCGAGAATCGCGCGGTCATGGCGCTGGGCGGTGATGCCTCGCGAGCCGTTGATCGCATTGAACACGAAATACCCGGTCACGATCAGCAGGAGGAGCGGCAGGATGATGCCGCGCAGACGACGCTTCACGACCCGCTATCCGCCAGGTCGCAACGGCCATTTCTACCGATGCTCGGTCCGGGACATGTCATTACGCCGGACAATGCCCGCCCGGTCGCCCGTTCCGCAAGGGGCACAGCCGATTTTAACGCCACGCCCGGCCCGGTTCAGATGAAATTTCGGTCAGCCACATTTTGCCCGAATTGCCGCCCCTCCCCTGCCATGATGACTGCTTATATCATGGCGAGGTTAACAAGGAGTTTCGACCATGAACGGCAACCTGGATCGTTTCGCCCGGCGCAAACGCTTCGTCGTCGCCCTGCTTGCGGGCACCATCGGTCTTGGCGCGACAGCCGGCACGGCGCTGGCCGATCCGCCCTGGGATCACGGCGGCTGGCACGGTCATGGTTGGCACGGCCATCCCGGCTGGCATCACCGCCACTGGCACGGCGGGTATTACGGTGGACCGCCCGGCTTCTATCCGCCGCCGCCGCCGGTCTATTATGCGCCACCACCACCGCCGCCGCCGCCAGTCTATTACGCACCGCCGCCCCCGGCCTATTACGGCCCGCCGAGCGTGTCCTTCGGGATCAGCGTCCCTCTTCACTGAGCCGCTCCGCCCGATCGCGGCCCCCGTCAGCGGGGTGCCGCGGCCCGGGCCAGACGGTCGTTGATTGCGACACCCAGCCCATGGCAGGGGATCGGCGCGACCGCTATGCCGGTCAGACCCTGCGCGGTCGCGCGCGCTTCCAGGGCGTGAAGCGCATCGAACAACGACGCCGCCGCTTCGGTCAGATCGCCCGCTTCCGAGAGATTGATCATTAGGGCCCCGGTGACGCCATCCGGCCCGAAACCCAGCCATGCCTCGCTTGAGGTCGGTGCCCTTGCATCGAGGCGCACTGTCTGGCGCGGGGCGTAATGCGAAACCATCATGCCGGGGGCGATGACCGCCTCATCGGCCCCGATGATTTCGATATCGCCGATCACCGCGATCAGCTCCTCGATCGCGATCCCGCCGGGACGCAGCATGCGGGGTCGGGCGCCGGAAAGATCGAGGATGGTGGATTCCAGCCCGACCCGCGCGGCACCCGAGTCGATCACCGCCGCAATCCGCCCCTCCAGATCCGCGAGCACGTGGCTGGCCGTGGTCGGGCTGAGCCGCCCCGATCCATTGGCCGAGGGCGCGGCGATCGGCACGCCAGCCGCCCGCAGCAAGGCGCGGGCGGTTTCGTGGGCGGGAACGCGGACCGCAACGGTCGGCAGTCCGGCCCCGGCCAGCGTCGCAATCGTGCTGTCGGCACGCCGCGGCAGCACCAGCGTCAACGGCCCCGGCCAGAACACAGCGGCCAGCGCCGCGGCACGTTCATCCGGCGTCACATGCGCGAAAGCCTCGGCCCCATCGGCGAAATGGCAGATCAGCGGATTGAACCGGGGACGCCCCTTGGCGGTATAGATCGCGGCGACTGCTTGCGCGTTGCGCGCATCCGCCCCGAGTCCGTAAACCGTTTCGGTCGCGAAAGCCACGAGTTGCCCGTTACACAACAGGGACGCAGCCTGCGCGATGCCCTCGGCATCGTCACGCAGACGCAGGGTCATTTATCGTCGGCGTCTGATCGCGGGGCCAGATCGCGCACGACTTCCGGTGTGTGGAGCAGCCGGTTGATCCGGGTCGCCTCGTCGAGCGCCTGATCCGGCTGGAAATGCAGATCGGGCACGAATTTGGTCCGCATCCCCTGCCCGATCGCGCTCCGCAGGAACGGGCTGACCCGCTTGAGCGCCGGCAGCAACGGGTCGGTCGGAATGTTGCCGAGGCGCGAGACGAAGATCGTCGCGTGCTTCAAATCCGGACTCATGCGGACTTCGGCGACGGTGAGATGCACGCCGATCAGGTCGGGATCGCGGAAATCGGTGCGCGCCAGCACCGCCGAAAGCCGGTGGCGGATGTCCTCGGCGACCCGGCGCATGCGCTGGGTCGGGCCGTCCTGAACCTTGCCGGTGACCCCGGCCCGATCGGGCTTGCCCCGGCTTACGCCGGAACGAGTTCGGTCTCGTAGCATTCTACCACATCGCCTTCGCGAATATCGCCGAAGCCGGCGAAGGACAGGCCGCATTCGTAGCCGCGCGCCACTTCGCGGACATCGTCCTTGAAGCGCTTGAGCTGCGAAAGCTCGCCCTGATGGACCACGACGCCCTCGCGCAGCAGGCGCACACCGGCGCCGCGCTTGACCAGCCCTTCGGTGACATAACAACCCGCGACCTTGCCGGTCTTGGTGATGTTGAACACCTGGCGGATTTCCGCATAGCCGAGGAATTTCTCGCGATGGACCGGAGCGAGCTTGCCCTTGACCAGTTTCTCGATGTCGTCCGCCACCTGATAGATGATGGAATAGTAGCGGATATCGACCCCGTCGCGGTTGGACAGCGCGCGGGCCTGGGCATTGGCGCGCACGTTGAAGGCGACCACGATGGCATCCGACGCCTTGGCCAGCTGCACGTCGCTCTCGGTGATCTGGCCGACCCCGGCGAGCAGGACGCGGACGCGGACTTCCTCGTTGCCGAGCTTGGTGACCAGCGCCTGGATCGCCTCGGCGCTGCCCTGCACATCGGCCTTGATCAGCAGCGCGACTTCCTTCTGTTCGCCCGCCTGAATGCGCGCGAGCATCTGGTCGAGCGTGCCGCGTGCGGCGGCGCCGGCGACCGCATTGGTCTCGCGCTGGCGACGCTGGCGGAACTCGGCGATTTCGCGGGCACGGCCTTCATCCTCGACGACCACGAACGCCTCGCCCGCCGACGGCACGCCGGACAGGCCGAGAATTTCGACCGGCACCGACGGACCGGCACTGGTGACCGGTTTGCCATGCTCGTCGAGCATCGCGCGGATGCGGCCCTGCTCGGTGCCCGCCACCACGATGTCGCCCTGTTTGAGCGTGCCCTTCTGGACCAGAATGGTCGCGACCGGACCGCGACCGCGATCGAGCCGGGATTCGACCACGGTGCCTTCGGCGCTCCGGTCGGGATTGGCCTTGAGATCGAGAATTTCTGCTTGCAGCAGAATGGCTTCCTGGAGCTTGTCGAGACCTTCGCGCTTGAGCGCGGAGACTTCGACATCCTGGGTTTCACCACCCATCTCCTCGACCGCGATGTCGTATTGCAGCAACTCGCTGCGCACCCGGGTCGGGTTGGCGTCGGGCCGGTCGATCTTGTTGATCGCGACGATGATCGGCACGTTGGCCGCCTTGGCGTGGCGGATCGCCTCGATCGTCTGGGGCATCACCCCGTCATCGGCGGCGACCACGAGCACCACGATGTCGGTCACCTGCGCGCCACGGGCACGCATGGCGGTGAAGGCTTCGTGGCCCGGCGTGTCGATGAAGGTCATTTTATCGCCGCTCGGCAGCGTGACCTGATAGGCGCCGATATGCTGGGTGATGCCGCCCGCCTCGCCCGCCGCCACCGAGGTGGAGCGCAGCGCATCGAGCAGCGAGGTCTTGCCATGATCGACATGGCCCATGATGGTCACGACCGGCGGACGCGTCCGCATATCGGCATCGGCATCGACCACGCCCTCAAGGCCGATCTCGACATCGCCTTCCGAAACGCGCTTGGATTTATGGCCGAATTCCTCGACCACGATCTCGGCGGTGTCCGCATCGATCGATTGCGTCGCGGTCGCCATGACGCCGAGTTTCATCAGCGACTTGACCACATCCGGCACCCGCGCGGCCATGCGGTTGGCGAGTTCCTGGACCGTGATGGTCTCGGGGAGAATAACGTCACGCACTACACGCACCTGATCTGAACGGAGCATTTCGAGTTCGGCCTGGCGACGCTCGCGGTCGCGCTGGCGGCGGACCGAGGCGAGCGAGCGCACCCGTTCGTCCTCGCCGGACATCGCGGCCTGCACGTCGATACGGGCACCGCCGCGGCGGCGATCGTCGACCACTTTTTTGGGGGGTGGCGCGACCGGCTTGCGCGCCGGGGTGGCACCGCCGCCGGGGCGGCGGGCAACCCGCGGGGCTTCGTCGTCCTCGTCGCGGCCACCGGTCCGGCCGGTCTTGAGCCGCAACGTTTCCGGCGCAGCCGCCGGGGCCGGAGCCGTGGCGGTCGGGCGGCGCGGCGCACCGCTGGTCTCGACGCGGCGCACCGGCGGGGCCACCGGGGCCGATGCCGTTGACGATGGCGATGGCGATGGCGATGAGGGGGCCGCAGCGGTCGTCGCCGCAGGCGCGTCCGGTGCCACGGCCTCTGCGGGCGCCGCCGTCGGGGCGGGCGCGGCGGCTTCTTCCTCGCGGCGGCGCGATTCTTCCTCGATCCGCTTGCGGTTGTCCTCTTCGGCCTGCCGGGCGGCCTCCTCGTCGCGACGGCGCGCTTCCTCGGCGGCGGACAGGATCGAGATCGTTTCCTGTTCGCGGCGCTCGGCCTCGCGCTTGGCGGATTCGCGCGCCTGTTCGGCAACCGCACGCTGCCGCGCCGCCTGCTCGGTCGCGGTCAGGCCGCGCGGCACCGGCGAGACCGTGTTGCCGCCACGAACGGGAGCGGTCGCGGGCCGGGTTGCGGTGGATTCCGGCGCGCCGGGGGCCCCGCCGCGCTTTTTGCGCACCTCGACCTGGACCACTTTCGAGCGGCCATGGCTGAAGCTCTGCCGCACCGACCCGGCATCGACCGTACGGCCGAGCTCGGTCCGGTTCGCCGGCCGCAGCGAGAGCCGCCCTTTGGTTTCGCCTTGATCCTGCTCGTCGCTCATACAATCCGGTCCGTATTCAATCAGTTTCTTAGTCGTCGTATTCATCGCGGCACGGGGCCGCAATCTTCAGCCCCACTCCGGGCTCATCCCGGTTGCGGCTCTCTCTGCCCGCTCTCCGCCATGGTGGCAATCTCCTGCGCCACCTCGACCGGCCGAAATCCGGCAAGCCGTCCCGCCGCCACCGCGATCATGCCGGCCAGCTTGCCGGGCCCGATCGAGACATGAACGGTACGCTCGCGCCCGAACACCGCGCCGAGCTGCCCCGCCGTCAAAGGCCGCACGACGGATACCTGACGATGCCCGCGCAACCTGGCCTGCTCGGCCTCGCTGCCATCGGACGCCGCCACCAGCAGCGCACTCTGCCCGGAAGCCAGCCGCTCCCTGACCTTCTCGAAGCCACCGACCGCCGCCCCGGCACGCCGTGCCAGACCGAGCAGTTCGATGATCCGATTTTCCAAAACAGTTTCAACCCGATCGGCAAGCCGCTCGGGAATGATCAGTCGCTTGCGCGCGGCCTTGGAAAAGACGCCGCGCTTGATCGCCATCTCTACCACATCCCGGCGCGCACTCAACCACAGACCGCGACCGGGCAGGGTTGCAGTCACATCGAACACCAGCGCATCGCCGAGCAGGGTCGAGTCCGGCCCGACCACGAAGCGCAGCATGATTTCGCGTTCCTGCCGCTCGCGCGTGACGAGGCATCGCCGCAGCGGACCGACATGATCCGCCGCGTCGTCCTCGACCGGAACATCCGGCTCGATCGGAAAATCGGGTTCGAACGTCGGTTCAGGCAGGTGTCTGGTCTCCCTCGAACCAGTGGGCGCGCGCGGCCATGATGATCGCGTTAGCACTTTCCTCGTCGAGCGTGTCCTTGCCGAGAATGTCGATCAGTTCGTCGCTGGCGAGATCGCCCAGATCGTCGAGCGTCTTCACCCCGGCCTCGCCGAGGGCGACGAGCATGGCGGCGGACAGGCCTTCGAGGCTGGCGAGTTCGTCGGTCACGCCAAGCTCGTTGCGCTTGTCTTCCATTTCGGTCGCGCGCTTCTCGATCGCGGCTTCGGCGCGCCGCTGCAGTTCGGTGGCAATACCCTCGTCGAAACCTTCGATCGAGGCGAGTTCGTCAAGCGGTGTGGCAGCCAAGTCTTCGATCCCTTCAAATCCTTCGGTGACAAGCAGGCCGGCGATCACGTCGTCGACGTCGAGCGCATCGACGAAGAGATGCGACCGGCGACGGAATTCCTCCTGGCGGCGTTCGCTTTCCTCCGCCTCGGTCAGAATGTCGATATCCCAGCGGGTCAGCTGCGAGGCGAGCCGCACATTCTGCCCGCGCCGGCCGATCGCGAGCGACAACTGGGTATCGGGCACCACGACCTCGACCTTGCCGGCCTCCTCGTCAAGCACGACTTTCGACACTTCCGCCGGAGCGAGCGCATTGACCACGAAGGTCGCGGGGTTGGGCGACCAGGGAATGATGTCGATCTTCTCGCCCTGCAACTCGGCCACCACCGCCTGCACCCGCGAGCCGCGCATGCCCACACAGGCGCCGACCGGATCGATCGAGGAATCGCGGCTGATCACCGCCATCTTCGCCCGCGATCCGGGATCGCGCGAAACCGCCTTGATCTCGATGATCCCCTCGTAAATCTCCGGCACTTCCTGCGCGAACAGCTTGGCCAGAAAGCCGGGATGGGTGCGCGACAAAAAGATCTGCGGCCCGCGCGGCTCTTCGCGCACGTCGTAAATGAACGCCCGCACCCGGTCGCCATTGTGCAGATTCTCGCGCGGAATGGTTTCATCCCGCCGCAGCAGCGCTTCGGACCGGCCGAGATCAACCATCAGATTGCCGTACTCGGTCCGCTTGACCACCCCGGTGATGATCTCGCCGACCCGGTCCTTGAATTCGTCATACTGGCGCTTGCGCTCATATTCGCGCACCCGCTGCACGATCACCTGCTTGGCGGTCTGCGCCGCGATGCGCCCGAAATCGATCGGCGGCAGCGGATCGATCAGATGACCGCCCAACTCGATATCCGGCTTGAACTTCTTGGCGATATGCAGCGGAATCTGGGTCTCCTCGTTTTCCACCACCTCGACCGCCTCGGTCCAGCGGGACAGCCGGACATCGCCGGTCTTGCGGTCGATCGTCGCTCGAATGTCCTTCTCGTGCCCGTATTTGGCACGACCGGCCTTCTGGATGGCCTGTTCCATCGCTTCCAGCACTTCGTCGCGGTCGATCTGCTTCTCGCGGGCAACGGCGTCGGCGACGAGGAGCAGTTCGGGGCGGGCAATCGCGGTGTCCATGGAATTCTCGCTCTTTTGCTCTGGATAGTTCAGTTAGGGGGAGACGGCGTTTCGGTCGCCTTGATCAGATCTTCGGTCAGGACGAGCTTGGCCTTGCGGATATCATGATGCGGCAGATCGACCGTCTCGCCGGTATCGAGCTTGACCCGTGCGGCGGTGTCATCCGCACTCAGCACCGTCGCGGTCACCCGCTTGCGCCCGGCGGCGATCGGCACATCCATCTCGATCTTGGCGAGGTGTCCGGCAAACCGGTTCCAGTCCTTCACCCGGGTCAGCGGCCGGTCGATCCCGGTGGAACTGACCTCCAGGGTCCAGGCCGTGCTGATCGGATCATCGACATCGAGAACCGCCGACACCAGATGGCTGATCCGCTCGCAATCATCGAGCGAGAGCTGGGTCTGGTCCGCCCGGTCCGCCATGATCTGCACCGTCGGCGTCTGCTTGCCCATGATGGTGACGCGGACGAGTTCGTACCCGATCGATTCCAGCCCGGGGGCGATCAGATCGGCGATGCGGCCTTCGAGGCCGGTATGTTGCGGACGTGTCTGGTTCAAGCAATCGACTCGTATCAGGATCATCAAGTCTGGGTAACAGGCAACAAAAAAGGCGGCCCGTTGAGGCCACCTCCGTGAAGGTTGGAGTATTATTTTTCGTCTCTATAGACCCCGGGACGCACAAAGGCAATATGCGCCCCGGGGGTCGGGCGCTATGTCAACTCAGCCAGCCTGCATACGCGCAAGCTGCTGCTTCATCGCATCGAGCAGCGCGCTCACTTGGCCGCCATGATCATTGATCACACTGGAATATTCCGAACGCTCGGTCACCCGCAGCGAGGTTCCCTCGACCACGACGTCGACGATTTTCGGCTGGCCGCCCACAGTGTCGACCACCCATTGCACATGAGCGGGCGACTGGCCCTGACGGCTGACCTCGGTGCTGACCATCTCGCCCTCGGGCCCGGTGGTCGCCCGACCCGTGGTGAACGTGACACCTTTATAGGCGCGGATCTGGGTGGTGATGTTATAGGCGAGCGTCTGGTGGAACAGTTGCATATACTCGCTGCGCTGCGCCGGCGTCGCCACCTGCCAGTACCGCCCGAGGACGAATTTACCGATCTGATCGACCGCCACGATGTTATTGACCAACGCGCGCAGCCGGGCGGATTTCTCGCTGGTCGAGCCCGGCCCGTTGATGATCCCCACCAGTTTCTGGCCGGAATCATTGATGAAGGTTTTCGCGGCCGAGGCACTGGGGGACGCCGCGTAGGCACTGGTGGCGGCAATGATCGGGGCGGTGGCGAGCACCGGCATCACGGCGAAGGCGCCGAGCAGAACCCGGCGGAAATAGGCAGCCATAGGGCAGTCCTTTCTGAAGTTCGATCTAGTTCGAGGCGTCGTATTCTTCATGCCGCATCGCCTTGCGCTGCGCGGCGGAATACCAGGCCGGCGGCGTCGCGACATCGCGCTTGTTGATCTCCTTCAACAGTGCGGCACGATGTTGGCGATAAAGGCTCCGGAATGTGGCATAGGGGTCGAGCGAGGTTTTCCTGATATTGGAAATCGTCCCGTGCAGTTGCGCGCGGGTGTTCACCACGCTCAGCGCATCCGACCCGTAGTTGAAAATGGTCAGGCCGGTCGAGGGCGGGGCCGGGAAGGTCGGGGTCAGCACGATACTCGCCGGAATCCCGGTCGCGTCACGCAGATCCGAAGGTCCGGCGAAGGGCAGATAGAGATACGGCCCTTCCGGCACGCCATAACCCGCGAGGGTCAACCCCAGATCGGTATAGACCCGATGATACCCGAGCGCACCGGCGGGATCGAACAACCCGCCGATCCCCACGGTCGAATTGACCAGAAAACGCACCAGCGTGGTCCCGGCATCGCGCGGCTTTCCGGCGGCCATGAATTCCAGCAGCTGAGCCGGCGCATCGGTATTGCTCATGAAATCGGCCACATGCGCCCGAATGCCCGGCGTCGTCACATCGATATACCCGAGCGCGATCGGCTTCAGCACATAGGTGTCGAGCTTGTTGTCGAAATGATAGGAGACCTTGTTGAACGGCTTGAGCGGATCATTCTGCTGCTCATAGGCCTCGTAGGCCGCGTGATTGGACTGCGGCGGCGCGGTGGCACATCCGGCCAGGAGAGCACCCACCGCCAGCAGCGGCGCAACCGATTTTACCACGATGCCCATAGGCCTCCTTCATCGACCCCGAAAACCGGGACCGCCTTTCCATTATACGATCGTCACTATCACGACCGGCGCGTTCCGCCGAAGCCGGACGCGTTTGCGAGCCCGCCTAGTTCACTTTATGTAGCGCAGTGGTGCGGCTGATCAACCGCACCGCACAACGATCAGTCATGCCGCGCGCCGACCCGTTCGCGCCACGGCGTTCGAGCCTTGCCCCACCGATCGCTTGCTGCCACGAAATCGACCGAGGAGAAAGTGCGATGAACCACGAATCCCCAAGCCCGTTACCGCAGGCCTCGCTCGAACGCTGGCTCGCGAGCCCGCGCATCGCGCCGCTGCCCACCCGCGCGCCGCGCGCGCCCGCCCCGGCGATCTCGTTCGAGTTCTTTCCGCCCAAAACCGAGGCGCTGGAAACCCAGCTCTGGTCCTGCATCCGCCGGCTCGAAGCGCTGGCCCCGCAATTCGTCTCGGTCACCTACGGTGCCGGCGGCTCGACCCAGGAGCGCACCCACGCCACCGTCACCCGCCTCGTGCGCGAAACCAGCCTGACACCCGCCGCCCACCTCACCTGCGTCGGTGCCTCACGCGGCGAGGTCGACGATGTTGCCCGCCGCTACTGGGATGCCGGGGTGCGCCATATCGTCGCCCTGCGTGGCGATCCGCCGTCGAAAGCGCCCTACCAGCCCCATCCGCAAGGCTACGAATACGCCGCCGACCTCGTATCCGGGCTCAAGCGCGTCGCCGATTTCGACATCTCGGTCGCCGCCTATCCCGAAACCCACGCCCAGGCCGAAAATCCGCAGGCCGACCTCGACAACCTCAAGCGCAAGCTCGATGCCGGGGCCAGCCGCGCGATCAGCCAGGTGTTCTTCGAGACCGGAAACTTCCTCGACTTCCTCGACCGCGCCCTCGCCGCCGGGATCACCGCCCCGATCATCCCCGGCATCATGCCGGTCTCGAACTTCGCGCAGGCGAAGCGGATCAGCGAAATGGGCGGCACCTACGTCCCCGGCTGGATGGCCGAAATGTTCGACGGCCTCGACGACGATGCCGAAACCCGCCAGATGGTCGCCGCCGCCATCGCCGCCGAGCAGGTCCGCACCTTGCAGGCCAATGGGATCGACGAATTCCATTTCTACACGCTGAACCGGGCCGACCTCACCTACGCGATCGCGCGGATTCTGGGGGTGAAGGCGAAGGAGGCAAGCGCTTCTTTTTTTGAAAAAAAAGAAACAAAAAAACTTTGATCCCGATTGGCCCGTGCCGGTAAAATCTCCCATGCCCCAGACAACCGAAAGTTTTTTGTTTCTTTTTTCCAAAAAAGAAGCGCTTCCTGACCTTACCTGCCGCCGCGCATGACCGACTACCTCACCCGCCTGAACCAGGCCCAGCGCGAAGCGGTGGAAGCAACCGACGGCCCCGTCCTGGTCCTGGCCGGCGCCGGCACCGGCAAGACCCGGGTGCTGACCACCAGATTCGCGCATATCCTGCTCAGCCGCCGCGCCTTCCCCAGCCAGATCCTCGCGGTCACCTTCACCAACAAGGCGGCGCGCGAAATGCGCGAGCGGGTTTCGGCCCTGCTCGACCAGCCAGCCGAGGGCCTTTGGCTCGGCACCTTCCATGCCCTCGCCGCCCGTATGCTGCGCCGCTACGCCGAGCGGGTCGACCGCACATCGAGCTTCTCCATCCTCGATACCGACGATCAGTTGCGCCTGCTCAAACAGGTGATGGAAGCCCGCCGGATGGACACCAAGCGCTTCACCCCGCAGGGGCTGATGGGCACAATCCAGCGCTGGAAAGATCGTGCCCTGCTGCCGGATGCGGTGCCGCGCGATCAGGATATCGATTGGGGTGCCGAATCCGCCCGCGACCTCTATGCCGCCTATCAGGACCGCCTGCGCGCCCTCAACGCGTGCGATTTCGGCGACTTGCTGCTGCTCGCCTACGATCTGCTCCGCCGCGACCCCGAGGTTCTGGCCGACTACCATCGCCGGTTCCGCTACATTCTGGTCGATGAATACCAGGACACCAATCTGGTCCAGTATTACTGGCTCCGCCTGCTCGCCCAGCATTCCAGAAACATCTGCTGCGTCGGCGATGACGACCAGAGCATCTATTCCTGGCGCGGTGCCGAGATCGAGAACATCCTGCGCTTCGAGGCCGATTTCCCGGGCGCGAAAATCGTCCGGCTCGAAGCCAATTACCGCTCGACCGCCCCGATCCTCGCCGCCGCCTCCGGCCTGATCGCCCATAACGAAGGCCGCCTCGGCAAAACCCTGCACGCGGGCCGCACCGATGCCACCGGCGAGAACGTCGAGGTTTTCGCCTTCTGGGATTCCGACGAGGAATCCCGCGCCGTCGCCACCCGCGTCGAAACCCTCCGCCGCGAGGGGCACAAACTCGCCGAATGTGCCGTGCTGGTCCGCGCCGGGTTCCAGACCCGCGCCTTCGAGGAACGGTTCATCGCGATCGGCCTGCCCTACCGCATCATCGGCGGATTGCGCTTCTACGAACGCGCCGAAATCCGCGACGCCATCGCCTATCTCCGCGTCCTCGCCCAACCCGCCGACGACCTCGCCTTCGAACGCATCGTCAACACCCCCAAGCGCGGCCTGGGCGACACCGCCTTGCGCGCGATGCACGAACGCGCCCGCGCCGATGGCGTCCCCCTCGCCGAAGCCGCCGCCCGGATCGCGGCGGAAGCGACATTGCGGGGCAAGGCACGCGACGGGCTGCGCGACCTGATCGCCAAATTCGCGGACTGGCGAACAACCCTCAAACGCGACGGCCATGTCATCACCCTGTCCACCCTGCTCGACGAAAGCGGCATCATCGCGATGTGGCAGGAGCAGAAAACCCCGGATGCCGCCGGGCGGATCGAGAACCTCAAGGAACTCGTCCGCGCGCTGGCCGATTTCGACACGCTCGAAGGCTTCCTCGAACATGTTTCGCTCGTTATGGACAATGATAACGAGGTGGATGACGATAAAGTGTTCCTGATGACCCTGCATGCCGCCAAAGGTCTGGAGTTCGACACCGTCTTCCTGCCCGGCTGGGAGGAAGGCGTATTTCCCAACCAGCGCGCGCTCGACGAAGGCGGGGCCAAGTCGCTGGAGGAGGAACGCCGCCTCGCCTATGTCGGCATCACCCGCGCCAAACAGCGCGCGATCATCTCGCATTGCGCCAACCGGCGCATCTACGCCAACTGGCAATCGAGCGTGCCCTCGCGCTTCATCGGGGAACTGCCGGCCGATTTCATCACCCTCGGCGGCTCGGCGAGCCTCGCGCGCGACCAGCGCCTGTCCGCCCCGCCGGTATTCGCCACCGCAACCCCCCTGCTGGCCCGGCGTGACGACGCCTGGAACACCCCGTCCCGCCCGGCCCGCGCCGACAAACTCACCGAAGGAACCCGCGTGTTTCACCAGAAATTCGGCTACGGCATCGTCATCGACGCCGATGACGACCGGCTCGACATCCGGTTCGAGACCGCCGGCGAAAAACGCGTGCTCGACCGTTTCGTGGAGCGCGCGTGATGCCCCAACCCGAACATCTCGAACGCATCGTCCTCACCGTACCGGCCACCGCCCTCGAAGCCTTCGAGGCCGCGCTCGGCTGCTGCTGCCGCACCGTCGGCTTCTTTCTTAACGAAGCCACCAACACCTGGGTCGTCGAGGGATTGCGCGAAATCGACGGCTCGGACGGCGATCTGGTGACCGCGCTGATCCTCGCGGAAGCCGCGAGCGGCATCACCCCCGAGATAGAGCGGATCAGGGTTCCTGCCGGCGGCTGGCTCGCGCGCAGCTACCAGGGCTTTCCCGAACAGAAAATCGGCGATCGATTCGCCATTCGCGGCACGCACATCAAGGATAAAAAGCCCGCCGGGCGCCACAGCATCACGGTCGATGCCGGGCTCGCCTTCGGAACCGGCGAACACGGCTCGACGCGCGGCTGCCTGCTCGCCCTGGAAATGATGGCCAAGCGCCGCCGCCCGCTCAATATTCTCGATCTCGGCACCGGCTCGGGCGTGCTCGGGATTGCCGGGGTGAAAATCTGGGGCCGCCCGGTGCTCGCCACCGATATCGACGCGCGGGCGGTCCGGGTCGCCACCGCCAACGCGGCGCTCAACGGCACCGCCCGCCTGTTCCGCGCCCGCCGCGCCGATGGCTGGCTCAGCCCGGTGCTGCGCCGTCACGCACCGTATGATCTGGTCTTCGCCAACATCCTCGCCCGTCCGCTCACAGCGATGGCGCATCAGCTGGCGGCCAAACTCGCCCCCGGCGGCATCGCGATCCTCGCCGGCCTGCTCGACCGTCAGGCCCGCTGGGTGCTCTCGGCCCACCGACGACACGGGCTGGTGCTGAAATCACGGATCGACGATGGCGAATGGACCACGCTGATTCTCGAAAAGCCGATGCGCGCCCCCGCCATGCGCGCCCCCTCAATGCCCACCACAGCAAAAACCCGGATCGATCCCCCCTTCGCATGAAAGGGGAATCGACCCGGGTTTGCCTTGTCAGGCCCGCGCACCGGAATGCGACGGCCTGCGGTCGCAGTGGGTCAGACGCGCGTCGGGAACTTGCCGCGCACCACGTTGCGGATATCCGAGCGCGCGATGCCGAGATCGGCGAGTTCGCGATCGTTGAGCTGCGACAATTCGCGGAACGCCGCGCGTGCCGTGCTCAGCTGCACGAAATAATCCCGCACCCGGTCGAACATCGCGACGGTCCGGTTGAAATTATCGCGCAGCGCGGCATCGATCGCGGCGTTCTGCGAGGCGATCGCGTGCGCGACCGGCGAGGCGAGCTTGGTTGAGGTAGATGTCGAGGTGGCCATGGTATTTCACTTTCAGATCAGGGAACCGACGGCGATCCGGGAACTGTTTTCGTCGTTACCGATCGTTATCGTCGTCTTGCAGCGCAACATAGGCCTCCGGCCGCGCCTTGTGGAGCGAAGGATTCCTCGGTCAGCTATGCAAAAACATGATAGGAATTTGGTTAAGATATGATGAAAGAGCGCATCTCATCCTTGCGGGCGGCATTGCGGGCTCAGGGTCTCGACGGTTTCATCCAGCCGCGCAACGATGAATTCCTCGGCGAATACGTCCCCGATTCCGCCGCCCGCCTCGCCTGGCTGACCGGCTTCACCGGCAGCGCGGGCCTCGCCATCGTCCTCGCCGACAAGGCAGCGGTGTTCTCCGATGGCCGCTACACGCTCCAACTCGCCAGCCAGACCGATCCGGCGCTGTGGGAGCGCTGCCACATCACCGAAACCCCGCCCGAAACCTGGCTGAAAACCACCGCCCCCGGCGCCCGGATCGGCTACGATCCGTGGCTGATGAGCGCCAATACGGTCGCGAAATTCAGCGATGCCGGGCTGGTCATGGTGCCGGTCGCCAACCCGATCGACCCGTTCTGGAACGACCGCCCGGCCCCGCCCGCCGCCGCCGCCATGCCCCATCCGCTCGATTATGCCGGCGAGAGCGCGAGCGCCAAGCGTCTGCGCATCGCCGACATCATCGGGCGCGACGGCGCGGACGCCGTGCTGCTGACCGATCCCCACGCCGCCGCATGGCTGCTCAACCTGCGCGGCGGCGATCTGCCGCATACCCCGATCGCCTTGGCCTTCGCCTTGCTGCGTCGCGATTCCTCGGCGGTCCTGTTCATCGATCCCGCGAAAATCCCGCCGGAAACCGCGTCCCATCTCGGCCACTCCGTCACCATCGTCCCCCGCGACGCCATGGCCGAAACCCTCGCGACCCTGCGGGGCAAACGCGTCCGCCTCGACCCCGCCACCGCGCCGATCCGCCTGACCCAGATGCTGGGTGACGCCGGTGCCATCACCGTCTCGGGCGACGATCCCTGCGTCCTGCCACGCGCGATGAAAAACCCGGTCGAACAAGCCGGTGCCCGCGCCGCCCATCGCCGCGACGGCATCGCGATGTGCCGCTTCCTCGCCTGGTTCGCGGCCACCGCCCCCACCGGAACCCTCACCGAACTCTCCGCCGCCGCCCGGTTGCGCGAATGCCGCGCCGCCACGCCGGATTTCCGCGCCGAGAGCTTCAACCCGATCTCCGGTGCCGGCGAGCACGGGGCAATCATCCACTACGCCGCCGATGCGGCGAGCAACCGGCCGATCCACCCCGACGAAGTCTACCTGATCGACAGCGGCGGCCAGTACCCCGACGGCACGACCGACATCACCCGCACCCTCTGGACCGGCCCCGATGCGCCGCCCGCCCTGATCAGGGACCGGTTCACCCGGGTTCTCGCCGGCCATATCGCGCTGGCCCGGGCGCAATTCCCGCTCGGCACCACCGGCCCGCAGCTCGACGCCCTGGCCCGCGCCCCGCTCTGGGAGGCCGGGCTCGATTTCGATCACGGCACCGGCCACGGCGTCGGCTCCTATCTTTCGGTGCATGAAGGCCCGGTCAGCTTCCACAAACTGGCCAAACCGGTGCCGCTCGCGCCGGGCATGATCCTGTCGGACGAACCCGGCTATTACGAACCCGGTGCCTTCGGCATCCGGCTCGAAAACCTCCTCCTGGTCACCGAAGCCGCCATCACCGGCCCTCGCCGCTTCCTCAAATTCGAAACCCTCACCCTCGCCCCCTTCGACCGCACCCTGATCGACCCCGCCCTGCTCGACCCCGCCGCCCTCGCCTGGATCGACGCCTACCACGCCCATGTCCACCAAACCCTCGCCCCCGACCTCCAACCCCCCGAAGCCGCATGGCTCGCCACCGCCTGCGCGCCGCTCGACGGATAACCGATGCCTATGGCGCCGCGCTCGATCCTGATCACCAACATCACCCTGCGTACCCGTACCGGCACCGAGGTGATGACCGCCGAACTCGCATTCGCCCTCGCCGCGCGCGGCCACCACGTCGCCATCTACAGCCCCCGGATCGGCGACCTCGCCATGAGGGTGATGGCCCATGGCATTCCCGTGACCGATCGGGTCGAAACCCTGACCAGCCCCCCCGACATCATCCACGGCCACCACAATACCCCTCTGGCCGTCGCAATGGTCCGTTTTCCGGCGACACCGGCCATTTTCGTCTGTCACGATGTCGCCACACCATATGACGAACCGATCATCGCCCCCCGGATCGGCGCCTATATCGCCGTCGATCAAGGCAGCGCCGCCCGCCTGCTGACCCAGGGAGTGGAGGCGGCCCAACTGCACCTGATCCCCAACGCGGTGGACCTCGACCGATTTATCTGTCGAACGAATTTCGCCGCCACGCCACGTACCGCCCTCGCGGTCACCAAGGCACGCGCGCCCTGGTTGCCCGCCGTGCGCGAAGCCTGCGCCACCGCAGGAATCGCGCTTACCGAAGTCGGACCCGGAGTTAACCGCAGCGTCGATGACCTCCCGGCACGCATGAGGGACGCGGACATCGTGTTCGGCTGGGCGCGGAGCGCTATCGAAGCCGCAGCCACCGGTGCCAGCGTGATCCTGTGCTCCGAGTACGGATTCGGCGGCCTGCTCACCACCGCCATTGCCGAGCGCTACCCCGAAGGCCAACTCGGCCGCCAGATCCTGCCAATGGCGGTCACGCCGGCCAGCATTTCCGATGCCATTTTGCGCTACGACCCGGTCGATACCGCACGTGTCGCCACGATCGTCCGCCAGAAACTCTCGCTCGACGACATGACCACACGCTACGAAGCGATCTACGATCAGGTACTTGCCGCTCCCGCCGAAAGCGCAAGCACGGGTCTCGCGACCTTCCTCGAACGCACCTTTCCCCGCTTCGACCTGCCGTCGGATCTGCACCATGACGCGCTATCTCTCGACGCCCGCCTGATCCGCCTCGATGCCTGGCTGGATCGGCGGACCCGTCTCGAACAGCTCCCCGTGCCCGATCTGCCATTCGACAACATGAGTCCCGCTCTCGGCCTGCTCCACACCGGCTGGGCCGACCCCGAAGCCTGGGGGGTCTGGACCATCGCTCCGGTCGCGACGATCGACCTGCCGATCGCGCATCTGAACGCATGGGATGGCAATCTCGTTCTCCGCTGCAACCATTATTTCCCCGCCGGCGACGAACAAGACCGGCTGCGTCCCGTTGAAATCCGCGCCGCCGGTCGCCTGCTCGCCCGATTGAGCTTCCTGCGCCGCGACTACGGGCGCTCCGAAAGCATCATTCACCGCCTTGCGATCCCCGACTCGCTCTGGCGCGGCCAGTCCGGCGCGCTGCGTCTCGCGTTTCACATCCTCGCCCCCCAATCGCCGCTCGACGCGGGCGAGGGCGACGACCCCCGCCGCCTCGGCCTCGCGCTGGAGTCAATCTCCGGCCCGTAGACCACGCCTTGCAATCGCCGCCGAAATCGCCAAACTCATCCTATGTCCGGATTCGCCCCGCGCGTGAAAGCGGTGCTCGGCCCCACCAACACGGGCAAGACGCATCTCGCCATCGAGCGTCTGCTGGGCCACGCCTCAGGGATCATCGGATTTCCCCTGCGCCTGCTCGCCCGCGAAAACTACGACCGGATGGTCTCGATCAAAGGTGCCCGCCACGTGGCACTCATCACCGGCGAGGAAAAGATCGTCCCGCCCGACGCGCGCTGGTTCTCCTGCACCGTCGAGGCCATGCCGCTCGACCGCGCGGTCGAATTCATCGCCGTCGATGAAATCCAGCTCTGCGCCGACGCCGATCGCGGCCACGTCTTCACCGACCGGCTGCTCCACGCCCGCGGCATGGTCGAAACCATGTTTCTCGGAGCGGAAACTATCCGCAAGCTCCTCAAGCGCCTGGTCCCGGAAGCCGAAGTCGAAACCCGTCCCCGCCTGTCCCAGCTCAGCTTCGCCGGTCACACCAAACTCTCCCGCCTGCCGCCGCGCTCCGCCATCGTCGCCTTCTCCGCCGCCGAGGTCTACGCCATCGCCGAGGCGGTCCGCTCGCGCCGGGGCGGCTGCGCCGTGGTGATGGGCCGGCTCAGCCCGCGCACCCGCAACGCCCAGGTCGCCCTCTATCAGGACAAGGAGGTCGATTTTCTGGTCGCGACGGATGCGATCGGGATGGGGCTGAACATGGATGTCGACCACGTCGCCTTCGCCGGCCTCTCGAAATTCGACGGTCATCGCCCCCGCCCGCTCGCCGCCGCCGAAATCGCGCAGATCGCCGGCCGCGCCGGTCGCGGCATGCGCGACGGCACCTTCGGCACCACCGGCCGCTGCCGCCCGCTCACCGAGGAACTGGTCACCGCCGTCGAAACCCACGCCTTCGAACCGCTCGAACAACTCGCGTGGCGCAACGCAAACCTCGATTTCACCTCGATCGACGCGCTGCTGGCGAGCCTTCTCGCATCGCCCGAACGTCAGGGCCTCACGCGCGGCCATGACGCATCCGATCTCCTCACCCTGGTCAGCCTGTCCGGCGATGCCGCCACCCGCGACCGCACCCGAACCCCCCGCGCGGTCCGCCTGCTGTGGGATGCCTGCCAGATCCCGGATTTCCGTAAACTCGCGACCGATGCCCACACCAAACTCTGCGCCCGGGTCTTCCAGCACCTGCTCGATGACGGTTCCCTGCCCGAAGACTGGGTCGCGGCCCAGATCGCCGTCCTCGGCCGCACCGACGGCGACATCGACACGCTGATGCAACGCCTCGCCGATGTCCGGATCTGGGCCTATATCGCGGCGCGGCCCGACTGGGTCCGCAACGCCCTGGTCTGGCAGAACCGCGCCCGCGAAGCCGAAGACCTCCTGTCGGACGCGCTGCACGAAAAACTCATGGCCCGCTTCGTCGATCGCCGCGCCGCCAAAATCACCCGCAGCCTCGATGCCGGGGAACCCGCCGGCCTGATTTCCGCCGTGACCTCCAGCGGCGAAGTCGTGGTCGAGGGCCATCCGGTCGGCCGGATCGACGGATTCCGCTTCGAGCCGGACGCAACCATCGGCGGCGCCGACAAGCGCCTCGTCCTGCGCGCCGCCCGCCGCGCCCTCGGCGGCGAAATGCCCCGCCGCGTCGCCCGCGTCGAGGCCGCACCCGACGCCGACCTCGCCCTCCAGCCCGACGGCGTGATCACCTGGCGCACCGCCCCGATCGCCCGGCTCCGCCAGGGCAGTGCCCTGCTCGCCCCCGCCATCGAAATCATCGACAGCGAATTTCTCGACGGCGCCCAACGCGAAACCCTCCGCGCCCGCCTCGCCCGCTATGTCGAAACCGTCATCGCCCACGACCTCATGCCGCTCTTCGCCGCCGCCCGCGCGGCTGACTCCACGCCCGAACTGCGCGGCGTGGTCCACCGCCTCGCCGAACAGGCCGGAATCCTCCCCGCCACCCCGATCGATGCCGCCCTGCGCCCAGCCTTGCGGCGGATCGGCGTGCGCGCGGGTCACTTCGCCCTCTATCTGCCGGCCCTGCTCAAACCCCGCCCCGCCGCCCTGCGCGCGACCCTCTGGGCCGCATGGCGCAAACGCTGGCTGCCGCCGCTGCCCGCCCCCGGCCGCATCTCGATTGCAACACCCGACTGGCCCGCCGGCCTCGCCACCTATCTCGGCTGGCTCGATTGCGGCCCCCGCGCGATCCGGCTCGACATCGCCGAACGCATCGCCGCCGAACTCCGCCACGCTGCCCGCCGCCGCCCGGTGCCACTCCCCCACGGCCTCGCCTCGCGCCTCGGCATCGCCCCGGTCGACCTCGCCCCGGTGCTCCAGGCACTCGGCCTGCGGTTGATCCCGCCTGAAATTCTCGACGATGCCGCTTTCGGCCCGCCGCAAACCGCCCGCATCGCCATCACCGCCCTCCGCCGCCCCGCGACCGCATCACATGCCGAGCCTGCCCGCCCGCACAACCCCGACCACCCCTTCGCGGTCCTGGCCGCCTTCCGCCGTGAAGCCTCCTGACCCGCTCACCGAGGATGTCGGCTGGCAGCGGCTCGACAAATTCATGTTCCACGCCCGGCTGGCCAAATCCCGCAGCATCGCCGCGAGCCTGATCGGCGCCGGATGCGTGCGGATCAACCGCCAGATCACCGAAAAACCCCACGCGAAACTCCGCCCCGGCGATGTCCTCACCCTCGCTCTGCCGCGCGACGTGCGGGTCATCCGGGTCCGCGCGCTGGGTCTCCGCCGCGGTCCCGCCGCCGAGGCGCAAGGTCTCTACGAGGTCGTGGAAGCGCCGTAATCTTGCGTAAATGCCGGGGCGGGGGCATATCGCGATCAAGTTTTAATTGTCTCAGGAGTGCCCGATGACCTATGTGGTCACCGAAAACTGCATCAAGTGCAAGTTCATGGATTGCGTCGAGGTCTGCCCGGTCGACTGCTTCTACGTCGGCGAAAACATGCTCGTCATCCATCCGGACGAATGCATCGATTGCGGTGTCTGCGAACCGGAATGCCCGGCGGAAGCGATCGTGCCGGATTCGGACGACAAGGCCGCCGCCTGGCTGGAAAAGAACCGCGATTTCGCGATCGCCTGGCCCAACATCACCCGCAAGGGCACCCCGCCGGACGATGCCGACGAATGGAAGGACAAGCCCGGCAAAGCCGCCCTGTTCTCCGCGGAACCCGGCGTCGCCTGACCCGCCTGCCGGGCCGACGTTCCCGGCGCGGCAATTCTGTGATATGATCATGAGATTCAGCGGGCTCGATGCGCCGCGGCCGATGGGCGCGCGGCGGCGCATCCGCATCTCGATGGGGTTGATCATGACCGAAACCAAGCCGCGGTCGCGCGCGGCCGCCGCCAGCAAGGGCGCGTCGCGCAAAACCGGCGACACGTCAACCACTCCTTCCGAATCCAAGGCAAAACCGGCCCGATCCAAATCCGCTGCCCCTCCTCAATCGACCCGACCCGACAGCGCGGCTCCGCCGCCGGCAACGAAAAAAGGCTCCTCCCCCGACATGACCGCCGCTTCAAAAACCGCCGCCAAACCCACAGCGAAACCCGCCCCCGAGAGCGAGCCGCCGGACGATCAACCCGAGATGCCCGCGCCCGAGGCCGAAGCCGCCGCACCGGCGGTCGAACGCGATGCCATGCCGCCGCCCGGCCCCCGCCCGGTGCTGCCACAACGCGCGATCGCCAAGGCGGAAAACTTCAAACCCGGCGATCACGTGGTCTACCCGACCCACGGCGTCGGCAAGGTCGATCGCATCGCCGCCGAGGAAATCGCCGGCCAGAAACTCGAACTCATCCACATCACCTTCGATGAGAACCGCATGACCCTGCGGGTGCCGGTCAACAAGGCCCGCACCGCCGGCCTGCGCAAACTCTCCAGCAAAAAATCGTTCGACGAGGTGCTCGCCACCCTCAAAGGCCGCGCCCGGGTCAAACGCACCATGTGGTCCCGCCGCGCCCAGGAATACGAAGCCAAAATCAACTCCGGCGACCCGATGGCGATCGCCGAAGTCGTGCGCGACCTCCACCGCAACGCCGGCCAACCCGACCAGAGCTTCTCCGAACGCCAGATCTTCGAAGCCGCCCTCGAACGCCTCGCCGCCGAATACGGCGCCCTCGAAGGCCTCGGCAAACAGGAAGCCATCGATAAACTGCTGTTGTTTTTGAAGAGCGAGTAAGGAAGGCGGGGGGCTTTGCCCCCTCGACCCCCACTAAGGGCGGAGCCCTTAGAACCCGCTAGTTTTAGGCAAGGGGAGGGCGCTGCCTCGGATTTTCCAATGATCTGGCCCGGGTCGCCCTCCCCTTGCCTAAAACTGATGGATTTTAAAGGCTCCGCCTTTAACGGGGTCCAGGGGCGGAGGAGCCGAAGGTTCCAGCGATGCTCTTCATCGCTGGAATGGCTCCGGAGGGAGAGCCCCTGGCCTTCCTAAACCGCCCCTCAAATCCAACCTCAGCCTATCAATGCCGTGCTGCGAGCAGGGCGCGGGTCTTGGCGTGGGCCGGAGCATTGAACAATCGTTCGGGCGGCCCGTCCTCCACGATGCGCCCCCGGTCCATCACGATGATGCGGTCCGCCACCTGGCGCGCAAAGCCCATTTCGTGGGTCACGATCATCATGGTCATGCCGTCCTGCGCGAGCCCGCGCATCACGGCCAGCACTTCGCCGACCATTTCCGGGTCGAGCGCGCTGGTCGGTTCGTCGAACAGCATCACCGCCGGTTCCATCGCAAGGGCGCGGGCGATCGCGACGCGCTGTTGCTGCCCGCCCGAGAGCGAGGCCGGAAAGCTGCGCGCCTTCTCGGCCAGCCCCACCCGCGCGAGCAGCCGCATCGCTCGTCCGGTCGCCACCTCCCGGCTTTCGCCGCGCACCCGCATCGGCGCCAGAATGATGTTGTCGAGCACGCTCAGATTGGCGAACAGATTGAACCGCTGGAACACCATGCCGACATCGCGGCGCTGGCGCGCGATATTGCGCTCCCGATCCTCGATCAGCACGCCGCGCCGGTCCCGATAGCCGATCAGAAAACCATTGACCGTGATCCGCCCCGCCTCGATCTTTTCCAGATGGTTGATACAGCGCAGCAACGTAGTCTTGCCCGAGCCCGATGAGCCGATCAGCACCACGGTTTCGCCCCGCGTCACGGTGAAGCTGACACCATCGAGGATCTTGTTCGGGCCAAAGAATTTCTCGACCCTCTCCGCCTGCACCAGCACGTCCGCCATCAGATGTGCTCGCCCTGCAGCATACCGATCACCGCCGCATCGCCGCGCACGGCCCCGCGATCCATCCGCCATTCGACATAGCGCATCACCCCGCCCCAGATCGACGTCAGAGCCAGAAAATACAGCGCCAGCACCGAGTACAGCTCGAAGGTACGAAAGGTCGCCGAGTTGATCGTTTCGGTCACCAGCAGCATCTCGGAAACCCCGATCACGCTCACCAATGTCGAATTCTTCAGCATGATATTGAACTGATTGCCGATCGGCAACAAAATGATCCGCAACGCCTGCGGCAGCACCACGAACCGCAGGATCTGTCCCGGCACCATGCCGAGCGATTTCGCCGCCTCGGTCTGGCCGCGATCCACCGCATCGATCCCGGCGCGGAAAATCTCCGCCATATAGGCGCCCTCGTTCAGCCCGAGCGCCAGAATCCCCGCCTGCACATTGCCCGAAAGGGTGAACGGCCCGGCAGTGATATCATGAAACCGCAAAATCCCGGCTGCCGCCAGACCGGTATAGATGAACACGATCTGCACCAGCAGCGGCGTGCCGCGCATCAGAAAAATATAGAACCGCGCGGGCCACATCAGAAACACCGAAGCCGAACGCCGGGCCAGCGCCATCGGCAGGCCGATCACCAGACCAATGACCTGCCCGCCGACGCTGATCAGAATGGTCAGCCATAGCCCCTGCAGAAACGCACCGTCAGGCTCCAGCAACTGATGCCAGAAATACGGCCAGTCGAAATGCATCGGCCCTCAGCCACCTTCCGGCTTGATCATGTCGATCCCGAGATCCCACTTCTTGAAAATCGCCGCATAGGTACCGTTTTTCATCAGCGTCGCGAGTGCGCCCGTCAGCGCCTGATTGAGCGCGGTGTCGTTCTTGCGCAGGCCGATCCCGGTTGCGATCTTGAAATAGGGCGGTCCGCCCATCGCGAACTGACCGGGCACCTTGTGGACGTAATAACGCGCCGTCTCGTAAGCGACGCCATAAGCCGCGACCTGGCCGAACTGCAATTGCTGCAGGGCCTGGGTGTTTTCCGGAAACGCCACGATGTCGATCGGCGGCTTGCCCGCCGCCTTCAGGGCGACATTCGCCTTGTCGAGCAGCACCGTCGCCGTGGTACCGGTCACGGTTGCCACTTTCTTGCCCGACAATGCCTCAAGGTCGGGCACTTTCGGCGCGCCGGGTTTGAGCAGCACCGCCTCGTGCGAGACCATATAGGGGATTTCGTCGATCACCTGGAGCCGGGATTTCTTGATGAACAACTGCGAAATGATCGCGTCGCAATGATCCGCCAGCAGCGCGGGGATCAACCCGGCGAACGGCATATTGATATACACCGCCTTGAGCCCGAGGCTTTTCGCCAGCGCATCGCCAAGGTCGATGTCCACGCCTTCGGGTTTCGTCTGCGGACTCATGAACTCCATCGGCGGCAGATTGATCGCACTGCAGAACCGGATGGTCTTCGACTTCGCCATTGCCGGCGGCAGCGCCGCCCGTGCGCGAGGCGCGCCCGCAACCGCGAGGCTCAACGCCGCCACCGCGACCGCCACGATGGATCGACTCTTCATCACTCTCGCCATTCATCACTCCCGATTTCGATACCAATGGGTTTTTCCGCCGTCGCAGGAAACGTGTGACGCAAAAAACGTGCCGTCACGTGAACGGGCCGGATGCTGCCATCCGGCCCGCCCCTCATTCAGTCGATCCGCCTACACCACCGGCGGCGTGCCGTATGACAGCACAGGTGCCGCATGCGGCTGCTTGCACATGTCACCGCAATCGCTGTCGAGCGAGCAGCAGAGCGAGCAGATGCTTCCGGCATGGAACGGGCAGGAGGTCATGTCCTGTTTTTCGTATTCATAGCCGCAGGACACGCAGTTCAGCGTCGAGTGATCGACCCCGGCGGCATAGGTCGCCTCCCGCGCGATATAGTATTTGCCCTTGGTCGCGATCGCGATGATCGGCGAGGCGACGAAAGCGACACCGAGCGCGATGAAGGACGAGAACGCCGCCGCATAGGCGCCGAACAATCCGAAGAACGCCGCAACCGAAATGATCGAGGCAATCACCATCGAGCCGAACCCGACCGGGTTGAAATTATACAGATGCGCCCGCTTGAACTCGATATAGGACGGGCTGAGCTTGAGCAGCGGCTTGTTGATCACGAGGTCAGCGACCACCGCGCCGATCCAGGCGACCGCGACGTTGGAATAAAAGCCAAGGATCTTGCCGAGAAAGCTGAACATGTTGGCTTCCATCAGCGTCAGCGAGATGCCGATGTTGAGGAAAATATACACGATCCGCCCCGGATGGGCATGCAGCAGCCGCGAAAAGAAGTTCGACCACGAGAGCGAACCCGAATAGGCGTTGGTCACGTTGATCTTGATCTGCGACAGCACCACAAAAAAGGTCGCCACCGAAATCGCGACCATCCCGGCCCCGAACATCGCGGTGAACCCGGCGTGATACATCTGGATCGGCTCGTTCGCCTTGGCCAGCGGCGTGCCGTGGTTGAACGCGACCGAGGCGAAAAACGACCCCATCAGCTGCTTGGCCGCACCAAGAATAACCCAGCCCGGACCCGCGCCGAGCACGGCGAGCCACCAGCCGATCGAGTTCTGCTTGGTCTTGTCCGGCATGAACCGCAGATAATCCGCCTGCTCGCCGATCTGCGCGATCAACGACAGCGCGATGCCCGCCGCCGCACCGAACAGCAACGGATTGAACGCGGTGCCCGAAGGCGAAGACCCGGCAAAGCTGGTCCACTGGCTGATCGCATGGGGATCGACCGCGAGCACCGCGATCGGCGGCGAGAACAGCAGGAACAGCCAGACCGGCTGGGTCCAGACCTGCAATTTCGACAGCAGCGTCATCCCGAACGCCACCAGCGGAATAATCAGCAGCGAGGCGAGCGCATAGCCATAAGGCAACGGCAGGCCGAAATAGAGCAGGAAGGCCTGCGCCATGATCGAGCCTTCGAGGGCGAAGAAAATGAAGGTGAAACTCGCATAGATCACCGAGGTGATCGTCGAGCCGAGATACCCGAACCCCGCCCCGCGCGTCAGCAGATCGACGTCGACATTGTATTTCGCGCAGTAATACGCAATCGGGATGCCGGTGAGAAAAATCACCGTCGCCGCCGCGAGAATCCCGTAAAACGCATTGGTGAAACCGTACTGCACCGCAAGCGATCCGCCGATCGCCTGATCGGCCAGATAGGCGATGCCGCCAAGCGCTGCGGAAAACACCGCATATTGCGACCAGGTCCGGAAACTCTTCGGCGCATAGCGGAGCGAATAATCCTCGATGACCGGATTATTGACGAAGCGATTGAACTTTCGCTTCTTTGGTACCGCGCCGCCTTCCGGCTTTGGCACGCTCCCGCCTTCGGGCAAGGTAATCGACATGGCTGCACCTTTCGATCGATAAAATGAATTTTCAGTAAATCGATCAGGCCATGCCCGGCCCATCCGGCGGAATGGGCCTAATCGCGCCCCGTGCTGCGTAAAACTACGTAGAGCCCAGCGCGCGCATCGCAATCGAGACCGCCGAAGCCCGGTTCTCGACGCCCAGTTTCACGTAGATCTGTTCAAGATGTTTATCGACCGTGCGGGGGCTGACCGTCAAAATCGTCCCGATATCCCGGTTCGATTTGCCGCGCGCCAGCCAGAACAGCACCTCCGCCTCGCGCGGCGTCAGCGCCGCATGGGCGCGCAACCGCGCCAGATCCGCCTCGACATCCTGCTGGGTGATCCGCAACAGGAATTCATCGGTCCCGATCTGCCCGAGCAGCGCGATCTCGACCACCCGGTCCGCCAGATCGAGCATCTGCGTCTCGCTCGTGGTCTCGCGCGCGATCCGCTCGGCAAGCCACGCCGCAATCGCTGGCGGCAACGGCTCGCCGGTGCCGAGCCCGGCGAGTTTCGCCGCCTGGCGCGTGCTCCACAAAATCCGCCCGCTCCGGTCGCACGCCAGTAAAAACCGCCCCGCCGCATCCATCGCCGCCTGCACGCTGCGGGTCAGCCCGGCATTGGCCAGATGCACCTTGAGCCGCGCCGCGACCTCGTCGGGCCGCACCGGCTTGGTCACGTAATCCACTCCGCCCGCCTGCAACCCGTCGATCACATGATTGGTCTCGGCCAGCCCGGTCATGAAAATCACCGGCACCAGCGCGCAGGCCGGGCGCTGCTTGATCCGCCGGCAGGTCTCGAACCCGTCGATCCCCGGCAGCATCGCATCGAGCAGCACGGCATCCGGGGTGATCCGGTCGATGATGCTCAACGCCATCTCCCCCTGCAACGCGACCAGCACGTTATACCCCGCCGCCTCCAGCGTCTCGCTGAGCAGCCCGAGCATCGCCGGATCGTCGTCGACCACCAGAATCGTCGGGCGGAAATTCATGCCGCATCCCGATCGAGATCGGCGAGTGCCGCGATCAGTTCGGGCAACCGGAACGCATCGAGCAATCCCCGCAAATCCGCGAGTCCCGGTGCCAGCCCCGGATCGGCGGCGGCAATCTCGTCGAGCCGTTCGCGCAGCGGCCGCACGAACCCGATCTCGGCAAGCCGCCGCAACTCCCCGGCATAGGGCGCCAGCCGCTCCAGCGGCACAGCCACGCGCTCCGGCACCGCCCCTGGTACCACCCCCGGCACCACCTCATCCGACCAAGCAAGACCGAGCAACCGCCCGATCTCATCGATCAGGTCGCGCAAATCCACCGGCTTGACCATCACCGCATCGAACGGCGCGGGATCGGGCCGCAGCCGCGCCACCTCGCTGGCATCCGCCGAAATCAGCACCATCGGCGTCGCCGCATGCCCCGCCTCCCGCAACCGGCCGGCGAGCGTAATCCCGTCGCAATCCGGCATGGTCAGATCGAGCAGAAACAGATCGGGCCGCGCCGATCCGGCCAGTTGCACGCAGGTCTCCGCATCCGGCGCCGCCAGCACCTCGAACCCCAGCGGCGTCAGCGCATCCTCCAGCAACGCGCGGTGGGTCGCATTGTCATCGGTCACCAGAATCCGCCGCCTGACCCCCCGATACCCGCTCACCGCCCGGCGCGGCGGCGCGATCGCGACCCCCCGGCTCCGGTGCGACAGCATCAGCCGCACGCTGAAACTGCTCCCCTGCCCCGGCACCGACCGCACCGTGACATCGCCGCCGAGGATCTGCGCGAGCAGCTTGGTGATCGTAAGCCCCAGCCCGATCCCCGGCGGTGCCGCCCCCGCGCGCGGCGCGATCCGCTCGAACGGCTCGAAAATCCGCGCGAGTTGATCCGCCGCAATCCCCGGCCCGGTATCGCTCACGGTAAACTCCGCCACCTGCCCCGGCACCCGCACCGCCAGCCGCACCTCGCCCACGCTGGTGAACTTGATCGCGTTCGACAGCAGGTTGATCAGAATCTGGCGCAACCGGGTCGGATCGGTCATCACCGTCTCCGGCAAGGTCGGCGGGCAATCGAACACGAACCCGATCCCCCGCGCCGCCGCCTGATGGCTGAACATATCGGCAATCTGGCTCAAAAACTCATGCAACCGCACCTCGCGCCGCTCGATCTCGATCCGCCCCGCCTCGATCTTGGCAATATCCATCAACCCCTCGATCAACCCGGACAGATGCTCCCCCGAACGGCGGATCACCCGCACCGCATGGCGGCGCTTCTCCGGAATCGCCGGATCGATTTCCAGCAATTGCGCATACCCCAGAATCGCATTGAGCGGCGAGCGCAGTTCATGACTGATCCCGACCACGAAGCGGCTCTTGGCCAGATTGGCCGATTCCGCCGCCGCCCGCGCACGGGCCAGTTGCGCATCGGTGCGCCGGTGCGCCGCAATCTCGGCCAGCAGCAACCCGGTCTGCTGCGCGGTCTCCGCCTCGGCGGCGGCCCGCGATTCCCGCCCGAGCACGCCGAGCCACGCCACCACCCCGGCCACGATCGCCAGCAGGAAAAACGCCCGCCACAGCGCATGGGCAAGCAGCGCCGCCGCCCCCGCATCCGCCGGGCTCGCCAACTGATACAGCGCCGCCAGCAACCCGCCGAGCAGCAGCACCGCCACGGCGAACACGAAGGCAAACCGCAGCACCGGCGGCGACAATCGCCGTCGCACCCAATCCGGCAGCACCGGGGCGACCAGCGCGGATAATTGCGCGCCATACCGCCCCTGCGGCTTGCACGCATCATGGCACCGCGCCTCCAGCGTGCAGCACAGCGAACAGATCGGCGCGGCATAGACCGGGCAATGCGCCATATCCGCCGCCTCGAACGCATTGGCGCACACGCTGCAGATCAACGACCCCTTTCCCTGCCACGACGCCCGTGGCTTGCGCGCCAGATAGAACCGCCCGCCGGTCGCCGCCGCAATCGCAGGCGCCGCGCCGATCGCGATCACCAGCGCCAGAATCGGCGAAAACGCATGCGCCACCGGCCCGAGCCATCCCGCCATCGCGGCGCAGCCCGAAGCCACCGCCAGCCCCATCGCCCCCAGCCCGACCGGGTTGAGATCGAACAGATGCGCCCGCTTGAACTCGATCCGCCGTGGTGCCAGCCCCAGCGGCTTGGCAATCGCGATATCGCCGAAAATCGCCCCCACCCACGAACACGCCAGCACCGCATAGAACGCCAGAATATGCTCGATCGCCCGGTAAATCCCCAACTCCATCAGCAGCAACGCGATCGCGACGTTGAAAAACACCCACACGATCCGCCCGGGATGCCGATGCGTCAGCCGCGAGAAAAAATTCGACCACGCGATCGACCCGGCATAGGCATTGGTCACATTGATCTTCAACTGCGCCACCAGCACCAGCGCCACGGTCAGCGGAATCGCGAGAAACGCCAGCCCCTGCGGCAACACCAGCCCCCACGCGGCCCGATACATCGCGACCGGCTGACCCGCCTCGCCCAGCGCCGCCCCCGCCTGCACCGCCAGCACCGCCAGCAGCGATCCCGCCATCAGCTTGGCAATCCCCGGCACCACCCAGCCCGGCCCGGCAATGATCACCGCCCGCCACCACGCCGCCCGCTCGCCCACCCCCGGCGGCGGCAGAAATCTCAGGTAATCCACCTGCTCGCCGATCTGCACGATCAGCGACACGATCACCGAAACCGCCGCCCCGAAATCCAGCCAGTCGAACCGCGCGCCGTAATGCACCCACGGCGCAAGATCCACCCGCCCGCGCGCCGCGAGCGCCAGCAGCGCCACCAGCGGCAGAAAATTCAGCGCCAGCCACAATCCGCGCGTCCGCCACTGGAACCGGCTGATGAACGTGATCCCGAACGCCACCATCGGCAGCACCATGCACGCCGACACAATATACCCGAGCCACGCCGGCACCCCCAGGCAATAGCCCAGCATCCCCGACAATATCGACGCCTCGATGGCGAAAAAAATGAAGGTGAACGAGGCATAGATCAACGAGGTCACGGTCGAGCCCAGATACCCGAACCCCGCGCCGCGCGTCAGCAGATCGATATCCACCCCCGCCCGCGCCGCCACCAGCGCGATCGGCCCGGCGGTCAGCGCAATGATCAGCCCCGCCGCCAGTATCGCCGGCATCGCATTGGCGAACCCGTAGCGCAGCGTGATCGCCCCGCCGATCGCCTCCAGCGCCAGAAACGCCGTCGCCCCGAACGCGGTATCGGCCACCCGCCCCGCCGAAAACCGCCGCGCGCCCACGGCGGTGAACCGCAGCGCGTAATCCTCCATCGTCTCGTTCGCAACCCACTGATTATACGAACGGCGCGGCGCGGTAATCCGTTGGCGCAATGCCACGAGCCGACCCTTTCCCATCAAGGCGCGCCATCCCTCCGGTCCATCCGCCGCGGTCATCGCCCGCAGTCTCGCGCATGCCTATACGCCGAACCCCGTATTCAGCCCGGCCCGAATAAGCCGGACCCTGCCGCATCATTGACCGGTTTTTCAGGAGAATGCCATGACGGAAACGTTGATCAAGGTCGATCTCAGCCAATCCCCCTACGAAAACGACATGATCCACAACCGCTGGCACCCGGACGTGCCGATGGTCGCCACCGTCAAACCCGGCGACGATTTCATCCTGCAAACCTATGACTGGACCGGCGGCTTCATCAAAAACGACGACTCCGCCGCCGATGTCCGCGATATCGACCTCACCACCGTCCACTTCCTCTCCGGCCCGATCGCGGTCGAAGGTGCGGAACCCGGCGATCTCCTGGTGGTCGATATCCTCGACATCGGCACCCTCCCCGGCAACGAATGGGGCTTCAACGGCTTCTTCTCGAAAAACAACGGCGGCGGCTTCCTGACCGACCATTTCCCCCAGGCCCAGAAATCGATCTGGGACATAAAGGGCATGTTCACCTCCTCGCGCCACATCCCCGGTGTCCGCTTCGCCGGCCTGATCCACCCCGGCCTGATCGGCTGCCTGCCCGACCCCTCCCTGCTAGCGACCTGGAACAAGCGCGAGACCGATTTCATCGCCACCAACCCCACCCGCATCCCCCCGCTCGCCAACGCGCCCTTCGCCGCCACCGCCCATATGGGCCGCCTCAAGGGCGAAGCGCGCGACGCCGCCGCCGCCACCGGCGCCCGCACCGTCCCGCCCCGCGAACACGGCGGAAATTGCGACATCAAGGATCTGTCACGCGGCGCGCGGGTGTATTTCCCGGTCTACGTCAAAGGCGCCGGCCTCTCGGTCGGCGACCTCCATTTCAGCCAGGGCGACGGCGAAATCACCTTCTGCGGCGCCATCGAAATGCCCGGCTGGATTCACCTCGGCATCCACTCCCTCATCAAGGGCGGCGTCGCCAAATACGGCATCAAAAACCCGATCTTCAAACCCAGCCCGATCAAACCCGACTACAACGACTTCCTGATCTTCGAAGGCATCTCGGTCGACGACCAAGGCGGCCAGCACTACCTCGACGTCTTCGTCGCCTACCAGCAAGCCTGCCTGAACGCGATCAACTACCTGAAAAAATTCGGCTACTCCGGCGCGCAAGCCTACTCCATCCTCGGCACCGCCCCCGTCCACGGCCACATCTCCGGCGTGGTCGACATCCCCAACGCCTGCGCCACCCTCTATCTGCCCACCGAAATCTTCGACTTCGATATCAACCCAACCGCGGATGGACCGATCCCACGCGATATGGCAGGCTCGGATGTGCTGCTTGCGCCTGATCTCTGACGCGGGGGAAAAGGTCAGCAAGCACTTCTTTTTTTGAAAAAAAAGAAGCAAAAAAACTTTGCTCCTCTGGGTCCGTGCCGGTGAAAACGCCCGTGCCCAGTCAAAAAAGTTTTTTGCTTCTTTTTTACAAAAAAGAAGCGCTTGCTTCCTGTCCTCCCTTAGCCCACGGAGCCGACATGCCGGTCTACGAATACGAATGCCCCACCTGCGGCGGTTTCGAAACCATCGCCCCGATCGCCGCGTTCGATCAGCCGCAGCCCTGCCCCGAATGCGCCGAGGCCGCGCCCCGCGCCCTGCTGTCCGCCCCGATGCTCGCGATCATGGGATCAGCCCGCCGCCGCGCCTTCGCCACCAACGAGCGCAGCGCCAACGCCCCGGAAACCTCGCGCCGCACCGGCAGGCACCCCTCGGGCTGCGGCTGCTGCAAACCGCTCGTCCCCACCGCCAGCGTCAAGAAATCCTTCCCCGGCAAACGCCCCTGGATGATCGGCCACTGAACGCGCTGGCGCCCCGCATCACCAGCACCGCGCAGCGTTCCTCCGGGATCATCGCCCTGGCGGTGAAGCCGCGCGAGGGCGCGACCGTGCTCGACCGTCTGCACCAATCCGGCCCGCTCCGCCTGCGGATCATCCGCCCCGAACCCGGCACCGAAACCACCGCCATCCTGCTCAACACCGCCGGCGGCATCGCAGGCGGCGACCGCCACGACATCGCGATCACCGGCAGCGCAGCCACCACCCTCACCCTCACCACCCAGGGGGCCGAACGGGTCTATCGCGCCACCCCGTCCGACCCGCCTTCCCGCATCACCACCCGCATCGCCCTCGCCGATCGCGCCGCGCTCGACTATCTGCCGCAGGAAACCATCCTGTTCGACCGTTCCGCCCTCACCCGCCACCTCCGCATCGACCTCACCGGCACCGCGCGCTTTCTCGGCCTCGAAGCCCTGATCTTCGGCCGCACCGCCATGGGCGAAACCATCCACTCGCTCCACCTCACCGACACGATCGAACTCCATCGCGACATGCGCCTGATCTTCCGGGATTCCCTCCATCCCCCGCCCGATTTCGCAACCAGCCGCCACCGCGCCTTGTTCGGGACCGCCACCGCCCTCGCCACCATCCTGCTCGCCGCCCCGGACGCCGCCCGCCACCTCGACGCCGTCCGCGCCGCCCTCGGCACCGAACAGGCCGGCGCCAGCGCATGGAACGGCTTGCTTCTGATCCGAATTCTGGCCCAGACTGGGGCCACGCTGCGCGAGATCGTGCTGCGCGTGATGAATGTGCTGCGAGGGGGGCGGAAAATGCCGCGGGTTTGGGCGTGTTGAGGGAAGCAAGACTTCTTTTTTATAAAAAAGAAGCAAAAAATTTTCGAACCCGGGACCATGGGCACTGGCACTACCGTGCCTCCGGCCCAGCTAACAGAAGTTTTTTGGTTCTTTTTTTCAAAAAAGAACCCTTCTTCCCATGAACCTCTCCCCCCGCGAAAAAGACAAACTCCTCATCGCCATGGCCGCCATGGTCGCCCGCCGCCGTCTCGAACGCGGCGTCAAGCTCAACTACCCCGAAGCCATCGCCCTGATCACCGATTTCGTGGTCGAAGGCGCGCGGGACGGCATGAGCGTCGCCACCCTGATGGAACAGGGCGCCCACGTCATCACCCGCGATCAGGTGATGGACGGCATCGCCGCCATGATCCCGGACGTTCAGGTCGAAGCGACCTTCCCCGACGGCACCAAGCTGGTCACCGTCCATGATCCCATCCGATGAAGGGAACCGCGCCATGATCCCCGGCGAAATCATCTGCGCCGAAGGCGACATCGAGCTCAACGCCGGTCTCACCCCGCTCACCCTCACCATCGCCAACACCGGTGATCGCCCGATCCAGGTCGGCAGCCACTATCATTTCGCCGAAACCAACGCCGCCCTCCGCTTCGACCGCATCGCCGCACACGGCCGCCGGCTCGACATCCCCGCCGGCACCGCCATCCGCTTCGAACCCGGCCAGACCCGCGACGTCACCCTGATCCCCCTGCGCGGCGACCGCATCGTCTTCGGGTTTCGCGGCCTCACCATGGGCACGCTCTGATGGCCCGGCTCTCCCGCACCGCCTATGCCGACATGTTCGGCCCCACCACCGGCGACCGCGTCCGCCTCGCCGACACTGACCTCTTGGCCGAGGTCGAGCGCGATTTCACGATCTACGGCGAGGAAGTGAAATTCGGCGGCGGCAAGGTCATCCGCGACGGCATGGGCCAATCCCAGCGCAGCCAGGCCGAAGGCGCCGCCGACACCGTCATCACCAACGCCCTGATCATCGACCATTGGGGCATCGTCAAGGCCGATATCGGCATCACCGGGGGTCGCATCAGCGGCATCGGCAAGGCCGGCAACCCCGACATCCAGCACAGCGTCACCATCATCATCGGGCCGGGGACCGAAATCATCGCGGGCGAAGGCAAAATCATCACCGCCGGCGGCATCGATGCCCATATCCATTTCATCTGCCCCCAGCAGGTCGAGGAAGCCATCGCATCGGGCATCACCACCATGCTCGGCGGCGGCACCGGACCCGCGACCGGCACCGCTGCAACCACCTGCACCCCCGGCCCGTTCCATCTCGCCCGGATGCTCGAAGCGGCCGAGGGTCTGCCGGTCAATCTCGGCTTCGCGGGCAAAGGCAACGCCTCGCGCCCCGCCGCGCTGGAGGAAATGATCCGCGCCGGCGCCTGCGCCCTCAAGCTCCACGAAGACTGGGGCACCACCCCCGCCGCGATCGACACCTGCCTTTCGGTGGCCGATGCGTTCGACGTGCAGGTGATGATCCATTCCGACACGCTGAACGAAAGCGGCTTCGTCGAAGACACCATCGCCGCGTTCAAGGGCCGCACCATCCACGCCTTCCATACCGAGGGCGCGGGCGGCGGCCACGCACCGGACATCATCAAGGTCGCCGGCCTGCCCAACGTATTACCCAGCTCGACCAACCCGACCCGCCCCTACACGATCAACACGATCGACGAACATCTCGACATGCTGATGGTCTGCCATCACCTCGATCCCTCGATCCCGGAAGACCTCGCCTTCGCCGAAAGCCGCATCCGCAAGGAGACCATCGCCGCCGAAGACATCCTGCACGATCTCGGCGCGCTTTCCATGATGTCCTCGGACAGTCAGGCGATGGGGCGGATCGGCGAGGTCATCACCCGCACCTGGCAGACCGCGCATAAAATGAAAACCCAGCGCGGCAGCCTCGCGGGTGACACCCGCGCCGACAACGCGCGGATCAAGCGCTACGTCGCCAAATACACCATCAACCCCGCCATCGCCCACGGCTTATCCCGCGAGATCGGCTCGGTGGAAGTCGGCAAACTCGCCGATCTCGTGGTCTGGACCCCCGCCTTCTTCGGCGTCAAGCCCGACCTCATCGTCAAGGGCGGCGCCATCGCCTACGCCATGATGGGCGACCCCAACGCCTCGATCCCGACCCCGCAACCCATCCACGCCCGCCCGATGTTCGGCGCCTTAGGCCGCGCGATCGGCTCGACCTGCATCACCTTCGTCTCCCAGGCCGCGATCGACGATAACATCGCGAGCCGCCTCGGCCTCGCCCGCCTGATCCGCCCGGTCCTCAACACCCGCGGCGGCATCGGCAAAAAGGACATGATCCATAACGACGCCACCCCCGATATCGAGGTCGATCCCGAAACCTACGAGGTCCGCGCCGACGGCGAACTCCTGACCTGCGACCCCGCCGAGACCCTGCCGATGACCCAGCGCTACTTCCTGTTCTGATGCGCGCCACCAGCATCCTCCCGCAAGGCGACTGGCCCACCGCCGGCACCATCACGCTGGATTACGACCATCGCCACCGCCGCCGCATCCGCCTGCGCACCGATGCCGGGGCCGACCTCCTGCTCGACCTCGCCGAGACCACCCATATCCGCGACGGCGACGGGCTCGATTGCGGCGCGGACGGCATCATCCGCGTCATCGCCGCCGCCGAACCCCTCGCCGAACTCACCGGCCCGCCCGAACTGCTCATCCGCCTCGCCTGGCATCTCGGCAACCGCCATCTCGACGTCGCCTTTCGCGGCACCTCCCTGCTGATCCGCGCCGATCACGTCATCGAAGCGATGGTCACCGGCCTCGGCGGCACCGTCACCCGCAGCAACGCCGCCTTCGACCCGGAATCCGGCGCCTACGCCCATGACCATGCCTGAACGCGACAAGCCTGAACACGACACGCCTGAACCCGACACGCCGGGGGCCTTGCTACACCTCCTCACCTGGCTGTCCCCCGCCTTCCCGACCGGCGGCTTCGCCTACTCCCACGGGCTCGAATCCGCGGTCGAATCCGGCGGCGTCACCTCCGCCGACACCCTGCGCGACTGGATGACCGATCTGCTCCACCACGGATCGGGCCGCAACGACGCGATCCTCCTCCGTCACAGCTACCGGACCGACGATCTCGCCAGCATCGCCGCCTTCGCCGCCGCCTCTGCCCCCGCGCGCGAACTCGCCGCCGAAACCCTCCATCAGGGCAGCGCCTTCACCGCCGCCGCCCGGCTTTGGCTGCCCGATACCCTGGCCCGAACCTTCGCCGCCATCGGCCCGATCGCATACCCCGTCGCGGTCGGTGCCCTCGCCGCCGCCACCGGCATCGAGGAAGACGCCGCCACAATCGCCTACCTCCACGCCTGGACCGCCAACCTCGTCTCCGCCGGGGTCCGCCTGATCCCGCTCGGCCAGACCGCCGGCCTCGCCGTGCAGCACGCCCTCGAACCGGTCCTCCACGCCACCGCCGCCCTCACCCGCAACCTCCCGCTCGATGCCATCGCCAGCGCCTGCATCGTCGCCGAAATCGCCGCGATGCGTCACGAAACCCAATACACGAGGCTGTTCCGCTCATGAGCAAAACCGCATTACGCGTCGGCGTCGGCGGCCCGGTCGGCTCCGGCAAGACCGCACTGATGGACGCGCTGTGCCGCGCCTTCCGCGACCGGTTCGACATCGCGGCAATCACCAACGACATCTACACGCGGGAGGACGCCGAATTCCTCACCCGCGCCGGTTCGTTGATCCCCGAGCGCATCCTCGGCATCGAAACCGGCGGCTGCCCCCACACCGCGATCCGCGAGGATGCCAGCGCCAACCTCGCCGGCGTCGCCGACCTGCAACACCGCTTCCCCGCCCTCGATCTCATCCTGATCGAATCCGGCGGCGACAATCTCGCCGCCACCTTCAGCCCCGAACTCGCCGACATCACCATCTACGTGATCGACGTCTCGGCGGGCGACAAAATCCCCCGCAAGGGCGGCCCCGGCATCACCCGCAGCGACCTGCTGGTCATCAACAAAATCGACCTCGCCCCCTATGTCGGCGCGGATCTCGGCGTGATGGACCGCGATGCGAAACGCATGCGCGGCGAGCGCCCCTTCGTCTTCACCAATATCCGCACCGGTCAGGGCGTCACCGCCATCGCCGATTTCATCATCCACACCGGCGGCCTCGCCTGACGCAACGCAGGGATCACCCGGCGCGCCCCGCCGCAGGGTTTACCCCCGCACGCCGCATGCTATATGTAGCCAAGGCTACAAATCAGAGACCGATGCAGGATTGACCGCGTGAGCGAAACCCGAACCCGAACCCGCCTGAGCGACCGCACCGCCGCCGCGATCAGCGACCGTCTCTCCGGCACGGTCCGCCGCCGCAATCCGCTGCTGTTCGTCGGTCCCGCCGTCGTCGTCTCGATCGCCTACATGGACCCCGGCAATTTCGCGACCAACATCCAGGCCGGCGCCGCCTACGGCTACACCCTGCTCTGGGTGGTCGTCATGGCGAGCCTGATCGCCATGCTGTTCCAGGCCCTCTCGGCCAAGCTCGGCATCGTCACCGGCCGCAACCTCGCCGAACTCTGCCGCGACGAATTCCCGACCACCCTGACCATCCCGATGTGGATCGTCAGTGAAATCGCCGCGATGGCGACCGACCTCGCCGAATTCCTCGGCGGCGCCATCGGCATCTCATTGCTCACCCACATCCCGCTCTTCGCCGCCATGGTGATCACCGGCCTCATCACCTACGCGATCCTCCTGCTCGACCGGCGCGGCTTCCGCCCGATGGAAATCGCCATCGGCGCGCTGGTCGGGGTGATCAGCCTCTGCTACCTCGCCGAAATGTTCATCGCCCCGGTCGATTGGGGCCAGACCGCCCTGCATTCGGTCCTGCCGAACATCCCGAACGCCGCCGCCCTCACCATCGCGGTCGGCATCGTCGGCGCCACCGTCATGCCCCACGCGCTCTATCTCCACTCCGGCCTCACCGGGGGCCGCGTGGCCCCGCGCAACCCCGCCGAAAAGCGCCTGCTGCTCCGCTTCTCCAACCGTGAAGTCATCATCGCCCTCGGCATCGCGGGCTTGGTCAACATGGCCATGGTGATCATGGCCTCCAGCGCCTTTCATCTCGGCCATTCCGGCATCGCCGATATCGGCGCGGCCTACCACACGCTGGTCCCGCTGCTCGGTGCCGGAGCCGCCGCGATCTTTCTGGTCTCGCTGCTCGCCTCGGGCATTTCAAGCTCCGTGGTCGGCACCATGGCCGGTCAGCTCATCATGCAGGGCTTCGTCGGCTTCACCATCCCGATCTGGCTGCGCCGGGTTCTGACCATGATCCCCGCCTTCATCGTGGTCGGCCTCGGGGTCGATCCCACCCGCGCCCTGATCATCAGCCAGGTCATCCTCAGCCTCGCCCTGCCGGTGCCGATGCTGGCTCTGGTCTGGTTCACCCGCAAAAAATCACTGATGGGCGCTCACGCCAATCGCGGCATCACGGATGTCGCGGCCCTGCTCGGCGCCGCGATCATCCTGATCCTCAACCTCATCCTGATCGCCCAGACCTTCGGTCTGCCGATCCCGTTCCTCGGCTGATCAGGCCGCGAGCGCCGCAACCCCCGGCAGCGCCTTGCCTTCCATCCATTCCAGAAACGCACCGCCCGCGCTCGACACATAGGTCATCCGCTCGATGATCCCGGCCTGCTTGAGCGCCGCCACGGTATCCCCGCCGCCGCCCACCGAAATCATCCCGGCCTCGGTCGCCTCGGCCACCGCCGCCGCCAGCCGCATCGTCGCGGTATCGAAGGGCGGCGTCTCGAACGCGCCGAGCGGCCCGTTCCAGATCAGCGTCTTCAACCCCTTCACCGCCTCGATGATCTCATCTGTCGTCGCCGGCCCCACATCAAGCGCCATGGCGTTCGCCGGCACATTGCGCGCGGAGACCACCTCGGTCGGCGGATTGGCGGCGAAGGTCTCGCTCACCACGAAATCCACCGGCAACAATATCCGGCACCCGTGTTTCTCCGCCGCCGCCAGAATCTCCAGCGCGGTCGGATGCAGCGCGGTCTCCTGCAACGACTTGCCGAGTTCCGCCCCCTGCGCCGCCAGGAACGTATTGGCCATCGCCCCGCCGATCACCAGCAGATCGACCTTGGTGATCAGATTGGTCAGCAGATCGAGCTTGGTCGAGACTTTCGATCCGCCCACGATCGCGCCCACCGGTCGCTGCGGCGTGCCGAGCGCGGCATTCAGCGCATCGAGTTCCGCCTGCATCAGCCGCCCGGCATACGAGGGCAGCAGCCGCGCAATCCCCTCGGTCGTCGCGTGCGCCCGATGCGCCGCGGAAAACGCGTCATTGACGAACATCTCGCCATGCGTCGCGATCAGCATGGCAAGTGCCACGTCATTGGCTTCCTCGCCCTCGTGGAACCGGGTGTTCTCCAGCACGAGCACATCGCCGTCCTGCATCGCCCCGACCGCCGCGGCCACCGCATCGCCGACGCAATCCTCGACGAACCCGACCTCGCGCCCCAGCACCTCGCCCAGCGCGCCCGCCACCGGGCGGAGCGACATGCTCTCCACCCGTTTGCCCTTCGGCCGGTCGAAATGCGACAGCACGATCACCTTCGCACCCTTGCCGGACAATTCGACGATGGTGGGCGAAAGCCGCTCCAGCCGCGTGAGGTCGGTAATCCGCCCATCCCGCAGCGGCACATTGAGGTCCGCGCGCATCAGCACGCGTTTCCCCGCAACATCCACCCCGTCGAGGGTCCGGTACGCCGCCATCAGAGCGACCCGAACAACGCGACCGTGTCGCACATCCGGTTCGAGAAGCCCCATTCATTGTCGTACCAGCCCATCACCCGCGCCAGCGCATGATCGACCACGGCGGTCTGCGGCGCATCGAAGCTGCACGAATAAGCGACATGGTTGAAATCGGAGCTGACCAGCGCCTCGGTCGAATACCCCATGATCCCCTTGAGCTTGCCCTCGCTCGCCGCCTTCATGGCCGCGTTGATCTCGTCCTTGGTCGCATGCTTCTTCAAGTTCACATCGAGCGACACCAGCGAGACATTCGGCGTCGGCACCCGGATCGCGGTCCCGTCCAGCTTGCCCTTCAGATCCGGCAGCACCAGCCCCACCGCCTTGGCCGCCCCGGTCGAGGTCGGAATCATTGACAGCGCCGCCGCCCGCGCCCGGTGACGGTCCTTGTGCAGCGTATCCACCGTCTTCTGATCGCCGGTATAGGAATGGATCGTCACCATATATCCGCGCTCGATCCCGAACGCCTCGTGCAGCACCATCGCCATCGGCGCGAGGCAGTTCGTCGTGCACGACGCATTGGAAATGATCGTCATCTCCTTGGTCAGCGTATCGTGGTTCACGCCGTAGACGATCGTCGCATCCACCCCGTCCGCCGGCGCCGAAACCAGCACCTTGCGCGCCCCGGCCTCGATCAGCTTGGCCGCCGCCTCGCGCTTGGTGAACAGCCCGGTGCACTCCATCGCGACATCGACGCCCTGCAACGGCACCTTGCTCGGATCGCGCTCCGCCGAAACCTTGATCGGCGCATAGGCCCGACCGTTATGGGTGATGATGATGCTGTCACCCTTGACCTCGACATGCCCTGGAAAGCGGCCATGCACCGAGTCATACCGCAACAGATGCGCGTTATCCTCGACACTGCCCAGATCGTTGATCAGCACGCATTCGAGGTCGGTCCGCCCGCTCTCGATCATCGCCCGCAACAACAACCTGCCGATCCGGCCAAACCCGTTGATCGCGACTTTCACAGCCATGAATTCATTCTCCCGGTTAACGCATCAGTTTGATTGATTAAAGTTTCGCCTTCACAGCGGCAACGACGGCCTCGGCAGTAATTCCGAAATGCTGGTACAATTTCTGATAAGGCGCGCTCGCCCCGAAACTGTGCATCCCGATGAACGTGCCGTTATCACCCAGATACCGGTCCCAGCCATACCCGACCGCCGCCTCGATCCCGATCCGCGGCGCCTCACCGAGCACCTCTTCCCGATACCCGGCATCCTGCTTGTCGAACAGCTCGAAACTCGGCACCGAAGACACCGTCACATCGATGCCCTCTTTCGCCAGCATCTCATGCGCCTGCACCGCGATCGCCACTTCCGACCCGGTCGCAATCAGCGTCGCCTTGCGCTGATGCTTCGCCCCGATCACCACATACCCGCCACGCGCCGACAAGTTCTCGGCCCCATGATCGCGCGGCAGGGTCGGCATGTTCTGGCGGCTCAGCACCATCAGCACCGGCCCGTCCTTGTGATGCATCGCGACATCCCAGCACTCGGCGGTCTCCATCGCATCGCCCGGCCGCATCACCAGCACGTTCGGCATCGCCCGGAACGACGCCAGATGCTCCACCGGCTGATGAGTCGGCCCATCCTCGCCCAACCCGATACTGTCATGCGTGAGCACAAAGATCGACCGCGCCCGCATCAGCGCCGCCAGCCGGATCGCCGGACGGCAGTAATCCGAGAAAATAAAGAACGTCCCGCCATACGGAATCAGCCCGCCATGCAGCGCCAGCCCGTTCAGCGTCGTGCCCATCCCATGCTCGCGCACCCCGAAATGGATGTACCGCCCGGAATAATCCCCCGGCAGGCACGTCCCCATCGATTTGACGAACGTGTTGTTCGAGGGCGTCAGATCCGCCGACCCGCCGACCATCTCCGGCACCACCGGCACGATCGCATCGAGCGCCATCTGGCTCGCCACCCGTGTTGCAAGATTGGGCTTGGTCTCGGCGATCTTCGCGCGCAGCGCGTCCATCGCCTCGCTGTAGGCCGCCGGCAATTCGCTCGCCATCGCGGCATCGAACTCGGCGCGGCGATTGCTCCCCGCCAGCCGCTTCAGCCACGCCCGCCGCGCGCCCTCGCCTCTGGCCCCCGCCGCACGCCACGGCGTCAGCACCTCTTCCGGCACCACGAACGGCGGCGCGGTCCAGCCGAGCAACGCCTTCGCCGCCGCGGCCTCGTCATTGCCCAGCGGCGAGCCATGCGTGCCCGAGGTCCCCGCCTTGGTCGGCGCGCCGAACCCGATGATCGTCTTGCACGCGATCAGCGTCGGCTTGCGGTTCCGCATCGCCCACTTGATCGCCTCCTCGATCGCCACCGGATCATGCCCGTCGATCCGCTTGGCCGCCCAGCCATACCCGATAAACCGCCTGACCACGTCATCGGTCATCGCAATCTCGGTACTGCCATCGATCGAGATCGAATTATCGTCGTACAGCACGCAAATCTTGTTCAGCGCCAGATGCCCGGCAATCGCGCAGGCCTCGTGGCTCACGCCCTCCATCATGTCGCCGTCGGAGGCGATCACCCAGGTCCGGTGATCCACCAGCGACTTGCCGAACCGCGCCGCCAGCATCTTCTCGGCGAGCGCAAACCCCGTCGCGGTCGAAATCCCCTGGCCCAGCGGCCCGGTGGTCATCTCGATCGCCGGATGCTCCTCGCGCTCCGGATGCCCGGCGGTATGCGAGCCCAACTGGCGGAAATTCTTCAGATCCTCGATCGACATATTCTCGTAGCCGGTCAGATGCAGCAGCGAATACAGCAGCATCGAGCCATGGCCCGCCGAGAGAATGAACCGGTCCCGATCCGCCCAATGCGGGTCGGCCGCATCGTATTTCATGAACTTGGTCCACAACACCGTCGCCACGTCCGCCATGCCCATCGGCATGCCCGGATGACCGGAATTGGCCTTCTGCACCCCATCGATCGCCAGAGCGCGGACGGCATTCGCCATCATCCGCACCTCGGTCATCGGGCGCGACAACACCTTCTTCTGGAATTCGAGCGCAATTTCATTACTGGCATGGTCGCCGCTGCTGGCCATATCGTTCCTCCTGTTGCGGAAAGCTCATAAGGGGCGACGGCCATCACGGCAATAGATAAATTACATACATTCAGTATGAATGAATGTGAATCCAGCCCGCCACCCCGTCATACCCTTGGCATCCCCCACCCCGAGTTCAAGCCAATCAAGCGTGAAGGGAGCCCGCCGGACAGAGCCAGGCAAGGCCTTCTTCTTGTGACCAAAACAAGGCCCAGCCAGCGCACTCAGCCGCGCCGCACCGGATTGACGATCTCGATCCCCGCGAAATCCTTCTCATTATCCGTCACCACCACGCAATCATTGGCCAGCGCGGTCGCTGCGATGATCATGTCGAACGCACTCCGCGGATGCCCCCGCGCCCTGCCCTCGGCCATCAACCGCGCCCAGATCAAGCCCGCCGCCACATCGAACCCCAATACCCGCCCGGCAAACAGCGCCTGCGGCCCCTCCGCCCCACTGAACCACGCCTCCAACCCATCGCGCCGCCGCCCCTCCGGCATCTCCAGCACCCCGCGCCTGATCTCCGCAACCGTCAGCGAACTGATGAACAAGTCCGCATCATGCCGCGCCGCCATCCACCCCATCAGCCGGTCGGACGGCACCGGCCTCGTGATATTGCTGATGATATTGGTATCGAGCAGATACCGCATCAGAACGTCACATCACGCCCGCCCTCGCGCACCCGCCCGATCTCCAGATCGGCCCCGACCAGCGGCGACCGCCGCAACGCCGCAACGATCCCCCCGGTTTCCGCCCCCGCCCCGGTCAACCGCTCACTGACCGCTTCCCGCAACCGCGCCGCCTCCGGCCCCGATTCCGCCAACCGCCGCGCCAGCGCCCGGATCAACGCCCGATCCGCCTCGCACCCCACCACCTCGAACCGCGCCAGACCCCGCGCCCCAAGCCGGCTTCGATACGCCTGAACAGCCTTCTTCTGCGACGACCCCATGACCCACTCCACATCTATACCCGGAAATATGCCCGGTCATAATGCGCCAGTCAACGCCCGCGCACCGTCATCCGCCCCCCGAACCCCGCAACCCACCCCTGACAACCTCGTGATCCCCACCCGATCTTTTTCCCTTGACGCCCAGCCCCGCCCCCGCAATCAATCCTGATGTTCTCCTTTTTCGAATCCCTCCTCAACCCCACCGCCCGCCCGCCTCACCGCACCCTGCCGGTGCTCGGCGAACCCCGCGCCCTCGTCCGCTTCTACGTCCATTTCCTCCGCCAGGCCCCGTGGCTGATCGTCGGCCTGTTCGTCTCCGGCATCATGGTCGCCGGACTCGATCTCACCCTGCCGCTCTTCATCGGCCAGATCACCGCCATGCTTACCCACACCGCGCCGAAACAACTCCTCGCCACCCACTGGCGCGAACTCCTCCTCATGGCCGTCGTCGTCCTGCTCCTGCGCCCCGGCGCCCGCCTGATGCAGGATCTCTTCACCAACCAGGCCATCAACCCCGGCCTCACCAACCTCATCCGCTGGCAGAACCACTTCCACCTCGTCCGCCAGAGCTGGACCTTCTTCCAGAACGACTTCGCCGGACGCATCGCCAACCGCGTCATGCAGACCGGACCGGCCCTGCGCGAATCCATGGTCTCCGCCACCAACGCGGTCTGGTACTTCATCGTCTACGGCACCGCCGCCATCCTCGTCCTCACCCACGCGGACTGGCGGCTCGGCCTGCCCATCCTCGCCTGGCTGCTCGCCTATATCGGCCTCATGATCTACACCGTCCCCCGCCTGCGCGAACGCTCCCGCGCCGTCTCCGAAGCCCGCTCCGCCCTCACCGGCCGCATCGTGGACAGCTACACCAACATCCTCACCGTCAAACTCTTCGCCCGCTCCGCCGACGAAGATGCCTTCGTCCAGGAAACCGTCGACAGACACACCAAAATCTTCCGCCGCCAGACCCGCATGGTCACCGGCTGGATCTTCTCCCTCACCACCCTCAACGCGCTGATGATCGCCGGCACCGCCACCGTCGCCCTCGCCCTCTGGGTCAACGGCAAAATCGCCCTCGCCGCCGTCGCCACCGCCCTGCCGATGGCCTGGAACATGGCGAACTTCTCCGGCTGGATCTCCATGAACATCTCCGCCATCTTCGAAAACCTCGGCGTGGTGCAGGACGGCATGCGCTCCATCGCCCAACCCCGCCAGATGGGCGATGCCCCGGACGCAACCCCCTTCAAATTCCACCAGGGCCGCATCGAATTCGACCACGTCACCTTCGATTACGGCCGCATCCGCGACCAGGGTGCCCGCGGCGGCGTCCTGCACGACCTCAGCCTGACCATCGAACCCGGCGAACGCGTCGGCCTCATCGGCCGCTCCGGCGCCGGCAAATCAACCCTGGTCAACCTCCTGCTCCGCTTCCACGACCCCGCCACCGGGCGCATCACCATCGACGGGCAGAACATCAAAACCCTCACCCAGGAATCCCTGCGCGGCGCCATCGGCATGGTCACCCAGGACACCTCCCTCCTCCACCGCTCGATCGCCGAAAACATCCGCTACGGCCGCCCCGAAGCCTCCATGCAGGACGTGATCGACGCCGCCCGCGAAGCCCACGCCTTCGATTTCATCGAGGAACTCGAAGACTGGGACGGCCGGCGCGGCTTCGACGCCCATGTCGGCGAACGCGGCGTCAAACTCTCCGGCGGCCAGCGCCAACGCATCGCCATCGCCCGCGTCATCCTCAAGGACGCCCCCATCCTCGTGCTCGACGAAGCCACCTCCGCCCTCGATTCCGAAGTCGAAGCCGCCATCCAGGAACAACTCGCCGGCCTCATGGAAGGCCGCACCGTCATCGCCATCGCCCACCGCCTCTCCACCATCGCCCGCATGGACCGCCTGATCATCCTCGACGCCGGCCGCATCGTCGAAACCGGAACCCACGACTCCCTCCTGAACCAGAACGGCATCTACGCCAGCCTCTGGCGCCGCCAATCCGGCGCCATGCAAATCGACGCGTGACGGCCCGGCGCGGGACCAAGGCAAGGGCAAGGCAAGCACTTCTTTTTTGCAAAAAAGAAGCAAAAAACTCTTTTGAATCCGAGTGCTGTTGAAAGCTTGCTTGCCTCGGTCCAACCAGATCGGCCCGAACCGACCGCATGTTGAGCGTCGTTCGGTGTCGGACATGGCCTTGCAACAACCTCCTGCCCCGCCCGCCATGCGCGTGTAACGAGCCGCCGCCCCGAACATCACCCTTGCCCGCGCCAGCCCACAGCCCTAAATATGACCATTGTAGTCTCATCTTGTTCGGAGTCGGCCATGCGGGAAATCCAGCTTCGCGACGCCAAGGCCAGCCTGTCCGCCATGGTGGACGATGCAGTACGCGGCGAACCCGCCATCATCACCCGCCACGGCAAACCCGAGGCCGTACTATTAAGCTTCGCGGAATGGCAACGTCTCTCGCACGTACCCTCCTTCGGCCAATTGCTGATGGCAGCACCTCTCGACGAAGCCGATCTCCCACCCCGCAACACCACCCCACCCCGTGATAGCGGCCTCTGATCATTGTACCTCGTCGACACCAACGTCATCTCGGCCCCCGCGCCCTCACGCGTTCCCCTGCCCGAACTGACCACCTGGATGCACGCCCACTCAGCCGACTTGTTCCTCTCCACCGTCACGATCGCCGAAATCGAGAATGGCATCGCCAAAGCCAAACGCGAGGGAGCAACCCGCAAAGCAATCAACCTCGCCGCCTGGCTCGAAACCACACTCCACCTCTACGCGCCCCGCATCCTCCCGTTCGACCTCCCAACCGCCCGCCTCGCCGGTCATCTATCAGACCAAGCCCGAGCCCAGGGACACGCCCCAGGCTTCGCCGACATCATCATCGCCGCCACCGCACAACACCACGGAATGACGATCCTGACCCGCAACCTGCGGCACTTCGCCCCATTGGGAATACCCGTGCACGACCCGTTCGCCCGCTTGCCCTGAGCATATTGCGAGGGCAGCGGAGCGATCACAGCCGACGGTGGTAGGCTTCTTCAATGTGACCTCAATGTATGTCTATCCAATTTCACTCGTTGTTGTATTCGTCCTCGTGATACCGACGAACGAGAGCATCTACATCAACGTGTTCTTCAGGCACTATGCCAAAAAACTCGATTGGATCCTCCTCTTCTACAGTAGTAAAAATCTGACCAAGATTTGCTTCCAACAGCTCTTGATAACCATCCAATTTTAACCCGCAGGTCGGACACGTAAGGGCGTGTGGAAGCACTCGAACTTCACGTGTAATCGTCGCAGCCGCCTCGTCGATCTGGACAGGCCCGCGATTTTGCGACTCGCCTGACAGAGCCGCGTTAAACCCGCAAGACGGACATTTAGTTGCCTTACGCAGAGCACTTTTGGCCACCCACGAAACCAGCATTTCCTGAGCCTTAGATGCTCGTTCGCTTTTTTCTTGCCCGTTAAGGGTTTCAAAAGCTTTACGTGCCGCCGCAATCTTCGACTGAACTTCCGACTTTGTCTGGCTGCGTCGATCTTTCAGCATCATTTGCGCGACGCGCGCCTGTTCATTTCCAAACAGACCAGTAAAATCGTCGTCGAGGTATTTTAGGAGTACCTCCATGACTCCGTATGTCTGCGGTAGCCAAGTCGAGGCATCATGGCCTTCGAAAGCCGCCACACCCGTATGTAGTTCGCGATTTCGCCGATCTGCGAGAATGAGACAATGCGCCGACATCTTATCCGTATATCCGGGGACAAATATTGAACATCGGGCAAATACAGTTTTAGCCTGAACCGACCGAACATTTCCTTTTGGAATTATGCCAAAAGAATAATGGATGTTGCCTTCATCGCGGGGGTCGGCCAAGAGAACAGGGTGGAGCTTAGCGAGGGCTGCTCGCGCCAGTAATTCAAGGCATAAACTCATCCAAAACCCGAACTGAGCTGATTCGATCTGCTGCTCGTGGGCGCGCTGACCATATAGCTTCGCCTTGGCCTTAAGAGTGTCAGCGCTCCAATCCATTATAAATCTCCCGAAGTCCAGCGTGATAATTGACGTAGTAAAGCCCCCCCGGCACCGGAGCCACGCGCGTGAAGTGTGCGCCAGTTATCGATCAAAATTGTATCCCCAACCTCACTCATCCCCTCATTACGTAGCCGGCATGGAATTGCCGAATATGCCGCTGCTGCGCAGCATTTCCGTGAACCGCCGCATCAGGGGCAGTAGCCGGTGCTTCGGCATGTTCGGGATCAATTCATAGAGCATGCACCCCTGACGGAACAACGAGTGTGAGCGGGTCTTCGAAGTGTTGGACTTGAGCTGTCGATCCATTCCCAGGCTCTCGCCTGCCGTCCCGAGCATGGTCAGCAGCGCCATCGCAAACGCGCTGATGAGCAGCAGCCGATCGCGCCGCTCTGGTTCGGCGATGCGGATCTCAGCCATCCCCATCCCAAAACGCAAATCCTTGACGTCCCTGAAGCTGGGTTCGATCGTCCAGCGCCGGGAATATTGCTTGATCAATGTCCCTGCAGACGCCACGGCGTCACTGCTCGCCAGGCACCACGGCTCCTTCATGTCACGCGCATGTACGCACACCACGGCACCGACCTGATAGGCGTGCGAGGCGGTGACGCGCGCACCACGCAGTTTGCGCGCCCGGCCCGATTTGCCGACCCAGTCCGCCGCGGTTCGCGTCTCGCCTGCGGCATCGGTGACATGGATGTTGCCGCGGAAGCGAATGATATAGGCAAAGCCAAGCTCCGTAAGATACGCGAACAGCTTGTGGTCACCGAAGCCGCGGTCGGCCAGGATGGTCACGCGGCAGCCGGGCGGGACAACCTCCGACAGGCGGCGCAGGCAAGTATCCTCGATGGCGTTGCGCTGATCTTTCAATTCCTCTTTCCACATCGACAGCCACAACAGAGGCATCGCCCGGCCATGCTTGCTCACCAGGTTGAGCGCCAACGTTGCCTGATCGTCGCCGTCGAAATCCGTCCAGTCCATGGCAACGACGATGTCGGTCTGCGAACCCACCAGATGCGGTACCCAACGGGCGAAGCTTTCCCAGACGTCGATACTCTCGTTACTGAGCATGCGATCAACCTGCTTGATCGCGTGCTTGGTCACCAGCCCGCGCGCCTGTGCCAACGCCTGACCGATCATCGCGACGGCGAGCGACGCGCCGGTCATCACGCCCAGTGTCGCAGCAGACAGGGAGTCAACGCGTTTGGCGTGGAGATCGTGGGCATACAACTCGTCAATGAATGCGCGGATGTCCTTCAACCGCCCACCATCACGCTTTTTCGATGCTGCAATTCCCATGATCCACCCTCATCCATGCATTCCAACGCTTGGTAGAGAATCGCAGCGAATCGGCGCAATACCTGGACCTATGGAAAATGGGGGGATTCCTGAGATCCCCAACGGACCACTCATACCGCGATTCAATTGAATTCGCGATAAGCGATTGCCCCACTTCGCCAATTGCGTTGGGTATGCTCGGTAATGACATACAAATCGGATCAAACCTTATCCGAAAGAGTCCAGCATGCATGAATTCAAGAACCTGACTGTAGAATTTCATGCTTGCAGAGCGGCGGACAACCCATCCCGGTTGCAGAAGCAATTTTGGTGGTGAGAGCGTCAAAGCCTTTTTATCTAGGCTCCACAAAACTGTCGGGCAGGGTTCGGCACCGATTGCGTCACATCGAAGTGCGATGTAGCGCGGCGGCGATACAAGGTGAGCTCCGTCTGTGTGAGGTGGCTGGGGACCAAGCCCCGTTACCGAAGACATTGTGCCACGTTTAGCGTCTGCCCTGCTTTTTGGTCGCAAAAAATATCGTGCTGGACGCAACGAATCGGTGCCCAACAGATCGCGATGACGCTCGTTAAGCACCATTGTGGATATGCCGTCCCAACTCTCAGGAATCCCCCCATTTTCCATAGGTCCAGGTATTGCGCCGATTCGCTGCGATTCTCTACCAAGCGTTGGAATGCATGGATGAGGGTGGATCATGGGAATTGCAGCATCGAAAAAGCGTGATGGTGGGCGGTTGAAGGACATCCGCGCATTCATTGACGAGTTGTATGCCCACGATCTCCACGCCAAACGCGTTGACTCCCTGTCTGCTGCGACACTGGGCGTGATGACCGGCGCGTCGCTCGCCGTCGCGATGATCGGTCAGGCGTTGGCACAGGCGCGCGGGCTGGTGACCAAGCACGCGATCAAGCAGGTTGATCGCATGCTCAGTAACGAGAGTATCGACGTCTGGGAAAGCTTCGCCCGTTGGGTACCGCATCTGGTGGGTTCGCAGACCGACATCGTCGTTGCCATGGACTGGACGGATTTCGACGGCGACGATCAGGCAACGTTGGCGCTCAACCTGGTGAGCAAGCATGGCCGGGCGATGCCTCTGTTGTGGCTGTCGATGTGGAAAGAGGAATTGAAAGATCAGCGCAACGCCATCGAGGATACTTGCCTGCGCCGCCTGTCGGAGGTTGTCCCGCCCGGCTGCCGCGTGACCATCCTGGCCGACCGCGGCTTCGGTGACCACAAGCTGTTCGCGTATCTTACGGAGCTTGGCTTTGCCTATATCATTCGCTTCCGCGGCAACATCCATGTCACCGATGCCGCAGGCGAGACGCGAACCGCGGCGGACTGGGTCGGCAAATCGGGCCGGGCGCGCAAACTGCGTGGTGCGCGCGTCACCGCCTCGCACGCCTATCAGGTCGGTGCCGTGGTGTGCGTACATGCGCGTGACATGAAGGAGCCGTGGTGCCTGGCGAGCAGTGACGCCGTGGCGTCTGCAGGGACATTGATCAAGCAATATTCCCGGCGCTGGACGATCGAACCCAGCTTCAGGGACGTCAAGGATTTGCGTTTTGGGATGGGGATGGCTGAGATCCGCATCGCCGAACCAGAGCGGCGCGATCGGCTGCTGCTCATCAGCGCGTTTGCGATGGCGCTGCTGACCATGCTCGGGACGGCAGGCGAGAGCCTGGGAATGGATCGACAGCTCAAGTCCAACACTTCGAAGACCCGCTCACACTCGTTGTTCCGTCAGGGGTGCATGCTCTATGAATTGATCCCGAACATGCCGAAGCACCGGCTACTGCCCCTGATGCGGCGGTTCACGGAAATGCTGCGCAGCAGCGGCATATTCGGCAATTCCATGCCGGCTACGTAATGAGGGGATGAGTGAGGTCCCAACTGGGTAGCTTTGCCCATCCCTTTTCATTCATCTCTTCGCGAATGCTGCGCAAGCTGAGCCCCCTCGGCGTCATTATAGAGGTGAAAGTTCAATTGGGGCAAAGGTTCTACGCGACGGCCGTCCGACCCCCTTTGAAGCACTGCATTGTGACGTAGATTTTGGACGCTCCGCAATGTCTTCTTACTTCATATTCTATCTCAAAGACAGCTAGCCCTTCCCCCCATCACCCTCTGCCGAAACAATAGGAACAGCCATAATCCACCCATCACCACGCCACCGTCACCCCATGCCGGTCGATGAAGCGCAACCCCGGCACCCCCTGTTGCGCCAGCAGCGTTTCCACCAATTGCGGAATCGTCTCGTCCATGCTGAAGGGCGCGCGCGGCCCCCCGAGGTCCGCGCGAATCCAGCAAACCGTAGGATGGGCAGAGCCCTTGCGAAGCCCATCGATCACAACCCCAAAACCCATCCACCTGCCTCCCGCAGAAAGGCGAGGCGAGGCAATGAGTTCTTTTTTGCAAAAAAGAACCAAAAAACTCTCTGACTCGGGGCACGTGCCTCTCGAACGCCCGTGCCCCAACTAACAAAAGTTTTTTGCTACTTTTTTTCAAAAAAGTAGCCCCCCCTCGCCTTCCTTACCTTCCCCTAACCTTTTCCCGCTTTCTCACCCCCCGCCCGTTATGCTTATAGTCCCATGTGACCGAAGCACCCCGCCCTCATGAAGCCTTGACCGAAACCCTCAAAGCCATCTTTGCGGGCTTTCATCGCGAGGCGGTCCGGCTGGCCCACCACCACCGGGCCGCAATGCCGATGGTCACCCTGTTGCTGGGTTATTTCAACCGCGTGGTGATCCGCTTCGCCCGCTCCGCCGCCAAACCCGCAGCGCCACCGCGCCCGATCCGCGAAGCCACACCGGACAACCCCGAGACCGCGCCGCCGAAACCCTCCCGCCCGCGCAAACCCTCGCCGTTCTCCACCCAATTCGCCTGGCTGCTGCACCTGCTGCCGACCACCCCGACCACCGGCGTCGTCGCCGCACAGGCCCATTACGACCTGATCGCGTTCGTCAATTCCCCCGAGTTGATCGCTTTGCTCGCCGCCAAGCCAAGCCTCGGTCGCATCCTCCGCCCGATCTGCCGCATGTTCGGCGTGAACCTCCCCGACCACCTCCGCCCGCCACCCCGCCAACGCCGCGAGCGCAAACCCAACCCCAACCCGAAACCCAAACGCATCATCTGGCCGATTCCCCTCGACCCCGCCGACATCCGCATCCCCGCCGCCAACTACCACGGCGTCCATTTCGGCCCCGGCAACCGCTTCTGGCCACCCCGACGAAAATACCGAAAAATTTACGCCTGACCGAAGGCAACTTCGCACGCCTAAATCGTTACGTTATCGTAACTAATAAGCACAACGCATGATGGGTAGCGCGTGCTACCCATCAGTTTTTGTCGAATCAGGAAAAAAAGCCAAGGCAAGACTTCTTTTTGTGAACAAAAAGAAACAAAAAAACTTTGCTCCTTTGGGCCCGTGCCGGTTTCAACGCCCGTGCCTCAGCGAAGGGAAGTTTTTTGCTTCTTTTTTACAAAAAAGAAGCCTTCCTACCTCCCCTGAACCCCGACCGTCCCGCTCTAACGCATCCCGCCATGATACCCGAGCCCACCAGCCAGCCACACGATGATCAGCACGATCAGCACGATCCCCAGCACGCCGCCGAGCCCACGGCCGCCGTACCGATTATACCCATAATAACCACCGCCGCCGCCAAATAAAATGACCAGCAGAATGATCAGCAGAATAAGTCCCACGACAACCTCCGTAAAATTATATTGACACGAAAGACGCTTCCAAAGTCTACCCAGGACTCATCCTCCAATCCTCATTCATCCCCTCATATTGAATTCGCAACTATCGTTTAAAGAGAATCGAGAGGGCCGGGTTGGATTTTCGGAAGGAATCGGGATCGGTTGATCCAGGTTCTTTTCGTTCGAATTTTCTGGCTGCCCTTGTTCCTCGGTGCACGATTCCAAGGTTGCCCGGCAATCAGTCTGGTTTCTGGAGGATCGGATGGCTGCCAGGAGGAGACCCATGTCGTTTGACGATGTTCAGCGCTTTCTGGAAGGTTTGCTGGGGGAGGACCTGCATGCCAAGCGGATCCTGTCCCTGGCAGGAGCAACACTGGGGGTCATCGAGACCGCATCGCTGGCGATTGGCGCGATTGGCCAGGGGCTGGCTCTGGCACGTGGGCGACTGACCAAGCATGCGATCAAGCAGGTCGATCGCATGCTCTCGAACCCCGGGATTGATCTGGACGTCGTGCTGCGGCGGTGGGTATCGTTCGTGATCGGGACGCGTGAGCGTATCGTTGTCGCGATGGATTGGACCGAATTCGACGCCGATGGGCAGGCGACGCTGATGCTCTCGCTGCTGAGTTCGCACGGTCGCGCGACGCCGCTGATCTGGCATACGGTTGATAAGGCCAATCTGAAGAACCGGCGCAATGAAGAGGAATACCGCTTGCTGGTCGCGCTGGCGGAAATCGTGCCGGCCGAAACAAGCGTCTGCATCGTCGCCGATCGTGGGTTCGGCGATCATAAGCTCTACCGGGTGCTGACGGAGGAGTTGAAGTTCGACTACGTGATCCGCTTTCGCGGCAATATCCTGGTCACCGCGGCGAGCGGCGAGGCCAGACCAGCCGCTGAGTGGGTGATGGCCGCCGGACGCGCCAGAACACTCCGCGCAGCCGCCGTCACCGCGGAACGGTTCACCGTCGGCACGGTGGTTTGCGTGCGGGACAAAGGTATGAAGGAACCGTGGTGCGTGGCCGCGAGCACCACCGATGATACCGCGCGCCAACTGATCAATCTCTACGCGAAACGCTGGACCATTGAACCGGGTTTCCGCGACACCAAAAATTTGCGCTTCGGCATGGGGATGGGCGCCCTCCACGTCAGCACCCCGGAGCGGCGCGATCGCCTGTGGCTGCTCAATGCCTTCGCTGTCGCCCTGCTCACTCTGCTCGGTGCCACCGGAGAAGAACTTGGCTATGACAGGCACCTCAAATCCAATACCTCAAAGCGGCGGACCCACTCGCTCTTTCGGCAAGGATGCATGCTCTACGAGCTCATCCCCAATATGCCAGAGCATCGTCTCCGCCCATTGATCGAAAACTTCGCCCAAAACCTCGCTCAACAGTCAGTTTTCAATGGAACCTTCGGTACGATATAGGAATGAGGGGAGTCCTGAGCCTCCAATCGCAAAATGGTGAGTGCATCACCTCCCAACAAGCGCCCGGCGGATGCATTACCAAATCGTATCCAACCCGCCGCGCATGGACGCAACATGACGCGACCTCACGCTTGATTGCCTTGTCCCACCCGCCCATATCCGCAACATCACGGCCCGCTCGTCCTTACCCGCAGGATCGGCGCGCGGGTCTGCACCATTGCGGAACCCGCCTCCACCGCACAGGGGATTTGAATGAATGACCGACGATCGGCCCACCAAGCAGCCCCCGGCCAGATGAACCCACGCATCTCCACCGGCAGCGAGGGGCTCGACGATATTCTCGGCGGCGGCCTCGATGCCGATCGGGTCTATCTCTACGAAGGCCGCCCCGGCACCGGCAAAACCACCCTCGCCCTGCAATTCCTGCTCGAAGGAGTCCGCCACGGCGAACGCACCCTCTACGTCACCCTCTCGGAAACCCGCGTCGAACTCTTCGGCGTCGCCGAGCGCCACGGCTGGTCCCTCGAAGGGATCGACGTTTTCGAACTCTCCGCCCCCGAAAGCCTGCTCGATCCCGGACGCGAACTGACCGTCCTGCACCCGGCGGAAATGGAGCTGAACGAAACCACCAAAATGGTGTTCGACCGCGTGACCGAAACCAACCCCACCCGGGTGGTGTTCGACAGCCTCTCCGAAATGCGCCTCCTCGCCCAGAGCCCGCTGCGCTACCGCCGCCAGATCCTCGGCCTGAAACATTTCTTCGCCGGCCGCAGCTGCACCGTCATCCTGCTCGATGACCTCTCCTCCTCCCAGAACGACCTCCAGGTCCATTCGATCTCCCACGGCGTCGTCCTGCTCGAACAACTCGCCATCGATTACGGGGCCGAGCGCCGCCGCCTGCGCGTCATAAAAATGCGCGGCATCAAATTCCGCGGCGGCTTCCACGATTTCACCATCGAAACCGGCGGCCTCGCCATCTACCCGCGCCTCATCGCCGCCGAACACCACCGCGATTTCGACAACAGCTTCACCGAAAGCGGCAACCCCGATCTCGACCGCCTGCTCGGCGGCGGCCTCGAACGCGGCACCAACACCCTGCTGATCGGCGCCGCCGGCGTCGGCAAATCCTCCCTCGCCCTCACCTACGTCATGGAAGCGGCGGAACGCGGCGAACACTCGGTACTCTTCGCGTTCGACGAAGGTGCCAGCACCATCCGCGCCCGCGCCAAAGCCCTCGGCATGGACCTCACCACCGCGATCGAGGCCGGCCTGGTCCATATCCGCCAGGTCGATCCCGCCGAACTCTCCCCGGGCGAATTCGCCCAGCAGGTCCGCCACGAGGTCGAAGTCGGGCACGCCCGCATCGTCGTGATCGACAGTCTGAACGGCTACCTCAACGCCATGCCAGACGGCAGGTTCCTCGTCCTGCAGATGCACGAACTGCTCAGCTACATGAGCCAGCTCGGCGTTCTCACCATCATGATCCTCGCCCAGCACGGGCTGGTCGGCACCACGGAAACCCCGCTCGACATCAGCTATCTCAGCGATTCCGTCGTCCTGCTCCGCTACTTCGAAGTCGCCGGCACCATCCGCCGCGCCCTCTCGGTCGTGAAAAAACGCAGCGGTCCCCACGAACACACCATCCGCGAATTCCGCCTCACCGCGCAGGGCATCGTGATCGGCGCACCCCTCACCCAGTTTACCGGCATCCTCTCCGGCACCCCGGTCTATACCGGCGGCCCGGAGCCGCTCCTCAATGAGGCCGAGCCCGACGCGACCACCTATCACCCGGCCGATCATGCCGAATCCTGAAAAGCAGCCGGAGACCCCGTTCGAAGCCCGCATCGCCGTCCTCGCCCCGATCGGGCGGGACAACGCTGCCATCACGGATGTGCTGGGCCGCGCCGGGGTCATCGCCGAATCCTGCGCCGATGCCGCCTGCCTGATCCGCGTGCTCGAAGATGGTGCAGGTGCGGCGATCGTCACCGAGGAATCCCTGTTCGGCGCCGGTGCCGACGCCGTCGCCGCGTGGGTCGAAGCCCAACCCCCCTGGTCCGATCTTCCCTTCATCGTGCTCACCAGCCGCGAGGTCCGCGCGGAAGTGCAGATCTGGCGTCACCGCACCCTCGGCGCCCTTCGCAACGCCTCGATGCTCGAACGCCCGCTCGATGCCCTCACCTTGTCGAGCGCCGCCACCTCCGCGCTGCGCGCCCGCCGCCGCCAGTACGAAGTCCGCCACTACCTCGCCTCCCGCGCCCAGGTCGCGGTCAGGCTCGAACAACTGGTGGAGGACCGCACCCGCCGGCTCGAAGCCACCAATGCCGAACTCCTCCAGCAGATCACCGAACGCGAGAAGACCGAAGCCGCCCTCCGTCAGGCCCAGAAAATGGAGGCGGTCGGCCAGCTCACCGGCGGCCTCGCCCACGACTTCAACAACATGCTCGCCGGTATCACCGGCAGTCTCGAACTCATGCGCCGGCGGATCGACCAGGAACGCTACGCCGATCTCGGCCGCTACGTCGACATCGCCGCCACCGCCGCCAACCGCGCCGCCGCCCTCACCCACCGCCTGCTCGCCTTCTCGCGCCGCCAGACCCTCAGCCCGAAACCGACCGACACGGTCGCCCTGCTGGAATCCATGACCACGCTGATCACCGGCACCGTCGGCCCCACCATCCGGGTCGACCTGCCGCAAGCCGACGATATCTGGCCGACCCTCTGCGATCCGCACCAGCTCGAAAGCGCCATCCTCAACCTCGTGATCAACGCGCGCGACGCGATGCCCGAAGGCGGGGTGCTCACCATCGAACTCGGCAACGTCAACCTCGATACCCCCTACGCCCAGGGGAATCGCACTTGAAATTTTCAGAATAAGGGGGGCTTGCGTGACTGAGCGGGAGCGATTCTACCGACGGCGTGTGAAACACTTCAGGGGAGGACACGTTGGAGGAATTTGCTGCGTGCTGGCAGGGTTTGGAAGATCCGCGGACCAGTAATGCCGCTTTGCACAACTTCCATGAGCTTTTGATGATAGCCTTGTGCACGGTTCTGTGCGGTGGCCAATGCGCTGTCGACATGGCGCTGTTTGCCCGCGCGAAAGAGTCGTTTCTGCGGGGGTTTCTGAAGCTTGAGAACGGACTACCCAGCCATGACACGTTCAGCCGGCTATTTCGTCAGATCGATCCGGAGCAGTTCAGCGCTGCGTTTCAGCGGTTCATGGCTCGATTTTCCAAGACGATCGAGGGTGTTGTGGCGATCGATGGGAAAGTCCTTCGTCGATCTTTCGATCATGCCCGCGGCAAATCGGCGTTGCATATGGTCAGCGCTTGGGGTTGCGAACAGCGTCTCGTGCTGGCGCAGATCGCCACAGACGTCAAATCCAATGAAATCACCGCAGTGCCGAAACTGTTGAAGTTGCTATCATTGAAAGGCACGATCGTGACAACCGATGCGTTGAACTGCCAGCGTGCGATCGCGCAACAAATCGTCGATCAAGGAGGTGATTACGTTCTCGCGCTGAAGGGGAACCAAGGCAACTTGCATGGTGATGTCTCCATGTTTCTCAACGGCGTGCCGTGCGACGAAACCAATACGACGCGCACAGTCGATGCTGATCATGGTCGTATCGAGACCCGCACCGCAACCGTTTCAGACGATATCGCCTGGTTGCAGGAGGGACACCGATGGCCGGGTCTTGCCGCCATCGGCAAAATTGTCCGTATGCGCGAAACCTCCACCAAAACCACGACTGAGACCGCCTACTACCTGCTCAGCACTGTGCTCTCCAGCGAACGCTTCAATGAGGTTGTCCGGTCACATTGGGGCATTGAAAACCGGCTCCATTGGAGGCTCGATGTCGTCATGAACGAGGATCAGGATCGAAGCAGATTGGGCAATAGCCCAAATAATCTCGCAGTCCTGCGACATATGGCCCTGAACGTCATGCAAAAAGAGAACGCCACCAGGGGCTCCCTGCGCGGCAAATTCAAACGGGCCGGATGGGATGATGCCTACCTCACCAGCCTCCTACAACTATTCTGAAGTGCGATTGCCCTGCCCCTACGCCGCCGCCCACGGCGACCTCGACCCCGGCGACTATGTCGTCCTCAGCGTCAGCGATACCGGCACCGGCATGTCACCCGAAATCGTCGCCCGCGCGTTCGATCCGTTCTTCACCACCAAGCCGCTCGGCGCCGGCACCGGCCTCGGCCTGTCGATGGTCTATGGCTTCGCCAAGCAATCGAGCGGCCATCTGCGCATCTACAGCGAAGTCGGCCAGGGCAGCACCATCCGCATCTATCTGCCCCGCCATCGCGGCGTGGTGGCCGATCCCGCAGCCCGCTTCGCGACCATCGGCATGCCGCGCGCCGAAGCGGGCGAGACCGTGCTGATCGTCGATGACGAATCGGCCATCCGCGTCCTGGTCCGCGAGGTTCTCGCCGAACTCGGCTACGCCGCCCTCGAAGCCGAGGATGGCAGCCACGCGCTGAAAATCCTGCGCTCGACCAACGGGATCAATCTTCTGATCACCGATGTCGGCCTACCCAACGGCATGAACGGCCGCCAGCTCGCCGACGCCGCCCGGCAGAACCAGCACGATCTGCGCGTCCTGTTCATCACCGGCTACGCCGAAAAAGCCGCGGTCGGCAACGGCCTGCTCGAACACGGAATGGACGTGATGACCAAACCCTTCGCCCTGCACGCGCTCGCCAGCAAGATCCGCGAAATGATCCACTGACCGCGCCGCACCGCCTCAGGCGGTGAGGTAGCGAGCCGTCAGGTGCGCCTCGAAATCCGCCGGATCGAGTGGCTTGCCGGTCGCCTGTCGCAGCAGATCGTTGAACCCGTAAGCCGCGCCGTGCCGATGCACATGGGTCCGCAGCCAGCCAAGCAGCGGCCCGAAATCGCCTCGCGCCAGCCCGGCATCGATCGTCGGCACCGCCGCCCGCGCCGCCGCCATCAGTTGCGCCGCCGCCATCGCGCCCAGCGTATAGGACGGAAAATAGCCGAACAGGCCGCAATACCAGTGAATATCCTGCAGGCACCCGCGCGCATCGTCGGGCGGGGTGATCCCCAACAAATCCCGCATCCCCTCGTTCCACGCGCCCGGCAGGTCCGTCACCGCCAGATCCCCCGCGATCATCGCAGCTTCGAGCCGATACCGCAGGATCACATGGGCCGGATAGGTCATTTCATCGGCCTCGACCCGGATGAAACTCCGCCCGACATGCCGCAACCGTGCCGCGAGCCGGTCCGGCGCGAAGGCCGCGACCTCCTGACCGAACGCTTCGGCCAGAACCGGTCCGAGAAATCCCAGATACGCGTCCGACCGCGCCGCCTGCATCTCGATGATGAGCGACTGACTCTCATGCGCCGCCATCCCCGCCGCGGTGCCGACCGGTTGGCGGGCATGGTCGCGCGGCAGACCCGCCTCGTAAAGCGCATGCCCGGTCTCATGGAGCACGCCCATCAACGCCGACGCGAAATCGGCCTCATCGTAGCGCGTGGTGATCCGGATATCGGTCGGCGTGCCGCCACAGAACGGATGGGTCGAGCGGTCGAGCCGCGCCCCGGTGAAATCGAGCCCCACCTGCGCCGCGAGTCGGCGGCACAACGCCTCCTGCGCCGCTTCGGCAAACGGTGCCGCACCGGGCCGCTGGTGATCCCGCGCCGCTTGCAACGCCTCGGCACGCGGCAGCGCCTCCCGGAGAAACGCCTCGTACCGCGCGAAAACCGGCGTAATCTCCCCGGCGGTGATCCCGGGCTGATACGTGTCGATCAGCGCGTCATACCGATCGAGCCCTGAGACCGCCGCCAGCGCCGCCGCCTTCTCGCGGGTCAGGGCGAGCAGGTCCGCGAGCGGCGTTGCGACCATTTTGAAATCGGACGCCTTGCGCGCCCCGCGCCAGATATTCTCGCAGGTCGCGGCATGGCGGGTCAGCGCCTCGACCAGATCCCCCGGCACGGCGTTAGCTTGCCGATGGGCCCGGCGCATCAGTTCCAGATTGCGGCGTGCTGCCGGATCACCGGGCGGGGCCGCTTCCGCGGCATCGAGATCCTCAGCGGCCACGGTGTCGGTCAGCATGGTATGGGCGAGGCCTGAAAGCACGGCAAGTTGATCGGCCCGCGCATCGGAGCCGCCATCCGGCATCACCGCCGCCTGGTCCCAGCCGAGCATCGACATCGCCTCCTCCACCGTTGCCATTCGGGCAAACCGGGCGGTCAGGCGGTCATAGGCGCGGGGATCGGTGTTGGTTGCCATATCGTTCATGCGGGGTCTCTCAATCGCTTTCGGGCGTAGAACAGGAACTCGATTACGACGACAATGGCAAGCCCGAACCATGTCAGCGCATATTGCTGGGAGTTGTTCGGCGGCTCGGGCAGGCTCGCCGCCGGCACCGGGCCACCCGCGATCGGCTTGGGTCCCAGCACGATCAGGGTGTAGGGCGCGACACGATCGAGGCCCAGCGCCGCACCGATCCGGACCGGATCGAGCGTATAGAAAATCCCCTTCGCCGGATCGCTCTTTGCGGCGAAAGGACCGAAATTCTGCGCCCTCTGGATATAGCCCGAAACCATCGCGGGCCCCGCCGGCACCGGGGCCGGGCGCGGCGAGCGTCCCTCGACCCATCCGAGATCGACCATCACGACATCGCCATTGTCGCGCCTGAACGGCATGACGAGTTGCGCGCCCTGTAATTCCCCGGCGGGCGAATTCCTGATCTGATCCCCGTAGAACGCCGCTTTGTCGGCCAGCCAATGGCCGGTGATCGCGACTTTCTGATAGGGCGTCGGGTGATCCGGCAGCGGTATCGGCGGCAACATCTGCGCCGCCACGATTTCGCGCTGGATGCGGTCCTTGTAATGCCAGCGATGCACCTGCCAGATGCCGAGGGCCATCAGCAGCACGAACATCACAAGGCTGAAGATCCCCATTCCGATCAGGCGCCGCCACCGCGCGCGCGGCGGCGCCGACCGGTTGAAGCTGTCAGGCATCAATCATGCCGCAGTGATGGCGCTGGCACCGAAATAATAGATGCAGACGAACAGGAACAGCCACACGACATCGACGAAGTGCCAGTACCAGGCCGCCGCCTCGAAGCCGAAATGGCGCTTGACGCTGAACTGCCCCTTGAGCGCCCGGAAGAAATTCACGGTCAGGAAGGTCGTGCCGACGATGACATGGAACCCGTGGAACCCGGTGGCGATGAAAAACACCGAGGGAAAGATCCCGCCATGATAAAAATTGAACGGCGAATGGGTATATTCGTAACCCTGACCGCACAGGAACGTGATTCCCAGCAGCACGGTCACGCCCAGCCCCATGATCATGCCGCGGCGATCGTTCTCAAGCAGAGCATGGTGCGACCAAGTGATGGTGGTGCCGGAGAGCAGCAGCACCATCGTGTTGAACAGCGGCACCGCAAACGGATCGATCGTGGTGATATGCTGCGGTGGCCAGACCGCCGCGAACGCGTATCCCATATGGCTGGGAAAGAAGAAGAAGTTGAAATAGGCCCAGAAGAACGAGACGAAAAACATCACCTCGGAGGTGATGAACAGCGCCATGCCGTAGCGCATGCCGATTTGGGTCACCAGCTTGTGCAGGCCGGGGGTGCGGCTTTCGCGCACCACATCCCGCCACCACACCGCCATCGTGCTGACCGCGCCGACGAAGCCGAAGCCGAGGAACCAGTAATCGTCGTAATGAGCGACGAAAATGATCCCGGTGGCGATCAGGATAGCCGAAACCGCCCCGAACAGCGGCCAGATACTCGGCTCCACCATATGATAGGGATGCGGCACCGTGCCGGCTATCTGGCTTTCGGCGGTATGGATGTCAGCACTCATCGAATATTCCTCCCAGAATTCCGCCAACCGCCTGTGGTTTCACCACATATGGCCGGCATGATAGAGCTTGACCACGGCAATTGCATAGATCAGGGCGCACAGCGCGGCCATTGCGGCGAACAGTGCCCAGTTGCGACCCCGCCGGCGCTTGTTGAACTCGGCCTTCTGCTCCTCCGTCCATTGCGGCGTCGTGACCGAAACGATGACCCGATCGGGATCGGTCACAGGAAATGATCCACCACAAGGGCGCCGAAGATCATGAACAGATAAAGGATCGAGTATTTGAACGCTGCCTTGGCCGGGGCATCGCGCGTCAGGCTGACCCCCGCGGCGTCCTGCTTGTCACGCACCACTCCCAGCGAATACCAGACGAACACGAGACCGAGGATCAGCGCGCTCGCGCCATAGAACGGTCCTGCGAGATGCAGCACATAGGGCAGCAGCGAAATCGGCACCATCCACAACGTATAGCGCATCACCGCCAGCCGGGTCGCTTTGGCACCGGCAACCACCGGCAGCATCGGCACACCTGCCTTTTCGTAATCGGCCGAGGCGAACAGCGACAGCGCCCAGAAATGCGGCGGCGTCCAGATGAAAATGATGGCGAACAGCACGATCGGCATCAGCGCCAGATGCCCGGTGACCGCGACCCACCCGATGATCGGCGGAAAGGCGCCGGCGGCACCACCGATCACGATGTTCTGCGGGGTCCGCCGCTTCAGCCACATCGTGTAGATGAACACATAGAACGCGATCGAAATCGCCAGCACCACGGCTGCCAGAAAATTGGTCGCGAGCCACATCAGCAGGACTGACAGCACCGACAACCCGACACCGAAGCCGAGCGCGCCGGAGGGCGAAATCCGCCCCGAGGGGACCGGGCGCTTCGCAGTCCGGCGCATGATCGCGTCGATATCGCGGTCGTACCACATATTGATCGACCCCGCCGCACCCGCCGCCATCGCGATACACAGGATGGCGGTGAACGCGATGATCGGGTTGATCGGCCCGGGCGCGATCAACAGGCCGGCGGCACCGGTATACACCACGAGATAGAGCACACGTGGCTTGAGCAGAGCGAGCCAGTCCCGCGTCGTCGCGCCCAGAATTGCCTGGTCGAACAATTCCGGGTCCGGCGTAATCGCCGGTGCACTGGTCCGCAGGATGGTATCGCTCATGTCGTATCCGATCAGTGGGGACGATACGGCGATCCGCTCAGCGGATCACCGGCACGTCTTCGAACGTGTGGTGGGGAGCAGGGGACGGAACGGTCCACTCCAGAGTGGTCGCACCGGCACCCCAATAATTGCCCGCCAGCTTCTGCTTCCCCGTGAAGATTTTGTACAGCACCACGAAGAACACAAGTGTGCTGACCCCCGAGATCATCGCGCCGACCGAGGAGACCATGTTCCATCCGGCAAACGCGGTCGGATAATCGGGGTAGCGGCGCGGCATGCCCGCGAGACCGAGGAAATGCTGCGGGAAGAAGGTCAGGTTGACCCCGATGAAGAACAGCCAGAAATGCAGCTTGCCGAGTGTTTCATTATACTGCTGGCCGTACATTTTGCCGATCCAGTAATAGAACCCGGCGAAGATCGCGAACACCGACCCCATCGACAGCACGTAGTGAAAGTGCGCGATCACGAAATAGGTATTGTGCAGTTCGGTATCGAGGCCGGCATTGGCCAGCACGATACCGGTCGCGCCGCCGACCACGAACATGAAGATGAACCCGATCGCCCAGAGCATCGGCGTCTTCAATTCGACCGATCCGCCCCACATGGTTGCGACCCAGGAGAACACTTTCACCCCGGTCGGCACCGCGATCACCAGCGTCGCCGCCTCGAAATAGACCTTGCTGTCCATCGAGATACCGGAGACGAACATGTGATGCGCCCAGACCACGAAGCCGACGAACCCGATCGCGACCATGGCGTAAACCATGCCGAGATAGCCGAAGATCGGCTTTTTCGAGAAGGTCGAAACCACATGGCTGACGATGCCGAACGCCGGCAGGATCATGATATAGACTTCGGGATGTCCGAAGAACCAGAACAGATGCTGGAACAGCACCGGGTCGCCGCCGCCCGCCGGCTCGAAGAACGATGTGCCGAAATTACGGTCCATGATCAGCATGGTGATCGCGCCGGCCAGAACCGGAATGGCGAGCAGCAACAGGAAGGCGGTCACCAGGATCGACCAGACGAACAGCGGCATCTTGTGCATGGTCATGCCGGGCGCGCGCATGTTCAGAATGGTCGCGATGAAATTGATCGCGCCGAGCAGCGAGGAGATACCGGCGAGATGCAGCGAGAACAGGGTGAAATCGACCGATGGTCCCGGTGAATAGGTGATGTCCGACAATGGCGGATACAGCGTCCACCCGATGCCCGATCCCGCGCCGACCAGCAGGCCGAGATTGACGAAAATGAACCCCATGAACAGGAACCAGAAGCTCATGTTGTTCAGCCGCGGGAAGGCCATGTCCGGTGCGCCGATCATCATCGGCACCATCCAGTTGCCGAATCCGCCGATCAGCGCGGGCATCACCAGGAAAAAGATCATCAGCAGCCCGTGCGCGGTGACAATCGCGTTCCAGGCCTGCCCGTTGGTCACCAGCGAATTGTTCGGCTCCGCGAGCTGTGCCCGCATGATCATCGAGAGCACGCCGCCCTCGATCCCGGCGATGATCGCCCAGGTAATGTAGAGGGTGCCGATATCCTTGTGGTTCGTGCTCATCAGCCAGCGGCGGACGAAGCCGGGCTGATGGCTGTGGTCGGCATGGTCGTGATGAATGGCGGTCGCTGACATTGGCATGAACCCCAGTGGTTTACCTGGAAAGAATGAACGTTTCGTTTAGTTTCCTGCGCTGGCGAGGGCGATGCCCGGGCGATCCGCGCTGGCATCCTTGGCAGCGGCGGCTTCGGCCATGACCTCGTATTTGTGGATCGGCGGCACGTCGCCCTGCGCCGCGTCTTTTTTCGCTTCCGCCAGCCATGACTGGAACTGCGCCATCGGCAGGGCCACGATCTCGATCGGCATGTCGTCATGGTTCATGCCGCAGATCTGGTTGCACTCGCCGTAATAAATCCCCGGCGCGTCGATCTTGGTCCATTGATGCCAGTACTGGCCGGGAATCGCGTAACGCTGCACGCCGAGCGAGGGAATGAAAAAGGAGTGCAGCACGTCGCCGCTGGTGATCTGGAACACGATCTTTTTGTTCGCCGGCACGACGAGCGGATGATCGACCGACAATTGCTTGATCTGACCCGGCTTGAGCTGGTTCGGCGGAATCGCATAGGAGGTGAAATCGACCGATTTCGCCTGCATATACTTGTATTCCCAATACCATTGATGTCCGGTCACCCGCACTGTCATGTAAGGGTTTTTGTAGTCCGACTGCTGATAGATCATGTTGAGCGAGGGGACGAAAATCACCACCAGCAACAAGGCTGGCACCACGGTCCACAGCACTTCGATCAAGGTATTGTGTGTCGTGGTCGAAGGAACCGGGTTTCGCTTGGCGTTGAACCGCACCATAATATAGCCGAGCAACCCGGCGACCAGCAGCACGACGCCGAACATGATCCACAGCACGAACTGCATCATCCAGTTGATGCTTTTCTGGATCGGGCTGGCCGCCGGCTGGAACCACCATTCCCAGGGCTTCGGCGCATGGATCGGAAATCCTGCGCTGTTCTTGGGAAATGTCGCGGCGAGAGCCGGATGAACGAGCACGGCACCCGCAAGTGCAGTGCCGAGCGCCAGGAGCAGATATCGGTTAGAACGCTTCATCAATCCCGCCAGTTCCGTTGCTTCAGGCTACGGGGCCGCAGCCAAATGGGTCATCTTATTGGGTCGGTTTCCTTGAAACGGACGAAGCGATTACGTGAACTTCACCCGTATTCAATGTTGGTGATATCTCACTGTTCCGTGTGGATCAAGGTCTGACCGAAAAAGGTGATCGATCTCACGATTCAGGCGGGATTGACCATCGAAACCAGCCGGAACAGACCGAATGGCCGCATTTTCGTCGTCACCAGCGCCGTCGCGTCGTCCGGCGCGATCAGCCGGTCGATCGTGAAATCGGGATGCCAGCCCAGCGCGCGCGAGGCCGGCGCCATCGCCCGCTCGACCCACCAGACCGGCCCGCCATCGGCAGCGAAATGATTGACGAACAGGATGGTGCCGCCCGGACGAACCACACGACGCAGCTCATCGGCCAGTTTGCGCGGATGCGGCACCACCGAGGCGACGAACATCGCCACCGCGATATCGAACCGGTCAGCCTCGAACCCGGTATCCTCGGCGTCGAGTTCGAGCAGGTGATCGACATTGGAAAGACTTTGCTCGCGCACCCGGATACGGGCGCGGTCGAGCATTTCGGCCGAGAGATCGATCCCGGTAATCCGCTTCTCGCTGCGGTAGAGCGGCAGAGCGAGACCGGTGCCGACGCCGACCTCCAGCACATTTAGCCCCGGCGCGCGATTGACCGCCGCCACTGCCGCCCGGCGCGCCGGTCCGGAAATCGCGCCGAACACATTGTCGTAAACGCCCGCCCAGCGGCGATACGCCGCGCGCACCGCATCGGCATCGAGGCTGCTCGCGGCGAGCGGGTCGGCCCGACCTGTCTTGAAAGTATCGCTCATGGACGCACGCATCTCCTGTCGGTCACCGGCGCCGGGCCACGGCACCCCCGCAGCAGGCTTCCGCGCCTCACAAATTCGTGGACGCCGCCATGTTGTGGGGGATGCACCGCCCGCATGCAAGTAGCAATGGCCCGATCAGGCGGGCCAGCGGATCACGAGCCTGGGTTGTAGCCCTTGCGCAACAGGCAACAAGGGCTCATGCCGCGCGCCGGGCCGATCAGGCGACATCCTCACGCCGGTCGCGAACCCGCACATAGGCGATTTCGGCATGGGGGCCGCAATAAGGTTTGTTGGCCAGGGCCGGATCGCCGCAGAAGCGGAAATTCGGGGTGCCCGGCTCGCCGATCGGCCAGCAGCACGAAGGTGTGCGCGGCGCAAGCCGGACGGGTTGCGGCCCGCTTGTGTTTCCGCTTACAGCGGCGAGCATCGGGCGCATCGCCGGGGTCGAGGGGCGCGGCACCGGCGCCCGATCCGATGGCGCCTCGGCTGAAACCGGCGGCATTGCCCGGGCGACCACGCGCGGCGCTTCCGGTTCCGCCGGGGCGGCGAGAGACGGCAGGGTGGGGCCGGAAACCCGGCGCGGCGCGGGTTCCCGCACCGCAGCCGCCGCCGGATCGCGCCGGATCGGCGAGGGTCGGGCCGGCAGTTCCAGCCGGTGGGCCTTGCCGACCACCGAATTCTTCGAGATGCTCAGCCGCCGCCCGATCTCGGCGGTGGACAGGCCCTCATCCCATAGATTGCGGAGCCGGATGATTGCGTCGTCTGTCCATTCCATGGCCATGTCCTCATGGTTGATACAATATAGAGTAGGGCATTTGCCTGCGGCACTCAATATATTGTTGTGGCCTGGAGTCGAGATATCTGTGGAAAACTCCGTTTATTTCGGCGCGCTTATTTGATCGCCTCACCGGGGAAGCTGCCCCAGAAATCCGCCCGGCGCAGCCAGCCATGCCGGTGGCCGGCCTCCACCGCGCACCAGCTTGCATCCTGCCGGCATGACGTGATCAGCCCGATCACACCTTTATCGAGATAGGCGACCGGTGCGGCATCCGCGCGCGGGGCGGCGCGCATGGTGTGCCGCCCGCCGATCACGATGAAGCTGCGCACCGCGTGCAGCAACGCCTCGTGCACCCAGCCCACCCCGCCATCCGGCGCCAGAACATGGCGCCACACGTTGAATTCGCCGGTGATTTCCACCGGCAGGTCGAACCGGTGGTAGACCCAGATGATCGGATACTGAAACCCCGGCCCCGCCCGCATATAGATCTCGTTCGAGCGCAGGCTGGCAAAGCGCGGCACCGGCCAGCCGGTGGCGCTGCCCTTGCCCGGTCCCGGCCCGGTGCCGGGATTGACCGCGTGCCACCCGCCCAGCATCAAGGCGAGCAGCATCAGCCCGGCGGCGCGCTGCCATTTCATGGTGTTGCCTGCCCGCCGCAGACCGCGCAGCCGGGTTCGCGCGGCACCCCGATCATCCGGAACCGCATATCCAGCGCATCCCACAACAGCAGCCGCCCGGCGAGCGACACGCCGATGCCGAGGATTTCCTTGATCGCCTCGCTCGCCTGCAGGCAGCCCATCACCCCGGTCACCGGCCCGAGCACCCCGGCTTCCGAACAGCTCGGCACCATCCCCTCGGGCGGCGGCTCGGGATAGAGGCACCGGTAGCACGGGCAGTCCGGCCCCGCATGCGGCTTGAACGTCGAAATCTGGCCCTCGAACCGCAGCACCGCCGCGGAAACCAGCGTCACCCGCGCCCGCACGCAGGCATCCGCCACGAGAAACCGGGTTGCGAAATTATCGGTGCCGTCGAGCACGATGTCATGCCCGCCCACCAGATCCGCCACGTTATCCGCCCCGATGCGCCCGGCGATCGGTGTGACATCGATCTCGGGATTGATCCCGCGCATCGCCCCCGCCGCGCTTGCGGCCTTGCCCTGGCCGATCGAGGCCATCGAATGTGCGATCTGGCGCTGCAGGTTGGAAAGCTCCAGCGTATCGTGATCGATGATCGAAATCCGCCCGATCCCCGCCGCCGCGAGATACAGCGCCGCCGGGCTGCCGAGCCCGCCCGCCCCGACGATCAATGCCGAAGCCGCGCGCAACTTCGCCTGCCCGGTCCCGCCCACCTCGCGCAACAATATATGGCGCGAATAGCGGGCGATCTCGGCTTCGCTGAAACTCAGATCCATACCCCACTCCATAGCCCCGAATCGCACCGCCTGCCCGATCGATCAAGGGGGCGCGGTCCGGGCCGGATCACGACATCATGATTACAAAAGCGACATTTAAGCTAATCATTATATCATCGTCGTGAAACGAATTGATCTACCGGCCCGCACCGCCCAATTGAGGAGCGTATCAAATAGGAGATCACCCATGCCGGATCACGACACGCACCAGGGCCAGCCGCATATCCTCGTCCTCGGCGGTAATTTCGCTGGCCTCGCGGCGGCGCAGGATGTTCGACGCCTCTGCGGCGATGCGGTCCGGATCACCCTGATCGACCGGCGCGACTATCTGTTGTTCATCCCGAACATTCCCGCCGACGTGTTCGCCAACCGCAACCCGGCGGACCACCAGATCGTTCCGATCCGCCCGATCCTGAAGAAATCCGACGTCACGTTCATTCAGGCGGAGATCGGCGCGATCGACGTCGATGCGAAATCGGTCACCTTCGTGCCCAATGAGCGCTCCGGCGAAGAGACCGAAACGCTGACCTACGATTATCTGGTCATCGCGCTCGGCAACCGCCTCTCGTTCGACCGGATCGAGGGTTTCGCCGAATACGGCCACACCGTCAGCGACCTCTATCACGGTGAAAAACTCCGCAAATACCTTTACCTGCTTACCCATCTTGATCCGCCGATTTCTCTGCGGTACGAAACGGGAACATAGCGATATGATCTGGAGGTTTCGATGGCGCGCAACGCTGTGCAATTTCAGAAAGGGCTGAGCGAGGCTGAATTCGACGGGCTTTACGGCACGGAGGAGCAATGCCGGGCGGTGGTGATCAAGCTGCGGTGGCCGAACGGCTTTTCCTGTCCGGTCTGCGGTGGGACGTCGCACAGCATCCACACATCGCGGGGGCTGTTTCAATGCACGCGCTGCCGTCGGCAGACCTCGCCGACCGCGGGAACGATCTTCGCTGCGACGAAATTGCCGCTGCGTACGTGGTTCCGGGCGATGTACCACATGACGCAGAGCAAACAGGGGATCTCCTCGATCGAGCTCGGCCGACGCCTCGGTGTCCGCCAGACGACGGCGTGGATGCTCAAGCACAAGCTGCAGCAGGCGATGATGGAGCGTGACGGACGCAAACGTCTGAAAGGGCGGATCGAGATCGACGACGCGGTTCTCGGCGGTCAGCGCTCCGGTGGTAAGCGAGGACGCGGCGCGCCAGGCAAAACCCCGTTTGTCGCGGCGGTCGAGACGACCGAAGACGGCAAGGCGGTCCAGTTGAAACTGCGCCGGGTCGCGGGGTTCACCGGCCAGGAGATTTCGCGTTTCGCGTTGCGCAGTCTCGATCCCGCCTGCAATGTGGTCAGTGACGGGTTGGCCTGCTTTCATCGGGTCACCGACGCCGGGTGTGCGCATCAGGCAATCGTCACCGGAGGCGGTGCCGAAGCCGCGCGTCACCCGGTGTTCCGATGGGTCAACACAACCCTTGGGAACATCAAGTCCGCGATCGTCGGCACCTACCGGGCCATCAGCAGCAAACACACGCCGCGATATCTCGCCGAATTCGAGTACCGCTATAATCGCCGATACGATCTCGCCAGCATGATCCCAAGGCTCGGATACGCCGTCGTCCACGCCCCGCCAATGCCATACAGACTGCTGAAACTGGCGGAGGTTTATGGGTAAGCAGGTACCTTTATGACGGCGGCTACAAGGGCGGCCCGGTCGCGATCGGGTCGGCGCGATTCCATCAGGGCAACGGCGCGGACGGCCTCGCGCCCTATCCGGGCGGCTCGATCCCCAACGCCCTCGCCGCCTGCGAAGGCCCGCCGCTCGAACTTGCGATGTCGATGGCGACGTGGATGGGCGAACAGAAAACCGGTGGCCCCGAGCAGATCACCATCTTCACCCCCGGCGAGACCATCGCCGAGGATGCCGGCCTGGAGATTGTGAAAAAATTCCTCGGGCTCGCCGGCGGCATGGGCATGAAATACAAGAACAATGTTCAGGACATCAAAAAACTCACCGCCACCACCATCGAATTCGCCAATGGCGAAACCATCGATGCCGAGCTGAAAATCCTTCTGCCCGACTGGGTCGCCCATGATTTCCTCAAGGGCCTGCCGATTTCCGACGATCAGGGCTTCATCATCACCGACCTGCTGATGCGCAACCCGAAATACCCCAACGTCTTCGCCGCCGGCGACTGCGCGGCGGTCACGGTGCCGAAACTCGGCGCGATCGGGCATCAGGAAGCCGAAATCGTCGCGATGCAGATCGCGAAGGATCTCGGCCATCTGAGCGCCGAAAAAGCCGACCAGAAACTGGAACCGGTGGTCATGTGCATCGGCGATATGGGCGCGGGCAAAGCCTTCTATATCCGTTCGAACGTCTGGTTCGGCGGCAAGGACGAGGTGCTCGAAATCGGCCGCGTGCCCTACCAGCTGAAAATGCGCTACCGCGACATGTTCATCGCCAATTCCGGCCGCATCCCCGCGATCGGTCTCGTGCTCGCGCAATTCGCAGCCGAACACATCAAGGTCTGAGCCCGCGCTCCCCCGCCGAGGCTTGCTCTCGGCGGGCAGGCACGGCAGATGGGAGACGATGACCCATCAGGCCGCCCTGGTATTGTTCTCCGGCGGGCAGGACAGCGCCACCTGCCTCGCCTACGCGCTCGACCGCTACGACCGGGTCGAGACCATCGGGTTCTTCTACGGCCAGCGCCACGCCGTGGAACTCGAATGCCGCATCCCGCTTCGGGACGGCATTTCAGGACTCAAATCCTGGAATTGCGAGCTCGGTCCCGACCACATGCTCGATATCGAACCCGCCCTTGCCGCGCTGGGTGCGACGGCGATGACGGCGGATATCGAGATTGCCACCACAGAGGCCGGGTTGCCCAACACGTTCGTTCCGGGCCGCAACCTGCTGTTTCTCACCTATGCCGCCGCGCTGGCCTACCGGCGCGACCTCGGTGTGCTGGTCGGCGGCATGTGCGAGACCGATTATTCCGGCTACCCCGACTGCCGGTCCGATACCATGGGCGCGATGCAGACCGCGCTCGGCCTCGGGCTCGACCGGTCGATCACCATCGACACCCCGCTGATGTATCGCGACAAGGCCGCCACCTGGCATCTGGCCGAAACCCTCGGCGGCGGCGCTCTGATCGAGATCATCCGGGTCGGCAGCCATAGTTGCTACAAAGGCACCCGCACGACCCTGCATGACTGGGGCTATGGCTGCGGCGCCTGCCCGGCCTGCGACCTGCGGCGCGCGGGCTGGCAGCGGTATCGCGCGGCGCCCGGTATGGACAAATCGTGACGAAATCCCCTATCGACCCTGCGATCGGCGCTGTTTGACGCCTCCAGATCGTGCTAAAACGCCGTAAAGGATGTGAGAGGGACGCAGGTGATGCAATGTCGCGGCACCCCATATCTGATCAGATGCGGCAACCCCGATCGTGAGTATCGCGGGCTGCATCCGGTATCACGGGCCACGGGGCCACGTGGTGCCGCATTGGCCACTTTCCGTGCGTACCGCTACAAACCGTCTGAAACTTCAGGATATTTCGCAGCGCGATGAACAGGTTGCCCCGAGCATGAAAACGATCAACCCGATCCGTATGGGCGGAATCGATGTCCTGCCGCTGGTCGAGGGCGGCAAGGGCGTCGCGATTTCCAACGGGCTGTCCGCCGGTCAATGGGCGGCGTCCGGCGGCGTCGGCACGTTCAGCGCGGTCAACGCCGATGCGTATGATGAGAACGGCCGGGCCATTCCGCAGCTCTATCACGGCAGCACCCGCCGCGCCCGCCATGAGGAACTCGTCGCCTACGCGATCGACGGCGGCATCGCCCAGGCGCAGCGCGCCCACGAGGAATCCGGCGGCCAGGGCCGGATCCACGCCAATATCCTTTGGGAAATGGGCGGGGCCGAACGGGTGATCAACGGCATTCTCGAAGGGGCCAAGGGGCTGATCAACGGCATCACCTGTGGTGCCGGCATGCCCTACAAGCTCTCCGAAATCGCCGCGCGCTTCAACGTCCATTACTACCCGATCGTCTCTTCCGCCCGCGCCTTCAACGCCCTCTGGCGCCGCGCCTACCACAAGGCCGCCGACCTGATGGGCGGCGTGGTCTATGAAGACCCCTGGCTCGCCGGCGGCCATAACGGCCTCTCCAACTCCGAAGATCCGACCCGCCCGGAAAACCCGCTGCCCCGCGTCATCGCGCTGCGCAAGCAGATGCGCGAATTCGGGCTCGATGCCACGCCGATCATCATGGCCGGCGGCGTCTGGTGGCTGGAGGAATGGGAGGACTGGCTCGACAACCCCGATGTCGGCCCGATCGCCTTCCAGTTCGGCACCCGCCCGCTGCTGACCCGCGAAAGCCCGATCAGCGAGGTCTGGAAACAAAAACTCCTCACGTTGAAAAAAGGTGACATTTTCCTCAACCGTTTCTCGCCCACCGGCTTTTATTCCAGCGCGGTGAACAACGAGTTCATCCAGGGGCTGCGCGCCCGCTCCGAGCGACAGGTCGCCTACACCACCGAACCGGTCGGCGCCCACACCGCCGAATACGGCGTCGGCCCGCGCAAACGCCCGGTATGGCTCACCGCGCCCGATCTGGCGCGCGTGCGCGGCTGGGAGCGCGAAGGCTTCACCGAAGCCCTGCGCACCCCGGATTCGACCCTGATCTTCGAAACCCCCGAAGCCTCCGAGGCCATCCGTCTCGATCAGGTCAACTGCATGGGCTGCCTGTCGCATTGCCGCTTCTCCAACTGGTCGCAGGAAGAGCCCGATTTCTCGACCGGCAAGAAAGCCGACCCGCGGAGCTTCTGCATCCAGAAAACCCTGCAGGACATCGCGCATGACGGCGAAAACCCCGCCTCGGTCGATCATAACCTGATGTTCAGCGGCCATAACGGCTACCGCTTCGCGACCGACCCGTTCTATTCCAACGGCTTCATCCCCACCGTGAAGCAATTGTTCGAACGGATCATGACCGGGCGCTGAGCCCGCCACGGGTTTTCAGCACAGGTCAGGAGGCACCGCCTCCTGACCTTTCGTTTTTCCGGTCGACACGAAAGGGACGCCCCTGACGGCGCCCTGCAATCGGGCCTTCTTGGCGATCCCACCCTCGATTGCTACGATAGCGACCCACGATCGAAGGATTAACCCCTGCTTGACCATCGCCGATATATCGTTCGAAGCGGAAATCCGGCGCTGCGTTGCGGCACGATCGGCGCTGCATCCATGTTGAACAGGGAAGGCAAGCAAAGCCCTTCTTTTTTTGCAAAAAAAGAAGCAAAAAAACTCTCTTTAATCTGGCCCGCGCCCTCGAAACCGGCTGTGCCCCAACTCAAAAAAGTTTTTTGCTTCTTTTTTTCAAAAAAGAAGCCCTTCCCTCCCTTTTCCTGTTCCCCCGCCCGCTGATGCCCGCCCTCCTCACCCTCGGCATCGACCTCGGCACGTCCGGCATTCGCGCCATCGCGATCGATGGGGGCGACACCATTCACGGTCAGGGCACGGCCCGGATCGCGCCGGAGCATCGCCGCGATCCCGCAGCGATCTGGCGGGGCGTCGTCGCGGCGCTCGATGCGCTCCGGGCCCATATTTATATGCCGGCGATCCGTGCCATCGCGATCGACGGCACTTCCGGCACCCTCATCGTCACGGATGATCAGGCGACGCCGATCGGCCCCGCCACGCTCTACAGCGACCGCGCCACCCCGGACTCGGTCGCCCGCATCGCGGCCATTGCCCCGCGCGACAGTGCCGCCCACGGCAACGCCTCGCCGCTCGCCCGGCTGCTCGACCTGCCTCCGGCCACGAGCCCGCGTTACGCCTTGCACGAAGCGGACTGGATCACCTGCCGCCTCGGCGGGCCGTTCGGCGTCTCGGATGCCAACAACGCCCTGAAATCAGGCTACGATCCCATCACCGGCACCTGGCCCGGCTGGATCGACCGACTGGGCCTCACCGCCACCCTCCCGCACGTGGTGGAACCCGGCACCAATCTCGCCCCGATCGACCCCGCCATCGCCGCGCGCTTCGGCTTCGACCCCGCCACCAGCCTGATCGCCGGCACCACCGATGGCTGCGCCTCGTTTCTCGCCACCGGGGCCGATCAGCCGGGCGATGGCGTCACCGCGCTCGGCTCCACCCTCACGATCAAACTCCTGTCGAACCAGCCGGTCTTTGCCCCCGATTACGGCATCTACAGCCACCGGCTGCTCGGAAACTTCCTGCCCGGCGGGGCCTCCAGCGCGGGTGCGGCCATCCTCGCCCGACACTTCACCCCCGCCGGGATCGCCGAACTCAGCCGCGCCATCGACCCGACCCAGGATTCCGGCCTCGATTACTACCCGCTCCCCGCCCAGGGCGAGCGCTTCCCGATCAACGATCCCGCAATGCAACCCCGGCTCACCCCCCGCCCGGATGACGATGCCCGCTTCCTCCACGGCATGCTCGAAGGCCTCGCCCGGATCGAAGCCCTCGGCTACCAGCGCCTCGCCGAACTCGGCGCGCCGCCGCTGCGCCGTGTCCTTACGGTCGGGGGTGGTGCGATCAATCCCGTCTGGACCGCGCTGCGCTCCCGTATCCTCGGCGTCCCGGTTGCTCCCGCTCCGCAGACCGATGCCGCGGTCGGCACCGCACGCCTCGCGCGCATCGGCATCACGAGACGGGATACCGCATGAAACCCGATGACACGGCCCACGGCGAACCATTACCCGATACGGCCAACCCGTTTCTGGGCCGGACCAGTGAAATCCCCGGCCTCGACACCCTCAGCGAAGATGCTGACGCCTTCCTGATCGACCAGTTCGGCACCATCCACGACGGCGAACACCCTTATCCGGATGCCATCGAAACCCTTCACGCCATCCGCAGCGCCGGCAAGAAAGTCATTCTCCTGTCCAACTCGGGCCGCCGCGCCACCAATAACGATGCCCGCCTCGCCGCCATGGGCTTCACCACAGATTGCTACGACGCGTCGCTCTGCTCCGGCGAAGTCGGCTGGGCCGACCTGCGCGCCGACCCGCTGCCCTGCCTGCGGCAACATTGCCGCATCCTGCTCCTCGCCCGCGACCCCTCGCTCGACATTCTCGAAGGGTTCGACATCGAACCGGTCGATACCGTCGAGTCCGCCGACCTCATCATGCTCGCGGGCTCGCAGACCGACCTCTATGGCTACGACACGCTGTGGGACCGCATCCGGCCGGGGATCGCCCGCAACATCCCGCTGGTCTGCACCAACCCCGACAGGCTCATGCTCGCCGGAGGGCAACTCCATCCCGGTGCCGGAACCCTCGCCGAAGCCTATCGCAACGCGGGTGGTCACGTCCGCTGGTACGGCAAACCCTACCCCCGCCTCTACCGCGCCGCCTTCGCCCTGCTTCCGGGCATCCCGCGTCCGCGCATTTTCGGCGTCGGCGACAGTATCGAACACGATGTCGCCGGTGCCGCCGCCCGTGGCTGCAACAGCGTGCTCACCCGCACCGGCATCATCGCCCACGCCTCCGACGCCGCACTCGCCGCCGAAATGACCCGCTACGCCTGCCGCCCCACCACCATCATGTCCCGATTCCAGTGGTGACCGGCCCCTGGACATCCGCCGCTCTGACATGGCGTTGGCCGATGAGGAGATAGACGGCAGGAAGGACAAAAAGGGTGAACAGGGTTCCGATCGCGAGGCCCGTGGCAATGACCATGCCCATATTGTAGCGGGCGGCGGCACCGGCACCGGTCGCGATGATGAGGGGCACGACGCCGAGGACCATCGCCGAGGTGGTCATGAGGATGGGGCGGAGCCGGATGCCGACGGCGTGTTCGATAGCTTCGCGCTTGGTCATCCCGGCGATCTGGGCTTCGTTGGCGACCTCGACGATCAGGATGCCGTGTTTGCTGATCAGGCCCATCAGGGTGACGAGGCCGACCTCGGTATAGATGTTCAGGCTGAGGCCGAAGCCGAGATAGATGAAGATCAGCGCCCCGGCGATCGACATCGGGACCGAGACGAGAATGATCAGCGGGTCGCGGAACGAATTGAACAGGGCCGCGAGAGCGAGAAAGATCACGACGACGGCGAAACCGAACGTGCCGAGGAAGCCGCTCTGTTCCTCGACGAACTGGCGCATCGGGCCACCGTAATCGACGTCGTAGCCGGTGGGCGGCAGGAGTTTTTTGGCAATTCTGTCGAGCACGGTGACGGTTTCGCCCTGGGAGACGCCGGGGGCGGCGACGCCCTGGATGGTGGCCGAGTTGAGCTGCTGGAAGTGGTTGACCGATTCCGGGATGACCTGATTGGTGATGTGGGCGACCGCGCTGAGCGGGATCGGCACGCCGTTGACCGAGGTGATCGGGTAATCGAGCAACTGCGACGAGTTCAGGCGGTTCGATTGCGAGACTTGCGGGATAACCTCGTAGGAGCGGTCGTCGAGGCTGAAGTAATTGACGTACAGGCCGCCGAGCGCCTGGGTGAGTGCTGCACCGACCTGGCTCATCGTGAGGCCGAGCGTCGCGGCCTTGGCGCGGTCGATCACCACGGTGGACTGGGGCTGATCGATTTTCAGGTCGGACTGGAGAAAAATGAATTTGCCGGTCTTGAGCGCGGCGGCGAGGACTTTTTTCGACACCGTGTTGAGCGCGCCGAAGGGTTCGGTGGTCTTGATGACGAATTGCACCGGCAGGCCCTGCGAGCCAGGCAGCGATGGCGGCTGGAAGGCGACGACCTGCTGGCCGGCGACGTTGTCATCGACCTGTTCCTGGATTTCCTTCTGGAGCACCGCGGCGGATTTGGTGCGGTCGTCCCACGGGGTGAGGACCATGCCGCCGATCGAGGAGGTCGTGGTTTCGAACTGGAAGGTGTGAGCGACCGATTTATGGGTCAGCATCAGGCGGTTGACCTCCTTGCCCCACATCACTTTCTGGTCGAGCGTCGCGTTCGGGGCGGAGGTGGAGGACATGATGACCACGCCCTGATCCTCCTGCGGCGCAAGCTCGCTCTTCGAGCCGGCGGCGAGGAAATAGATGCTGCACAGGATGATCAGGCCGAAAGTGAGGGTGACCGGCAGGGTGGCGAGGCTGCCGCGCAGCAGGCGCATGTAGATACGGTGGACCTCGCCGAACCGCCGGTCGATGAAATGGACCAGCCTTGCTTCCCAGCCGTGATCCTCGCGCGGGATATGGCGAAGCATGCGCGAGGAGAGCATCGGCGATAACGTCAGGGCGATGATCGCCGAGATGGTGACGGCGGCGACCAGGGTGAAGGCGAATTCGGTGAACAGCGCACCGGTGAGGCCGGACTGAAAGCCGATCGGGGCATAGACCGCGGCGAGCACCACCGTCATTGCGATGATCGGGCCACCGAGTTCGCCGGCGGCGTTCATCGCGGCCTGGATGCGGGGTTCGCCCATGTCGAGATGGCGGTTGACGTTTTCGACGACAATGATGGCGTCATCCACCACCAGCCCGATGGCGAGGACCAGCGCGAGCAGGGTGAGCAGGTTGATGGTGAAGCCGAGCATCGCCATCGCGGCGAAAGTGCCGATGAGCGAGAGCGGGATGGCGACGACCGGAATGATCACCGAGCGCGGGGTGCCGAGAAAGGCGAAGACCACGACGATAACGATCAGCAGGGCCTCGATCAGGGCCGCGATCACGTCGTGGATCGAGGAATTGACGAATTCGGCGGAGTTATAGACGATCGAACCCTGAAGGCCGGAGGGTAGCTGCGCCTTGATCCCGGGAAATTTTTTGGAAATGGCATCGACCACGGTGAGGAGGTCGGCGCCGGGGGCGACTTCGATGCCGATATAGACGCCGGATTTACCATCGAAGGCGACTTCGGAATCATAGGTGTTCGAGCCAAGCTCGACACGGGCGATATCGCCCAGACGCACGATGGCGCCGTTGGACTGGGTGACGATCAACCTGCGGAACTCGGCGGCGGTGTGCAGGCTGGTCGAGGCGGTCAGCGAGGTCTGCGTCATCGTGCCTTTGGTGTTGCCGAGCGCACTGATGAAATCATTGCCGCTCAGCGCGGTGAACACCGAGCTGGCGGTGAGGCCGTAAGCCGCGAGTTTGTTGGGTTCCAGCCAGATCCGCATGGCGTAGTTCTGCGCGCCGAGAATGGTGGCGGCCTGGACCCCCTGCACCGACTGAAGCTGGGGCTGGACGATGCGGGTGAGGTAATCGGTGATCTGGCTGGTGGTCAGCACGTCGCTCTTGAAGCCGATATACATGGCATCGAGGGTCTGGCCGACCTGCAGGACGAGCTGCGGCTGCTGGGTGCCGCTCGGCAACTGGTTGAGGACCGACTGGATCTGCGCCTGGATTTCGGTGAGCGCCTTGCTGGTGTTGTAGTTCAGCACGAGGTTGACCACGATGGTGCTGGTGCTGGTCTGGCTGGTCGAGGTCATGTAATCGATGCCGTTGACCTGCGAGACGGCGTTTTCGATCGGCGTGGTGACAAAGCCGGCCATCGTGCTCGGGTCGGCGCCCGGATAGGTCGTGGTGATGGTGATGGTCGCGTTTTCGGTCTTCGGATATTCGAGGATCGGCAGGGAACCCACCGATTTCAGGCCGAGCACCAGAATGATCGCGCTGACCACGATGGCCAGGACCGGCCGGCGGATGAACAGGGCAGTGAAATTCTTCATGATGATCTCGGATCACTCGTTCGGCACGACGGGATCGGGCGAATCCGAGGGCATGATCTTGTTGTCGATGATCACCGGTGATTTGTTCAGCAGCTTGACCTGACCGGCGACGACGACCTGATCGCCGGGCGAAACACCCTTGAGGATCGCGACCTGATCGCCCCGGGTCTGGCCGAGGGTGACGAAGACCTGCTCGACATAGTGGGTCGCCTTGGGCGGGGCGGTCTTGCCCGGCTTGGTCTTGGGGGCGGGCTTCGTGGTCGAGGCCGGGGTGGATTTGTCACGTTTGACGATAAACACGGTGTCGCCGAACGAGTTATAGGCGATCGCGGTCTGCGGCAGGGTGACCACCTGTTCGGGCGCGCCGACCGCGATGGCGACGCGGGCGAACATGCCGGGGCGGAGTTCGTCATGCGGGTTGGTCAGTTGGGCGCGGATCTGGATCATGCGCGTCGTGGCGCTCACCGCCGAGTCGATCGCGATGATCTTGCCGTCGAACGGGGTGGTGCCGAAGGACTCGATCGTGACCTGCACCGCCATGCCGGGCCGGATGGTGCGCAGGGCGGCCTGGGGCAGGTAGAAATCGATGTCGATCGGGTTGAGTTTCTGCAGCGAGGCGATGGTGGTGCCGGCGGCGAGATATTCGCCGAGATCGACCGCGCGGATACCGATACGACCGGAGAACGGCGCCTTGACGGTTTTTTCCGCCATCAGGGCGAGCTGGCTGTTCACGTTGGCCTGGGCGCTGGCGAGGTTGGCGCGATCGGTATCGACGGTCTGCATACTGACCGCCTGGGCACGGTACTGGGCGAGGTCGCGCTGGTAGGTGACCTGATCGAGCGAGGCGGTGGCGCGCAACTGGGCGAGCAGGGCCTGATCGTTATTCGGGCGCAAAGTGAGCAAAACCTGGCCCTTCTTGACGTTCTGGCCGGATTTGAAACTGATGGTATCGACGATGCCGGCGACCTCGGCGGACAGATTGGCGCCCTGTTCGGCGATCAGCGTGCCGGTGGAATTCTGTTCGGGCTGGAAGCTGGACGCCTTCGCCACCATGGTCGCGACCGTCTGCGGCGGGTTTTTCAGGGTGGCAAGGAATTTCCCGATCATGATGGTGCGGAAGGCACCGAACCCGAAGATCAGGAACAGCACGATGCCGACCAGGATGAGCATGATGATCATGCGCAGCGTGACCGAAGGGCGGCGCGGCGGCCTGGCGCCGACGACGCGGACCGGCGCGGGTTTCGGTTCGAGCGGGCCGGTCGATGTCGGCTCAAGGTCCTGCGCGGTCATGGGAGAACTCCACAGCAATTTTGTACGTCTTTCGCAACATCCTGGCGGTTCCACCAGCCGCCGCCGAGGGCCTGGAACAGGGCGGCGGTATCGGCATAGCGCTGCGCGCTTGCCTTGATCCGCGCGATGACGGCGGTTTCATAGGTCTGCTCGGCGGTGAGGACGGAGGTGTAGGGCGCGCCGCCGAGACGGTACTGGTTCTCGACGACCGCGAGCGCCTGTTTCGCCGAATGCTCGTAGGTCTGGTCGGCTGCGAGGGTCGAGGCGTCGTAATTCAGGGCGAGCAGCGTGTCCGACACGTTCTGGAACGCCAGCACCACGGTGTTCTGATAATTTGCGGCGGCCTCGCGCATGGTGGCGAGGGCGGCGCGGCGTTTGTAGAGCAGGGTGCCGCCCTGGAACAGCGGCTGGGTGATGCCCGAGGCGAGGCTCCAGAGCAGGGTCTGCGGCGTGAACAGCGAGGCGGCGGTAAGGGCTTCGTGGCCGACGCTGCCGCTCAAGGTGATCTGGGGCAGCATGTTGGCGGTCGCGACCCCGACCAGCGCGGTATCCTCGTGCAGCACGGCGGCGGCTTCGCGGATATCCGGGCGCTGGCGCACCAGTTCGGAGGGCAGGCTGAGCGGCAAAGCGTGCGGCAAGGCGAGATCGGCGAGGTTGAAATTGGCGAGGTGGAACTGGCTCGGCAGCACGCCTTCATAGGCGGCGAGCTGGTTGCGCTCCTGGGCGAGTTGGCTCTGCAGCGGCGGCAGGGTCGCGCGGGTCTGGGCGAGCTGGCTTTCCTGGGTCAGTTCGTTCGCGGCCGGAATGCCGCCGAGGGCCACCTGCGCATGGAGCACCCGCAGCACCTTTTCCTCGGCGGCGATGATCTGGTCGGTCGCCTTGATCTGTTCGACCAGCGAGGCATCGGTGACCGCGGCGGTCACGATGTTGGCGGTGAGTGACAGGTAGGTGGCTTCGAGGGCGAAACGCTGATCCTCGGCCTGGGCGCGAAGATCCTCGACCTGACGGCGGACGCCGCCGAAAATATCCGGCGCGTAGGACACCGAAACGCTGGTATTCAGCAGGGTGAACGGCGAACTTCCGGTGCTGGCGGCCGTAGAGCCGGTAAGGCCGAACGGGCTGCGTTCGCGGGTCGATTGGAAACTGCCGCTGAGCGAGGGAAAGAACGACCCCTGCTCGGCGCGGGTGGTGTCACGCGCGGCAAGAAGCGCGTTCTGGGCGGCGAGCAGGCTGGGGTTGTTGGTCAGCGCCGTCGCAATCAGCCGATCGAGCTGCGGCGAATGAAACAGGTTCCACCATTCCCCCTCGATCCGCGCCCCGACCACGAGATGCTGCGCGCCGCCGGCGGCCCCGACCGTGCGGGCCGGCAGCGGTGCCTCGGTGTAGCCGCTCACCACCGGCGCAGGCGGGCGATGAAAATTCGGCCCGACCGCGCAGCCGGCGAGCAGCGCGGCCCCGCCGATCGTGGTGAGCAGGCGGGACGCAAGGCGCATGGCGCGCCGCGACGTGGGGGGGATTTCGATCATGCCGTATGATACTTGTGACGCGCATGGCTATGTTCGGCCCGGAAACGGGGTCCCAGCATCTGCGCGGCTCAGCCTCCTGAAGTGCTGAGAGGAAACTACCGAGTTTTCCGGGGAGCCGTCAAGCGGTCGTGAACGCAAGGCCGGAGCGAGAGGAAGCAAGCGAGGGAAGCGCTTCTTTTTTGTAAAAAAGAAGCAAAAAACTTTCTGCCGGGGGGCACGGGCGTTTCTCATGCATAGTCCCGGTGGAGCGAATTTTTTTGCTTCTTTTTGTTCACAAAAAGAAGTCTTCCCCCTATCCTTGACGACTTGCATCCCGTGCCGCCGCCAGCCGCTTGAAATCGGGGGGGGTCTCTGCGATGTGTGAAGGGTTCGCCAAGACCGGCTCCACCAATCGCCGTTCGCGAGATCGTCCAGGACACCACTTCATGGGATTGCCCGCCGCAACTATCGAGGACCATTCGCCGGGCCGGGCGCACCGGGTGCCGGTGTGCGAGGCGGCGCGGCGCGAGGCGTTGATCGCGGCGGCGGAGCGGGTGTTCTGCAAGCGGGGCTACCATGCCGCAACGATGGACGACGTTGCGGCGGCAGCGCGGATCTCCAAGCGAACCTTGTATCAGCTCGTCGAATCCAAGGAGGAGTTGTTCACCGCCCTGCTCGCGCGGCATCGCAAGCCGTTCGAGTTCTCGGTCGAGACCGAAGGGCGGCGGATGGAGGATGTGCTGCACGATATGTTGCGCGGCTGGGCGCAGCACGTGCTGAGTCCGCCGCTGGTGGCGCTGCTGCGGCTGATCATGGCCGAATATATCCATGGCAAGACGCTGTCGCGGCTGCTCGACCGGGAGAGCGCCAAGCCATGCCGGGATGCATTGCAGGGGTATTTTTCGGCCCTCCGCGATCAGGGGCGGCTCGCGATCGCCGATCCGGAAGAAGCGGCGCAGATGCTGTATGGCATGACGATCGGCAATATTCACATCGAGCTGCTGCTCGGCATCGGCAAGGCCCCGGGCAAGGCCGCGCTCGACCGGCGGATCGCGCGGGCGATCGAGCTGTTTCTGGCGGGGGCGTTGCCGCGTGGCTCAGAGCGCGACGTCGGCGAAGCGATGAGCGAGCGATGAATCGGGCGGCGGCAGACCCCCGGCGCGGGTGATCGCTTCCCGATCGAGCCAGAGTTCCGATGCGGGGCGCAGGGCCGCATAGAGGGTAGCACAGAGGTGGCGGGCGCCATCGCCGATCCAGCCGGGCGGCAGGAAGGCGGTGGGAAGGCGCGGGTCGCGCAGCATGATCCGCCGGTAATCGTGGATCAGCAGGGTCCGGGTGAGGATGGCGTCACGCGGCTCGAGCTCGGGTGCGGCGCGGGCGATCGGGCCGAAGGTTTCGATGAAGCCGCCGTAATGGCCGGCGAGGGATTCGAGCCGCCAGGCCCGGGCGGCAAGGCGCGGCAGGGTCGCCGCATTGGCCTGGGCAGTGACCGCGAGGACGCTGGCGGCGACCGAGGGCGGCAGCGGGCGTTCCGGCGCGATCATCACATTCTGCCAGGCGACGAAGCCGAGCCGCGTCAGCCGGTGGCGCACCGATTCGCGGGAGTCGCCGGGATCGAGCAGGATCAGCGTCATGCGGTCGACCTGGGGATGGCGCGCCGGTCCGAAAATATGGCGGGCGGCGCGGACGTATTCGCCCCGGCGGTCGGGGCCGATGGCATAGAAACTGGCACGGCTCTGGCGTTCGGCGACCAGCCAGCCGTCGGCGGCGAGGCGTGAGACGGCGGTGCGGACCACGCCGGGGCCGATATCGAGCCCGGCGCAGAGATCGAGAATGGTCGAGAGCGCGACCGAGCCGCCACGCGGCATGATGGCGTCGCCCATCAGGGTGAGCACGAGCGATCCGGTATGCGAAGGCTGCTCCTGCAATCGGGCGACCAAGGTTGCGACATGGGCGTTCATGCCGCGATAACAGCCCAATCCGCGACGGTTGACCAGCGGCACCCGGCGCGAAGCCGGTCATGCCGTTCGTGGCGCACCGATATGTCCGCGCCGCGCCCGGCACAGCTTGATGAACCCGGAAACGGCAGGCTCCTGCGGGCGGCCCGCGAGTACCGCGAGCCGCACCGTGCGGGTCAGCACCGGATCGGTGATCGGGCGGGCGGTGACCGGTGCGGGCAGGGCGATGCGCTCGGACAGCAGCGCCACGCCGATTCCGGCGACGACCAGATCGAGCAGGTGGCTGGTGGCGCCATCGCAGCGGCGAAAGCGGTAGCGGGCGGTTTGCAGATGATCGAGCTTCGCCGCGAACCCGCCGCAGCGTTCGCCGTGCAGCAGCGTCTCGCCGTGCAGATCGTCCCCGGTCAGGCTGGCACGGTCGGCCAGCGCATGGTGCACCGGCAGTACCGCGACGGCCCGATCCTCATAGAGCGGCCAATGGTTGAACCGGTCAGGCAGATCGCAATCCTCTGGCAGCAGGGCGCAGTCGAGCATATCGGCGAGCATCGCCTCCACCAGGCTGCCCGGTGCGGCCTCCTCGAAGCGGATCATGAGATCGGGCAGGATCGCGGCAACCTCCCCGATCGCGAAAGCGATCGCGCCGCAGCCGATCCCCGGTGCCAGCCCGATCTTCAAACTCGCGACCGGTTGGCGGCGCCGCGCATCGGCCAGCGATGCCGCACTGTCGGCGGCCATCAGCATCGCATCGAGATGCGGCAGCATGCTCCGCCCCAGTTCGGTCAGCTGGGTCGTGTTGCGTTCGCGAAACAGCAGCGCGCCGCCCAGTTCGTCTTCGAGGCGCTGGATCGCCCGGGTGAGCGCCGGCTGGCTGACATTGCAGGCTTCGGCCGCACGGGTGAAATTCAACAGGCGGCTGAGGGTGACGAAATACCGGACCTGGCTGAGTTCCATCGGCGATCAACCGGCCTCGGCGAGTTGACGGAGGGCGGCGATGATCCGTTCGGGCGGGGCGCGATAGGTGAAATCGACATCGGCGAAGCGCCAGGCGACCTTGCCGCTCCGATCGAGCAGAAAGACCGCGGGTATCGGCAGGAACCATGCGTCGTTACCATGCCGCTCGGGGATTTCGAGACCGACGCTGACGAGGCGGGCCTTGTACAGCGGCAGCAGGCGGAACACGACGCCGGCGGCAAGCCCCACCCCGCAATCGACATCCGAGAGCACATCGAACGCCGCACCGTGATTCGCCTTGGCGTCATGCGCCCACGGGCCGGTATCGGGTGTGAGCGCGATCAACGTGGCACCGAGAGCCTCGATCTCCGGCAGCGCGGCCACCAGCGCATCGAGCATCAGCCGGCAATAGGGGCACCATTCACCGCGAAAGAACTGGACGATCACCGGCCCGCGCGCCAGCAGCCCGGCCAGCGACACCAGCCGACCCTCGGAATTCGGCAGCATGAAATCGGGAAACTGCGCCTCTTCGGCCAGCACGTTGGACATGAAACCGTTGCGGTTCAGGCTGATCACGGTTTCCTCATATGCCGCCCGCACCGCCTGATCGGCGAGGCGGCGGGCACGTTCGGCATCGAGTTCGTCCTGAAGGCTCATCGGCGGATCATAACGCGTTACGCAGGTCTGCCATAGCTCGCCCTTCCGGTTCGATGGGGGGCCCGACCGCCGGGATGACACCGGCCGGCCGGGACACGCTGGCGGTTACTGTGCCGTGTGGCTCATCGTGTCGTGCTTCATCGCATCGTGCTTCATGGTGCTGTGCTTCATCGCGTCATGATTCATGGCGTTGTGCTTCATCATGTTGGGCTTGGTCATGACGTGCTTCATGGCGTGATGCTGCATCGCGCTATGCTTCATCGTGCTGTGGCTCATGGTGTCCGGCTTGGCCATCGTGCCGGTGCTCTGGGCATGGGCGATGCCGGTAGCGGCAACACCGAGGGCGAGGGTGGTGGCGAGCAGAATGCGGTTCATGGCGGTCTCCTTGATGGTGGGTTTTGCATCTGCGGACGACCGGGCCGGCCTTCCGATGCCCCGATGATGTGACGCAACAGCCGCCGCCGCGCCAATGCCGTTTGAGCATCGTTTCGATACCTCGACGCACCATGGCAACGGCGCGCATGAATTGCCCCGGATCGTCCATGACCGGACCGTCCCTGATCCGAGGAGACACGCCATGAACCCACGCATCCCGATCCATCCCCTGCCGCTGCGGGTGATGCACTGGCTCAACGCCCTTGCCATCGTCATCCTGATCGGCAGCGGGTGGGAGATTTATGACGCGTCCCCGTTCCTGCCGTTCAGCTTTCCGCAATGGGCGACGATCGGCCAATGGCTCGGCGGCGCGATCGCCTGGCATCTCGCGGCGATCTGGCTGTTGATGCTCAACGGGCTCGCCTATCTGGTCTGGGGGTTCGCCACCGGCCATCTTCGCCGCAAATTGCTGCCGGTCACCCCGCGCGGCGTGATCCACGATATCTGGGCGGCGATGCGGTTTCGCCTGCCGCATCAGGTCGGCATGTACAATTCGGTGCAGCGGCTGCTCTATCTCGGCGTCATCGCCGCCGGCATCCTCGCGGTGCTGTCCGGACTTGCCGTGTGGAAGCCGGTGCAGCTCTGGCCGCTATCGGATCTGTTCGGTGGGTTTTTCATCTCGCGGATCGTCCATTTCATCGCCATGACCGCGATCGTCGGGTTCATCGCGGTGCACGTGCTGCTGGTCGCCCTGGTGCCGCGCGTGCTGCCGCCGATGATCACCGGCGGGCGCCTGCCGGAGGCTCATTCATGAAACCGCTCACTCTCGACCGCCGCAAGCTGCTCGGCCGCGCCCTCGCCCTCGGTGCCCTGACGCCCCTGGCCGGTTGCGACTTCGACAATCTCCGGCATCCCGACCTCGCCGATGAGTTCCTGCGCCTGATGTCGGGCTGGAACAACGAGGTTCAGGCGGCGCTGTTCGATCCGAATACCCTGGCCCCGACGTTCAAACCCTCGCAGATCACCCGGCCGCCCCGGTTCAACGCGTTCTACGGCATCGATCGCGCCCCGCAGGTCGATCCCGCGACCTGGCGGCTGAACCTCACCGGGCGGATCGGCAACAAACAACCCTGGCGGCTGGCGCAGCTGCGGGCCATGACGCAGGAAAGCCAGATCACCCGGCTCATCTGCGTCGAGGGCTGGCGCGTCGTCGGACAATGGGGCGGTGTGCGGCTCGGTGATTTTCTGCGCCTGATCAATGCCGATCTCAAGGCGCGCTACGTGTCGTTCCAATGCGCCGACGGGTATTTCGAGAGCATCGACATGGCATCGGCCCTGCAACCGCAGACCATCCTTGCGCTGGATTTCCTCGGCGCGCCGCTGACCGCTCCCTTCGGCGCCCCGGTTCGCCTGCGGATACCGACCAAGCTCGGCTACAAGAATGCCAAATCCATCGTCGCGCTGGGCGTGACCAATCAGTTTCCCAGCGGCTATTGGGAAAAACAGGGCTATAACTGGTTCGGCGGTTCGTAAGGGGTCTTCGAACCGGTCATATCTTCGGCATCGTCGAGCCATAAATTTGCCGCGGTCGATTGCACAGATGCGTGACTGTCGATTGGAGGAGTCTATGGACAAAATGGCATTGAGCCTGCTCGGCGCCCTCGCCGGTGCGGCTTTCACGACCCCGGGCAGCGCTGCTGCAGCCCAGGACCCGGGCACCGCCGGGCCGGTCAGCGCGGCCTCGTACGCGGCACTGCTCGAACCGATTCCGAACGCGGCGGCCCTGCTGAAGGCAGAGTCGGCGCGGCAACGCCCGGAACCGGAAATCGAGCTGGCCCAAGCCTATCTGCAGTTCCAGTACGGGCCGCCTCCCCCGCCGCCACCGGCCTATCCCTATCCGGTCTCGCCCTATCCCGGCCCCTACTACCATCACCACCACCATCATCACCATCACCATCATCACCACCACCATCATCACGGATACCAGCAGCGCTGAGCGGGAGCGTGGCGAACCCCGGAGTGGGTCGGGGTCGATCAGTCGGAGGATTGTCGCGACTTCGCGATGGCGGCACGCAGCAGCCGACGATACGTCGCGTCGAACACCGTGTCCGACGATGACAGCCATCGCGAGTCCGCCCCCAGCGTTTCGCGGCTCGCGTGAATGCGCTGGCTGCGCAATTCCCGTTCGGCCGCGTCGTCCTCGTTCATCTCGACCAGCGTGAAATCCGGCGAGGCCGGCAGCATCACCAGTTGCATGAACGGCTCGCCGGGGCGAAAGACATGGGTGCGGCCTTCCGGCGGTGCCTTGAAAACCACGAACGAGATCATCGGCCACCAGCTCGTTCGCAACAGGGCCGGGACCGCCAGCGGCACGTCGTCCTCGAAGCTCGTATAGTATCGCGGGTGCGGCTCGGTCCGCACCGCGACTTCGGGTTCCACCATCAGGTCCAGAAGCAGCTGATAAGTGTAATAGGCATCGCCGAACGATCGGAACGGCGGCCATTGCAGGCCGGTGTCAGGAGCGTCGCCGAAGTCGCCTTCGAGCACGACCTTGCCGTCACGGCGCGTGACATGCAGCTCATTGTCGTAAGGGTAGAATAACTCGATGCCATATTGGGCGGATTCGACGAACGGCATGCAGTGCCATGCCTGTTCCAGCGACCCGTCCCGGCGCGGCTGCGGTTCACCACCCCAGCCCGGCACCATGAGCTTGGTACGCCGCGGGGCGAGCCGGGGGTCGAACAGGCGGTACTTGACTGTAAGCAGATTCAATCTCCGTGATGTGGTTTTTAGGCGGGGACGATACGGGATTGTCAAGTCAGGGCCTGATCAGGCGGGCCGGTCAATGCCTTCAGCCTGTGGCAGGTGGACGCGGTGAAGATCACCGAAGGTGCCGAACGTCCGGCAGGTACGCCAGAACGCGGGCGAGCGAGCGGCGGTTCTGCACGCCCTGCGGCAGCTGTCCGATGGCGCATCGCCCCGGTCTCGGCCTGACCGACGTGTTTTCCGCTACGAATCCCTCGCTCGATAACAAGCCGGCGCTTCACGTGGCTAAAGGTCCGGGCGGATCAAGGCCTTGGTGAAGATCAGCGCATCGATCCGGGTGGCCTCGGCGCTTGTGCCACCTTCCGGGATGCGGCCGCAGAGTTCGTAGCGGTTGCTGGCGTAGAGGGCGGCGGCGGTGCCGTCATCCCCGGTGAACAAATAGAGCCGGGTCTTGCCGATCGCGGCGGCGACGGATTCGGCAGCGGCGAGCAGGCGGGTTGCGAAACCCTGCCGACGGTGGGCGGGATGGACCATGAGTTTGGCGATCTGGCCGAGATACGGTTCGGTTTCACGATCGTCGAGGATCATGATGCTACCGATGACGCAATCATCGATCCGCGCGAGGAGAAGCCGGCCCTGGCCGGTTGCGAGGCTCTGCGACAGTAAATCGAGGATTGCGTCCCGGCGGGTGGATGTCAGAGGAGCTCGATAGCCGAGCGCCGGACCTTCGGCGACGCAAAGCTCAAAGAGGACGGCGAATGACGCACGATGCGCTGCAAAATCATCGATGGTCGCGTCGATGATTTCGCAGGGCGCCCCGGTCATTTTACCGCGCCGCAGAATTGGGCGATGCGGGCGCAGGCCCGGGTGAGCGCGTCATCGCTCGCAGCCGTGGAAAGCCTGATATGGCCGGGCATGGCGAACGCCGAGCCGGGGACGGTGGCGACCAGCGCTTCGTCGAGCAGGGCATCGGCGACATCGTCATCCGTGGCGAGGCGGCGGCCCGCCGGCGAGGTCCGGCCCAGCAACCCGGCGATCGAGGGGAAGGCGTAGAATGCCCCGTCCGGCCTGGTGAAGGTCAGATGCGGCGCGGCAGCGAGGCCGGCGAGAACGAGGTCGCGCCGATGGCGATAGATCGCGCGGCGTTCGATCAGCAGGTCCTGCGGGCCATCGAGCGCGGCGACGGCGGCGGCCTGGCTGATGGTGGACACACCGGCGGTGGCGGTGCCCTGCACCAGACCCATCGCCGCGAGCCAGTCGGCGGGACCGGTGCAGAAGCCGAGACGCCAGCCGGTCATCGCGTAGGATTTCGATACGCCGCTGAGCGTGACGATGCGATCCGCGAGGTCCGGCGCGATGCCGGCGATCGTGTGATAGGCACCCTCGAAGATCAGGTGTTCGTAGATGTCATCGGCGATGACATGCACATGCGGGTGGCGGCGCAGCACCCCGGCGATGGCTTCGAGCATGGCGGGATCGGCGACCGCGCCGGAGGGGTTGTTCGGGTAGTTGAGCAGAAGCAGCCGGCTCGCCGGGGTGATGGCGGCTTCGAGCCGGGCCGGGTCGAGACGGAAACCCGATGAGGCGCTGCATGGCAGAAAAACCGGCGTGCCGCCGGCAAATTCGACGACCTGAATATAGCCGGCCCAGCAGGGTGCCGGGATCAGCACGGTGTTACCCGGCTCGATCAGGGCCATCACGGCGTTGAAGATCGCCTGCTTGCCGCCGTTGGTGATCAGCACCTGGTTCGGCGCGACCGGGCGGTTCAGATCGTGGGTGAATTTACGAGCGACGGCGGCGCGGCAGGCTTCGGTGCCGGCGATCGGCGGATAGCGCGTTTCGCCCGCGCAAGCGGCCGCGTGGGCGGCGGCGATCACATGATCCGGGGTCGGCAGGTCGGGCTCGCCGATCGAGAGCGAGATCACGTCATGCCCGGCGGCACGCAGGGCGCGGGCGCGGGCGGCCATGGCGAAGGTGGCGGCCGGGCGGGTGCGGCGGATCCGTGCGGTGAAACCTGACATGCAGGTGCAGGACCACATCGGCCCCGACGGATCAAGCCCGCTCCGGTTCGTGGGCGACGAGGTGGTGGTCGCAATGGTCATGCCAGACCCTTCGGAGCGCCGTGCCGAGGCTCCGACCGAAACGCGGGGCGTCGCACAGGGGGCTGGCCAGCATGCGCCGGCGCAGATCGGCCCGCAGATGGGCCAAGGCAGGCAGGTCGGCGGCGAGGGAAACCGCACGGTCGATGTAGGTCTCCGGCGTGGTCGCGATGCAGTCGCACAGACCGACATTGGAGAGGTGACTGACCGAGTGGCGGGCAGCAAAGAAATCGCCCGCCAGGGTGATCACCGGCACCCCCATGAACATCGCCTCGCACGTGGTGAGGCCGCCGGAATAGGGGTAGGGGTCGAGCGCGATATCCACCCCGCGATAGGCCGCCATGAATTCCCGATGAGGAGCGCGACCTTCGAGCGTGAGGCGGGACGGGTCGATACCGAGCGCCTGCGCGCGGCCAGGAAACCGGTCCCGCACATTGGCCTCGGAGAATTGCGGACAGCGCAGGGTGAGACGGGCGTTGGGCACACGGTCGAGCACGGCGGCCCAGAGGCGCAGCGTGTCATCGGTGAGCTTGGCGAGATTGTTGAAGCAGCCGAAGGTGATGTGCGCATTGGCCAGAGCGGGTAAGGCGCTGACCTCGGGCGCGGCTGCGGGCGGCATGTAACAGACATAGCCATCGGCGAGGCGGAGCAGATTTTCGGTGTAGAAGGTCTCAAAGCCGGGCGGGGTCTCCCACCGATCGGTGATCATCCAGTCGATTTCGGCAACCCCGGTGGTGCTGGCCTGCGAACCGACCCATTTCATCTGCACCGGCGCTGCACGCTGGGCCAGCACCGCCACGCGCCCGCCATCGCAGAAGCCGCTGAGGTCGATCAGGATATCGATCTGCTGATCGGCGATCAGTGCCGCGATCGCGGCATCGTCGCGGCTTGCGATTGAATGCCACGCAGCGACATGGCGGGCGAAATCCTGCGCGAACCGGTCGTTTTCGTCGTACTTGCCGAAGCAATGCAGCGCGAAATCCGCCGGATCGAGCGCCTGAAATCCGGCGAAGGTCAGCCAGCCGACCGGGTGCTGGCGCAAGGTGTTGGAGAGCAGCCCGACCCGCAGCGTCCGGTCGCGATCGGCCTGCGTGACGGCTCGGCTGTGCACAGCCGGTTGATCGGGCCGCGGCAAGGCGTTGCCCAGCAGGGTCATCGCGTCGCGCAGCGTGGCGGCAGTCATGCCCCCACGATAAGGCAGCAGGGTGCATTCCGCGATCAGGGCCGCGACCACATCGGTCGAGCGGCCCTTGGCGATTTCGATATCGGCGCAGGACCCGGCGAGATCGCCCGCGGAGGCGCGCATCATCGCCCGGTTGAACAGCATGACGGCAGACATTTGCTCGGTATCGCGCATGCGGTTGAGCACCGCCTCCGCCTCGCCGAAACGGTATTGGCGGCCGAGACACACGCCGAGATCATTCAAGAGGGTCAGGTTACCGGGTTCCCGGCGGAGAGCCTCGCGCAGGACCGGCTCGGCGGCTTCGGGCCGCAGCGCGCTGAGATAGACATCGGCGAGTTCCTTGAGCACCCATGGCTCATCGGGCATCAGGGCCGACGCGGCCTCAAGCGTATCCACCGCTTCGTCGAGGTCGCCACGCCGTCGGGCGGCGCGGCCCGCGAGCGCGAGGCCGACGCCGTCCGACCAGTCGGGCACGGTGACGGCGACGGATGGACCGATCTGTTCGGCAAGTTCGGTCAGATCGCACGCATAGCGGAAACAGTCGGGTGCCAACCGGCCCGCATTGGCCAGCGCGTGAAGTGCCGCTTCGGGCAGCTGTCGCGCGAAATAGGCGTATCCCAGGGCGTGCCAGGCTTCGTGGCAGTTCGGGTCGATCGTGGTCGCGCGGCACAGCAAGTCGACCGCGCCGCTCGGATCCTGATTGCCGAGAGCCAGCGTGCTACGCGCGAGCAAGGCCTCGACCCGCGCCGGATTGCGGGCGAGTGCCATGTCATAGGCACGGATGGCCTCATCCGGCGCGCCGTCCCGGCGCAGGCTCTGGCCGATCCGCAGCCAGGGTTCGTCCCAATCGGGCCGGAGTGCGGCAACCGAGCGCATCAGCGCCCGGGCCGTTGCCGCCTCCCCCTCCTGATCGAGCAGGATGGCCTGCGTCAGAATCGCGGTGGGGTCGGTGAGTTCGGCGGGCGATGACGCCGCATCAAGCATGACGGGGCAGATGACGGGTGGTGGCGTTGAACAGGGTGGTCGCTTCGGACCAGTTTTCCGCATCGATCGCGGCCTTGACCGCGAGAAGGCTGGTCTGGCCGTCGCCGAGCCCGGCGGCGGTCAGGGTGCGAATTTCCGCCGTCGCCATCTCGGTTTCACCGGCGGCGAGCAGCGCATTGATCAGAAGGTTGCGGATCGGGGTTCCGGCGTGACCACCCGCGATCCACTCACGGATCGCTGCCACGGCCTCGCGCGGTGCTGCAGTGGTGAGCGCCTCGATCGTGCCGAAATCCCCCGGCAGATCATCGGCGGCCTCGCGCAGGCAGATCACGGCCTGTTCGGTCTGGCCGAGAGCCAGCAGAGCCTGACCGAGAAGTGATTTCGCGGCACCATGATCGGGTGCTGCGGTGATCGCGTCCGCCGCTGCAAGCGCCGCACCGACCAGATCGCGGTTGGCGAGCGCGAAGCGGGCACGCAGGACGAGAAGATCGGCACTGTGCGGATCGCGGGCGAGGCCCGCATCGATCGCGCTGCGCGCCGCGTCCTGATCACCGCGACCGAGCGCGATCTCCACCCGCAGAAACGATATCCGTTCCGCCGGAACCCCGAGTTTCTCAAGCGTGGGAAGCAGCAGGGATGCGGCGTTGAACTGGCCCCGCCCGATCAGGCTGCGGATGCGCTCGATCAGCGTCGTTGAGAAATCGGGGGGAGTCGCTTCCTGGAGATGGGGAACGGCGGTCATGTTTTATGTCCTTTAACCGTGGGTTAGGCGATCAGTCCCTGAGACTGGACCGCGAGGGATGAGAGGCTGGAGGCCGATCCGGAACTGCTCTGCGCGGTGGATTGCATGACGGCGAGATAACGGTCGGCGAAGGACTGAACGAATTTCGGGTTCTGCAGATCCGAAATCGTCAACTGGCTGGTGATGGCCTGCTGTTGCGCGCTGAGCGGCTGGTAGGCGAGCTGCTGAGGGATGCCGAGCGCCGTGGTGACGACCGAACGCGCGACGGAATCACCGAGGATCTGGTTGGCCGATGTGAAGGTGCTGGCGTTCTGGATGAAGTAGAGGGCGTTGGAGAGGCCGGGGGTCTGCTGGTCGAGCGACTGTCGCCAGAGGACTTCGGCATAGCCGTTGGTGATGGTGCTGAGCACTTTCGGGTCCTGGATGATCGATAGCCCCTTGGTCGCGAACTGATAGGTCTGAGCGGCTGAAAGCCATTGCGAATTGCTGCCCGAGAGCTGATTGGCAAGCGAGTTGGGATCGGATGGGTTGGACATCAGCGCCTTCTGTGCGAGGGCGGGATAGCTCGCATCGGAACCAAGTCCGTTGGCGGTCAGCAGCACGGTCAGCACGGTGGGATTGGACAGGAGCTGCTGCGGTGTTTTGGCGGTCTGCACGGCTTTGGTGAACGCCGCGATGTCACGCTGGACTGCGGGTTGCAGTGTTTCGGCCTTGACGTCCGAAGTCTGGTTGCGTTGCGCAATCTGCAACGCAATGATCGGATTTTCCGAAGCGGCACCGGTCGCGGCCGTGGTGGTGCCGGCGTAGGCCGCGTTCAGGATCGAGGTGATGCTGGCAGCAGAACTCGCCCCGGTCGCCGAGAGGGGCGAGAACAGGCTGGCGAGATTGGTGGGCAATCCTGTGAAGCTGACCGACACGATGCCGCCTCCTCTAACTGGCCGTCATTGCATGATGCATTGTGATGCCGACCAGTCAGCGCTGCCCGCTGAGACCAGCCGCGAAATTATCGGCGATCTCGGCAAGGAACGGCAGGTTGGGCTGGGCATCATCGGTGGTGCGGAGTGCTGTGTTGGCAACCGCGATAATCTGGGCGCGCAGGGGCGCGGGCAGCGGGTTGAGGGGATCGTGGTTGGCGGCGAGAACGGTCTGCCAGAGCCGCCGTGCATCCGCGATCGCGCGGACCTTGCTCATTTCGTCGGACACCGAGCGCAGTCCGGCGCTGACGCGGCGGAAGATTTCGGCGTCCTGCTCACGCTGGCTGCGCAGGGCGGAGGCGGAACCGTAGGCTTTCAGAACACGGGAGGTTGAAGACATGTTCGATCCTTTTTGATCACTGGTTGGCTTGCAGGACAGCGGCTTCGTGCCGCATGATCCGACGCGCGAGTTTCAGGGCTTCGTAGCAATCATCGGCACGGGCGAAGCCGAGGGCCTTGTCAAGGATTTCGCGGGCGAGAGCCGAGGTGGTCGCCGCCTTGAACTCCTCGATGAGGGATTGGGCGCGCACGAGCGCGACTGCGCGTTCGTCTTCGGTGCCGATATAGGCGGTCTGCAGGGCGAAATAGATCCGCTTCGCCGGCGAATCGACTTCGTCGGGGCGGAGGATCTGCTTGCCGAACATGAACCGCGCCTTGGCGGTGAGTTCGATCCGCGACTTGGTCCGGAACCGGATCGGTGCCCCGTTGAGGACCATGACATCGCCCTGACGCAGTTCGAGTACCAACACCGACATCGGATTTTCCTGGCGCTTTCATGAAACGAGCTCCGACCCGCCGCTGGCGGGCCGGAGACGCGGACTGGATTACGGGAAGAGCTTGGTCAGCAGCGACGGCGACTGATCCGCGATCGAAAGCGAGGAGGTGGCCAGCTGCTGCTGGATCTGGAGCGATTGCAACGTGGCGGATTCGGCGGCCATGTTGGCATCGACCAGCGCGCCGAGCCCGTTGCTCAACGCATCCATCTTGTTCTGGTTGTAGGTGATCTGGCTGTTGATCTGGTTGGTCAGATTACCGTAGGTGTTCATGTAGCCCCCAACCGAGGCGACCGCCGTGGTGAAGCCGCCGGTGGCCGAGAGGAATTTGCCGACCGTGGAGGACGCCGCCGATGCGAGGCCGGTGTTGATGGTACTCATTGCGGTGTAAACGGCCGTCAGGCTGGTCGCAGCGATTCCCAGCGTACTGCCCGAAGCGTCGATCGAGACAGTGATGCCGGTTTTGAATGTGGCCGAAGTGGGGGTCAGGGTGCCCGTGCTGCTGCCGATCAAAGCCGTGCCGTTGTAGCTGGCACCAGTGATGAACGATTTGATGTTCGAAAGCTGCGAGGAGAATTGCGCTGCATACTGGGTGCGCTGCGAGCTCGACAACGTGCCGCTCGACAAATTGACGAGCGTCTGATCCATGCTCTGCATCAGGTCGGAAACCTGAGTCAGGGCAGTGTTGGTGGTCGCGAGCAGGCCCTGAGTGTCGCCGAGCTGCTGGTTGGCGGCGGTGAGGCCCGAAATATTGGTGCGGATCGACTGGGCGACCGCGTAGGCGGCACCATTGTCCGACGCCTGATTGACCGAGTAACCGGTCGAAACCGCCGTTTGAGTGGTCTGCAACGCTGTGTTGATCGAGTTGAGCGACTCGACCGCAACCATTGCGGCGGAGTTGGTGATGACGGAGCTGATAACACCAGACATGGTATTTTCCTTGGATATATTTTAACTGTAGATCCGCATTTTGCGGGGATGGCGTATATTGCGCCGAACAGATTAACGCCCGGTGAAGACAATCCCTCAAATATACTGGGTGAGGGACATTGTTTTCATCGCGGCGATGAGTTGGTACGATGCCTGCAACTGCGTCTGCGTCGATGACAGGTTGGCCAGTGTGCTGGTCATGTCGACCTGATCGAAACTGGCGAGCTGGGTGCTGAGCGCGGTGGAGGTCGCTTGCAGGTTGGTCGATTGCGTGGCGAGCGAGGCCTGGTTGTTGCCGAGGACCCCGGCATCCTGGGCCATGGTGCCGATAGCGCTGCTCAACGTATTCGCGGTGGTGGCCGCGAAGCCGGCAAAGCCCGAGGTCCCGACATCGGCAGTACTCATGCTGCCGATGGTGGCCAGCGCGGTCATGATGTCACCCATGTAGGACCCGGTCGTGTCAGGTCCGGTGGATGGGACGAAGGCATTCGCGGTGGCCGAAATTCCGGTCGTGATCATGGCCCCGTCAGCGCCTGCGACCTGAGGTAAGGGCGTATTCGTGCCGATCGGCGCGTTGAACGGGCTCCGGGTGCTTGCGGCACTGAATATCGCCGCGGTGGTCGCGCTCGCGCCACTGGTCGCAAGCCCCGATACCGCGCTCTGGATCGCGGTGAAAAAGCTGGAACTCGTGATGGCGGGCGCATTCGGGACCGGTGCGGTGCCGCTGTTCTGACCGCCGAAGATATAGGTCGATCCGTCCTGGGTATTGAGCAGCCCGGCAATCTGGACCATCGCCTGTCTGGCGCTGGCCGCCGCCGTCGTCATGCTCTGCGGACTGATGGCGTTGACTTGCTGGAACTGGCTCAGCGCCGCAGTCGCGATCTGGCTGATCGTGGTGATCGTGGATTGCTGCACGCCCATCTGGCCGGCAACCGCGTTGAGCGTGGAGACCGTGTTATTGATCCCGGCGATCTGTGGCGCGATCGAGAGCGCCCCGGCAGCCGAGCCGGTCGTTGCGTTGTCGAGCCCGGCATAAGTGCCGGCGACATATCCGGTGGATGATTGGGTGGTGAGTTGGCTGAGCCGTGCGTAGGTCGCCCCGGAATCGGCGATCAGCTGCTGCATCAGCCCGTAACTGCCGCCGGTCAGCCCGGAAATTGAACCGCTCATGAGATCATCGCCTCCTCGGTCTGCCACATCTGCTGGGCGATGCTGACGACTTTTGCATTTGCCGCGTAGGCGTTCTGTAACGTGACTAGCAGGCCCATCTGCTGATCGACGCTGACGCCGCTGGTGGTGGACGCCTGGGTGGTCAGCGCGCTGGTGAGCGACGTGGCGGCGGTACTGGCGGTTTGGGCCGCGCTGCTGACCGACGCTTCCTGAGCGGTGAATCCGGTGGTCGTGGTGGCGAGAGTGCCGGTGCTGCCGTTGAGGGTATTGGACAGGATGGTGCCGATCAGGCCGGTGAACCCCGCATCACCACTCGTATTGACGTTCGCCGGCGTACCGTCGCGGATCAGAGCCGGATTTTGCGTCACGGCGGGATTGACGGTGATCTGGCTGGAAAAGCCGGATGCCGCCGTGGCGCTGGCACCCGCAGGCGTGAACAGGGTCAGACCTGAGGCGGTGAAGCTGTTGGCCAGGGTGGCGGCGACATTGTCGAGACCGGATTGGAGATCGGGCAAGGTGCTCGATGCAAGCTCCAGGTTGGCGCCGATCGACCCTGTGGTGATACTGGCGGTCACGTTCCGGGTGCCGAGCATCACCGCCCCGGTTCCGGAAACGCTCAGCTGTGGGGCGCCGGAGGTCGGCAACTGCAGGCCCGACGGGGTGTAGAGCGCGATCGCGCCGGTGGGCTGAGCGATCAATTTCGCGCCGGTCAGCCCGGCAATGGTCTGCACGAGGGCATCGCGCTGGTTCTGCAGATCCGCGGTGCTCCTGCCTTGCTGGGCGAGGCTGATGATCTGGTTGTTGAGGGTGCCGACCTGGGTGAGCGACGCGTTGAGGGATTTGATCCCGGCGACCACATTGCCCTGAGAGGTCGTGACCGCGCTGCCCAGCGCGCTGGCGATGGTGTTGATCTGGTTGGACAGGTTCTGCGCCGTCCCGACGACCGCCGATTGCTGGACGGTATTGCCGGGATCGCTCAGCAGGGTGGTAAACCCCGACTGGAGATTGCCGAGCAGGCTCGACAGATCGTTGCCCTGACCGGGGGTACCCATGACCTGATCGATCCCGGTGAGTGCGGAAGCGGTGGTCTGCTGGAACGACTGATCGGCGACCGAGGCGTTGAGCTGGGATTGGATGCTGGTGTTGACCAGCTGGATCGCCGGCCCGGCGCTGACGCCGGTGCCGAGCCCCTGCGCCGAGGTGGCGGTGAGGGAGACCGACTCGGCCGAATAGCCGGCGGTGTTGGCGTTTGCGACATTCTGCGAGACGACCGAGAGTTGCGCCTCGATCGCAGCAAGGCCGCTATTGGCGATGGACAGACCGGATGCGATGCTCATGATGGGAAGTATCCGCTGAAATGATTAACGCTCGGTTTATTTACTGGACCATGTTCACGACGGTCTGGAGGAGCTGCTGCGCCGTGGTGATGACTTTGGAATTGGCGGTATAGGCCTGCTGGGCGGTGATCAGGTTGGTGAACTGGGTCGCGATATCGACGTTCGAGCTTTCGATCGAACCGGTGACCAGACTGCTGCCGTTGCTGCCAACCGCATTGACCGTCGCGGCGCCGGAGCCCTGGCTCGCGGTGTAGAGCTGACCGCTCTGGTTTTGCAGCGCATCCGGCGCATCGAATGTCGCGATCGGGATCTGGGCGACCGATTTCGAGAAGCCGTTGCTGTAATTCACCGTGATGTTGCCCTGGGTATCGATCGAAAGATTGCTGAAATTGCCGGGGGGCGAACCATCCTGGGTCGCGCCCTGGAGGTTGAGACTGGTCCCGGCATACTGGGTCAGGCCGGCGGTGCCGCCATAGGTGCCGAAATTTAGGGTGATCGGTTGCGCGCCGCTGCCGAAATCGGCGGGGATCGTCAGGGTGGCCTCGTTGCCATCGGTGTTGGGGGTTGCGCTCGCATTGGCGGTACTGGTCTTCAGGGTACTGAGGGTGCCGCTCGCGGCGGCGGTATCGGCACCGGTCGGGCCGAAGACCATGGTGGCCGAGGCGATCGGGTTGGCGGTGGCGTTGGGCGAGGTGACGTTGAGGTTCCAACTATTGGCTGCGGTGCCCTGGGTCCAGTTCAGGCTGAGCTGCTGCATGTTGCCGAGCGCATCGTAGACATCGACCTGGGTACTGACCGGCGTGGTCGAGGTCGGGGTTGCGGGGGTGGTCGGAAGCGCCGCGGCGATGGTGACGTTGCCGGTGGCGATCGGCGGGGTCGCGCCTTCGGAGATCTGGATCGGCGCAAGGGTCGATGTGTTGACGGTGCCGTTCGTGATCGGCCAGGCGTTGAGATAGGCGCCGGACCCGTTGACGAGATAGCCTTCCTTATTCAGCGAGAAATCGCCGGCGCGGGTGAAATATTGCTGGGCCTGGAACGCCTGGCTCGTGCTGCTGGTCGAGGTGTTGGAGGTAGGTTCGCTGACGGCGAAATAACCTTGACCGCTGATGGCGAGCGCCAGAGGATCGGTGCTCTGGGTTACGGTGCCCTGCACGGTGTTGGTATAATCGGGGTGCGCGACGACGGAATCCGCACCGTTCGAGGTGGGCGTGCTCTGCACCAGGTAATTGATGAAATTGGTGTCGACTCCCTTGTAGCCGGTGGTCTGGCTGTTCGCGATATTGTCGCTGATATTGGTGAAGGCGCTCGATTGCGCCTGCATGCCGCTCACCGAGGTATCCAACGCTCCGAAAATCGACATCCTGTCCTCATGCTCCGATGAAATACGCGTTCAGTCCGTTCCGGCACCGCAATCCGGCCCCCATGGGTGCCGCCGTGCACCGGGTTGCCGCATCCGGTGGGGCGAACCAGTTAAGCAGGAAGTGTGCCAAGGCTGCGGGATCAGAGAATCGCTGGAATCGGGCCTTCAGCATGAGGGACAACCCGGCAAAATGTGCCGACAGGACGGATGGTGCCCGGCAGACTCTGCCGGTTCGGAGGCGGGGTGAGGGCTGGCGCGCCGGTTGAAGCCGGATCGGCGTTGGCAGGAGATTTGCATTAGCGGATGACATGAGCATCTCACCTGCGCCTTCGATCGGACAATCTGCGGCGGCGCCTGCCGGCAGCAATGTCGTTGTTGCGGCCTCCTCGCCGGACGGCGGTGCTGGTGCGCCGGTGGCGGCCCCTGCGGCGACAGTGACAAAGGCTGGCGGCGGGTTTGCGAAGGCGCTGAGTGTCGCCGTGCCGCAGGCTGCGGCGGGTCGCGTCGGGTCAGGTTCGTCGATCGCGAAAGGGGTATCGGCTGCAGGACCGGCGAGCGCGGTAGTTGCCGATGTCCCGAAAGCCGCCTCGGTTAAGGGCGGTCGGGTTGCGAGTTCCGATACGGCAAGCGCCGCTGAAGTCGGCACGGTTGCGATAACGGCTGATCCTGCCGGAGCCACCGCGACTGAGAAGGCGCCCTCCGTGACGGGCAGCACCGGGTCGGACAAGAGCACGGTGAAGGACAAGACCAAGCGGTCCGCGACGTCGGCCACCCCTGCCCCGCCGGTGGCGAGCGGGGCGCCGGGGGACGCGCCGCCGATTGTGCCACCGCTCGCCGTTCCATTGGGTCTGAACATGGCGCCAGGAGGGGCTGTGGCGGAGGCGCCGGTTGTTTCGGTGCCGGAGTCGAGCGGTGGCGGGGGAGCGACGGCGTCGGCGCTAACGGGCAGCGGGACTGGCCAACAAGCGGATATTGGTCGGGCGGCCGCAAACGCGGCGAAGACGACTACCATTGGTTCATCGCTGGACGGGTTGACGATTCAGGCTCCGGGGACGCCGGTCAGCGGGGTCGTTTCGGGTGGCTTGGCGGCGCACGCTGCGGTGGCGACTGCCGGACCTGCTGTCGATGCGGTGCCGGCAGGAGAAGGTGCCGGGACGCCGGGCCATGCACCGCCGGTGACGGCGTCCGCCTCCCCGACCGGTACAGTGGTCAATGTCGCCGGATTGATGGCCGCCGGGTCGCTCGCCCCGGGTTTGGCGGTTGGCACCGAGGCGGTGGCATCGGCGGGTTCCGGGGGTTCGGGGGTGGTGGCGAGCAGCCCTGTGAGTGCTGCGGCGACGCAGGTGGCGGCGGCTCTCGTCGGCAGCGGGCCGATTCCGGCCGATGCGTCCGGCGCGGCCGGCGGGACCCGTTTGACGATCATGATGGCGCCACCTGCAATCGGGACGGTGACGGTGCAGATCGATACCATGGCGGCGGGGGGGACGGCGGTGAGTATCGGTGCGACCCATCCGGCGACGCTGGCGGCGCTGCAGACCGATCATTCGGCTTTGGATCAGATGCTGACCCAGGCAGGCGTGGCGCTCGATCATCGGAGTGTGAGTTTTCATCTCGAACCGGTGCGACAGGACGCGAGCGGGTCGGGCACCGGGGGGAGCGGTGGGTCTTTTGGCATGAGCCAGGGGGGGGCGGGACAGAATGGTGGCCAAGGGGGGAGCCAGGGTTGGTACGGACAGGGCAGTGCTTTGCCTGGTGGAGGGGCGGGTCAGGGCGGGGGCGATCGGCGGGCGGCGTCCGGTTCGTTCGGATCGGGTGAGGCGGCGCAGGTTTATGACCGTCAGGGTGTTGCGACATCGGCTGCGGTGATTGCGGCCGGGGTGCTCGGTGCGGGCGCGGGGCTGCAACGATTCGGGCTTGATGTCATTGCGTGAAATCAGTGGATTGATGAAGGAGTTTTTCGATGTCGGGTAGTATCGCCAGTGTCGCTTATCAGCAGAGCCAGTTGACCGCGGCGGCCAATGCCGCGGCTGCGGGGTTGACCAATACGACGACGACCAATGGCAGTAGCGGTTCGGCGGGTTCGGCGTCCGCAAGCGGGACGGCTTCGAGCAGTTCTTCGGGCAGTGCCACGTCAGGCAGCACGGGGGCGCTGGGGGCGCTGTCGAGCAATTACAATGATTTTCTGACCATGCTGACCACTCAGTTGCAGAATCAGGACCCGACCAGCCCGATGGATTCCAGCCAGTTCACCTCGGAACTCGTGCAGTTTTCGAGCGTTGAGCAGCAGATCAACACCAATACCAGCCTGGGGCAGTTGATCCAGCTGACCCAGGCTGGCGATCTGACCCAGGCGAGCTCGATGCTGGGCAGCCAGGTCAGCGCGACGTCGAGCCAGTTGCCCTTGCAGAACGGCAAGGCGAGCCTGAGCTTCACCGCCCCTGCTGCCGAGCCGGTTGCGATTGCGGTTTATAACAGCGCGGGGACGCAGATTCTGGATACCGCGATCAATGCGACCCAGGGCAGCAATACCTGGACCTGGAACGGCCAGGATGCGACGGGCACGACGGTGCCGGATGGGGCCTATAATGTTGCGGTGATGGGCCAGGGCAGTACCGGCACCGCCACGGCGCTGCCGTTCACGGTGACCGGGACCGCGACGGGTGTGACCAGCGGGACGAATTCGGTATCGCTCGATCTCGGGGCGCTTTCGGTGCCGTTCACCTCGGTGACCAGCGTGAGCAAGGCAGCGGCGACCTCCGGTTCGTGAGCGGGGGCGTCGGTTTCGTTATTACATCGTAATGATATGGACGTGCGGGGGCCGGGCGCATCAGCGGGTTTTTTTCGGGGTTGGTGTTGCCGGGAGGCCCAGCGCGTCCCAGCAGCCGATCAGGGTGAACCCGTAATCGCGGGGTTGGCGCGGCTTCGGCGGTTTCGGGGGCCGTGGTTTGCGGATCGGGAGTGGCAGGCGGAGGCAGGCGGGCGGCTCGATGCCGAACATGCGGCAGAGCGGGCGCAGGATGCGACCGATTTTCGGGGTTTCGGTGGCGAGCGTTTGCACGGTGCCGTCTGACAGCAGGATCGCGAGTTCGGTGCGGGCGGCTTCGATTTCGGTGACGAGTTCCGGGAGGTAGATCGGGGCGAGGTGCACCAGCCAGGCGGTACAGCGCATCATTGGGCCCGGCGGACGATCGGCGACGCGGCGGCGGGCGTTGGTGGTGGTGGTGGGATTCGGGCGGGGTTTCATGGCGCGGTCGGGGGCGATGGCGGCCCGGACCAGACGGCAGATGAAATATTCGAGGTGCCAGATCAGCGTTTCGAGCAGATGTTCCGACAAGGTGCGGCTGGGCGGCTGGCGCGTCACGGTGATCGCGAGATCCCGCAGGATCCGGAGGAAGTGGGCGATCGGGTGGGTGGGGTGAGAGGGCGCGGTGCTGGACACGCCCTTCATTAATCACATGGGGTGGGGGGTGAGAAAGCGGAAAAAGAGGGTGCCTGTCGGATCGGGGTTATCGCGTTGCAGATCGAGGCGAGATCGTCACGGGTTTAGAGCGGCGAAGTGTGTATGAAATGGGGCGTTGAGAGGGTTGGGGCGGCATGATCTTTTTCAGGATCCGCCGTTCTGGTTGAGCCTTCGTTAACCAGACGCTGCCAAAGTACCGGAATGATCGAACATCGGACGGATCGGGCGGGGTTGATCGTCGCGGGGGCGGATGAAGCGCCATGTGACGATGTGCCGCGACGGCTCGATTTCACCGGGGAGTTCGGGGCCGAGATCAATTCCTTCATCCCGTTCGTCCATTTCCTGCATCGGAGCGGGCGGATGGCGGGGCGGGTGGTGACGACCTATGCCGGGATGCGCGCGTTCTATTTTTTTCTCGATGACCGGCAGATCGAATTTCGCGATGAACCGCGCCGTTATGTGCCGCCCGCCTTGCGGCCCGCCTGGCTGCCCAACCGGGACGATCATGCCGCGATCCGCTCGCCGTTCGAGTTGTTCCCCGATTACCGGGCGCGGTTCCGCTCGGGGATGTTCGCGGCGGACCGGCCCCTGCTGGTGGTTCATAACAAGGTGACCCCGGAATGGGGGCAGGCCCCGGTGAATATGCTGCCGCTCGACCTGCTCGACCGGATTTTCGGGATGCTCGGGCGGTGGTTTCGGATCGTTTATCTGCGTCCGGGGATGCGCGGAACGCCGCCGGGCTATTCGGTCGATCATCAGCCCGATCTGCCGTTCGACGATCTGGCGGTGCTGCGCGGCCACCCCGATGTGGTGATCTTCGACGAGTTGAGCGAGGCGTTCGCGCCCGCTTTGTCGTATAACGAGGTCAAGCTGCGCCTGTATGCCGATGCCCATTTCCATATCACGGTGCAGGGGGGGAACGCGCATCTGCTCTCGTTGTTCAAGGGCGGGATGGTTGCGGTTTTCCATCGGGCGGGGCAGGAGATTTTTCATTCCTACGCCCATGGCCATTTCAGCTATGCCGCCTCGCCACCGCCGCTGTGGTTGATCTGCCGCGATACCGCCGCGTTGCTCCGTGGCGTGACGCTGTTTCCGCAGGCGCGGCTGAGCGGGGATACGGTTGTGCTGCCGACAGGCGCTGGCGCGGTTGCCGCCTCATTGTCGCCGCTCGCGCAGATCGAGATGCGTCCTTCAGGCGTGCCCGGAGGTATCGGGCAGGCGTGACCCCTGCCCTCGCCCGGTTGCTGCGCCGCCCGGTTGCGCGCTGATCGGTTGCGTGGTGATCGGTTGCGCGCTGATCGGTCGCGTGATGACGGGTCACGCCCTGATGGGTCGCGACTTGATGGGTCGCGCGGGGCGCGGTCGTCTGGTCAGTCGAGCCAGGGGAGCGGCTCGCGGAAGATGCAGCCGTGGATGCGGTGGTCCATGTGGGTGGCACCGTATTTCGCGACGATCGCCTTCAATTCCGCGCGCGCGACATCACGGTCGGTATTGACGCCGCAGGGACGGGTGTGGGTGACCGCGCACTCATCGATCACCGCGATGCGGTGTTTCGGATAGCCGAGCAGGCGGGGGAAAATCCAGTCATGGCCCCAGCCATAGGCCGTGGCTTCGAGAAGGACCGGCAGGCAGAGCATGGCCGCCGCCGCGCTGAATACCGGGACCATGCCTTCGACGAAATTGGTGTAGCGGAGGCGATAATCGGGGCATTCGTACAGCATGAGGTGGGCCGAGAAGGACTGCCGGGTCAGCGCCGGCTGGGCCAGTTGCAGATCGAACTCGCGGCAGGTCGCGAAGAGGCGATCGACCGTGGACCAGTCTGTCATGATATCGTCATCCGGCAGCCAGATGTGATCGTAGTGACGGATCAGATCGCGGTGTTGATCGAGCCAGCGGCCGATCGGCTGGAGTTTGGGACCGGGCTCGCATTGCGTGAAATCCTGACCCCAATCGGGCGGGTCCTCCCGGCCATACCAGGAGAGGGCGAAATCCCAATCGCGGGTTGCGGCACCGGCCCAGCGCGGGAACAGCCCCTGCGGCCCGGCGCGCATGATGACGAGGTTGCGCCTGCGGGCGGGTGCGGGTGCCGGGGCGGGGAGCGCGCCGATCTGGAGCAGCATGACCGGGCGGGTTTCATTCCAGAGCGGGGAGGTGGCGACGCCATGCAGGCAGATCGGGTCGCTGCCGGGATCGTAGCGGTCGAACCGGGCGGTGATCCGGCGATCCGCGCTGAGGAATTCGAGCTGGCCGCCTTCGATCCGCCAGGCCGTTTCGTTTTTATCGGCGTGGCCGCGGATGCGCCCGCCCGGGCCGAACCCGATGGCATCGGCGATCGGCGTGCCGTCCGCCTGACCGAACGCCCAGAGGCCGGCACGGAGAGACGGTTCGAGAACGGGTGCGATGTGCTGCATGGGGTCTCCGGAAATCAACGATGCCTCCGGGGATAACGCAGATTGTTTAACGGACAGTTAATAAGCCGTGCATACCGGGCCTGATTTGGGAAAATGAGAGTGGTCCGGTTATAGTGGGAGGATGAAACGAACCTATCGCCCTGCCACCACTCTGGTTCATGCCGGTCAGGTCCGGTCCAATTTTGCGGAGAACGCCGAGGCGTTGTTCCTGACCTCGGGGTTCGTTTACGACGATGCCGAGCAGGCGGCGGCGACGTTCCGCGGCGAGGTTGCGCATTATCAGTATTCGCGGTTCGGCAATCCCACCGTGTCGATGCTCGAAGCACGGCTGGCGGCGATCGAAGGGGCGGAAGCCTGCCGGGCGACCGCGACCGGGATGGCGGCGGTGCATGCCGCGATTTTGTGCCATGTGAAGGCGGGGGACCGGGTTGTGGCCTCGCGCGCATTGTTCGGCTCGTGCCACTGGATCGTCACGACGCTGCTGCCGCGCTACGGGATCGAGACCGTGCTGGTCGATGGCGCGGATATTGCGGCGTGGGGCGAAGCCCTGGCGGTGCCGACGGCGCTGGTGCTGCTGGAGACGCCCTCGAACCCGATGCTCGACATCATCGACCTGCGCGCGGTGTCCGACCTCGCGCATCGGGCCGGGGCGATCGTGGTGGTGGATAACGTGTTCGCAACCCCGCTGCTGCAACGGCCATTGGAATTCGGCGCGGATGTGGTGGTGTATTCCGCGACCAAGCACATGGATGGGCAGGGACGCGTGCTCGGCGGCGCGGTGCTCGGGCGCAAGGAGTGGATAGAGACCACGCTGCAGCCGTTCACCCGCAATACCGGCCCCGCACTCTCGCCGTTCAATGCCTGGGTGATCCTGAAAGGGTTGGAGACCATGGCGCTGCGGGTCGCGCAGTCCTGCCGGTCCGCCGCCACGATCGCGGATCATCTGGCGGGGCAGGCGCAGGTGGCGCGGGTGCTGTATCCGTTCCGCGCGGATCATCCGCAATCGGCCCTCGCGCGGGCGCAGATGAGCGATGGCGGGACGCTGGTGACCTTCGAGATGAAGGGCGGCCAGGATGCCGCGTTCCGGCTGATGAACGCACTCGACCTGATCGTGATTTCGAACAATCTCGGCGATTCCAAGTCGATGATGACGCATCCCGCGACCACCACGCACTCGAAAGTGCCGCCGGCCGACCGGGCGCTGCTCGGGATCAGCGAGGGGACGATCCGGTTTTCGGTCGGGCTGGAGGATGTGGCGGATCTGATCGATGATCTCGACGGGGCGCTCGCCGCCCTCGCTCAGCCGCGATCGGTCGCTTCCGCGAGACGGTAGCCGATACCGGGTTCGGTGATCAGGGTGAAGCCGGAGGCGATCAGCTTGCGGCGGAGCTGGCTCACGTAGATCCGCAGATAGGCGATGTCCTCGGTGTGGGCGGGCCCCCAGATCGCGGCGAGAACCTGCCGGTGGGTGAGGACGCGCCCCTGGTTGCGGACGAACAATGCCAGAAGATTATACTGGATGCGGGTAAGGCCGAGATCGGTCGGGACGCCCTCGACCATGAGCGTCGCGGCGCGGCGCTCGGGGTCGAGCGCAAGGGCGCCGAGGGTGAGCTTCGGGCCGGAGTCCGCCGGTTGGGCGTGATGGCGCAGGGCCGCGCGGACCCGGGCGAGCAACTCGCCCAGCGCGAACGGCTTTTCGACGTAATCATGCGCCCCGGCATCGAGCGCCATGATCTTTTCGGCCTCGCGGTCGCGCGCGGACAGGACGATGACCGGCGCGGCACAGAACGCACGTAAACGGGCGAGAACCACCTGACCATCCATGTCCGGCAATCCGAGATCGAGCAGAATCAGATCGGGCGCAGCGGATGCAGCCAGCCGCAATGCCTCGCCCCCGGTATCGGCACGCAGCGCAACATACCCCGCCGCCTCCAGCGCCGGCTTGAGAAACCGATGAATCTGCGGCTCATCATCGACCACCAGTATATTGCCCGTGATCATGCGGGGAGGATGGGGAGTGGGGTGAAGCAAGGCGAGGGGCGCTGCCCCTCGACCCCGCCAAAGGCAGAGCCTTTGGAATCCACTAGTTTCAGGCAAGGGGAGGGCGCGGCCTCGGTGGTTCCGTCGATCTCGCCTGTGTCGCCCTCCCCTTGCCTGAAACTCCGGGGTTCTAAGGGCTCCGCCCTTAGCGGGGGTCCAGGGGGCAGCGCCCCCTGGCCTTCCCTCACTCCCATCCCATCCCCCTTCATGGGCATGGCAATCTGATGGTGATGATGGTGCCGGGGAGGCTGTCGCGGGGGAGGTCGGGGCGGGGGCTGGTGGCGGTGATGGTGCCGTGCATGGTTTCGACGAAGGCGCGGGCGATGGCGAGGCCGAGGCCGGTTCCGGGGGCGATGCGGTCGCCGTGGGCGGCGCGGTAGAAGCTGTCGAAGATGTGGGGCAGGTCGGCGGGGTCGATGCCGATGCCTTCGTCGGCGACCGAGATGGTGGTGGTGGTGGCGTCGCGGCTGGTGCGGATGGTGATGGCGGCGCCGGTCGGGGCGTATTTGATGGCGTTTTCGAGCAGGTTGACGATGGTTTGTTCGAGCAGGGCGGGGTCGGCGGTGATGGTGGGGGCGGTGAGGTTGACGGCGGTGTGGAAGGCTTCGGGGACGCGGGCGATGGCGGCTTCGATCAGGGGGGCGAGGTCGATGGTTTCGCGGCGGGCGACGATCTCGCCGGTTTCGATGCGGGCCATGCCGGTGATGTTGGTGAGGAAGCGGGTCATGCGTTCGACGTCCTGGACGATGCTGGCGAGCAGGTCGGTGCGGGTGGCCTCGGTGAGGGTGGGGACGGCGAGGGTTTCGGCGGCGCCGCGGATGCCGGTGAGCGGGGTTCGCAGGTCGTGCGAGAGGGATGACAGCAGGGCGGTGCGGAGTTTCTGGGTGGCGGCCTGGGCGTTGGCTTCGGCGGCGCGGGCGGCGAGGCGGAGGCGTTCGGTGGCCATGGCGGCCTGATCGGCGAGGGCGCCGAGGGCCTGGGCGAGTGGTTCGGTGAGGGGGGATGCGGGTTGGACGCCGAGCACGCCGATCGTTCCGGCTTCGGTGGCGAGCGGCAGGAAGCGCCACGGGACCAGCGGGAGGGTGATGGTGCCGGCGCCGGTGGCGACGCGGTTGGCGAAGGCGAATTCGGCGGCGGCCTGGGCTGGTTCATCGAGTTCGGGGGAGAGTGGCAGGGTGGAATTTGCGGCCATCAGGACGATGGCGTGGCTGGCGAGGGCGGCGGCTTCGGTTTCGATGGCGGTGCGCAGGGCTGGCTCGTCGGTGGCCCGGGCGAGGGTGCGGCCGAACAGGGCGACGCGGCGCAGGGCGTCGATCCGGCTGCGGGCGGCTTCGGCTTCGATGCGGACGCGGCCTGCGAGGGTGCCGGTGAGCAGGCCGACCGCGAGGAAGACGATGAGGGCGACGACGTCGCGCGGGTCGCCGACCGAGAGGGTGAAGACCGGCGGGAGGAAGAAGAAGTTCCAGAGGAGGAAGCTCGCGAGGGCGGCGAACAGGCCGAGGCGGCGTCCGTAGCGGCTGGCGACGCCGACCACGATGCCGGTGAAGACGAAGCCCATGGCGTCGTGCGGGACGTATGTGCGCAGGAGGAAGCCGAGGGCGGTGGCGAGGGCCATGATGGCGAGGCTGATCGCGTAGGGGAGCAAAGGTTGGCGGGGTCGGGCGGGTTTGGGCTGGGTGGTGCGGGCGGCGGGATCGGGGACGGTGTAGATCGAGTAGGCGCGGGCGCGGCGGGCGAGTTTGGCGGCGAGCGGGCGGCGCCAGGCCCGGGTGGGCGGGCGCGCGAGGACGATATGGGCGACGTTGTGGCGGGAGGCGACATCGAGGGCGGCGGTCGCGGCATCGGCGTTGGTGGTGATTTCGACCGTGCCGCCGAGCTGGATCGCGAGGTCGAGGGCGGACTGGACGCCGACGCCGGATTCGGTTTCGGCGTGGAAGGCGAGCAGCGGGGCGCGGAGGGCTTCGGCGAGGCGGGCGGCGTGGCGGACCACCTGTTCGGCGGCGGGGCCGGTTTCGATGACGGCCATCACGCGTTCGGCGGCGGGCCAGGGGCCGGCGATGGCGCGGGCGCGCATGTAGCTGGCGATGTCGCGATCGACGTGCTGGGCGGCGCGGCGCAGGGCCATTTCGCGCAGGGAGGCGAGGTTGCCGGGGCGGAAGAAGCCGTCGAGGGCGCGACGGGCGAGATCGGGGCGGTAGATCCGGCCCTGTTCGAGGCGGGTGCGGAGTTCGGCGGGGGGAAGGTCGATCAGTTCGATTTCGGCGGCGAGGCCGAGGACGGTATCGGGCAGGGTTTCGGTGACGCGGACGCCCGTGATGCGGGCGACCTGATCGTTCAGGCTTTCGAGGTGCTGGATGTTCAGGGTGGTCCAGACGTCGATTCCGGCATCGAGGATGTCCGCGATGTCCTGCCAGCGTTTGGCGTGGCGCAGGCCGGGGGCGTTGGTGTGGGCGAGTTCGTCGACCAGCAGCAAAGCCGGGTGGCGGGCGATGGCGGCTTCGAGGTCGAATTCTTCGAGGATGTGGCCGCGATAGGGGATGTTCCGGCGTGGCAGGATCGGGAGGTCGGCGAGTTGTTCGGCGGTTTCGGCGCGACCGTGGGTTTCGATCAGGCCGGCGAGGACATCGGTGCCCTCGGCGCGTTTGCGGCGGGCGGCGGCGAGCATTTCCCAGGTTTTGCCGACGCCGGGGGCGGCGCCGAGGAAGATTTTCAGCCGCCCGCGATGCTCGTTGGCCGCAGTGGCGAGCAGGGCGTCGGGGTCAGGCCGATGCTCGGTGTTCTGTGTTGGCATGTGGGGCGATCATGGCGCGGCGAGGCGGCTCAAGGCAAGGTTGAGTTTCAGGACGTTGACATGATCGGTGCCGATGATGCCGAGGATGCGGTGGTGGGCGAGGCGGCTGATCAGGGCGGTGACGGTGGCGGGGGGGAGTTTGCGGGCGGCGGCGATGGACGGGGCCTGACGCGCGGCGTTTTCGAGGGAAATATCCGGGTCGAGGCCGGAGCCGCTGGTGGTGACGGCATCATCCGGCACCGGACCCGGCCCGTAGGCGGCGTGGTAGGCGGCGATGCGGGTTTTGACGTTGGCGATCATGCCCGCATTGGTCGGGCCGGAAGCCGAGCCGCCGGATTCCGCGGCATTGTAGGGGGTGGCGATGGTTTTGCCGCTGGCATCGGTGCCGGTGAGGGCCGAGGGGCGCGGGGTGAACCAGTCCGGGCCGGTGAAATTCTGGCCGATCAGGGCGGAGCCGATGAGTTGGCCATCGTGCCTGATCAGGCTGCCATTCGCCTGGAAGGGAAACAGGGCCTGGGCAAGGCCGGTGAAGGCGGTGGGCAGGGCGACGCCGAGGATGAGGGTGAACAGCAGGACGAGCGAGAGAGCGGGGCGGATTTCACGGTACATGGCGCGGGGTCCGATCAGGTGAAGATGTGAAAGGCGGTGAGGATCATGTCGATCGCCTTGATGCCGATGAAGGGGGCGGCGATGCCGCCGAGGCCGTAGATCAGCAGGTTGCGGCGCAGCAGGGCGGCGGCGCCGACCGCGCGGAACCTGACGCCGCGCAGGGCGAGCGGGACCAGCACCACGATGATCAGCGCATTGAAGATCACCGCCGCGAGGATGGCGCTTTCCGGCGAGGTCAGGCCCATGATGTTGAGCGCCTGCAATCCCGGATAGGTCGCGACGAAGATCGCGGGCAGGATGGCAAAGTATTTCGAGATGTCGTTGGCGATCGAGAACGTGGTCAGCGCGCCACGGGTGATCAGCAATTGCTTGCCGATTTCGACGATCTCGATCAGCTTGGTCGGGTCGCTGTCGAGATCGACCATGTTGCCGGCCTCGCGCGCCGCCTGGGTGCCGGTTTGCATGGCGACGCCGACATCGGCCTGGGCGAGAGCCGGGGCGTCGTTGGTGCCGTCGCCGCACATGGCGACGAGGCGGCCTTCCTCCTGCGCTTTGCGGATGTAGCCGAGCTTGTCCTGCGGGGTGGCCTCGGCGATCATGTCGTCCACCCCTGCCTCGGCGGCGATGGCGGCGGCGGTGATGCGGTTGTCGCCGGTGACCATGATGGTGCGGATGCCCATGCGGCGGAGATCGGCGAAGCGCTCCTTGATGCCGGGCTTGACGATGTCCTTCAGTTCGATCGCGCCGAGCAGCTTTCCGTCCACTGCCAGGGCGAGCGGCGTGGAGCCGGCGCGGGCGATGCGCGAGACCGCTTCGGTGAAGGCGGCGGGCGGCGGGCTGGCGGTGAGTTTCAGCACGGAATCGACCGCTCCCTTGCGCCATGATCTACCGCCGGACTCGATGCCGGAGACCCTTGTGTTGGCGCTGAACGGCACGAGCGTTGCGGTGGCCGGCAGGCGAAGGTCGATCTGGTAACGGTCGCGGACCAGCGTGACGATCGAACGGCCTTCGGGGGTTTCGTCGCCCAGCGAGGCGAAGGCGGCGGCTTCGGCGAGGACGCGCTCATCGACGCCGGGGACCGGATAGAGCGCGGAGGCCATGCGGTTGCCGAAGGTGATGGTGCCGGTTTTATCGAGCAGCAGGGCATCGACATCGCCCGCCGCCTCGACCGCGCGGCCGGAGGTGGCCACTACGTTGAAGCGGATCAGCCGGTCCATCCCGGCGATTCCGATCGCGGATAACAAGCCGCCGATCGTGGTGGGGATCAGGCAGACGAACAGGGCCGCCAGAACCGCGATCGAGAGATGGGTTTTGGAATAGGACGCGAACCCCGGCAGGGTCGCTACCGCGATCACGAAAATGACGGTGAGACCCGCCAGCAGAATGTCGAGCGCGATCTCGTTCGGGGTCTTGCGCCGCTCGGCTCCTTCGACCAGCGCGATCATCCGGTCGAGAAAGGTTGAGCCCGGTTCGGCGGTGATCCGGATCACCAGAAAATCCGATACCACCTGGGTGCCGCCGGTGACCGCCGAACGATCGCCCCCTGCCTCGCGGATTACCGGAGCGGATTCGCCGGTGATCGCGCTCTCGTTCACGCTCGCGATCCCCTCGATGATCTCGCCATCCGAGGGAATGATGTCGCCGGTCTCGACCAGCACGAGATCGTCCTTGTGGAGTTCGGGCGCGGGGGTCGGCTTGAAGATCGTGCGGTCGCGAGGGTCGAGAACGAGCTTCGCCATCGTGTCCGACCGGGCACGGCGCAACGCATCCGCCCGGACCCGGCCCCGGCCCTCGGCCACCGCCTCGGCAAACGTCGCGAACAACACGGTGATCCACAGCCACACCGCAATCACCAGCGAAAACGCCGCGGGCCGCCCGGCCACAACCTCATGAATACCGACCACCGAAACCAGAACCGCAATCACCTCGGTGGTGAAAATCACCGGATTGCGGATCAGATGGCGCGGATCGAGCTTCAAAACCGCATCGCCCGCGGCACGCACGACAATGGCACGATCGAACAGGCGGATCGTATCGACTTGGCTGGTCATTGGCTGATGTCCCATGGGAACGGGGTTTGAACGGGAGGGAAGCAAGGCCAGGGGGCGCTGCCCCCTGGACCCCCGCTAAGGGCGCGGCCCTTAGAACCCTTGAGTTTAAGGCGGGAGGAGGGCTGTCCAGGCGAGATCGACGGAACCACCGAGGGCGCGCCCTCCTCTCGCCTTAAACTGGTGGATTCCAAAGGCTCCGCCTTTGGCGGGGTCGAGGGGCAGAGCCCCTCGCCTTCTGTCCCGCCGTTCAAAACACAGTCCCCTTGAGCATCAGGTACTGTTCCGCCAGGGGGCCGAGGGTATCGGCGGGCATGAATTGGAGGCCGCCGAGGATGATGATGATGCCGATGAGCAGGAGGACGAACAGGGGGGTATCGGTGGGGAAGGTTCCGGTGGAGGGCGGGAGTTTGGGTTTGGCGGCGAGGGAGCCGGCGATGGCGAGGACGGGGATGAGGACGGCGAAGCGGCCGAACAGCATGGCGAGGCCGAGGCCGTAGTCCAGGAGTGGGGTGTTGGCGGCGAGGCCGGCGAAGGCGGAGCCGTTGTTTTCGGTGGCGGAGGTCCAGCCGTAGAGCATTTCGGTGAGGCCGTGGGGGCCTGCGTTTTCGAGCGAGGCGAGGCCGGATTTGGTGAGCAGGGAGAATCCGGTGCCTGCGAGGATGAGCAGGGTTTGGATCAGCACGGCGAGCATGGCGAGTTTGATTTCGCGGGACTGGATTTTCTTGCCGAGGTATTCGGGCGTTCGGCCGACCATGAGGCCTGCGACGAAGACGGCGAGGAGGGCGAACAGGACCATGCCGCAGAGGCCGGAGCCGACGCCGCCGGGGGCGACCTCGCCGAGCTGCATCAGAAAGAGGGGCATGAGGCCGCCGAGCGGGGTGTAGCTGTCAGTGACGGAGTTGACGGCGCCGGTGGAGGTTCCGGTGGCGGCGATGTTGAAGGTGGTGGATTGGGCGATGCCGAAGCGGGCTTCCTTGCCGACCATGTTGCCGGGGTGGGCCATGATGCCGGCGTGGATCAGGATGGGGTTGTTGGCGGCTTCGGCGGCGTAGTCGCCCACCATGGCGAAGCCGAGGATGAGGGCCATGGCGGCGAAGAGGGCGAGGCCTTCGCGTTTGCGGCCGATCATGTGGCCGAAGGCGATGGGCAGGGCGAAGCCGATGACCAGCATGAGCCAGATTTCGAGCAGGTTGGTCATTGCGTTGGGGTTTTCGAACGGGTGGGCGGAGTTGGCGTTGAAGAAGCCGCCGCCGTTGGTGCCGAGTTCCTTGATGGCTTCCTGCAGGGCGACCGGGCCGCGCGCGATGGTCTGGGGCGCGCCGGTGATGGTGTGGAGGTGGGCGAAGGCGTCGAGCGTCATGGGGACGCCGCCGATCAGAAGGAGGGTGGCGGCGAGGAGGGCGATCGGCAGCAGGAGGTAGAGGGTGATGCGGATGATATCGACGTAGATGTTGCCGAGGGATTTGAGGCCGCCGCCGATGAAGCCGCGCATCAGGGCGGCGGCGACGGCGATACCGGCGGCGGCGCTGATGAACATGTGGACCATGAGGCCGAACATCTGCGCACCGTTGGAGATTTGCGATTCCGGCGCGTAGGCCTGCCAGTTTGTGTTGGTGGTGAAGCTGGCGGCGGTGTTGAAGGCGAGCATCGGCGCCATGCCGGCGATGTGCTGCGGGTTGAACGGCAGGTAATATTGCAGGCGAAGGATGGCGTAGAGCAGCAGGAAGTGGATCACGCTGAGCATCAGCAGGGCGATGGCGTAGCTGGTCCAGCCCATCGGGCGGGCGGGATCGATGCCGCAGAGCCGGTAGATGCCGGTCTCGATCGGGGCGAGAAGGCGGGTTTTGCCGGTGAGGATGCGGGCGAGGTAGGCGCCGAGCGGGATGGCGCTGCCGAGGACCAGGATGAGGATGAGCGCGATGAAGAGCAGGCCGTGAGCGGTCATGGTCAGAAATCCTCCGGGCGGACCAGGGCCCAGACGAGGTAGATCAGCAGGCCGAGCGCGACGGCGCCGGCGAGGGCGAGATCGGGCATGGGTTCAGATTTTCGCGCAGAGGGGGACGTAGGCGAAGAACAGCGCGAAGATCGCGATGGCGGCGAGCAGGGAGAGAAGATCGGGCATGGGGTGGCTCCGGGGATGAACGCGGCCCTTTGTCCGCTTCGCGGCATAAAATCGGGAGATCGTTTTCGGGGCGGGGCATAAAGAACGCGTAAAATCGTCCAGCGCCGGCCCGGGCTGAGTGGTATAAAAATAACGCTTATCTGTCTAAAAAATAAATCAAATAAAATTTCAAGGTAATTATAAATATTTTATTGAAATCAGGTCATAGTATGATACAACTTCAAGGGGTATCGCTCGCAGAATGCGGTCCTGACTAAGTGCGATTTATGCGATGAAAGGGATATCCCCCGATGGCGTCGTCCGATCCCGTGGTGCTGATGTTGCCGAGTCGATCGTCGACTTCAGGATCGCAGAAAACTGTCCGGGTGGAAGAGTTGGATGCGGCGCTCCCAGAGGGCCGGGCGGACGGGATTGCTTCGAACGTCACTGAGCTGTCCGTCGCAAAAGTCGCGGTTGTGGAGGCCTTGGAAACTGATCCGGTGCCGGCCGAAACGTCAGGCGGAAGGCCGTTTTATGTATTCGATCGACAGTTCTACGTCGAACGATATGTCGATATCGGGCAATTATTGCAGCAGGACCCGGGTTTCGATGTCGAACGCCATTTCTGGGACCATGGCGCCGATGAGGGACGGGTGCCGTCGCTGGCGTTCAATCCGCATCATGTCACGCATCATCTGACGCGGTTGCTCGGAATCCGGGTGACCGGGCGCGCGGCTATCGATGCCTATTTCAATCTGCCGGAAGCGGACCGGTTCATCCCCAATGGCTGGTTCAATCCGTGGTCGTTCAAACAACTCTACAAGCAGCAGTTTCGTCAGATCCAGACCTTGTTTCCCGATATCAGGGAGTTGAACGACTATCAGACGTTCATTTTTTATCTGGAAAACGTCTATGCCCAGCGGGTCGCGCCGAACGGGCTGTTTGCCGAGGATGAATATCGGGCGGCGCATCCCGATGTTGCGGCGGCGATCGGTGCCGGGAAGCTCTCATCGGGGTTTTATCATTTCGCCACGCGTAATCCGCCGCAGGCCGGGACGCTGCCCGATTACGACCCGCAGCCTCTCGGATATGGCGGGGCGTGGATGGCCGAGCAAAGCTTCGTGCTGTCCGACCATGCCGAGATCGGCAAGGCTTTGTGGTGGTTCGATGAAGGGTTTTATCTGACCGTCTATCCCGACGTGCATGCCATGAAGCGGCGGGGGATCATTCGTTCGGGGCTTGAGCATTTCATGGTCTGTGGCGAGCGCGAGGGCCGGTTGCCGCATCCGGCGCTCGCGTCCCTCGCGACCCGTAAACCCGATGTCGGTCTGCGTGCGGCCCTGGCCGCGATGCCACGGGCGACCGGCAAAATCGGCCTCGATGTGGCGGCGGCGACCGCCGCGCTGCTGCGTGGCCAGCCGCATACGGCGCCGCCCCGGTTGATCGACGAGGCGTTGTGGCGTTCGGTGGCGCGGCCTGCGGTCGATTGTACGATCGACGCGGCGGCTTATTTGAAGGCCAATCCTGATCTTGCGGGTCATGTTGCGCTGCACGAGGCGCAGGACCATTGGCGCGATTGTGGCCTCATCGAGCAGCGGCTGGTGCCGGGGACCAATATTTTCGCGAACCGGGTGCTGCATCTGGAGGATCTGGGCCGGTATTGCGCGGGCGGGGTCAATCTGTTCGGGCCGCTCTCGGTTGCGAGCGGGCTTGGTGCTGCCGCGCGGGGATATCGCGATGCCATGCGTGCGGCGGGCATTACCGTCGATGAATACGATGTCGCGGGGGCGACCCAGCCGGGCAAGGGGTTCGACCCTCAGGAATCCCCCCATTTTCCATAGGTCCAGGTATTGCGCCGATTCGCTGCGATTCTCTACCAAGCGTTGGAATGCATGGATGAGGGTGGATCATGGGAATTGCAGCATCGAAAAAGCGTGATGGTGGGCGGTTGAAGGACATCCGCGCATTCATTGACGAGTTGTATGCCCACGATCTCCACGCCAAACGCGTTGACTCCCTGTCTGCTGCGACACTGGGCGTGATGACCGGCGCGTCGCTCGCCGTCGCGATGATCGGTCAGGCGTTGGCACAGGCGCGCGGGCTGGTGACCAAGCACGCGATCAAGCAGGTTGATCGCATGCTCAGTAACGAGAGTATCGACGTCTGGGAAAGCTTCGCCCGTTGGGTACCGCATCTGGTGGGTTCGCAGACCGACATCGTCGTTGCCATGGACTGGACGGATTTCGACGGCGACGATCAGGCAACGTTGGCGCTCAACCTGGTGAGCAAGCATGGCCGGGCGATGCCTCTGTTGTGGCTGTCGATGTGGAAAGAGGAATTGAAAGATCAGCGCAACGCCATCGAGGATACTTGCCTGCGCCGCCTGTCGGAGGTTGTCCCGCCCGGCTGCCGCGTGACCATCCTGGCCGACCGCGGCTTCGGTGACCACAAGCTGTTCGCGTATCTTACGGAGCTTGGCTTTGCCTATATCATTCGCTTCCGCGGCAACATCCATGTCACCGATGCCGCAGGCGAGACGCGAACCGCGGCGGACTGGGTCGGCAAATCGGGCCGGGCGCGCAAACTGCGTGGTGCGCGCGTCACCGCCTCGCACGCCTATCAGGTCGGTGCCGTGGTGTGCGTACATGCGCGTGACATGAAGGAGCCGTGGTGCCTGGCGAGCAGTGACGCCGTGGCGTCTGCAGGGACATTGATCAAGCAATATTCCCGGCGCTGGACGATCGAACCCAGCTTCAGGGACGTCAAGGATTTGCGTTTTGGGATGGGGATGGCTGAGATCCGCATCGCCGAACCAGAGCGGCGCGATCGGCTGCTGCTCATCAGCGCGTTTGCGATGGCGCTGCTGACCATGCTCGGGACGGCAGGCGAGAGCCTGGGAATGGATCGACAGCTCAAGTCCAACACTTCGAAGACCCGCTCACACTCGTTGTTCCGTCAGGGGTGCATGCTCTATGAATTGATCCCGAACATGCCGAAGCACCGGCTACTGCCCCTGATGCGGCGGTTCACGGAAATGCTGCGCAGCAGCGGCATATTCGGCAATTCCATGCCGGCTACGTAATGAGGGGATGAGTGAGGGTTCGACCTGTTCGATCCGGCGGCGTTGCGGTTCGGGCATAATTTCATCTGCCTCAACCCCGATCATATCGCGACGCTGCTCGATCGCTACGGGAGCACCTTGTTCGACCGGCGGGTGAATATCGGGGCCTGGGTGTGGGAGATGCCGGTCGCGCGACCGGAGTGGAATGCCGTGCTGGGCGGGTTCGACCTCATTGTCACACCCAGCGATTTCTGCCGGTCGGCGTTTGCGGCGGTGACCTCGCGGCCGATCGAGACGATTCCGTATGTGGTGGATCGCGCGAGTCTCCTGGCCCGGCGCGATCAGGCGGCGTCTTCGGTCTGGGTCGAGCGGATCGAGCGTGCCCGTTCGTCCGGCCGCAGGAAGTCCGACCAGCCGCGCATCGTGGTGCTGTTCGTGATGGATGCGTCCTCCTACACGGCGCGCAAGGGCAACGATGTCTTCCGCACCGTCGCGACGCGCATGGCGGCGGAAGCGCCGGGGGTGTTCCTGTTCGTGCTGAAGACCCATTCGCGGGATGCCAGCGCGCGGTCTGCCGCCCGGATTCCGCCGGATACGCTGGTGATCGATACCGTGATGGATGCGGCGGAACTGGTGGCGCTCAAATCAGCGGTCGATCTGTATTTCTCGCCGCATCGGAGCGAGGGGTTCGGGCTCAATATATTCGAATCCCTCGTGCTGGGCGTGCCGGCACTGATTTCGTCCCATGCCGGGGCGCCGGAATTGCTCGGCGAGGAGTATCCGTTGCTGATTCCGGGCCAGGCGCGCGAGGTGGGTGAGGAGCGCGGGCCTTACCGTGCGCATGCGATCTGGTTCGAGCCCGATATCGATGCCATCGTCGCGGCGCTGCATGCGTTTCCCAAGCGCGATAGCGTGGCAAAATCCGCCATGGCGGAGACCTGCGAGCGCGTTGCGGCCCGGCTCTCGCTCGATGCGGTGGGGGATGCGCTGCGCCGGGTGCTGACCGAGCGGTGCGCGTTCGGCCTCGATGTTTCGGGCTTCATGCCGGTGATCGCGTCGCCGCGCGATGAGCTTCAGGCCTTGCCGCAGGTGATGGAGCAACGCACCGCAGCGCACCGCATTGCCGAAGACCTTGTGAGGCCGGCCTTCTCGGTGATTACGCCGACCTATAATACCGATCCGGCCTGGCTCGATGATCTCTACGCCGATCTCGCGGCGCAGACCTGTCCTTCGTGGGAATGGTGCATCGCAGATGACGGATCGAGCAAACCGGCCACGATTGCGGCGCTGAACGATCTTCGGCGGCGGGATTGCCGCATCAAGGTTTCGTTTACCACGCGCAACGGCGGCATTTCGGCGGCGACCAACCGTGCTGTCATGCTGTCCTCGGCGCCCTACGTGGTGATGGTCGATCACGACGACCGGCTGGCCCCCGGGCTGCTGGCGGCCTACCTTGCCGAGACCGCGCGCCCGGCGCCGCCGGATGTGTTGTATTGCGATGAAGACAAGATTTTGTCCGACGGGCGGCGGGGCGATCATTTTTTCAAGCCCGATTTCGCGCCCGAGCATTTGATGAGCGTGATGTACGTGCTGCATTGCCTGTGTGTGCGCAAGGCGCAGTTTCTCGACCTCGGCGGTTACCGCAGCGCATTCGATGGTGCGCAGGACCACGATTTCGCCCTGCGCGCCGCCAGCGCCGGTGCGTCCTTCGCCCATGTCAGTGCGCCGCTCTATCATTGGCGGGCGGTTGAAAGCTCGACCGCCTCAAGCGTTACCGCGAAGCCCACCGCCGATCATGCGGGGCGCCGCGCGGTTGCTGCGCATCTCGAACGGCTCGGGGTCAAGGGCGTGGTCGAACCCGGTGCGTTCACCGGCAGCTACCGGGTCCGCCCGAAATTGCCCGCGGAGCCGGTGACCCTGCTGATGCTGACCCGCTTCGCCCAGGGACCGGCGGGGACGACGAAACGGGTGTGCTACGCTGAACACTTCATTGACAGCATTCTCGCGCATGATCCCGGCGCGCCGTTCCGGCTGACGCTCGTGATCGACGAGGGCGGCGAGGCGATGGCGAGCGTGCTGGCCAAGCGTGACAAGCGGATCGATGTGCTCGTGCATCGCCGCAACGGCGCTCCGTTCAACTTCGCGGCGAAGGCGAATTTCGCGGTGGAATCGGCCACCACCGAGCGGGTGGTGCTGCTGAACGACGATATGGAGGCGCTCGACGATGGCTGGCTCACCGCGATTCTCGAACCGCTGGAACTCCCCGGCGTGGGCATCGTCGGCGGGCGGTTGCTCTATGCCGATGATACGGTGCAGCACGCCGGCATCGTGCTCGGCCTGCACGGGGCGGCGGGGCATTTGTTCGCCGGCAGCAACGATGATTATATCGGCTATAACGGGTTTACCCATATCATTCGCAACTATGCTGCCGTGACCGGCGCGTTCATGGCATTCCGCCGCCGGCTGTTCGATGCGATCGGCGGCTTCGACGAGCGTTATCCGATCGATTACAACGACGTCGATTTCTGCCTGCGCGGCCTCGAAGCCGGGGAGCGCGTGGTCTATACGCCGTTCGCCCGGCTGCGGCATTTCGAATCCCGGAGTGCGCCGCGCAGTGCGGCGGATACGATCGACACCGAGCGGTTCACCAGCCGGTGGAAGGCGCTGATCGAGCGCGATCCGTATTACAACCCCAATCTGTCGCGGCATTCGTCGCTGTGCGAACCGGCGGTGGTGTGATGGGCGAGCTTCTGACCCGCGGGAGGAGTTTGGTCGACCGGCTCAGCCATGTCGCGCGCGAGCGGGCCGATCATCCGTTCATCATTCTGCATGATAATCCCGGGCATCCGGTGACGTTTGGTGAGGTGCATCGGCGGGCGGTGGGGTTTGCGGGGGCTTTTGCGGCGCGGGGGGTGCGGCGGGGGCAGGTGGTTGCTTTGATGCTGCCCACTCATCGCGATGCGGCGCCGGCGTTTTTCGGGGCGATGATGATCGGGGCGATTCCGGCGTTCTTTCCGCCGCTCAGCCCCAAGCAGGATGCCGGGATATTCTGGGCGTCGCACGGGACGTTGTTCGCGCGGATCGAGGTTGCGCTGATTGTCGCGGATGGTTTCAATATCGGGTTGATCGGTGAGTATCTGGCTGATTTTCATGATCTTTGTCATAATGCCGCGATCCGGATTATGCCGCATGGCCTCAGCTGGAGGCCGGATAGCCCGGCATTGGCCATGCGGCTGTTCGGCATAATCAGAGCGCTTCCAGGAACGCGAGGAGTTGATCGTCGGGCCGGAACCGGCCTGGCGGCGTGGCTGGGGCGGCGACGCGAGCGAGCGCCTTTTCTTTCATCCGCATGTCGGCATGGATGTAGATCTGGGTGGTCTCGATGTTTTCGTGACCAAGCCAGAGCGCGATCACCGCTTGATCGACGCCGTGGTGAAGCAGGTCCATCGCCGTGCTGTGGCGCAGCGTATGTGGCGTGACCCGCTTGGTGCCGATGCTCGGGCAGGCGCGCGACGCCGTGAGGCAATGTTTGCGGACCAGATGTTCAAGAGCGTCACGGCTCAGCCGTTCGCCCCGGATCGAGGGGAACAGCGGCTTGTCCGCATCTTTGTCGTTGCCAATCCACGCTGCCAGCAGCTTGGCTGTCTCGCGGCGAAGCGGGGTGGCGCGCTCCTTCCGGCCCTTACCCATGCAACGGATATGCGCGCCGGTCCCCAGCACGACATCGCCCTGCGTGAGACCGACCAGTTCGGAAGCCCGAAGGCCTGTCTGGATCGCGAGCAGCAGCAGAGCATGGTCGCGCCGCCCCGCCCATGTCGTACGATCCGGGGCCGCCAGCAACGCCGCCATTTCCTCGGCATCGAGGAACGTGACCGCACGCTTCACATAGCGCTTGTTGGGCATGGCGAGGATACGCTGGCAGTGCAGCAGCCAGGTCGGATCGGTCATCGCGACGAAGCGAAAGAACGATCGGATGGCGGCGAGCCGGGTGTTGCGGCTACGAGCGCTATTACCCCGCGCGGTCTCGGTGTGGGTGAGGAAGTCTGCGACCAGATCGGCGTCGATGTCTTCGACCGTCAGGTTGACCGGCGGCTTTTTGCGGCGGGCGCTCGCATATCTGAGCAGCAGCCGGAACGTATCGCGATAGCCGGCGACCGTATGTCGGCTCGCCTCCAGTTGCGTGCAAAGCCGGTCGGTGAAGAAGCGCTGGATCAGCGCGGGCAAGGTGACGGCGTTCATTGTGCCAACTCCCCGCCGCTCGCGGTGGCACGGGCTATCGCCAGATCGAGCAGTTCCGGGACCGCCTCCAGATACCAGTATGTTCCAGAGGGACTGCTATGACCCAGATAGGTCGTCAACCGGATCATCTCGCGCGCCGGATCCTTGCCGGTCCGGTACCAGTCGATCATCGTGCGCACGGCGAAGGTGTGGCGCAGATCGTGGATGCGTGGCCCTCGGCCATGCCGATGGTACTGCTGCTCGGATCGCAAGCCGATCTGCTGGCACGCCTGCGCGAAGTTGTAGCGGGCCGTGCAGTCGGTGAGCCGGGTCGCCTTGTCGGTTACGAACAGCGGCACCGCCGGATGACCGATTAGCCGATCGCGTTCGATGCGATAGTTGAGCAGTCGCTCGACGGTGCTGGGGTCGAGCGGCAGCAACCGCTCCTTGCCGTTCTTGCCCTGTCGGACGCGCAGCACACCATTATCGGCGTCGAGGTCGTTCCTATCGAGCGCGAGCGCCTCGCTGATGCGCAAGCCCGTGACCGCGATGAGCGCGAACAGCGTCGAGCAGGTCAGCCCGCGCAACCCGCAGATCGACGGCAGCGCCTTTGCGGCCGCGATAATCGAAGCGACCTCGGCATTGCTGTAGATATGCGGACGCGAGCGCATGACAGTGTCCGGCAACAGGCTCCGTGGTGGGGGTTCATGCGCCGGATCGAAGCTGCTCAGCCACTGCGCGAAGAGGCGCACGGCGGTAAGCCGCGCCGCTCGCGTCATGCCGTTGGCCTCGCCGAGCGTAGCGTGCCAACGCAGGAACAGCGCCGTGTCGATATGCGTCACACGCTCGCTGTCGGCGAACCGGGTGAAGCGGCGAAGGATGCGCTCGCTGGTGCTCAGGTCGTAGCCGAGGCGGCGCCGCACAGCCAGATAGCGGTCGAGTTGGGAGGTGAGGCTCATTGCGCGCCTCCCGCCCCGGGCCAAGGCATTGCCACTGACCGCAGCCCATCGATGTCGAGACGGGCATATATCATCGTTGATGTGCGTGAGCGGTGCCGCAGCACATCGCCCACCTCGTCGAGCGATGCACCCGAGTTCACTAACTGGGTGGCAAGGCTATGACGCAGCAGGTGCGATCCCACATAGGGCGTTACCGGCTTCTGGCCAGTCGCCTTCAGCGCATCCTTGAGAACGGCGTTGACGATCTGGCTGTCCTTGAACGGACGGTACGGCGCGCGATGGGTGACGAACATCGTGCGGCAGGACGCGGGTCCGCGTTCCTCGCGCAGATAGCGGCTGAGGGCCTCGCCAACCTCCGCGCTGATCGGCACGCGATCGTGGAGCTTCCCCTTGCCACGCACCAAGAGTTCGCCCGCGCGCCAGTTGATATCGTCCAGCTGGATCGCGATGACCTCGGCAGCGCGCAAGCCGAGCCGGGCCATGATGAGCAGCATCGCATAGTCCCGAGCGCCGTGCCGGGGGCTGTCGCGCACGCAGGCGAGCACCGCCTCGACGCCCTCGGGCGACAGATGGCGCGGCAGTCGTGCGCCCCAGCGCTTCGCCGCCCTAGGTACGCTCAGCGCCAGATTGGTCGCTGTCGCGCCGCTGCCGAACAGATATTGCAGGAAGATACGAACATGCGTTGCCACCGTTTTGTCGCGACGCGCGCCTGCCAACACATGCTCGATGAAGCTGATCACGTCGGCAGGCCGCAACCGCCCCGGATCAACTATCGCATCACCAAAGCGATGATCGAGGAACCGGTTGGCGAACCGCAGCGTGTGATAGATCGTCCGCGGACTCAGGCCGCGATGCTTGACCAGATAGGTCTCGAAGTTCGCCAGCAGGATAGCGCGCGCCTGCTGCGCCTCGGTCAACGGCACCGGCTGCGTGACGCCGATATCGAGCAGATGCTGCGCGAACCGTCGGGCCAACCTATACGGCCATACCGAGCCCGTCTTCTTGCGCGGCACCTTGCGTCCCAGATGCTCGGCCATGTCGAGCGTCAACGCCGAAGGACTGATGCCCTCGACATCCATCGCGTGCCCCACCTTCCGCAGGATCGATTGGTAGGTCTTGACCGTGCCGGCGGTGTAATTCTCCGCCGCAAAGCTCTCGGCGAACGAGTCCAGATACGGCTCGATGCAGGTCTGCAAATATTGAGGCATGATCGTCGTGCTCCATGGTTGTTGGAGCGACGAAGATTATGCCGAATGGGATTGGTGCGATCATACCGTCAACCGCGCCCTGCCGAGCAGATGCGGCATAATCCGGATCTCGGCATTATGGCCCTTATGCCGATGTCGGCATAAGAGGCATGATATCGAAACGCCGCTGCCGCCGTTCGATCCTGGGGTTGTCGTTTCGCCCGACCGGCGGGACATTGCGTTCCTGCAGCATAGTTCGGGCACCACCGGGCTCAAGAAGGGGGTGATGCTGTCGCATGGCACGGTGCTCGATCATGTCGATGCGATGGCGGAAACCCTTGGCATGACCGGGGGCGATGTGATTGCCTCGTGGCTGCCGATTTATCATGACATGGGGTTGATCGCCTGCTTCGTCGCCCCTGCCCTGCTCGGCATCAGTGTGGTCACGATCGATCCGTTCGCGTGGGTGCGCTGGCCGGCGAGCCTGCTGGAGGCGATCGGCGATTTTCGGGCGACGCTCTGCTGGTTGCCGAATTTCGCGTTTCACCATCTGATCCGGATGACGCCGCCCGAGGCGCGGTATGATCTGTCTTCGTTGCGGGCGGTGATCGATTGTTCGGAACCGTGCAAATCGGCGACGCTGGAGGCGTTCGGCAGGCATTTTGCGCCGCACGGGCTGGCGGCTGCGGCCCCGCAGGTCAGCTACGCGATGGCCGAGACCGTGTTCATGGTGACGCAGACGCGGCTTGGCGAAGCGCCGCGCATAATTTGTGCCGACGCGGAGGCGCTGGATCGCGATGGGGTGGTTCGCGCTGCGGCACCCGACGCCGCCGGACGTGATATGATTTCGTGCGGGCCGCCGATGTCAGGGGTGCGGCTGCGGATTCTCGATGCCGATGGGGCCGCCTGTGCGGATCGTGAGGTCGGGACTGTCGTGATTGCGAGTGCGACCATGTTCGACGGGTATTTCCGGCTGGAGATGCCGCCGGGCAAGCTGGAGGCCGGGTGGTATCATACCGGCGATCGGGGCTTTCTGGATCAGGGCGAGTTGTTCATTACCGGGCGCACCGATGATTTGCTGATCATTCACGGCAAGAATATTTATGCCCATGATGCCGAGTTCTGCATCAATACTCATTGTGATGTGAAACCGGGGCGGGTGGTGGCGATTGCGCCGTTCAACCCGCAGACCGGGAGCCAGTCGCTCGTGGTGATCGCGGAGGCGGATACGATGGATGTGACAGCCCGGAGCGCGCTGAGCCGCGCGATCAAATCCGCGATCAACGCCGAATTCGCGGCGACGGTTTATGAGGCGTTGATCGTCTCGCCGGGGTGGCTGATCAAGACCACCAGCGGCAAGATTTCGCGGGCGGAGAATCTGAGGCGGTATGTGGCGGAGCGGGCGGTGTTTCAGGCGGCACACGGCTCGCTGGTGAGCGCTGCCGTCACCTCGCCCGGAGAGCCGGTCTCGTAAACGCGTCCCGCCTGGCGCATCAGAATACACAGGAAATCCGCCCACTCCGACTGCGTTTTGTCGGTTTCCAACGCGCGTACCGCGACATCGATGGCTCGGTCGAGCTGACCTGTCTTCCACAGCGCAATGGCGAGGTTGATCAGGATGTCGCCTGTCGCCCCGTGGAACGCGACGATCCGTTCGATATCCGTGATTGTCGTATTAACCCATCTTTAGCACTAAAACGATCATAATTTGCAACCAAAGCGCATAACATATTGATATTGTATACTTTATGTTTTGCTTTTATTTGTAGTGCCATAATATTATTGATGATCCCTTGACCCCCCACGGCACCAGCCTCATGTCTCGGCAATGTTTATCCGCAAAACAAAAACCCGGAATAAGTCCGATAACGAAACATACTTCACCTATCGCCTCGTCGCCTCCGAGCGCATCGGTAAGCAGGTCCGCCAGATCACCCTGCTCAACCTTGGCCGCCAGTTCGACCTGCCACAGAGCGACTGGCAGGCCCTGTGCGCCAGGATAGACGCCTTGCTTGCCGGACAGGTCGGTATGCTCGCAGAACCCGAGATCATCGAGACCTTGGCTCAACGATATGCCGCCCGTCTTATTGCGGCCCAGCCAGGGGCAGCCCGATCGGATGCTGGACACCAAGCTCCACCGACCCCGTCGACCGCCGTTCAGGCATCCTTATTCCCATCACCTGCCGCGCCATCTGCAGTTTACGCCGAGGTCGACATCGCCTCGCTGCAACTCATCCGGCCCCGGTCGGTCGGGGTCGAAGCGGTCGGCCTTGCAGCGATGAACTGGTTGGGAATCGATCAGATTCTCCGCGATCTCGATTTCAATGGTGTCCAGCGAGCCGCGGTGGTCGGCAGCCTCATAGGTCGCATGGCAGCGCCGGGCAGCGAACTCGCAACCTGGCGCTGGCTGCGCGAGCGCAGTGCCCTCGGCGAACTGCTGGACGTGGACTTCGAAGCCATGCCGTTGATCCGTCTGTATCGGACCTCCGACCTTCTTGTGCGACACCGTGACAAGATCGAGACCGCACTGTTCAGCCGGATCCAGGATTTGTTTGGACTGCCGGTTACCGTCACCCTCTACGATCTGACCAACACGTATTTCGAAGGTACCGCCAGCGGTAACGCCAAGGCTGCTCGCGGTCGATCAAAGGAGAAGCGAACCGACTGCCCTCTGGTTACCCTCGGCCTGGTCCTCGATGGCAGCGGCTTCGTGCGCCGCTCAAAGATGTTCGCCGGCAATGTCGGTGAAGCCACGACCCTTGAGGAGATGCTCGACGGCCTCACCGCTCCCAAGGGGGCGCTGGTCATCATGGATGCCGGCATCGCGACCGCAGCCAACGTCGCCTGGCTCATAAAACACGGATACCGTTACTTGGTGGTCAGCCGCGAACGCACCCGCCAGTTCGATCCGGATCAGGCTGTTGGCGGCGGTGAGAATCCGCGCATAAACGGCGCGGGATAGTTACCATAGTGAATTGACTTAATGAGTGCGGGGCAGTTTGACACGGTGTGGGAGAGTTGGCGGAGGAGGCAGTGGCAGTGGGTAGCTGTCCCTCTGCTCTGAGGCTGCTGCCGTGCTCGCAGCCGTCAAGGACGCTTCGCGCCGCGCAAGAGCGCGGTGGCCTTCGGCCATCCTTGACCGCCGCTGCGCGCGACAGCGTCGGAATTCGCAGGTCGGGACGACAGGATGGCCGTGCTGATCGAACTACAGGATTGGTGTTGTATCAGTGGCGCTGGCGCTTTCAGGGTGGGCGTCGCGCGCCGGTGTCGTTTTGATCAATCCTGGCAATCCGGCTCGGGCGACGTTGAGGCCGGAGACCTGTCAAGCGCACGAAAGGTGAAACGGAGCGACCGCAACGATGACAGAGGTGATGTCCTGGGGGAGTACTGCTGGTCCAGGGCTTTCGCGAAGCCCCGGCGATTGCCAATCCACGCGAAAGCGCGGTTTCCGGTTGCTTAGCAGGACCATGATCCGTCACGCGGACCGCCCGAGCGCGGTAATGGCGATTTCTCGCCGCATGCATGACACGTCCTCGCGGGGTTGCCTGATAACGTCGGCGAGCTTCTCTTTGCCGTTCACGACGAGCTTCCCGGGCGCAAGTTCGCATGCAGTAGATCTGACCTCGGTCGCACTGTGGGCAGACAAGCACTTGGCACAGACAGCGACTGCAAACGAACATTCTGCAGATTATTCCATCAACGCCTGCGGCCGAGCATGACCTGCTGACGCAATTCACACTGTCTTTGGTCATCTGGTCCAACAACTGCTCACTTCCCCAGCTGATTCAAATCCTCGAACGTTCTGCGTTTCCTGACGGACCTCGTACCCGGCCGATCTGGTTCTCGTGTGATTTAGGCGCCGGGTCCAGGTTGCCGTAAAGGCCGGTCAGTGCCGTCCATTTAAATGGACTCGGCAGCTACGCGCCGTTTATGCGCGGATTCTCACCGCCGCCAACACAGGCGATCAGCACGCTGACCGCGTCGAACGAGACGGTCCAATTGCAACGTGTGCTGAGCGAGGATGGCACGGAGGTTCGGCTCTATTGCCATTCCGAGGGGCGCAAGACCAAGGAGACCGCAATCACTGATCGGTTCATCACCCGGTTCGAGGCCGGTCTCACCACGCTCGTCGACGGACTGGCAAAACCCCACGGACAGAAAAACCTGGCTGATATCCAGCGACGCATCGGCCGATTGATAGAGAAGAGCAGCGGCATCGGGCAACACTACGAGATCATCGTGACTCCCGATGAGACCGGAACCAAGGCCGCGTCGATCACCTGGGTCAAGGTTCCACTCGAGGGTTCAATGCTGACACATCCCGGGGTCTATTGTCTGCGCAGCAATGAAACCACCTGGGACGCCGCCACCTTGTGGCACACCTACACCATGTTGACCGATCTGGAGGCGGTGTTCCGCGGTCTCAAATCGGAACTCGGCCTCCGACCGGTGTTCCATCACAAAGCGGACCGCACCGAAGGGCATCTGTTCATCACCGTGCTGGCCTATCAACTGGTCCAGGCAATCCGGCATAAACTGAAAGCGGCAGGGGAGCCCCTGTCATGGACCCGATTGCGCGAAATCATCTCGGTGCAGCAACGGATCACCGCAACCTTCCAGCAGCGCGACGGTCGCACCCTGCATGTCCGCAAGGCCACAGTCGCCGAACCAGCCTTGCGCCGGATTTATGATGCGTTGGCACTCAATGCCTCGCCAGGAGGGATCCAGAAACTCACCGTCTGATCCCCTTTGGATATGTTTGTAGTGCCACTCGGATTTTTTTAAGAGTGTAAGATGCTGATATTATGCGGTTTATTCGAGGCACTGCTAAATATGGGTTAAGCTCGATATTGTTATGAATGTTGAAAATCAAGCGGTTGAGATCATCGTTATGTTCGAAAGTGACGTATCGGAGCGCGAACTCGCTGACGGTGAAACGCCCCTCCGGCATCATCCGGTAACGATAGCGCGGCGTCGCCCATTCAATTCCGAAATGCCGCACGATGCTGGGATGAATTGGCATATGCGCAAATCCCAAAGGTTCCTTGACGGTATCAACCGCCGCCTCGATTTCAACTTCACTCAGGCTTACGTCGAGCTGGCGCAGCGCATGGCGGCAGATATCTCGCAATAACGAACCGGCAGGGTGAAGGTAGGTCCAGAACAACGGCACATAACGAAACATGGCTTCGATCTTGGGCCACAAATCCATCGATGCCGCAGCGCCGATCCTTTGCGACTTGATCCGGTTCATTTCGAAGATCCGGTCGAGATCGACGATTTTCGCGTAATCCGCGTCCAGATAGCGCTGGACGAGGGAAGCGCTGGAATCGTGGGGGTATTCAGTCATCAGCCTGATCAATAGCTGATCACTGACCTGTCCTTCGAAATAGCCGCTCGGACAATAAGGTGTGCGGCTTTCGCTTGCACGCGGATGGGGTTTTCCTGCCCCTGGATAGAGAAAATTCACCGCGACGAGAGGAAAATAACCCGGATTGCGATAGTTTATGGCTTGATCTTGCGCACCGGGACGGCTGTTTTTGAAATCAGTGACCTGGATCAATGTCCGATCTGCTTCTGCGATGAACTGCTGGTCCACCGCGGTCGTGCTTTCATAACTCACGATGTGGCGGCAATCCAAGGACTGCGAGGATCGCAATGCCATTCGCACAACCTGTGCCACGATATCCGCATGGCAGTTGCCAATGACCGCAACACGCATCAATTTTTAGCCTCAAGCGGGGACTTATTTTTAAGCTCAATTTCGACGCAATCGATCAAATCGCCGACATTCTCTACGTCGAAGACACGATCGAGATCGAGGCGAATGCCGAAATGGCGCTCTATGGAGGACAGTAGCACTGCATGAGAGAGTGAATCCCAACCATCCACATCGGCAGCCTGAGTTTCGCGTGAAATTTTGCCGGGGTCGATGCCGAAGGTTTTGCTGATCAATCCGATGACGTCGGCGGCTACCAGATCGTGAGTCATCGACACCGTTCCTTCCCTATACCTAATTTATATATAACCCAACCGAGCATCATGAACACGACAAATCGCCGAAATAAGCAATTTTTAGTTGTGTTTGAGACCGCGTCGCGATACTGATTCATTAGCTCAAAAAACCACATACCGGCAGGAATTTTCGATGAATGTGATAAACTCCGCCTCCCATATGCCCCCCGAAGATCTACGCGCCCGTGTCAGTGGCAGTCGTGATCCTGCGTGGTTCGATCAATCGGGGAGCCTTACGGTCGGCGAATGGCAGCGCATCCTTGCCAGCCAGGGTAAAGAACTTGCGGATTTCGGTACAATCGTCGATTTTGGTTGCGGGTGCGGGCGCGCGCTGAGGCATCTCCGTGGTGGTGTAACCTGACGTCTGGAAATTCATTTTGGGTTGGGAGTTGGTGCCCTTGCCGGGGCATGCCCCGGCAAGGGCTGTTCATTCTGGTATTCCATGCAGTTGTTCACACCAACATGGAGACCGATGAATGGACGCCAAAAAGGATACGATTATCGAGGCACTTTTGGAACATCTGATCGAAAACGGCGCAGGCGATATCGCCACGGTATTTGCCAGGACCTTCGAACTCGCCATGCAGATCGAGCGCGAACGCTTCCTCCACGCCAGTCACTACGAGCGCAACCCCGATCGTCAGGGTTACGCCAATGGCTACAAGCCCAAGCGGATCGATACCCCGGCCGGGTCGATCACCGTCGATGTCCCCAAAACCGCCGGTCACGTGGGCGAACCCTTCTACCCACAGTCCCTCGAACGCGGCCGACGCTCGGTCCGCGCCGTCATGGTCGCCGTCGCCGAAATGTACATCAAAGGCGTCTCCACCCGCGACGTCGAGGCCGTCATGCGCGAATTCGGCATCGAAAGCCTCTCCTCCGCTCAGGTCAGCCGCGCCAGCAAGCTGCTCGATGACGAACTCGCCGCCTGGCGCACCCGACCCCTCGCCGAGATCCGCTACCTCATCCTCGACGCCAGATATGAAAAAATGCGCGATAATGGCGTCGTCCGCGATGCCGCCGTGCTCTCGGCCATCGGCATCGGACCCGATGAACGCCGCCGTGTCCTCGGCGTCTCGGTCGCCCTTTCCGAGGCCGAAGTCCATTGGCGTGCCTTCCTCGAAAGCCTCCATCAGCGTGGCCTGCGAGGCGTCGAATTCATCGTCTCCGATGACCATGCCGGATTGCACGCCGCACGCCGCGCCGTCTTCGGCGCCGCACACTGGCAACGATGCCAGTTCCACCTCGCCCAAAACGCCATCCACCACGCCCCCAACCACGCCATCCGCAAACGCATCGGCGCAGAACTCCGGACCGTCTGGAACGCAAATTCCCTCGCCGCTGCCCAGATCGCTCTCACAACCCTCGTCAATGCCTATCGCGACACCGCACCAAAGCTCGCCGATTGGCTCGAACGAAATATCCCCGAAGGCCTCACCGTCTTCACACTGCCAGAACCCCACCAGCGCCGGCTTCGCACTTCCAACCCCATGGAACGCGGCATCCAGCAGGAACTCAAACGCCGCACCACCAAAATCAGGGTCTTCCCCAACGAAGCCTCCCTCGAACGCCTCGTCAGCGCCGTCCTCGTCGAAATCGATGAAAAATGGGCCGCCGACACCAAGGGCTACATCAAGTGGGACTACCAGGATGCCTGACCCCCGCTCGCCCTATTTTCCAGACATCAGGTTGCTCAATCATCTCCGCCAGCTTGTGAGCTCGGAACAACGCCTTATTGGCCTTGATCCGGATCATGAAGCGATTGCATGGTTGGCAGAGAATCTGCCCGGCGTTGTTGTGCACCCGCTCTCCGATCTGCCACCCGCTGGAATGATCGAGTCCAGTTCAGTCGATCTCGTCCTCTCGCATAGTGTGTTCACCCATCTGCCTGAAGACGTCCAGTTCGCATGGTTGAACGAACTCGCCCGTATCCTAAAGCCCGGCGGACTTCTGATCGCTTCGATCCACGGGAGCAAGGTCGTGGCCGACTACGCCAAATCTCTGCTGACGATGGACCTCAATGACGAGAGCGCCCATGTCCGGTCCGAGATGGAATCAAAGGGCTTCTTCCATGTGGTCGGCAAAAATGAATTCGAAGCAGCGCTTCCGATGTATTATGGCGCCGCCTTCCACGACATCTCCTACATCTGCGAGCACTGGACGCCCGATTTGGAAATCAAGGCATGGTTTCCGGTTTTTGCACTCAAGCATCAAGATGTTTTGGTTTTGAGTAGAAGATGAATTCAGTTTCAGGTCCAATGATTCTTCAAGTTTTTACAAATTGAAATGTCAGAATATTTTGGCTGTTGTTATTGTGATAAATGCTGACTGGCACATCTTTTACCAACCCAAAGACGTGGGCCGTTATAATATCTTGATCTTTGGCGCAATCCTAGTCCATCTTTCGAACCCGTTCCAGGCGCTGCGGGAGGCGGCGGCGCTGATCCGGGATACCATGATCATCACCGACCTCGTGTCTTTGCCACCGATCCCACAATTGCCGGGTCTTATGCAGATTGGCACATCGGACCCGCCAATCGGCCACATTCATTGGTGGAATTATTCGGCAAGCGCATTCGAAATCATGCTCAGGCGTCTCGGGTTTGGGCGGCAGGCGATGACGCTGCATTCACCGAAAGCCATGGCGGACAGGCCGCCGATGGTAACGATCGTGGCGCACCGTTAGGACCTGCAAGGTGCGCATCGGTGTCGGCGTCGCAACCTTTAATCGCTCGAAGAAGCTGAAGGTAACATTGGAGAATATTCTTCTAAATACGCCGACCGATGTTGACATCGTAGTGGCGGACGACGGATCGAGTGATGACACAATGCACGTCATCGAACAATTTGGCACTAGAATTTCGAACACAATAACGGGCCGCAACCACGGTGCCGCTTGGAACAAAAACCGACTGTTATTTTATCTAGATCGAGTTTGTCGAGCCGACGTGTGCATAATATTGGAAGATGATACTTACCCGATTTCGCAGGATTGGGAATCGTCGTGGGTGGACGCAGCTTCGCGACTGGGACACGTTGGCTACGCTGCCCCATGGTTTGCTAACAGCTTTGTTGGTGGCGATGGCAGTGCGATATCGCCATACGAATCGTGTAATACCACAGCGCAATGCGCGGCATTTTCGTCTTACGCGCTAAGCTACGTGGGGTACATGGACTCAAGATTCGGAAAGTTGGGAGGAGAACATGTTGAGCATTCAATGAGATTTGTTAGAAACAGGTTTGGAGGCTATTCGATTTCAGAGACAGAATTTACGCCTATGTACTATCTACTCAGTGGAAACTTCGTTGTTAGCGCCGAAGAAAGCTACTTTACCGACGAAAAAAAAATTTCTGACAGCATCAAGATGGTTCATGACCTTATTGACGGCCCGGATTTTCGTTTGCCTTGGTCTGATAATGCTCAGGCAGTAGAATTTCGTTCTGAGATCGAAAGTTCACTGAATAAGTAGTTTTATAGTTGTGGAAGTATTTTTGCGGCAATTCGTCCAGTCTATTGGCCATTTTATAAATCAATTTATAAAGTTTTTTGCTTCTTTTTACAAAAAAGAAGTTCTTTATGTTCTTGTTCATGCGTTTGGGTTCTCATTCAGTCCGACGGGTAGGCCCGTCCACGATGTCCGATCACTATCATTTGTTGGGGGGGGCGGGCGCTTCTGGTGACAAAAGTTGTGGCTTGCGAGATGCGTGGCAGTTACCTTTTCGGTTGGGCATGCCATTTGAGCGATATCCTCATTCGGAGTTCAGCGTTTGTCCCTCTTGAAGTTTCTGAGCCTTGTTTTGATTGCCGTGGTTGCGCTGGTGCCGTGGGGGGCCAGTGCGGCGGTGAGTTCACAGCCGTTGGTTTCGGCGGGGTGGCTGCGGGCGCATGAGGGGGATGCGGGGGTTGTTGTTGTCAGTATCGATGCGAGCGGGGCGGCTTATCGGGGTGGGGGGCATATTCCGGGGGCGCGGTTGTGGGATACGGCGCGGCTGGGGGGTTATGTCGATCTGCCGGGGGGTCGTCGGGCGTGGCCGGGGGATCGGGGGGTGACGGCGGTGGTGGATCGGTTGGGGTTGAGCCCGTCCGATCATGTCGTGCTCACCACGGCCGATGACAGTATTTACAGTGCGGGGCTGGCGGCGCGGGCGTTTTTGATTCTGCGCGCTGCGGGGTTCGGCGATGTTTCGCTGCTCGATGGCGGCACCGGGGGATGGGTGCAGGCGCGGTTTCCGCTCAGCCATGCGGCGCCGCCGGCGGTGACGCCGAGCGGGTTTCGCGACACGAGGGCGGTGCCGGGGTGGATCGATGGGACGGCGCGGGTTCACCGGATCTGGCAGGGGCATCGGGTTTTGTTCGTCGATGCGCGGGCGGGTTCGGGGTATCGCGCCGGGCATATTCCGGGGGCGATCGATGTTCCGAGCGGGTTACTGTTCGACGAGCAGCCGACATTCGACCAGACGTTTCCGACGTTTTATGCGTACCGGCCGGTTGCTGCGCTGCGGTCGCTCTACCGGGCGCATGGGCTTACGCGCGGGCGGACCGTGATGTTTTATTGCGGCTCGGGGTTGCTGAGCGCTGAGCAGGTGTTCGTGGCGCGGTATCTGCTCGGCCGGGGCACTGTCGATTATTACCCCGGCTCGATTGCGGCATGGGAGGCAGCGCACCTGCCGATCAGGCGCGGGGCGGCACCTTAGCCTGACGGCGGCGCAGGATCAGCGCCAGGCCGAGCAGGCCGGTGCCGAGCAGGGCGAGGGAGCCGGGCTCCGGAACATCGAGCGGGGTGAATGTGATGCCGCTGACGCCGTCGTTGTTTAAGACCGAACCGGTCTCGGTGGTGAGCCCGTTGAGACCGAGGTAGTTGAAGAGCAGATCGTAGCTGCTATCCGCAGTGCCGGCGAAATATATAAAATCCGTGATGCTGCCGCTTGTAACCTGGAAAGAATTCAGTCCGGAGAAGACGTCACCGACGGTATTGTACGGTTGGATGAATGGAAAGCCGATCGTGTCGGAGGTGATGATCACGGCACTTGCGGCGGTGGTGGCGTTGTTGGTCAGTCCTTCGATTTCGCCGGTCACGCTGCCCGGATTTGTGCCCGTGCCGGTGATCGAGAAGGCGAAATTCAGCGGCCCTGCCGATGCGCTCGACATGCCGGCCAGCGCGGCGATGGTGCCGGCGGCGACAATCGCCAAAACTGGTTTGAAGTTCATTTGCCGCTCCTTGGGGTGGTCTGTAGAAATGATACGAGAGTCACGAACCGAATAGTCTTGTCCATAGTCCGTCCTTGTGATCATAAAGCAATAATTGTGCCAAAATAAATATCACGCCAATTCAGTGTCTTGCAGTTTCGGCTGGGAGGCGGTGTAAAATATCCTGACAAGCCGAACCGGGCGGCGGGATGGATCTGAGCAATTTCCGGGCAGGGACTGGCGCTGGTTTAACCATTTTGTCATGATCGGGGGCCGATTCCGCCGCGCGGGCTGCAGATTGGCAGGCACGATTTTTGCTTTGGACTTTCTGGATTTTTATCGCGCTCCCGTACCCTCGTCGCAAGGATCAATCATGGCAGATACCGCACCCCTGACCGTCGAATCCAAGGGCATCATGCCGGTGACCGCTGCGGAATCGCATGGCCGGCCACGCGCGTTGTTCGGGTTGTGGATGGCGGCCAATGTGGAATTCGCGACGATTACCACCGGGGCGCTCGCGACCGGGGTGTTCGGGCTTTCCGCCACCGATGCGATCAGCGCGATCGTGCTCGGGAATATCATCGGGGCCGTGTTGCTCGCCGCGTTTTCGACCTTCGGGGTGGAATACGGGCTGCCGCAGATGATCCAGGGCGCGGCGTGGTTCGGGCGGAAGGGCAACAAGCTGCCGTCGTTTCTGAATTTTTTCGGCGGGTTCTCGTGGTTCGGGGTCAATACCATCATCGGCGGTTACGCGCTCCAATACATGCTGCATACGCCGCTGATCCCCGATATTCTGGTGCTCTGCGTCGTGCAGGTGGCGATTGCGGTGATCGGCCATGATCTGATCCATGCCGCCGAGAAGTATTTTTTCTACCTGCTGGTCGCGATCTTCGTGGTGCTGAGCGTGATCGCCGCCACCCATATTGGCCATCTGCCGGCGGCACAGCCCAAATTGCTGAAAAACGTCGGCGGGACTTCAGGGGCGTTCATTCTCACGCTTTCGGTCGTGGTTGCTTATGTGCTGGGCTGGATTCCCTATTCATCGGATTATACCCGCTATCTGAAGCATCAGGGCGAGATCGGCGCGACCAAGCGGGCGGTGTTCGTCAATGCGTTTGCCGGTACGCTGATCTCGTGCATCTGGATGGAAGTGCTCGGCGCGATCATCGGCGCGACGGTGGCGCTGAGCAAACCATCCGACCTGTTCACCAGCTGGATGCCGGGGTGGTTTCATGCGCCGCTGATCATTGCCATCGTGATCGGGACGATCAGCGCCAATATCCTGAATATCTATTCGGCGACGCTGTCTTCGCTCGCCCTCGGGGTGCGGTTGCGGCAGTGGCAGGCGGCATTGGTGTGCGGGGCGATCGGGACGGTGATCTCGGTGCTCGCGGCAACCAATTTCATCAAGAATTATCAGGATTTCCTGTTCTTTCTCGGCTATTGGACCGCGCCCTGGATTGCGGTGACGCTGATCGGTCATTTCGGGCGGCGTCATTCGCGGCTCAATGCGGTCAGCGCCGGGTTTCTGGCCTGGATCATCGGGATTGCGGCGAGCGTGCCGTTTTTCAACCAGTATCCGCTGTTCGTGGGCGCGTTCGCGGCGACCCATCCCGGGTATGGCGATATTTCGTTCGCGGTTTCCGCCGTGGTCGCCTCGATCGCTTATCTGGCATTGAGCACATCGGACCAGACCGCCGCGCGCTTCACCACGCCGCAGGAGGCGATGCGCGTGTGAATAGCGCGGCTCAGCGCGCCGGGCGGCGGCGCCAGAGCCGGAGCGCGTACCAGGCGGCGAAGGCCGCGAGCACCGCAACGGTTGCCAGGGTGAAGATGTGCATGACGCTGTGCAGCTGCGGGTTGGTCTCCCAGGCGCGGCCGAGACGCAGGCCGACATAGGCGAGGGCGAGGCACCAGGGAAGCGAGCCGACGAAGGTGTAGATTTCGAATTTCCAGATATTCATCCGCGCGACCCCGGCGGGCAGGGCGATGTAGGTGCGGATGACCGGGAGCATCCGGCTGATCAGCACGGTGAGGCTGCCGTAGCGGGCGAAGAAGGTTTCGACGCGGGCAAGCTCAGTCTGGTCGAGCAGGATGTAGCGGCCGAACCGGTCGACCAGAGGCCGCCCGCCCGCATAGCCGACGGCATAGGCGAGGGTGGAGCCGATGTTGCAGCCGATCGCGCCGACGATGGCGACGATCCAGAGATCGAAGCGTCCGGTCGAGACCAGATATCCCGCGAAGGGCAGGATCACTTCGGAGGGGATCGGGATGCAGGCCGATTCGAGCGCCATCAGCACCGCAACCCCGGCGTAGCCGAGCGATGAGATGGTCGCGATGACGAGGTGAGCGAGGGCTGCGATCAATCGGTCAATCCGGCGAAGAGCGGGGTGGAGAGGTACCGCTCGCCGTAGGAGGCCATGATCGCGACGATCAGCTTGCCTTCGCTGTCGGGCCGCTTCGCGATCTCGATCGCGGCCCAGAGGGCGGCGCCGGAGGAGATGCCGACCATCAGCCCTTCCTCGCGCGCGGCGCGGCGTGCGGTTTCGTAGGCGTTGTCGTTGCTGACGCGGATGATCTCGTCATAGATTTCGGTATCGAGGATTTCCGGCACGAAACCGGCACCGAGGCCCTGAAGTCCGTGCGATCCCGGCGCGCCGCCGGAGAGCACCGGCGAGGCTTCGGGTTCGACCGCGATGCAGCGGAAGCCGGGCTTGCGGGATTTGAGCACTGTGCCGATCCCGGTGATCGTGCCGCCGGTGCCGACGCCGGCGACCAGGATATCGGCGGTGCCATCGGTATCGCGCCAGATTTCCTCGGCGGTGGTGCGCTTGTGGATCGCGGGGTTGGCGGAATTGGTGAATTGCTGGGGCATGAAATATTGCGGCCCGGACGCGACGATGGCCTCGGCCTTGCGGATCGAACCGGAAATGCCCTCCGATCCGGGGGTCAGCACCAATTCGGCGCCGTAGCCGCGCAGCACCGCCCGTCGTTCCCGGCTCACCGAATCCGGCATCACGATGATGCAGCCATAGCCGCGGGCGGCACACACCATGGCCAGCGCGATGCCGGTATTGCCGGAGGTCGGCTCGACGATCACGCTGTCCTGGTCGATCAGGCCTTCACGTTCGGCGGCATCGATCATCGCGACGCCGATGCGGTCCTTGACCGAATTGGCCGGGTTGAAGAATTCGAGCTTCGCCACGATCTGGCCCGGCAGGTTGGCTGCGAGCCGGTTGATCCGCACCAGCGGCGTGTTGCCGACCAGTTCGGTCGCGTCCCTGGCAATCCTCATCGATTGTCCCTCCGGAGCGGAAAGTAAGCGGTCCTTTTTTGCAAAAAAGGACCGGCAGACTTTTGGTCGAACGGCGTAGACTCAGTTTTTGGCCTTATCGACCAGCGCGCCCTGCTTGATCCAGGGCATCATCGCGCGCAGCTTTTCGCCGACCTGCTCGATCGGGTGGGCGGCGTTGGCACGGCGCATCGATTTGAAGTTGGTCTGGTTGACCCGGTTTTCGAGCATCCAGTCGCGGGTGAAGCGGCCTTTCTGGATATCGTCGAGCACGCGCTTCATTTCGGCCTTGGTCTCGGCGGTGACCATGCGCGGGCCGGTGACGTATTCGCCGTATTCGGCGGTGTTGCTGATCGAGTAGTTCATGTTGGCGATGCCGCCTTCATAGATCAGGTCGACGATCAGCTTCACTTCGTGCAGACACTCGAAATAGGCCATCTCCGGCGCGTAGCCGGCCTCGACCAGGGTTTCGAACCCGGCCTTGATCAGTTCGACCAGACCGCCGCACAGCACCGCCTGCTCGCCGAACAGGTCGGTCTCGCATTCCTCGCGGAAGCTGGTTTCGATGATGCCGGCACGGCCGCCGCCGATGGCGCTGGCGTAGGAGAGCGCGATGTCGAGCGCGTTGCCCGAAGGGTCCTGCGCCACCGCGACGAGGCAGGGCACGCCGCCGCCGCGCAGATATTCCGAGCGCACCGTGTGACCGGGGCCTTTTGGTGCGATCATGAACACGTCGATGTCCGCGCGCGGCTCGATCAGGTTGAAATGGATGTTCAGACCGTGGGCGAAGGCGATCGCCGCACCCGGCTTGAGGTTTTTGGCGAGGCTGTCGCGATAGAGGTCGCCCTGGCCTTCGTCCGGCGTGAGGATCATGACGACGTCGGCCCATTTCGCGGCTTCGTCGGGGGTCATGACCTTCAGGCCGGCGGCCTCGGCCTTGGCGATCGCCGACGATCCCGGACGCAGCGCCACCGCGAGTTCCTTGAGTCCCGACTCCTTGAGGTTGAGCGCATGGGCGTGGCCCTGGCTGCCGTAGCCGACGATCGCGACCTTCCTGGCCTTGATCAGATTAACATCGGCATCGCTGTCGTAATAAACCCGCATGTTCGGTCTCCCTTGGGCGTCGATCTGTGATGGGCGATCGCATGAGCGAAATCCGGCGGTTTTGCAACCGGGTCCGGGCAATTGTGAGCCATGCGGAGTGCGGGAGACGGAACAATGTTGCGTTGCGATGGCGGTTGTCAGCCCGCTGCGGCAGGCATAATCTGTGGCGATGGGTGCGCATATCACGATCAGCGAAGCGTCGGCCCGCAGCGGCGTGTCGGCGAAGATGATCCGGCATTACGAGCAGATCGGCCTGATCGATCCGCCGGTGCGCGGCGAGAACAATTACCGGTTCTACGACCCGCGCCTGATCCACGAACTCGGCTTTATTCACCGCAGCCGGGATCTCGGCTTTTCGATCGCCGATATCCGGGCGCTGCTCTCGCTGTGGCGCGACCGCAAGCGCCCCTCCGCCGAGGTCAAGGCCATCGCCCTCGCCCATATCGCGGAACTCGATGAAAAAGCCGCCGCTTTGCAGGCGATGAGCCGCCAGCTGCGCCACCTCGCCGCCAACTGCCACGGCGACGACAAGCCCGATTGCCCGATCCTCGATAATCTCGCCGCCGTTCAGTCCAGCGTGCAGTCGAGGAAGTAATCCCCCGCCTCGTCCTTGCGGACGCCGTGGATGTCGGTCTCGAAGCCCGGAAACTTGCGGTCCCATGCCGATGCGAAGCGGAGATATTCGACGATCAGCGGTGAGGAGACCCGCTCGCCCGGCACGATCAGCGCAATTCCCGGCGGGTAGGGCACCACCATCCGCGCCAGCACCCGGCCCTGCAACTGATCGAGCGGGACCAGTTCGATCCGCCCGCCGGCGAGTTCGGCATGGGCCTGCTGCGGCGTCATCGCCTGCTCGGGCAGAGTCTCGAACATCGCGTTCTGGATCGCGAGGACATCGCCCTCACGGTAGGCGCGGTGCTGGGCTTCGCACAGGTCACGCAGGCCCATCCGCTCGTAGGCGCGGGATTCGCGGACCAGTTCGGGCATGACATCCGCGAGCGGGGTATTGGCCTGATAATGCGCGCGGAACGCCAGCAGTTCCGTCACCAGATTGCTCCATTTGCCGCGCGAGACGCCCAGGGTGAACAGGATCAGGAAATGATAGGTTCCGATCTTTTCGACCACGATGCCGCGCGACCACAGGAATTTCGCCACGATCGGCGCGGGAATGCCCTCATCGTCGCCCCGATCGGGGCTGAGACCGGGGCAGAGACCCGGGCACAGAATAGTCACCTTCATGGGGTCGAGCAGGGAAAACCCGGCGGTGACATCGGTGAAGCCGTGCCACGCATCGCCCGGCTTCAGCACCCAGTCGGCCTGGTCCAGCCCGGCGCCCTCGGGCTCCCAGAGCCGGAACCACCACTCTCCCCGGTCCGCGAAACTCGCGCCCAGCGCCGCGATGCTGCGCCGGAACGCCGCCGCCTCGCGCAGGGTTTCATCGACCAGGGTGCGCCCCGCTGCACCCCGCATCATCCGCGCCGCGACATCGCACGAGGCGATGATGCCATACCAGGGCGAGGTGCTCGAATGCATCATGAACGCCTCGTTGAAGCGCTCGGGATCGAGTTTATGCACCGTCCCTTCCCGCAGATGCACCATCGAGGCCTGCGAGAACGCGGCGAGCACCTTGTGGGTCGACTGGGTCGAGAAGACCAGCGGTTCGACCGGCCCCGCCCCGCCGCTCATGGCATAGAAACCGCGATAGAATTCGTGGAAATGCGCCTGCGCCAGCCACGCCTCGTCGAAATGGATCGCATCCGCCACCGGAGCGAGCGCCTGCTTCACCGCGTCGGCATTGATGCACAGGCCATCATAGGTCGAGTTGGTGATCGTCGCGATCCGCACCCGCCCGCCCGCCTGCGCGGCGACATCGGCGGCATCGAACTGCGCGCTGGATATCGGGCCGATGATGCCGTAGGCGTTGCGGCTCGGCCGCAGATAGATCGGCCGCGCCCCGGTCATGATCAGGGCATGGACCAGCGATTTATGGCAGTTGCGGTCGACCAGCACCGCATCGCCCGGCCCGACCAGCCCGCTCCAGACGATTTTATTGGCGCTCGACGTGCCGTTGGTGACGAAAAAGGTGGAATCCGCGCCGAAACTCTGCGCCGCCTCGCGTTCGGCCTCGCGCACCGGCCCGGCATGATCGAGCAGCGATCCCAGCTCCGGCACCGAGACCGACAAATCCGCCCGCAGGGCGGTTTCGCCGAAAAACCGGTGGAACGCCTGCCCCACCGGCGAGCGCATGAACGCAACCCCGCCACCATGACCGGGCGTGTGCCAGGAATACTTCGCCGCATCGGTATACCGCGCCAACGCCTTGAAGAACGGCGGCAACATCGCATCGAGATACCGATGGATCGCACTCGACACATACCCGGCCATGAACGCCGGACTGTCCTCATGCAGGTATAGATACCCGTCGATCCGCTCCATCAGTTCGACCGGCGGATCATCCGGCATCCGGCGCTCGCCATACAGAAATACCGGCAGATCCGGCGCACGCGCCAAAGCCAGCGCCACAATCCGGTCCAGCGCCGCAATCAACGCCTCACGGTCGGCAAACCCGTCGATCGAAACCAGCACCGCCGAGAGACCGGTATAAAGCACCCTCCCCGCCTGAGCGTCCTCCACCGTCAATCCCGCCAGAACCGCATGACCCCGCGCCTCGAACGACGCTACCAACGCCCGGATCACCCGCCCCGCCGCACTCTCGGCCCCATAATCGTCATCGACCACCGCAATCGGATAATCCCGCATCTCACGCATCACGACGCGCTCCCGGGTTCGGTGATTTCGAGGTGGGACGGCAAGGCCAGGGGGCGCTGCCCCCTGGACCCCCGCCAAAGGCGGAGCCTTTGGAATCCACTAGTTTAAGGCGAGAGGAGGGCTGTCCAGGCGAGATCGACGGAACCACCGGGGCCGCGCCCTCCTCTCGCCTTAAACTCAAGGGTTCTAAGGGCCGCGCCCTTAGCGGGGTCGAGGGGCAGAGCCCCTCGCCTTCTCTTCCCCACTCCGACATCACCGAACGCGGGATCATGTGATGTCCTGGGGGATGGTGATGCGGAACAGGGTGCCGCGGACGCTGGTGGCGACGAGGTCGAGTTCGCCGCCGTGGGCGCGCACGAGGTCGCGGGCGATGGCGAGGCCGAGGCCGGTGCCGCCGCGCCGGGCGGAGCCGGTGAAGGGGCGGAACAGGTTGGCGTGGGCTTGTTCGGGCAGGCCGGGGCCGTTGTCCTCGATATCGATGGTGGTGGTTCCTTCGGCGCAGGCGGCGCGGACGGTGATGAGGCTGGCACCGGCTTCGGCGGCATTACGCATCAGGTTGAACAGGGCGCGGAACATCTGGGTCCGGTCGAGCGGGATGGCGAGGCCCGGCGTGACCACGGTTTCGATTCGCAGGGTTTCGGACTGGGTGCTGAGCTGGTCGGCGACTTCGGTGATGAGGTCCGCGAGGGGGAAGGCCGCGCGCAGGACGGGGGGCGGGCCTTCGCGGGCGAAGCTGAGGGTGCGGGTGACGAGGTCGGTCGCGCGTTCGACGGCGGTGACCAGTGTGGTGGCGGCGCGGCGGGTTGCGGGATCTTCGCTGCCGGAGAGCCGGTCCGCGACCAGGAGGGCGGAGGAGAGGATGTTGCGCAGATCATGGCTGATTTTGGCGACGGCGGTGCCGAGGGCGGCGAGGCGGGCGTTGCGCCAGAGGGCGGCGCGCAGTTCGGTTTGCATGGTTGCGAGTTCGCTGGCGGCGAGGGCGATTTCATCGTCGCGGGCGCGTTTGCGGCGCGGAAGGGCGAGGGGTGCGGCGTGTTCGGGGTCGGCGCGGAAGGTGGTGATGCTTTCGGTGAGGCGGCGGATCGGCAGGACCAGGATACGGTCGAGAGCGAGGTAGATCATCAGGCCGGTGAGCAAAGCGACGGCGAGCGAGAGTGCGGCGATGTGTTCGACGTAGCGGCGCAGGTGGTCGGCGAGGGTGGGGTTGTGGACCACAATCTGCACGATCACGCCGCGTTGCAGGGGGCTGGGCGAGGTGACCAGGATATCGTCGGGTTCCATGCCGAGCAGGACCGCGACGGCCCGGAGCATGGAGCCGATCAGGGTTTCGTGGGCGATGTTGATATGGCCTTCGGCCCGGACGATGCCGCGCGGGGGCAGAACGAGGATGCTGCGGCCGCCTTCGACCAGGCGGATCGCTTCGGTGCCCGACAGGCGCAGCAATTCGTTGCGGGTCGAGAGATCGACCACGCCGTGCGGGGCGGTGGACACGGTGAGGGCGGCGAGGTGGGCTTCGGTGACGCGGTTGGTGAGCCATGCCATGCGCTCACGCCCGAGGCTGGGCAGCAGGATCATGACTTCGACGATGAGGGTGACCGCGACGGTAAGCCAGAGCAGCCGGGCGGACAGGCTCTGGCGGACCCGGCGCGGGCGCTGGTTCGGCGCGGGCATCACGTGGCGGATGTCATGCCGCGCTCGGGCGGCGCGTGGCGGCGCGCCCGGCGGCGAACAGACGGTCGAGAAAGGCGCGGTCGGTATTGGCGCGGGATTCCGGGGGGAGGCCGGCGAGGGCGTCATCGGCGGGGTATTCGATGAAATCGAGGCTGGCGGGCAGCATGGCGCATTCCGCGTCGATCGCGGTCTGGAAGGCGATTTCCTGGACGCGGTTGAGAATGTCGTTCTGTTGGGCGGGCACGCCGGCGCGCAGGCGGCTTTGGGCGCGGATCAGGACGAGGCGGGCGGGATCGAGGGCGAGCAGCGGCGCGAGGGGTGGGTTACCGGAATACGCGCCGTCCCAGTAGGCGATACCGTCGATCGTGACGGGGGGGAACAGCATGGGCAGGCAGGAGGAGGCGAGCAGGGCATCGACCGTGATGTCGCGATTGGGGAAAATCCGGGGACGGCCTGATTCGACGGCGGTTGCGGCGATGAACAGGCGGGGGGCGCGCCGGTCGGAGAGGGCGGCGGGGTCGAGCAGGTCTTCGAGGATCGGGCGCAACGGGTTGTGGCCGAGCGGGTTGAGCGCGCCGGCGCCGAACAGGTTGACCATGGCCGACATGCCCTGCATGGCGAGGGAGTTGCCGAAGGTGCGGCCGATTTCGAATCCGGGCATCCAGCGGTCGAAATGGCCGGTGAGCGGGGCGAACATGTTGGTGGCGACCAAGCGGTCCCAGAACTGGGCCATGGCGGCGCGGGCACCCTCGGCCCCGGCGCGGACCTCGCCCTGCACTGCCATCGCGGCAAGGATCGCGCCGGAGGAGACGCCGCAGACCGCATCGTAGCGGAAACCATCGGCGAGCAGGGCATCGAGCACGCCCCAGGCGTAGGCGCCGTGCGATCCGCCGCCCTGGAGGGCCAGCACGGTGCCTGCGTGACCTGATGGCGTTGTCGTCATGATCCTAGTGTGCGTGGCGGGCGGGGATTCGGCAAGGCGGGGCCGGCGCGCGGTTGACCCGTTCCGGTTTCATTGACGCGGGCGGCGTGTGATGCTTAAGACACCGCGAGACGCAGGCTGCTCCTCCCGGAACGCGGCCGCGTGTCTGTTGTCGTAATATTCATGACGCATCGTCATACCCGGAATTGTTGGAGCAGAGATCGTGAAGCGCACCTATCAGCCATCCAAACTCGTTCGCAAGCGCCGCCATGGTTTCCGCTCGCGGATGGAAACCGTCGGCGGCCGCAAGGTGATCGCCAACCGTCGCGCCAAGGGCCGCAAGCGCCTTTCGGCCTGATCGTCGTTCGCCACTGGCACCCTGTTCGGTGGCCTGTTTTTCACCATCGGGTTCCATACTGACCCATGCCGCGCGCGAAACCTGAAACCCTGCCGAAACGTGCCGATTTCCTGCGCGCCGCCGCGCGGGGGCGCAAATCGGCGCGTCCGGGGTTCGTGGTTCAATTGCTCGCGACCGCGCCGGATGCGCCGGTGCGGCTCGGCCTGACCGCGAGCCGCAAGGTGGGTAATGCGGCTCACCGCAATCGCGCCCGCCGCCGGCTTCGGGCCGCGGCGCGGCTGGAACTCGCGGCGCGCGAGATTGCGGGTGTCGATATCGTGATGATCGCGCGCAAGGATAGCGGCAGCGTGGATTTCGTGCGGTTGCGCGCCGAGCTCGGTGATATTCTCGACCGCCATGCCGAAATGCGGGCGGCACCACGGGATGGTGCGCCATGAACCCGCAGACCCGGGCGTTGCGCGGCGCGGTGCGCGCCTATCAACTGATCGCTTCGCCGGTGCTCGGCGGGCAATGCCGGTTCTATCCCTCATGCAGTGCCTATGCGATGGAGGCGCTGGCGGTTCACGGCGCGGCGCGCGGCAGTCTGCTCGCGGCGAAGCGGGTGTTCCGCTGCCATCCGTGGCATCCCGGCGGCATCGATCCGGTGCCTCCAGCCGACCCTCAACAGGACGAAATGACGCTTCATGGATAATCGCCGGCTGCTGTTCGCAATCTCGATCTCGTTGGCGATCCTGGTGATCTTTCAGGTGGTGGGCGGCTATTTTCTGCCCAAGCCGCCGCCGAAGCCGCTGGTGCAGCATGCCCAGACCTCGGCCCAGAGTTCGGCCCAGAGTTCGGCGGCAACTGCCGCGAATGTCGCGGCACCGGGAGCGCCCGCTGCGGTGACCACGGTTGCGGCGGCGGCAGCGCCGCGCCTGAAAATCGATGCACCGGCGATCAGGGGGTCGATGAGCCTGCTCGGCGCGCGGCTCGATGACCTGGTTTTGACCAGCTATCACCAGACCGTGTCGAAGACCTCGCCGCTGGTGCAGCTTCTGTCGCGCCCGACCGGCAAAAAATCCTATTACGTCCAGTTCGGCTGGGATGCCGCTCCCGGCTCAAGCCTTGCCGTGCCGGGACCGCAGACTCTCTGGAAAAGTTCGGGCGGGGCGCTCTCGCCCAACCATCCGGTCACGCTGACGTGGAATAACGGCGCGGGCGTGACCTACGAACTGCTCCTCGCGGTCGATACCGAATACATGATCACGGTGCAGCAGCGGGTGGTTAATGACGGGAAGGCACCGATCGCGGTGTTTCCATGGTCGCGGATCCGGCGGGATTATCTGCCGGCGGTCGAAGGTTCGTTCACCCTGCACAAGGGGCCGATCGGCGTGTTCAAGGGCACGCTGCACGAGATGGATTACGACGGGGTGAAATCGGGCGGCAAGCACCCCGAGGCCGGGCGCGCGCCGGGCACCGCGTTCGAGGCGACCAATCTGGGCGGGTGGGCCGGGATTACCGGCAAATACTGGCTGACCGCGCTGATCCCGAGCCAGGGCACCGAAATGACCGGCGCCTATCGGTATCTCGCCCGGCCCGGTCATCCGGATCATGGCGCGTGGCAGGTCGATTACATGACGGCGAAGCCGATCGACGCTGCCCCCGGCGCGGCGGCGGAGACCACGCTGCACGTGTTCGCCGGGGCCAAGGTGCTGCATATTCTCAACGGCTATGAGCGGAAATATCACATTCCGTTGTTCGAGCGGGCGATCGATTTCGGGTGGTTCTTCTTCCTGACCAAGCCGATTTTCATTGCGCTCGACTATCTGGCCTCGATTTTCGGCAACATGGGTGTCGCGATCATCGTGTTCACCGTCATGCTGAAGCTGGTGCTGTTTCCGCTGGTCGCGAAATCCTACCGCTCGATGGGGCGGATGCGCGCGGTGGCCCCGAAGGTCGCGGCGCTGCGCGAGCGGCTGAAGGACGATACGGTCCAGCAGCAGAAGGAGATCATGGCGCTCTACAAGTCCGAGGGCGTCAACCCGGCGGCGGGCTGCCTGCCGATGCTGCCGCAGATTCCGATTTTCTTTTCGCTCTACAAGGTGATTTTCATATCGATCGGGATGCGGCATGCGCCGTTCGTGTTGTGGATTCACGACCTCTCGGCGGAAGATCCCACCAATATCTTCAACCTGTTCGGGCTGCTGCCGTTCCATCCGAGCCGGTTTTCGCCGTTCCTGCATCTTGGCGTGCTGCCGATCATCATGGGGCTCACGATGTGGGGCCAGCAGAAGATGAACCCGCCGCCGCCGGACCCGACCCAGGCGAAGATGATGCAGTTCATGCCGGTGATCTTCACCTTCATGCTGGGCCGGTTCGCCGCGGGGCTGGTGCTGTATTATTGCGTCAACAACAGCCTGACGATTTTGCAGCAATGGCTGATCATGCGCAGCACCAACACCAGACCGCGCCGCCCCGCCGATGCGAAGGCCTGAGCATCACCATGCCCGATGTCGCCCCGCCCGACCCTGCGATTACCGATGCCGAGGCGCTCGAAGCCGGGCGGCTGCTGTTCGCGCAGAACACCCAGTTCGTTCACGCTGCCCAGACGGTCGAAGGGCTGCTTGAGGCACGCGGCATCGAGGTTGCTCTCGCGGGGCGTTCCAACGTCGGTAAATCGACGCTGATCAACGCGATCACCGGCCATGTGGCCCTTGCGCGTGTCGCCCAGGCGCCGGGGCGGACCCGGCAGCTCAATTTTTTCCAGGTTGGCGAGGGTCGTCTTTCGATCGTAGATATGCCGGGCTATGGCTATGCCGAGGCGCCCAAGGCGGTGAAGCGGGACTGGCAGGGGCTGATGTTCCGCTATCTGCGCGGCCGGCCCAACCTGCGCCGGGTCTTGCTGCTGATGGATGCCCGGATCGAGGACAAGCCGGCGGATCACACGATCATGGGCATTCTCGACAAGGCGGCGGTGGCGTTTCAGATCGTGCTGACCAAGGCCGACAAGATGAAGCCCGAACTACTGGCGCGCAAGCATGAGGCGATCCTTGCGATTGCGCGCAAGCATCCGGCGGCGCTCAATGATGTCATCGTGACATCGAGCGAAACCGGGCTGGGGATTGCCGAATTGCGGGCGTCGATCGCCGCGCTGGTGGTTTGACGCCGGGCAGGTAAGGACTTATTTTTTTTGTAAAAAAAGAAACAAAAAAACTCTTGCTCGTTTGGTTCGTACTCGTGAACACGCCCCTGCCCCAGATCAAAAAAATTTTTTGCTTCTTTTTTACAAAAAAGAAGCGCTTCCTTCCCCCATTCCCACCACACTTGACCTCAAGCGCCGCCCGCCATAGACGGCCCCGAACCTCTGGGATCTCGCGCCGATGATCAATACCGACCGCCACGCCGACGCCGCCGAACAGGCCCGGATCGTGGCTCTCGCTTTGCCCTATCTGCGCCGTTATGCCGGGGCCACAATCGTGGTGAAATATGGCGGCCATGCGATGGGCGAGGAGGCGCTGGCCGATGAATTCGGCCGGGATATCGCGCTGCTCAAGCAGGTCGGGATCAATCCGGTCGTGGTTCATGGCGGTGGGCCGCAGATCAATGCGATGCTGTCGCGGCTGAAAATCCAGTCCACCTTCGTCGATGGGTTACGGGTGACCGATGCCGCGATGGTCGAGGTGGTCGAGATGGTGCTGGCGGGGACCGTCAATAAAATGGTTGCCGGGCTGATCAATCGGGCCGGGGCGCTGGCGGTGGGGATCTGCGGCAAGGATGGCGGATTGATCCGCGCGCGCAAGCTGACGCGCAACCGGCGGGCGCCGGAGGGGGCGATCGAGCATGCGCTCGATCTCGGGTTCGTGGGCGAGCCCGAACATGTCGATGTCCGGGTGATCCATGCGCTGACCGGGGCCGGGCTGATCCCGGTGATCGCACCGGTGGGTGTGGGCGCGGATGGGGCGACCTACAATATCAATGCCGATACCGTGGCCGGAGCGATTGCCGGGGCGCTGGGGGCGAACCGGTTGCTGATGCTGACCGACGTGCCGGGGGTGCTCGATCGCGATGGCCGGTTGATGGCGGATCTGACAGTCGAGCAGATCGATGCGATGCGCGAGGACGGCACCATTTCCGGCGGCATGATCCCGAAAGTGGAGACCTGCATCGCCGCGATCCGCGACGGGGTGAAGGGGGCGACCATTCTCGATGGCCGGGTTCATCACGCCTGCCTGCTCGAACTGTTCACCGAAGGCGGGATCGGGACGCTGATCCACGCCTGAGCGGCGGGGCGTCCCGATCGGTGCGTTCGTTCAGTCGTTGCCGTCGATGACGGGCTGGTTGGACTGGGCCATCTGGGCCTGATTGATCCGGCACGAGGACGGGACCGTGCCGGAATAGCGCATCCAGTGCTGGGTCTGGCCGAAGATCGGCAGGCCGAGATAGCCGCGCAAGGCGAGTTCACCGGCGCGGGTGACGTGAAATTCCGCGTGGTATTGATTGCCGTTGCGCGGATCGACGATGCCGCCGTGCCAGGTGGCGCCGCGCGGGGCCGAGGGGCGGATCAGTTCGAAGCCGCACTGTGGCTGCCCCCGGTAATCGGTCGGGATTGCCGCGCCATGATCGAGCATCAGCCCGACGATATGGCCGCAGAGGCCGCCCTGGCTGGTGCAGGGCGCGATCTGGACCACGGCACCGCCGCGCCCGGTCAGCCAGTCGCCGACGGGGGAGTTCGCCGGGGCCGGGGCCGCGAGGGCGGCGCCAGCCCAGAATGTGCCAAGGATGAATGTTGCAGTCGCGAGCAAGCGTTTCATGACTAAAGTCCGTTATTCCTGTAAACCGTCCGAAAGAGTGGACGAGCGTCGGGTTAACCTGAGTTAACTTCGCTTTCGAATGATAACTTACTCTACGATCGACGAATTGGAACGGATGCAAACCTCATGGGTTCCATGCATTCATTGCGGAGGTTTCGATCACGCTGTTGCAGAATCCTCACAGACGGGCTTGCTTCCGGCCATTGGCGGACCAATAAAGCTAACCGCATCTCCATTTTTCGGGCGGCGGCGTCCGATATCAGTTAGGACTTCCTGTATGACCCGATCGCTGCCGATGATTGCCCTGTGCGCCGCTTCGCTGTGCTATGCGGCTTCAGCTGCGGCGCAGACCACCCCCTCTTCGACCTCGGGGTTTCCTTCCGGTACCTGGACGATCCAGGATGAGAATGCCTCGATCAGCACCCAGAGCCTGACCGATCGCTATTACGTCAATGGAGTGCACATCGGGTTCACCTCGCATGTCGGCGATGTGCCGGATGCGGTGGCGAATTTCGGGCATGATCTGGTCGGTGCCGGCGACCAGCGGATCAGCATCAGCCTGACGCAGAAGCTGTTCACGCCCAATTCGACCAATCTGATCGATCCGCCGACCAATCAGGAGCCGTATGGCGGCTCGCTGCTCGGGACGTTCGAACTGATTCAGGACACTTCCGGCAGCCGCACCGTTCTCGGCTTCGATGCCGGGGTGGTCGGGCGCGATGCCGGCGGCGAGATTGTCCAGAACGGGTTCCATTCGATCATCGGGCAGAGCGGCACCCATGGCTGGGCCTATCAACTGCCTTCGGAACCGGCGTTCGATGTGCTCGCCTCGCGGACGTGGCGGGTGGGCATGGCGAAATTCGGCAACGGGCTTGAAATCGACGCCCTGCCGCAACTCGCCGGTGAGGTGGGCACCACCGAGGCGTATATCGAACCGGCCATGACGTTGCGGATCGGCGAGGGGCTGAATTCGGATTTCGGCGCGCCGCTGCTCCGTCCCGGCCCTTCGGGCTCGGATGCGTATCGTCAGACCCGGCCTCTGGTGTGGTACGTGTTCGGCGGCGTGGCGGGCAAGTTCGTCGGGCATGACACGTTCCTGTCGGGGGCGGATTTCCAGTCGAGTCGCGCGGTCAACCCGACCCATGCGGTGGGACAACTCGACGCCGGCATTGCGGTGATCTGGCATGGGGTGCGGTTCAGCTACACCCAGGTGTTCCAGACCCGGCGCTATGTCGGTCAGGTCGGTGGCATCCACGAGTACGGATCGCTCGCGGTTTCGGCCAAATTCTGAGGCCCGGGCCGGCAGATCCCGCCGGATGTGGCGCTTCCGTTCACGGATAATCGAGCGTCATGCGCAAATTTCCCCTTCCCCATCGGGGCGAGGTGTGGATATGCTGCGTTCAGGTATGGATAGAGATAAGGTTGATGTCTGGCTCTGATCGTCGTGGCACTGGCAATGGTCTTGGAACCGGGGTGGCAACCCGGACACGGACCAAGACGCGCAAACCGGCCCTCTACAAGGTGCTGATGCTCAATGACGACTATACGCCGATGGAATTCGTGATCCATGTGCTCGAGCGGTTTTTCTCGAAGAGCCGCGAGGAAGCGACACGGATCATGATGCATGTGCACCGCCGCGGCGTGGGCGTGTGCGGGGTGTTCACCTACGAAATCGCCGAGACCAAGGTGACCCAGGTGATGGATCTGGCCCGGCAGAGCCAGCACCCGCTGCAATGTACCATTGAAAAAGAATAGACTTTTGGAAAAGACCGCGACCGCCGATATTTTTGCAGATGTGATCCAGGTTTGGTCATCATTGCGAAAGATTTGCGCGGTATCATGTGTCTGTTCTGATACGCTGACACGACTGCCGACAACGACTCGTGATTTCGCGGCGGACCCGCCGTATCGGGCTTGACCAAGGCGGCATGGGCCGCTTGCCGGAAGCCCGGCTAGGAGTGAATTGGATATGCTGTCTCGCAACCTGGAACAAACCCTGCATCGCTCTCTGGCATTTGCTGCCGAGCGGCGCCATGAATACGCCACACTCGAACATCTGCTGCTCGGCCTGATTGACGATGCCGATGCGCTCACCGTGCTGCGCGCCTGCGGTGTCGATATCGAACGGCTCCGCCGGGAGACGACCGAATTTCTCGACAAGGACCTTGCCGGGCTGGCGACCGACCGTGCCGGTGACCCCAAGCCCACCGCCGGCTTCCAGCGCGTCGTCCAGCGCGCCGCCATCCATGTCCAGTCCTCCGGCCGCGACGAAGTGACCGGCGCGAACGTGCTGGTCGCGCTGTTCTCCGAGCGCGAGAGCCATGCGGTGTATTTCCTGCAGGCGCAGGACATGACCCGGCTCGATGCGGTGAATTTCATCAGCCACGGCATTGCGAAATCGCCGGGGCGCTCGGTGCCGCGCACGCCTTCAGGCAGCAGCGCCGAAAATCCCGAGGCCGAGACCGAGCAGAAGCCCAAGCGCGGGCAGGACGCGCTGGCCAATTACTGCGTCAACCTCAACAAGAAGGCCCAGTCCGGCAAGATCGATCCGCTGATCGGGCGCGAGATGGAAATCGAGCGCACCATCCAGATCCTGTGCCGCCGCTCGAAAAACAATCCGCTGTTCGTGGGCGATCCCGGTGTCGGCAAGACCGCGATCGCCGAGGGGCTGGCCAAGCGCATCGTCGATGGCGATGTGCCGGAGGTGCTGGCCAAATCCACGATCTACTCGCTCGATATGGGCGCTCTGCTCGCCGGAACCCGCTATCGTGGCGATTTCGAGGAGCGGCTGAAGGCGGTGGTGTCCGAACTCGAAGCGTTGCCGGGGGCGGTGCTGTTCATCGATGAAATCCACACCGTGATCGGCGCGGGTGCCACGTCGGGCGGGGCGATGGATGCCTCGAACCTGCTCAAACCGGCTTTGTCGTCCGGGGCGCTGCGCTGCATCGGATCGACCACCTACAAGGAATTCCGGACCTATTTCGAGAAGGATCGGGCGCTGGTCCGGCGGTTCCAGAAGATCGATGTCAACGAACCCTCGATCGACGATGCGGTGAAAATCCTGCGCGGACTCAAGGGCGTTTACGAAAAACACCACAAGGTCCGCTATACCGACGATGCGATCCGCGCCTCGGTCGAGCTTTCGGCGAAATACATCCACGACCGCAAATTGCCGGACAAGGCGATCGACGTGATCGACGAGGTCGGGGCTTCGCGGATGCTGCTGCCGGAAAACAAACGGCGCAAAACCGTGACCTTGCGCGATGTCGAGGAAATCGTCGCCAAGATTGCGCGGATTCCGCCCAAATCGGTCTCGGCGGACGACAAGGAGACGCTGCGGACTCTGGAGCGCGACCTCAAATCGATGGTGTTCGGTCAGGATTCCGCAATCTCGGCGCTCTCCGCCGCGATCAAACTGGCCCGCGCCGGGCTGCGCGATGCCGAAAAGCCGATCGGGTGCTACCTGTTCTCCGGCCCCACCGGCGTCGGCAAGACCGAAGTGGCGCGGCAGCTTGCGAGTACGCTCGGGATCGAACTGACAAGGTTCGACATGTCGGAATACATGGAGCGGCATTCGATTTCGCGGCTGATCGGCGCACCGCCGGGCTATGTCGGGTTCGATCAGGGGGGCATGCTGACCGATGCGATCGATCAGCATCCGCATTGCGTGCTGCTGCTCGATGAAATCGAAAAGGCCCATCCGGATCTGTTCAACATCCTGTTGCAGGTGATGGATCACGGCAAGCTGACCGACCATAACGGCAAGAATGTCGACTTCCGCAACGTCATCCTGATCATGACCACCAATGCCGGGGCGGCGGACATGGCCAAGGCCGCGATCGGGTTCGGGCGCGAGGTGCGCGTGGGCGAGGATGAAGAGGCGATCAAGCGGATGTTCACGCCGGAATTCCGCAACCGGCTGGATGCGATCATTCCATTCGCTGGCCTGACGCCGGAGATCGTGGCGCAGGTGGTCGAGAAATTCGTCATGCAGCTCGAGGCCCAGCTGGCCGACCGCAACGTGACGATCGAGCTTTCCTCCGCGGCCAAGGAATTCCTGGCCGAACGCGGCTACGATCCGCTCTACGGCGCGCGGCCATTGGCCCGGGTGATCCAGGAGCTGATCAAGAAGCCGCTGGCGGAGGAACTGCTGTTCGGCAAGCTGGCGAGCGGTGGCGCGGTGAAGGTGAGTTTCCGCGATGGCGCCCTGGCGTTCGATATCGCCGAGGCACCGAAGGCGGCCTTGCCGAAGCCGGAAAGCGATCAGGAAGAACAATCCCCGCCGCAGGAAGTTCAATAATCCTACGGCAGTACGGCAAAGGACCGGTCGTGGCGCAGGCTGCGACCGGTTTTTTTTGCGTGGTCAGCGCAGCGGTGGGGTGCGGACCCGGTAGAGGCTGAAACCGGCGGCGCGGTCGGTCCCGGCGGGTTTCAGCCATATCGGGATGTGATGATGGGCGAGCATCGTCCATAGGGCCGATCGCGGCGCGCCGGTAAGCGGCGGCGGATCGGGCGAGTCGTTGCAGAAAAGGACGAAGCGGGCATCGGTGGCGCGAACCGCAGCGGGCAATCGCCCCGCCGCATCGGCGCGCCACGCGTGATACGCCAGAAGATAGAACGCCACGCCATGCTGATAGAGCGACCCGACGCCAATCATCCGGCTGCGGTAGAGCAGTTCCGGCACATCCTCGACCGGGGCAAGCACCACCGCTCCCGCTGCGGGGCGGAGCAAAGGGCCGATGTGGCGGAGATGGCAGGCGTTCACCGGAGCAGCGGGTGGGATGCTGGCGAAAGCCGGCGTGTAGGGGGCGAACAAGGTGACCGCGATCATCGATACCCGGGCGAGAGCGGCGCGGCGAGGCTGGCGCGACCAGCGGGCCGAAGCGTCCGCGAGGGCAACGGGCAGGAGCAGGGCAGCCGCAGCGGCGGGGTAAGGCGCGAAAATCACGAACTGCGCCGTCAATCCCAGGGCAAGGCCGGCGCCGAGGGCGCCGATCAGCCAGACACCGCAGGCGGCAGGTGAATGCCGGTTGCGCGCCACATTCAGGAGCGCATAGGCCAGGGCGAGGCCGCCGGGACCGAGCAGCATCGCCGCCTGGACGAACCCGTGCACCGGCTGGGTTTCCGACATGTTGCCGAAGAAGACGCGCATTTGGTCGGCGGGGATCAACCCATACGGCCCGAGGGCGACGGTGGGAAACCGTGCCAGCCAGAGGGCGAAGGCGAGCAAGGCACCGCCGAGCCCGAGGATCGCGCGGGGTAACGGCGGGTGATTGCGGCGATCGAGCCAGGCGAGCCAGAGCCCGGCGAGGGCAACGGCGATGCCGAGCGCGGCATAGACGATCGAGAGCCGATCGATCTCGGGGACCAGCGGACCGCCATGGGGTGGATCGATGACCAGAGCAAGCGCGAGGGTGGCGGCAAACCCGCCGCCGAGCCGGGCGATCGCCCCGCCGATCGGGCGGAACAGCCACAGATAGCCGAGTGCCACGAAGATCAGGAGCACGAACGGCATGGTCTCCGGCATCATCCAGATGGCCAAGCCGCCCGCAATGCCGCCGCTCAGGCTCGCGGCGGAACGGGCAGTTCCCGACTGGCCGAGTCGCAGTGCGTATCCGCCGGTCAGGGCGACGAGCGCGATCTGGGCGATGTGGTAATGGATGATGCCGAACGTGGCGAAGCTGCGGAGTCCCGGCAGGAGCAGGCCGATGATCGGGACCGTCCAGAGAAATGAGGCGCGAGGGCCATGCAGCCGGGTGAGTGGCGCCGCCGCAAAGGCGATGCTGACGGCGAGGGCGGCGACCGAGAGCGGTCCCGTGGCGACACCTGCGACGAACAGCGCCCGGTGCCACCCCAGCCACGGCACCAGCGGCGCCGCGAGACCGACGATGAGCGCATCGAACAGGCGCGACCATTCGATCAGCAGGGGCGTACCGAGATCGTCGCGCTGCACCATGTTGACCAGATGGCCGATGCGAAGCCCCTGCTCGATGCGAACGAGGCGCATGAAACTGTCGGGGTCGATCAGCCCGCCGCGCAGGACCGCCGGGACCGAGCGCGCGCTGGTCAACAGATTGATCGCGACCGCGACGAGCGCGAGCAACCCGTAAGCGCGAGCATTTGCGCGTGATGCTGTTCCGGATACTGTTCCGGATGCTGTTCGGGGCGGCGACCTCTCCATCGGCCCAGTCTGTCACCGACAGGTTGAGGCGGGGTTAACGCCGCATCAGGTCCAGGTCGATTCCTCATCCATGAAGGCCGCGGCAACCGGGCGGGTCGCCTCGATCGCCGCGTCGCTCGGCAGGGCGGCGGGACGGGGACCGCCCGCCATCCAGTCGAGTAACGCGACGGTATGGATCGTCGGCAGACCGGCCCCGCCGAGCTGGGTGAGGCAGCCGATATTGCCGCCCGCGATCGCGTGGGGTTTCAGCGGCATGATGGTATCGAGTTTGCGCTGGCGCAGCTGACCGGCGATTTCGGGCTGCAACAGATTGTAGGTTCCCGCTGAACCGCAGCACAGATGCGGATCACGCGGCTCGACCACGGTGAAACCGGCCCGCCGCAGCAGGGATTTCGGCGCATCCGTGACCCGCTGGCCGTGTTGCAGCGAGCAGGCGGCGTGATAGGCGATCACGATCGGGCGCTCCATCGTCCGGCTCGGCTGGTAATCGAACCTTGCGAGCAGTTCGGTGATGTCGACCGCGAGGGCGGCGATCCGCGCCGCCTCGGCGGCGAGGGGCGTCTCGCGCAGCAGGAAGCCGTAATCCTTCAGCACGGTGCCGCAGCCCGATGTGTCGGTGACAATTGCATCGAGGCCGGTGGTGTCGAGTTCGCGCGTCCAGGCAGCGACATTGGCGCGGGCGAAATCGAGTGCCGCCGCATGCTTGCCGAGATGATGGGTGAGCGCGCCACAACACCCGGCCCCTTTGGCCACCACCACCTCGATCCCCATGCGGGTCAGCAGGCGGATGGTGGCGTCGTGGATTCCGGGGTCGAGCACCTGCTGGGCGCATCCCGCGAGCAGGGCGACCCGGGCGCGGCGTTCCCCGATCGCCGGGAACACGCCGGGCCGCTCGGTCGCGCCCGCCGGGGGCAGGCGACCCGGCGCGAGTTTGAACATCGCCCGGAGCCGCTGGCTCATCACGCTGCTTCCGCCGATCAAACCGGCTGCGATACCGCCGATCGCGGCACCCCGAAGCGCGAGGCGTAGACGGTCGGGATAGGGCAGGATCGCGGCAAGGACGGCTCGCAGCAGCCGGTCGTGCAGCGGGCGCCGGTAGGTGGTTTCGACGACGACGCGCGCATGGTCGATCAGGTGCATGTAATCGACGCCCGAGGGGCACGTGGTCATGCAGGCGAGGCAGGACAGGCAGCGGTCGAGATGGAACGCGACCGGCGTGCTGGCCGGGGCGCCGGTTTCGAGCATGTCCTTGATCAGGTAGATCCGGCCACGCGGGCTGTCATCCTCGTCGCCTACCGTGACGAAGGTGGGGCAGGTCGCGGTGCAGAAGCCGCAATGGACGCAGGAGCGCAGGATTTTATCGGCGACCGCAATCTCGGGGTCGGCCAGTTGGGCGGCGGAGAAATTGGTCTGCATCGGATTCCGGTTTCAGGCCGCGAACATGCGCCCGGGGTTGAGGATGCCGGCGGGATCGAAGGCGGCGACGACCCGCTGACGGATCGCGGCGAGGCCGGGCGGGATGCGCGGCATGGCATCCTCGCTCAGGCGCAGGCGCTCCGGGGCGCGTAACAGCCACCATTCGCCCTTCGCACGGCGCGCGGCGGCGATCACGGCGGCATGGGCTTCATCGGTGGCAGGGCCGGTGAGGAACACGAGGCCGCCGCCCCAGTCGAGATAGCCGAACAACCCGGCGGCGTGGCCGGCATGGAGGATCGAGGCCCCATAGGAGGGACGGACCGATATTTTCCAGACCGCATCGCCCGGCTGGATCGGCAAAGGTTCGGCGTCACGCACCGCGCGCCAGAGGGTCAGGCTGGCCGGCGTGTCGAGGATGTCGGCGGGGCCGAACTTTTTCAGCAATCCTGCCAGCGCCTCGGTGCGGTAGGCGACCGAGGCGGCGAAATCCTCGATCCGGGCGATGGTGACGGTGTTTTCGAACCCGACCGCCATGGCGGCTTCCTGCGGCAGGTAGGCGGCGCCGGAGACCGAGAACGGCGATCCAAGCGCCACCGACAGGGCGCGTACCGCATCGTCCGGGCGCAGGCCGCGTATCATCACCGTACCGGTGGCCTCGGGCTTCGGCAGGATTTTGAGAGTGAGTTCGGTGATCACGCCGAGCGTCCCGTAGGAGCCGGCGAACAGCTTGCACAGATCGAGACCGGTGACGTTCTTGAGCACCCGCCCGCCGGAGCGGATGATCTCGCCACGCCCGGTGGCCGCGCGGATGCCCATCAGGTGATCGCGCATCGCGCCCCAGGCGATGCGGCGCGGTCCGGACAGATTGGCTGCGACGATGCCGCCGATCGTCTGGTCCGGTGCGTCGAGAAACGCGTACTGAGGCGGCTCGGCAATGAGGTGCTGGCCGCCCTCGTCGAGTTTCGCCTCGACCGCCGCGAGCGTGGTGCCGGCGCGGGCGGTGATGATGAGTTCCTGCGGCGCGTAGAGCGGAATCCCGGCGAAGTTGCGCGTGCTGAGCGTGTCGGCGGTCTGGGTCGGACGCAGGAAGCCGCCTTTCGAGCCGAGTCCCTCGATCGTGAGCGGCGTGCGCGCGGCCGCTGCAGCATCGATCGCGCTGGCGAAACCCGCCTCGTCCCCGGGGGCGATCATGCGGCCTGGGGCAAGGCATCCGGCCCTGCGGACGCTGTGCCGGGCTGCAGGGGAAAGACCTTCGCGGTGTTCAGCAGCCATTCGGGGTCGAACGCCGATTTGACCCGGCGCTGCTGTTCGAGCTCAATTTCGGTGAACTGCACCCGCATCAGATCGCGTTTTTCGACACCCACGCCATGCTCGCCGGTCAGGCAGCCGCCGACTTCGACGCAGAGGCACAATATGTCCGCACCGAACGCCTCGGCCTTGTGCATGCTGGCGGGATCGTTCGCGTCGAACATGATCAGCGGGTGGAGATTGCCATCCCCGGCGTGAAAGATGTTCGCCACCTGCAGCCCGTATTGCGCGCTCATCTCGCCGATCCGGCGCAGCACCAGCGGCAGCGTGCTGGTCGGGATGGTGCCGTCCATGCACAGATAATCGGGCGAAATCCGTCCCACCGCGCCGAACGCGCCCTTGCGGCCCTTCCAGATCGCCGCCGATTCCTCGGCCGATTGCGATACTTTCAGGCTGATCGGGTTGAAGCGGGCGCAGATTTCCTTGATCCGGCCCAGCAGCCAGTCCTGCTCGGCGACCGAGCCCTCGACCTCGATGATCAGCATCGCCTCGGCATCGAGCGGATATCCGGCATGGGCGAAGGCCTCGCAGGCGTGGATTGCCGGGCGATCCATGAATTCGAGCGCCACCGGGATGATGCCCGAGGAGATGATCGCATCGACACAGGCCCCCGCGACCTCGTTGCCGTCGAACGCCGCGAGCATGGCACGGGTGCCTTCCGGCGCGCGCAGGATGCGCACGGTGATTTCGGTGGCGATGCCGAGTTGACCTTCGCTGCCGATCACGATGCCGAGCCAGTCATACCCGGCGGTGTCGAGATGGGTGCCGCCGAGTTCGAGGATCTCCCCCTCGATGGTGACCAGCTTGATGCCGAGCACATTGTTCGCGGTCACGCCATACTTCAGGCAGTGCGCCCCGCCGGAATTCATGCCGATATTGCCGCCGATCATGCAGGCGAGTTGGCTCGACGGGTCGGGTGCGTAGAAAAATCCATCCGCCTCGACCGCCTTGGTGATGCCGAGGTTGGTGACCCCCGCCTGCACCACGGCGTAGCGGTCGCGATAATTGACCTCGACGATCCGGTTCATCCGCATCATGCCGATCACCACGGCATCCTCCAGCGGCAGCGCCCCGCCGGCGAGCGAGGTCCCTGCCCCGCGCGGCACCACGCGGACGCCGTTTTCGTGGCAGAAGCGGAGGATCGCCGCGACATCCTCGGTGGTTTCGGGCAGCACCACGGCGAGCGGCATCTGGCGATAGGCGGACAGACCGTCGGTTTCGTAGGGTTTCAGCTTGGTCGGGTCGGTGATCACGCCACGATCGCGCATGATGGCGCGAAGCCCCTGATGCACGGCATCGCGCCGCGCGAGCACATCAGCCTTGGGTTTTGGTAGCGAAATCATTGGGACCACCCTTCAAACGAGGGTTGTATCATCCACAACGTGTAACGCAAAGCATTCCCGAACTTCGGCCGGCGCATAAGTCCAGCCGGTCGCGATGCGGCGTCCGCAGGGAACGCCGCGCTGTCTTCAGCCCTGGCGGGCTTTCATCCGGGGGTTCTTTTTGTTGATCACGTAGACGCGACCATGACGGCGGACAACGCGGCAATTCTTGTCGCGGGCCTTGGCGGAACGGAGGGAGTTACGAATTTTCATGATATCTGTCTCGGGTCTGTGCGTTCGGGTTGCGCGGCTTATGGAAAGACGGGGCCGATCTGTCAACCGGGCGGGCTGGGACCGGGTGCCCCGGATTGACGGCGCGGGCACGGGGTCGCATGGAATGGCGTTTACCGATGGAGCGATGGAATGGCGGCGCGCGAGCGAATTTCGGGCCAGCGGATCGGCATGATGCTGACGGGATTTCTGATGATCACGCTGATCGGGGTGTTTGCGACCTATGCGTCGCCGATCCCCGGAATGCGCGGCGTGATCGTCGAGGCACAGCTCGCGCAGGCCGCCGCCTCGGGCGATGCGGGCACGATGCGGGCGGCACTGGTGGCGACCAAGCCGCTGCTCGGGATCAACGGGCAGAAGACCCTGGCTACCTTGTCCCCCGACCCAGCCGGCATGGCGCGGGCCGCCGTGGTGCTGAACCACGCGACCTTGCAGGCGAGCAACCTCGTGTCCTACCGCATCCGCCTCATGGTGATCGTGATCGGTATCCTCGCCGCGGCTTTCGGCATCGCCGTGCTCGGCATTCGCGACAGCGGCCCGATGAACCCGGTGGCCGTTCCGCCGGAGGCGACCAAGCCATGAGCCGGATCGCCTATGTCAATGGACGGTACTGCGCGCAGTCCGAGGCGTCGGTGAATATCGAGGACCGGGGCTATCAGTTCGGCGACGGGATCTATGAAGTGATCCATATTCATGAGGGGCGCTTCGTCGATACCGACCTGCACCTCGCGCGGCTGGCGCGCTCCCTGCGCGAAATCGCGATCCCCGCGCCGATGGACGATGCCGCATTGCTGGTGGTGCTGCGCGAGGTGGTCCGGCGCAACCGGGTGCATGAGGGGATCGTCTATATGCAGATCACGCGCGGCGTGGCCCGGCGCGATCATGCGTTTCCGCGCCATGTCAGGCCCGCGCTGGTGATCACCGCGCGTCACGGGGCGGCATTTCCGCGCGATCTGGCGTCCTGGGCGGGCAGCGCGATCACGGTGCCCGACATCCGCTGGGGCCGCTGCGACGTGAAGACCGTCAACCTGCTGGCAAACTGCCTCGCCAAGCAGAAGGCGCGCGAGGCCGGATGCTACGAGGCGATCCTGATCGATCGCGACGGCATGGTGACCGAAGGCTCCTCGACCACGGTGTGGGCGGTGGATGCGGCGGGCGTGCTGCGGACCCGGCATCTCGACGACCATATCCTGCCGGGGTGCACCCGCGCCGCCCTTACCACATTGTTGCACGAGGCGGGCATCGGCTTCGAGGAGCGCGGCCTCACCGAGGCGGAGTTCCGCGCGGCGCGCGAGATATTCCTCACCAGCGCCACTTCGTTCGTCAAACCGATCGTCAGGCTCGACGGCGCACCGGTCGCCGATGGCGCACCGGGTCCGGTCACCGCGCGCCTGTTCGAGCTGTTTGCCCGTCACGCCGATGGCCCCGCGCATAACACGGCCAACCGGCTTGCGCCGGACGCGACTGGCCGGCTTGCGACCGATGCCGCTGGCCGGCTTGCGCCGGCGGCCGGAATCGGATGAAACGCCCCCATGATCACCAATGAAGCCAAACCGCACTATCGTCGCGCGCTGCTGAAAATCTCCGGCGAGGCCCTGATGGGCAAGCGCGACTACGGGCTCGACACCGAAACCGTCGCCGCTATCGCGCAGGACGTGGCCGATGTGGTGGCGACGCGGGCGGAGGTCTGCCTCGTGATCGGCGGGGGCAATATTTTTCGCGGGATTTCCGGGGCCGCCGGCGGGATGGATCGCGCCCAGGCCGATTATATCGGCATGCTGGCCACCGTGATGAATGCGCTCGCCATGCAATCCGCCCTCGAAAAATGCGGCGTGCCGACCCGGGTGCAATCGGCGATCCCGATGTCGGCGGTGTGCGAACCCTATATCCGCCGCCGGGCCGAGCGCCATATGGAAAAGGGCCGCGTGGTGATTTTCGCCGCCGGCACCGGTAATCCGTTCTTCACCACCGACACTGCCGCGGCATTGCGCGCCACCGAAATGAAGTGCGACGTGCTGCTGAAAGGCACCCAGGTGGATGGCGTCTATTCCGCCGATCCGCGCAAGGTCGCGGATGCCGAGCGCTATCACGAACTGACGTATCTGGAAGTCCTGTCCCGCGATCTTTCGGTGATGGATGCGGCGGCCATCAGCATCGCCCGCGAGAACGACCTGCCGATCATCGTGTTCAACATCCGCGCCCCGGGCGCCTTCGCCGCCGTGATGCGCGGCGAGGGCAAGTTCACCCGCATCTTCGAACAGCACTAGGAAGCCGCCCATGCCCGTCGATCTCGACAGTATCACCCAGGACCTGTCCCGCCGGATGGACGGCGCGATGGACACGCTCAAGCGCGAATTCTCCGGCCTGCGCACCGGGCGGGCCAACCCTGCCTTGCTCGAACCGGTGAAGGTGGAAGCCTACGGCACCATGATGCCGCTCAATCAGGTCGCGACCATCGCTGTGCCGGAATCGCGGATGCTGACGGTGCAGGTCTGGGATCGCTCCATGGTGAACGCGACCGTCGCCGCGATCCGCGATTGCGGCCTCGGCCTCAACCCGCAGCCGGACGGCCAGATGATCCGCGTGCCGCTGCCCATTCTCACCGAGGAACGCCGCAACGAACTTGCCAAGGCCGCCGGCAAATATGCCGAGGGAGCCCGCATCGCGGTGCGCGGCGTGCGGCGCGACGGGATGGAAACCATCAAGGCGCTCGAAAAGAAGCACGAGATCGGCGAGGACCAGATGCGCGACTGGTCGGACGCGGTGCAGAAACTCACCGATGCGATGATCAGGAAAATCGACGAATTGTTGGTTGAAAAGGACAAGGATATCCGTCAGGTCTGATCCCCGACATGTCGAGCCAGCCGCCGCCGCTGATCCCGCGCCACATCGCCATCATCATGGATGGCAATGGCCGCTGGGCCGCGCGCCGCAGCCTGCCCCGCGCCGCCGGCCATCGCGAGGGGGTGCGCGCGGTGCGGCGGACCATTGAGGCCTCGATCGATCACGGCGTGCGGTGGCTCACCCTGTTCGCGTTTTCCTCGGAAAACTGGCGGCGTCCCGTGGATGAGGTAACCGACCTGACGTTTCTGCTGCGGCATTATCTGCGCTCGGAACTCAAGGAACTGGCCGAGGCCGGGGTGCGGCTCCATGTGATCGGCGAGCGCGACCGGTTCGGCCCGGCGCTCGACCAGGAACTGGCCGATGCCGAGGCGCGGACCGCGGGCAATGAGAGGTTGAATCTCGTGATCGCCCTGTCCTACGGGGCGCGCGCCGAGATCGTCGCGGCGGCGCGGCGCATCGCGCTCGAAGCGCGTGCCGGCGCGCTCGATCCCGCCGCCCTCGATGAGGAAGGTTTTACTGCCCATCTCGCGACCTCCGGCATGCCGGACCCCGACCTCGTGATCCGCACCAGCGGGGAGCAGCGCCTGTCGAATTTTCTGCTCTGGCAGGCCGCCTATGCCGAGCTGATTTTCGACGATACGCTCTGGCCCGATTTCGGCCCGGCCAATCTCGCCGCCGCGATCGCGGAATACGCCCGGCGCGATCGCCGGTTCGGCGCGCGGCCCGCCCCTGTCGCGGCGCGATGAGTGCCCAGCTGACCGCCCCCGTATCCCGCAAGGCGAAGTTCCAGGATCTCGGCATCCGCACCGCCTCGGCGGCGGTGCTGATCCCGGTGGCGCTGTTCGGGCTGATCATGGGCGGCTGGGTCTGGGCGCTGCTGATTCTGGTGTTCGTGGTGGGCATGCTGCGCGAGTGGCGGGCGTTGAGCCATCATGTGCCGCCGCCGCGCACGGGGTTCCTGCTCGCGGGCCTGCCCTACGCCATCGTGCCGGCACTGTCGCTGCTCTGGCTGCGGATGCAGCCGGATACCGGGCTGGACGATGTGCTGTTCCTGCTGCTCGTGGTGTGGCTGACCGATATCGGTGCCTATATCGTGGGGCGCATCGTCGGCGGCCGCAAACTCGCCCCCGCGATCTCGCCGGGCAAAACCCTCAGCGGCGCGATCGGCGGGCTCGTCATCGGCTGCCTCGCCGGGATGATTTTTGCCGGCGGGCCGCTCGGCATTCTCCCCGCCGCCGTTCTGTCGGTGGTCTCGCAGATCGGCGATCTGGCGGAAAGCGCGTTGAAGCGGCGGCTCGGCGTCAAGGATTCCGGCAACACCATTCCCGGCCACGGCGGTCTGTTCGACCGGCTGGACGGGGTTCTCGCGGCGGCTCCGGTTGCCGCCCTGCTCGCAGCACTGGCCCAGGGAGGCTTACCGCTATGGCGGTGAAAACCGTGACCATCCTCGGCTCGACCGGCAGCGTCGGCACCCAGACGATCGACCTGCTGATGGCCGAGCCGGACCTTTACCGGGTCAACGCGCTGATCGCTGGGCGTAATGCGACCCTGCTGGCCGAACAGGCCCGCGCGCTGCGCCCCGATGTCGCGGTGATCGCCGATGAAGCGGGCTACCCAGCCCTGCGCGATACTCTCGCTGGCAGCGGCATCCGTGCCGAAGCCGGGCGGGAGGCGGTGATTGCCGTATCGGCGGTGCCGACCGACTGGACCATGGCGGCGATTACCGGCACCGCGGGGCTGGAACCCACCCTCGCCGCCGCGCGCAATGGCAGGGCGATCGCGCTGGCGAACAAGGAAGCGCTGGTTTCCGCCGGGGCGGTGTTCCTGCGCGCCATCGCCGATGCCGGGGCGATGCTGCTGCCGGTCGATTCCGAGCATAACGCGATTTTCCAGTCCCTCGCCGACGGCAATCGCGCATCGCTCGAAAAGATCATTCTCACCGCATCGGGCGGACCGTTCCGGGACGCGAGCCTCGCCGAAATGCGCGATGCGCCCCCCGAGCGGGCGCTCAAACACCCGGTCTGGTCGATGGGGGCCAAAATCTCCATCGATTCCGCCACGCTGTTCAACAAGGGGCTCGAAGTGATCGAGGCGGCGCGGATCTTCGCGCTCGCGCCGGATGAAATCGAGGTGCTGGTCCATCCGCAATCGATCATCCACGGCATGGTCTGCTACCGCGATGGCAGCGTGCTCGCGCAGATGGGCGCGCCGGACATGCGCATCCCGATCGCCCACACCCTCGCCTGGCCCGCGCGGGTCGCCACCACCTCGCCCCGGCTCGATCTGGCCGCCGCCGGGCAGTTGAGTTTTTTCGCGCCGGACCCGATCCGGTTTCCCGCCCTTCGCCTCGCACGCGAAGCCCTCGAAGGCGGCGAGGGTGCCTCGACCGTGCTGAACGCCGCCAATGAAATCGCGGTGGCGGCGTATCTGGCCAAACGCATCGGATTTCTCGACATCGCCACCTTGGTCGAACGGGTGATGCAGCGCCTCGGCGCGCCGCCTCTGGCCGACCTTGCGGCGGTGCTCGCGCTCGATGCCGAGGCGCGCGCCATCACGGAATCGGAACTCACGACGAAATTCGCCTCCCGCGCGGCCTGAACATCCTATATAGCGGAGGAATGATCGAATTTTTCCGCGCTGTCGTCGCCTTCATCGTCGTGCTCGGGGTGCTCGTGACCGTTCACGAACTCGGGCATTATCTGGTCGCGCGCTGGCGCGGGGTCGCGATCGAGACGTTTTCGGTCGGGTTCGGCCCGGCGCTGCTCTCGCGCACCGACAAGCACGGCACGGTCTGGAAGCTCTCGGCCATTCCGCTCGGCGGCTATGTCCGCATGAAAGGCTGGGCCGAACTGGGCGGCGAGACCAAGGGCGAAGTCGCACCGGACAGTTTCCGCACCAAATCCCTCGGTTCGCGCGCCGCCATCGTCGCCGCCGGGCCGGCGGCGAACATGGTGCTGGCCTTCGTGCTGTTCAGCGCGATATTCGCAACCTCCGGCGCGCCCACCGTTCTGCCGGTGGTCAGTCAGGTGATGCCGCACACGCCGGCGGCGGCGATCGGCATCGTCAAGGGCGACCGGATCACCAGCGTCGACGGGCAGAAGGTTTCGAGTTTCGAGCAGATCGAGCGGCTGATCGCGCCGCGCCCGGATGACCGGATCGCGATCACCTATACCCGGGACGGCGTGGCCAAGGGTGCGAACCTGACCACCGCCTCGCGGATGGATCATGGCCAGCGGATCGGCGAGCTTGGTATCGTGGGTGCCGATGTCGCGTTCCGCCGCCTGTCCCCGCCGGCCGCGATGCGCGCCGGGGCGATCGAGACCTATGCCGCGACCGCCGCGACGCTCGACGGGTTGTGGAAACTCGTCGCTTACCAGAAAGGCGTAAAAAATCTCGGCGGCCCGATCCGGATCGCCCAGATTTCAGGCAAGGCGGCTTCGCTCGGCCTCGCCGATTTCGTGTCCTTCATCGCGCTGCTCTCGCTCAATCTCGGCCTGATCAACCTGATCCCGATTCCGATCCTCGATGGCGGTCATTTGCTGTTCTACGCCGCCGAAGGGCTGTATGGCCGCGCTTTGCCGCGCAAGGCCCAGGAAATCGGCCTCCAGATCGGAGCCGCGATTTTGGCCAGCCTGATCGTGTTCGTCACCTGGCACGATCTGGCCCATGTCGGGCTGTTCCACTTCGTCTCGCATCTTCTCGGCTGAACAGCCCGTCGCACGTCGTTCGATCAGGCGCCGACGTCGATCGTCGCGCGGTGGCCGGCCAGTGCGTCGCGCAGCGCGGTCTCCTTGGTGTGATCGAGCGAGGTGCGCAGCACGGTGCCGCCCGCGCCCTGAAGATCGGCGAACACCTTGTCCGCCGTCATCTTGCGGATCAGCAGGAACAACGCGGCCCCGCCCGGCGGCAACGCCTCGGACAGATCCTTCATGAACCGGTCGTTGATCCCGAAATCGGCCAACGCGCCGCCGAGCGCGCCGGCACCCGCCCCGATCGCCATGCCGACCAGCGGCATCAGGAACAGCAGCCCGATCAGCAGGCCCCAGAATCCGCCCGAGGCCGCCCCCACCGCCGAGGGATGGAAAATCTGATGCAGTTTGACATGGCCGTCCGGCTGTTTGACCGCAACCACGGCGTCACCGAGTTCGATCAGGTATTCCTTCTGCAATGACATGACCTTGAGGCGGGTTTCCTCGGCCTGGGCTTCGGAGGGAAAGGCAATAACGATCAGATCGCTCATGAACGCTCCTTGATGGTTGTGACGATGGGGAAATGACTCCTCATGAACATGGTGGCGGCCACCCCCCGATCCGCATCACGATTTGTTGGTCCTCGCCCGGATCGGTCAGCGCGACTCGATATGCAGCCAGGGCCAGCGCGCCTGGTAGGACTGCGCCTTGACCATGTACCGATCGAGGCTCGGCGCATGAGGATTGGGGCGCAGGATGCCCCGCCAGAGGTCGGCAAGACCATACGGGGCATGGACGGCGTGATCGGCTGCCGCAATGCCGATACAGGTGCAGGCGACGAGATACCGGTCGATCCCGTCCGCAGCGGTGGTCAACATCGGATAGGGGCTGCCGAACCGGGAAGGGTACCACAGATGCACCCGCGCCTGATTACGCAGTTCGATCCGGGCCGGGAGGTCGGCGAACAGTTTAGCGGCGCGGCGGATGAGGCGGTCTTCCGCCTCGTATGACAGGTCGGGGTCGAAATAGGCGATATCGTAATCGGCGACAGCATGCGCCGGATCGGCACCGGTGCGATGATTCCAGACCGCCTGAAACACCGACCCGGCGACGAGATAGGCCTGATCGAGCGCGAGTTCGGGCAGGCGTTCGAGAATGGTCCGGTTGACCGGATTGAGCAGGGCGATCTCGCGGACCGCAGCGGGGGTCGGGTCCATGCCGGTTTCCATCGGGCGGGTGAAGAATGAGACATGCGGGGCGATACGGGTTGCACACGTCGCACCAACGCATGACCTTTCGATCGAACTAACTGGAAAGGAGAATCACATGTCTCTCGATTCGATCAAAGTGGCTATTCTGGCGTCCGACCGGTTCGAACTGGCGGAGCTTGAACAACCCCTGAAAGCGTTGAGACAGGCGGGGGCGACCGTGTCGGTCGTATCACCGCATGGGGGTGAGATTCAGGGCATGAACCATCATGATCTTGGCAACAAGGTGAAGGTTGATCGTGCCCTGAGCGATACCAGACCCGATGAGTTCGATGCGCTGATGCTACCTGGCGGCGTCGCCAACCCCGATGAGTTGCGGACCATGCCGCGCGCGGTCGCGTTCGTGAAACACTTCGCCGATGCCGGCAAACCGATCGGGGTGATCTGCCACGGATCGTGGACGATGGTGGAAGCCGATGTGGTCAAGGACCGTCATATGACCTCATGGCCCTCGCTCAAGACCGATCTGTTGAACGCGGGAGCCCGCTGGGTCGATCAGGAGGTCGTGGTCGATCAAAATCTGGTCTCGTCGCGCAAGCCGGATGATCTGCCCGCCTTCAACAAGGCGTTCATCGAGCTGCTCGAACATCGTGGCGTGCGCAAGGCGGCGTGATCGCAGCCTCGCTTGTCCCCGACTGCGCGGCTGGCCATATCCTTCGGAAGAGTGGTGAAGGATGAACGATCATGTTGATAACCCTGGCGGTGCGGTTTCTGTTGGTCGTGCTGTTTTTTCCCTTCAGCGCACTCGACAAGATGCTGAACTTCAAGGGGGCGGTCGGTCAGGCGCAGCAGTTGTTCGGGCGCAATGTGCTCGCCACGCTGTCGATCCTGATCGGCCTGTTCATCGAGATCGTGATGTCGCTCGGGGTGATCACCGGCGTGGCGGATCGTCTGGCCGCGTTGATTTTGGCCCTCTATTGCATGGCAACCGCCGTGCTGTTCAAGCAGTTCTGGGCTCCAGGCGATTTCTGGCATCGCGGCGAGAGCAAGGGGCGCGATCTGTTCTGGGATTTTCTCAAGAATTTCTCGCTCGCCGGCGGGTTCCTGCTGATCACCTTCGGCACGACGATGCACGGCACCGGCGCGATCCTTGCCCATCCGTTCGGTTCGACCCACCCCTATGCGGCTGTCAGCCGCTCCTGAGAGGAGCCGACCATGTCGGATGACGCCCCCACCATTCCCTACTGGCACCTCTGGACCGACGCCGACGGCGTCAGCCACCAGACGAAATGCGCCCTGACCCATTTCGAGATGAAGGCGATGGGCGCGGGTGCCGCGCCGCAATGGCAGGGCAGCCGGACCCATGACGGCATGACCGTGATGGTCACCGTCCAGCCTGTCGGCTGGGTCGGGGAATGGCATGAGAACCCGCGGCCGCAATGGATCATTCCCCTGTCCGGACGCTGGTTCGTCGAATCGATGGACGGTACCAGGGTCGAGATGGGCGCGGGCGAAATCTCGTTCGGCGAGGATCAGAACACGACCAGAACCAACGGACGAACCGGGCATAAATCCGGCACCATCGGCGATCAGCCGGCGGTGCTGATGGTGGTGCAGTTCGATTCACCCCCAACCGTCGGGCAACCCTGCCGCTTCGCATGAGCGCCATCGAAATCATCGATCCGCGCTTTTCCCGCTATATCCTCGATAATGCCGAGCTTGAAGTGCTCGCCTCCGGCTTTCGCTGGATCGAAGGGCCGGTCTGGATGGGGGACGCCGATTGCCTGCTGTTCCAGGACCTGCCGCGCAACCGCACGATGCGCTGGAGCGAGGATCACGGCGTTTCAGTCTATCGCGCCCCCTCGGATTACGCCAACGGTCAGACGCGGGATTTGCAGGGGCGATTGGTTGCCTGCTCGCATCATGGGCGGTGCCTGTACCGGACCGAGCATGACGGGTGCGTGACCCGACTGGTCGCGCATCACGCGGGCAAGCGGCTCAACGCGCCCAACGACGTCGTCGTGAAATCGGACGGCAGCATCTGGTTCACCGATCCGCTCTATGGCCTGCTCACCGATTACGAGGGCGGCCGCCAGACCTCGGAACAACCCCCGGCGGTCTATCGGTTCGATCCCGAACGCGGCGATATCCGCGTCGTCGCCGATGATTTCGACGGGCCGAACGGCCTCGCCTTTTCGCCTGACGAGCGCATCCTCTACATCGCCGAAACCGGCGATCAGACCCAGAAGGCGCCCCGACAGTTCATCCGCGCTTTCGATGTCGCTCCGGATGGGCGATCCCTCGGCGAAGGCCGGTTCTTTCATCAGGTCACCCCGGGCTACGCCGACGGGTTCCGCCTCGATGAGGACGGCAATCTGTGGAGCAGCGCGGCGGATGGGGTGCATTGCATCGCGCCGGACGGCACGCTGCTCGGCAAGATCCGCCTGCCCCATCGGGTCTCGAACCTCACCTTCGGTGGGTTGCACAAGAACCGCCTGTTCATCGGCGCGTCGCACACGCTCCATGCGATTTTTCTCAACACGCGCGGGGTGCAGCAGCCATGAAACCGGTCTTGCACGGCATGCGGCTGATGACGCGCGACAGGGTCGCCTGCACCGACTTCTATTGCACGGCGCTCGGCTGTTCCGCCGATCAGGACGGGCTCCGCCTCGGTGAGCAGCGCATCTGGCTCGAAGTGGCAAACGGCGCGGATTATCCGCAACCGCGCGCCAGCAACGACCCGTGGTTTCAGCACTTCGCCATCGTGGTCAGCGATATCGGCGCGGCGTTCGAGCGTGCCTCGCGCCACGGCGCAACCGCGATTTCAACCGTCGGCCCCCAGCTTCTGCCCGCTTCCTCAGGCGGCGTGACGGCCTGGAAATTCCGCGATCCCGAAGGTCATCCGCTTGAATTCCTGCAATTTCCGCCCGATGCCACGCCAGCCCACTGGCAACACCGCAGCGGCCTGTTCCTCGGGATCGACCACACCGCTATCGTGATTGCCAACACGCTTGCAAGCGAGGCCTTCTACCGCACACTGGGCTTCGAGCGGCTCGCGCAGACCCATAATCACGGCCCGGCCCAGGCCGCGCTCGATGGGCTGGCGGCACCGCAGGTGCTGGTCACCGCCATCGGCATTCCGGGTCAGGCCGCCCCGCACCTCGAATTGCTGGATTATTTCAGCCCGGCCGCCGCAACCGGCAGTTGGACCGAGGCCGATGTTGCGGCAACCCGCATCGTCGTGAACGGGGCGCCATCGCTCACCCGCGACCCGGATGGGCATTTCATCGAAAGCATCAGCCCAGCCGCTCCTTGATCCGGTCAGCCATCCGCAACGCGTTGGCGATGATGGTCAGCGTCGGGTTGACCGAACCGATCGAGGGAAAAAACCCGGCATCGGCGACGTAGAGATTATCGATCTGATGGGTCTTGCAGTCGAGGTCGAGCACCGATTGCGCGGGGTCGGTGCCGAACCGCAGCGTGCCCGCCTGATGCGCCGTGCCGCCCACCGGAATATTCTTGCCGAAATAGAGCGAACGATCGAGCATTGCGAGGTTGGGACCCGCCTTGGCCATCGCCGCCTCCAGCTTCTTTTTCAGCCGGTGATGCGCCTCCATGTTGTTCGGCACCAGATCGAGGAACACCTTGCCGCCCCGGTCGATCGTGATGCGGTTCTCGCCACGGGGCAGATCCTCGCTCGACAGCCAGAAATCCATCGAATGCCGCGCCATGGTCTCGAACGGCATTTCCGGCAGGAAGCTCAGCCAGGACGGCAGCGATTCCCCCCTGATCTGATCAGGATGCGAGGTTGCGCACATCTGGATCAGCCCGAGCGGATAATCCCAGTCATCGGCGCCGAAATAATAGTCGCTCACCGCCAGGGTCTTCTGGAACACGGTGTCGTTGGGTTCGCGCAGCAGCGCCATCAGCACCGACTGGTTGTGCCGCATATAGTTGCGCCCGACCTGATCCGACCCGTTGGCAAGACCGGTCGGATGGGCATCGTTCGCCGAACGCAGGAACAGCAGCGCCGAACTCAGCGCGCCGCACGCACTCACCACGATATCGGCGGATAGTCGTTGGCGTACCCCCTGATGGACCAGATTGACGCCGGTGATGCTGCGCCCCTTCGGATCGGTCTCCAGCGTATCGACATAGGCATCGGTCAGCAGCGTCACGTTCGGATGCATCGCCAGCGTCGGGTCGATGCACATGACCTGCGCATCCGCCTTGCCGTTCAGCAGGCAGGGAAACCCGTCGAACGCATCACAGCGGATGCAGGTGCTGGTCGGCGTCGGTTTGCCGTCTTTCTCATCGAGCAGAATACCGAGCGGCAGATGGAACGGATGCAGACCATCCCGGGTGAAACTCGCCGAAAGCTCCTCGATCCGCGTCTCGTGGGTAACCGCCGGATAAGGGAAATCGCCGCTCGACCATGGCTCGTTCGGGTCCTCGCCGCGCTTGCCGTGGACATGGAACAGCCGCTCGGCCTCGGCGTAATACGGCTCGAACACATCGTATTTCAGCGGCCATTCCGGGGAAATGCCATCCTTGTGCACGATGGTCTCGAAATCCCGCTCGCGCAGGCGAAACAGCGCCGCCCCGTAAACCTTCGAATTGCCCCCGACATAATAATGCAACCCGGGCTGGAAGGTATCGCCCTTGCGGTTATGCCAGACGTCCTTGGTCTGATACGCGCCATCGACGAAGACGGTCTGCGAATCCCAGTTCTTCTGGCTGCGTGGCAGATAGCCGCCGCGCTCCAGAATCAAAATCCGCTTGCCGGTCGGCGCAAGGCGCTGGGCGAGCGACGCCCCGCCCGGTCCCGAGCCGATAACGATGACGTCGTAATGGTCCTGCGTCATGCCGATCCTTTCGCGCGAAGCTGGTTGCCGCGCACAGATGGGCACGGCACAGGCTCAAAACGCGGTTTTCGGCTTCACGAAATTGTGGGATCGATCCGATGCGTCGTTACCGGGTCGAACACATGCAGATGCGACGGCGGCAGAACCACCGGCACCACCGCCTCGCCGGTTGCCGGGCTGGCCACCCGGACGAGAAACACGCTGCCATCCGGCGTCGTGCCATGGAGCAGAGTCTCCGAGCCAAGCGGCTCGACCAGATCGATCGCCAGCATCGTGCTCTGCGGGCCGGTGCCGATCGTGACATGCTGGGGGCGGATGCCGATGATCAGCTTGCTGCCATCCGGCAGATCCCGCCGCCCATCGGCGAACACGAGCGTCGGACCCGCCGCCAGCACCGCCGCCGTGCCGCCCTGCGCCAGAGTGGCGGCACAGAAATTCATCGCCGGCTCGCCGATGAAACTCGCGACATAAGTCGTCGCCGGCCGGTCGAACACCTCGATCGGCGTCGCGATCTGCGCGGCACGACCTTCGTGCATCACGATCAGCCGATCCGCCAAGGTCATCGCCTCGATCTGGTCATGGGTCACATACAGGCTGGTGATGCCGAGGGATTTCTGCAGCTTGCGGATATCTGCCCGCACCTGCACCCGCAATTTCGCATCGAGGTTCGAGAGCGGTTCATCGAACAGGAACAGCTTCGGCTCGCGCACGATCGCCCGCCCCATCGCAACGCGCTGGCGCTGCCCGCCGGATAATTCGCGCGGCTTGCGGGTCAAAAGACCTGTGAGCCCCAGCGTGGCCGCCGCCGTCTCGATCTTGGTCCTGATCGTGGCGCGATCGACGCCCTTGAGCTTCAACCCATAGGCCATGTTGTCGAACACGCTCATATGCGGATAGAGCGCGTAATTCTGAAACACCATTGCAATGTCGCGCCGCGCCGGTTCGACATCGGTGATATCCCGCCCATCGAGCAGAATCCGCCCCGCACTCGGCACCTCCAGCCCTGCGACCAGCCGCAGCAAGGTCGATTTACCGCAGCCCGAAGCGCCCACGATCACCAGCATCTCGCCATCGGCCAACATCAGGTCGATCCCATGCAGGACCGTGGATTTTCCGAAGGATTTGGCCAGCCCCTCAAGCTGAAGCGTCGCCATTACTTATCCACCTCGGTCAGCCCGCCGACGAACCAGCGCTGCATCGCCACCACCACCACCACCGGCGGAATGATCGCGAGAATCGTGGTTGCCATCACCAGATTCCATTGCGGCAGCTGATCGGTCGTGATCATCTGCACGATGCCGAGCACGATCGGATCGAGCCGGCCATTGGTCGCCACCAGCAACGGCCACAAATACTGGTTCCAGCCATAGACGAACAGAATGACGAACAGCGCCGCCAGATTCGGCGCCGAAACCGGCAGCAGGATATCGAAAAAGAACCGCATCGGCCCCGCGCCATCCAGCTTCGCCGCCTCGACCAGCTCATCCGGTATCGCCAGAAACACCTGCCGGAACAGCAATGTCGCGGTCGCCGAAGCGATCAACGGCATGGTCAGCCCGGTGAACGTGTTGATCAGATGAAAATCCGACATCACCGAATAGGTCGGAATGATCCGCACCTCGACCGGCAGCATCAGCGTGATGAAAATCAGCCAGAACGCCACCATCCGGAACGGAAACCGGAAGAATGCAATCGCAAACGCCGACAGGGCCGAAATCACGATCTTGCCGATCGCAATCACCATCGCCATCCCGAAACTGACCATCAGCATGTGCCAGACCGCAACCCCGCCCTTCGCCGCATTGCCGAAGCCGAGCGCGCTGAAAAAAATCCCCAGGCCGGCTAGATGCGGCACCAGCGAAATATCGCCCCGGTTGATCGCCCCCGCCGACTGCGTCGCCCCCGCGAACGTCACCCATAACGGAAAGACGAAAATCGCAACGCCGATCAACAGCACGATATGCGCCAGATAATCCGGCCTGCGGTTCATGCCGCGCGCTTCCCGGTGAACCGAAACTGCACCGATGTCAGCGCAATGATGATCGCCATCAAAATCACCGACTGCGCGGCCGACCCGCCAATGTCGAGGTTCAGAATCCCGTCGCGATACACCTTGACCACCAAAGTCTCGGTCGCCGTTCCCGGCCCGCCCGCGGTCAATGCGAAAATCAGGGCAAACGTGTCGAACGCCGCATACACCACATTCACGATGATCAGAAAAAACGTCGTCGGCGCCAGCAACGGCCAGATCATGGTGCGAAACCGGTAAAACCCCCGCGCGCCATCCAGAGTTGCCGCCTCGATCACCGAACGCGGCACCGATTGCAGCCCCGCCAGATAGAAGATGAAATTATAACTCACCTGCTTCCACGCCGCGATCAGAACCACCAGCAGAAACGCCTGATCGGCATGAGTGGCATAATTGAAATCAAGCCCGAACCGCGCCAGCACATTGGTCACCATGCCAATCTGCGGCTGCATCAGAAACACGAAAATCACCGAGGCAATCGCCGGCGCAATCGCATACGGCCAGATCAACAAAATCCGGTAAATCCGCGCCCCCCGGATCGCCCGGTTGGCAAACGCCGCCAATACCAGACCACCCCCCATCGCCAGCACCGTCACCGCAACACAAAATACCCCGGTCCGCAGCAACGCCTCCCGATACGTCTCCGACTGAAACAACTCGATGAAATTCGCCAGCCCGACAAAACTCGTGTTCAACCCGAACGCATCGGTCGCCCGCACACTCTCGGCAAATGCCCGCCACGCCGGCAACAGAAAAAACAACACGGTGATCGCCAACTGCGGCGCCACCAACACCGCCGGCAACACCCACCCCCCAAACAACGTCCGCCGCTCCATCGCCGCTTATGCTCCGGCGCTTCGGTCAGGAAGGCCAGCAGGCCAGGGGCTCTGCCCCTGGACCCCGCTAAGGGCGCGGCCCTTAGAACCCTTGAGTTTTAGGGGGAGGAGGGCGGTCCAGGCCAGATCCGTCGAGAGTCCAGGACATCGCCCTCCTCCCCCTAAAACTAGTGGATTCCAAAGGCTCCGCCTTTGGCGGGGGTTCAGGGGGCAGCGCCCCCTGACCTGCTGGCCGTCCCGACCCGCAACCCGGTGCATCAGCCGTGGATCGAGCGGGCGAAGCGGTCGATCACGGCCTGGCTGCGGTGTTGGGCGCGGGCGAGTGCGGTTTTGGCCGGGGTATTGTTGGCGATGGCGCGTTCCCATTCTTCTTCGATGATCACGCGGATTTCCGGCATGCCGCCGAGGCGGATGCCCCGCGAGTATTTGGTCGGCTGGCTGCGGGTGAGTTGTTTGACTGCGATATCGGTGCCGGGGTTGGCGGCGTAGAAGCCTTGTTTTTCGATCCGTTCGTTACCGGCGGTGGTGACAGCGACGTAGCCGGTGGCTTTGGCCCATCCGGCATCGTTTCTCGGGCGGCTGATGTAGCGGAAGAACTCGGCGACGCCGGTATAGTCGGATGTGGTGCGTCCCGGCGCGGTCATGGCCCAGAAGGCGGCGCCGCCGATGATCGAGTTGATCGGGGATTTAATGATCGAGGGGTGGTAGGGCAGGTAGGTATCGTTGAATTTGAACGTGGCCGATTTTTTCAGCTGGCCGTAGATCGAGGATGAATCGAAGGTGATGCCGGCTTTGCCGGAGTAGAAGATCGGGCTGGGCGCACCATCGCGGCCTTCGTATTTGAACAGGCCTTCCTTCTGCATGGCGAGCAGGGTACCGAGGTTTTTCTCGAACGGGGCGGTGTCGAGCTTGAGGGTGGGTTTCGGGCCGCCGAAGCCATCGTTGAGGGTGGCGTATTCGACGTTGTGGATCGCGGCGAACTGCTCGAAGTGTACCCAGGTCGGCCACGAGGTCATCACCGGGATCGGTGCGGCGCCTTTCGCCTTGATCGCGCGGGCCGCCTTGATCACGTCGTCCCACGTGGCGAGCGGGGTGGTTTTGGGGTCGAGCCCGGCTTTTTCGAACACATCCTCGTTGATCCACATCGTCGCGGTCGAGGAATTGAACGGTGCCGCGCCCATTTTGCCGTCGTTCAGGCTGTAATAGCCGCGCACCGCGGGGATGTAATCGGCGGGGTTGATATCGACGCCGGTGGTTTTGGCGAGTTCGTACACATCGACCACCGCGCGCCCGGCGGCGAGCATGTCGGCGGTGCCGACATCGAACACCTGGGCGATGGCCGGGGCTTTGCCCGCCCGCCACGCCGCGATGGTCGCGGTCAGCACTTGCGGGTAGGTGCCTTTGTAGACCGGCTGGACCAGATATTTCGCCTGGCTGATGTTGAAGGATTCGACCAGCGCCTGCAGATCGTCGCCCAATGCGCCGGCCATGGCGTGCCAGAGCGGGATCGGGGTTTGCGGTGCGCCGGCGGAGGCGGTGGTGGCGCGGGCGGCCAGCATGGTGGCGGGTGCGGCGGCGAGCAGGACGCGGCGTTTCATGGTGAGATCCCCTTGTGACGAAGCACGCCGCTTAGCGCGGCTTGATGACCTCGGGATGACATATCAGTGAACGAAGCGTGACAACAGGGGGGTCAGTGACTCCGCTGGAGTTGCTGCTGGTTGAGTTGGCGGGTGGTCAGGGTGGGCGCATGTGGTTTGGCCGCAGGCTTTGCGCCGGGCACTTTCAGCGCGCGTGCCGCCTTGGGCGTGGTTCCGAGCGGGGCCTGTCCGGGTCGGCCGTCGCGCGACTGAGTTTCCGCCTCCGAGACCAGCGCCTGGCAGACGTGCGGGTCTTTCGCGCCGAACTGGATGGTCGGGATCAGCGCGAGGGGGGCCGCGACGATGCCGAGCGCCACGACGGCGGCACCGCGCTCGATAAGAGGTCCCTTCGCCGGGCCGATGCTCGGCTTTTTCATGGTCCCGCCGATATTGATCGGCGCGGGGAGCGAACCGATGCTGAAATGCTTCGGCTTGGAATCGATGCGGTAATTGATCGCCTCGGTCTTGAGATTGACGGTGCCGCCGCCGCGAACCAGCGAGCTGCCGGTATCGAGCAGCAGCGTCCGGGTCGAAAAGAGCCCCTGATTGAGCGCGAAGTCGCCGACGAAGCAATGCACGTCGGTCTGGCGCGGCAGGCCGAGGGCGGCGACGAGGGCATTGCCGAATTCGAGCCCCGAAAGCGAGACCAGAATGTCGCTCAGATTGCCGCCCGTCATATAAAGCGCGAGCCCGCCCGTGCCGTTGCCGGCCCAGCTCGCGATGGAATTGCCGGTGGCGTTCAGGCTCGCCTTGCCTTGCAGCAACCCGCCGCCTTTGAACACGTGGGTCGCGTTCATCAGTTTGGAGATGTTCACGTTATCCGCATCGATCGTGGCGACCGCGTGGATCAGCTTGTCCGGTTGCGGCGTCAGGGCGATATCGCCCGAGACCCGGCCGGTGCCGATCCCGAAGCTGACCGGATGCAGGTTGATCGCGCCGTTCACGATGGTCAGGTTGGCGGTGAGCGTGTCGAACGGCATCGATTTGCCGACGATGCTATCGGCTTTGTAGTGCAGATAGATATTGGCGGCGTTGAGCTTGGGCAGGTTGAACGGCTTGTCGGGCAGCAGATTGGCGTGGGTCGCCTCCGATTTCGCCACTGCGGCGCGCTGGGCCGGGCTGATCCCCGGCTCATGCGTCCCACCCGGTTTGGTCGCAATGAAGCCGCCGAGATCGTTGAGATCGACGTGGTGCGAGGTGAGATCCATATGGACGACCGGTTTCGCCTTGCCATCGCTCAGCACCGCGCCGGGATTTTCGCGGATGTTGCCTTCGAGGTCGCTGTCGCCAACCACGCCATGGAAATCGGTGAAGTCGATATCGCCTTTCGCGTAGGCGAGGTTGCCGCTGATCCGGTATTGCGGCGTCGCGGGGATCGGAATTCCGGTGAGGGCGTAAAGATCGGCCATGCTGGCCCCGGCGAGGGTCAGGCGCAGATTGGCCCCGGCGAAATGCAGCGGGTTCTGCACCGTGCCGACCAGGGTGACATGGGTGGCGCCGTTGGCCAGCGCGAGATCGACCGGATAGGGCGCGGTGGTGTTGCGCAGATTGAGCAGCGCCCCGGCGGTGAGTGTGCCGGTGATCGGCTGGTGATTGTAGGTGCCTTTGGCGGTCGCCGCGATCTGGCTCGGCTGGTGCTGCGCGGCGACGATGCCGGTGGCCGCCTCGGTATGCACCGCGAGATGAACATCGGCCTTGAGCGCCGGATCGACGAAATGGACCTTGCCATCCTCGATGGTCAGTGCCCCGATCTGGGGCGGCGGCGCGGGTTTGGCGGCGGGCCTGGTCGGTTTGAATGCGTAATTCGTCTGTTTCTGCGGCGTCGCCACCGCGTCGATCACCGGCCCGTCGAGGTCGATCGCGGGGATCACGGTGCGACCGTGAAAGATGTAGTCGATGATGTTGAGGCTGACGGTCAGCCGGTGGATCGATGCCAGCGGCGCCGCTTTCGGGAAATGGGCAGGGTTGGCCACCACGACATCATCGGCCCGGACGGTCGTGACCCGCCCGAGCGACACATGAAGGTGTTTGATCGTCACCTTGTGTCCGAGCGAGGCGGAGGCTCGGGAGTCCACGATGGGGATGAACCAGTCCCAGTTCCAGAAAATTACGAGCAGCGCGATGATGACGACCGGCACCGCCGTAGCGATCAGACTGATCCGGCCCCGCCGGGTCACGACCGGTCGACTCCGGGATCGAACAGACCGACAGGGTGACCGGATGCGCTCATCCTTCTCAGGTGGCGATGCGCGACGTGCTCTGCAATGTAAAAGCGGTTAATCTCTCCGGCTCAGGCCTCGACCTGCAATTCGCCGAGATAGGCCTCGCGGATCGCCGGGTTCGCCGCGAGTTCCGCTGCCGGTCCGGCGAGCACGACCTGCCCGGTTTGCAAAACATAACCCCGCGTGGCGATCTGCAGCGCCATATTGGCGTTCTGCTCGACCATGAAAATGGCGACGCCCTGGCGGTTGATCGTCTGGATGATGCCGAACACGATTTCGACGAAGCGCGGCGACAGGCCCATCGAGGGTTCATCCATGCAGATCAGCACCGGGCGGGCCATCAACGCCCGGCCGATCGCGACCATCTGCTGCTCGCCGCCCGAAAGCGTGCCGGCAAGCTGGGTCCGGCGTTCCTTTACCCGGGGGAACAACTCATACACCCGTTCGAGATCGTCGTTGAAGCTCGCATCGCGTTTGCGGGTATAGGCACCCATTTCCAGATTCTCGAACACGGTCATGCGCGGAAACAGCCGCCGCGCTTCGAGCACCGGGGCGATGCCGCGCTTCACCCGCTCGGCCGTGCTGAGCCGGTTGATCACCTCGCCGCGAAACCGCACCGTGCCCGAGGTCGGCGTCACCGTGCCCATGATCGTTTTCATCGTGGTCGATTTGCCCGAGGCGTTGCCGCCGAGCAGCACGATGATATCGTTGCGGCCCATCGTGTAATCCACACCCTTGAGCACGTGCAGATCGCCGTAATGCGTGTGCACCGCGTCGAATTCGAGCAGCGGGGTCTCGTCACGCATGGACCGTGCCCCGCCCGATATACGCTTCGATCACCGCCTCGTTGCGCCGCACCTCATCGGCGGGCCCTTCGGCGAGTTTCTCGCCGTAATCGAGCACCACCACATTATCGGCAAGGCGGGTCACCACATCGAGCTTGTGCTCCACCAGCAGCACGGTCAGGCCGAGTTTGCGAAATCCCGCGATCTGTTCGGCGAGTTCGAGACTCTCTGCCGGGTTCATTCCGGCGGTCGGCTCATCGAGCATCAGCAGACGCGGGCGGGCGGCGAGCGCCCGAGCAATCTCGACCCGGCGGCGGTTGGCGTAGGACAATTGCGCCACCCCCTGATCGATCCGCGGGATCAGCCGGTTGCCGAACAGGCCGAGCAGTTCGAGCACGAATTCGCGGGCCTCGCGCTCCTCGGCACGGACATGCGGCAGGCCGAGCACGATGCTCGCCGGCCCGGCGGCGAGGTGGCTGTGCTGGCCGATCAGCACGTTTTCCATCACCGTGAGGTTGGGAAACAGGCGGATGTTCTGGAAGGTGCGGGCGACGCCATATCGCAAAATCTGGTCGGGCCGCCGGCCGAGCAGTTCCTGACCGGCAAATTCGACCGACCCGCCCGACGGCGTAACCAGCCCGGTAATGCTGTTGAACAGGGTCGATTTACCCGACCCGTTCGGCCCGATCACCGCGACCACCCCGCCCGCCGGAACATCGAGCGAGACCGATTTGAGCGCGACCAGCCCGCCGAACCGCACCGTGAGGTCGCGCACCGCGAGTGCCGCCGGCGGTCCGGCAATGGCAGCCTTCGCCGCCGCCGCGCTCAGCCGCGCCACGGCGGGGGCCGACCCGCGCGAGACCGCGGCATCCTGCTGGGCGAAAGAGAGTTTCACCTCGTTGCGCGTGGCCGGCACCAGCCCGTCCCGCCGGTAGAGCATCATGGTGACCAGAATGATCCCGAATATCAGTTCCGAGGCCGAGGTGAGCTGCAGATTAGATAGAAACGGCGAGCGCAGCGCAGTGCCGAGGGACTGCACGACAACGCTGAGTTCCGGCAGAAACCACGCCTGCAGCAATTGCAGCAGCACCGCGCCGATGATCGCCCCCCACACGCTGCCGAGGCCGCCGAGCACGATCATCACCAGCACCATGATCGACACCGGCAGATCGAACATATCCGGCGTCGCGGTCTGGAGTTTCGCGATATAGAATGTGCCAGTCATGCCCGCGAACCCCGCCCCCATCGCGAAAGCGAGCAGTTTCAGCCGCGTGGTGTGAATTCCCATCGCGGAGGCCGCGATCTCGTCCTCGCGCACCGCCATCCATGCCCGTCCGATCCGCGAGGGTTTCAGCCGCAGGCTGACGAACAGCAGGAACAGCACCAGCGCGAGACCGACATAATAATAGGGTGTGGAATCGATGCCGAAACTGTGGCCGAGCACCGATGGCGGGCCGACGCCGTTGAGTCCTTCCGCGCCATTGGTCAGCCAGGTCCAGTTCCGCGCCACGATCGGCACGATCTCGCCGAAGCCGAGCGTGACGATGGCAAGGTAATCGCCCTTCAGCCGCAGCGTCGGCGCACCGAACGCGACACCGAACCCGGCGGCGATGACCGCGGAGACCGGCAGCATCACCCAGAACGGCACGATGAAATGCACCGTCGCCGCCGCCCCCACGCCAAGCTTGGTCACGAACCCGATCGCGGCGAGCTGCTGCCACGCGGCACTCCAGGGCGGATGAAGCTGGTAGGAGTTCAATATGCCGTAGGCATACGCCCCGATCGCGAAGAACGCGGCATAGCCGAGATCGAGCAGCCCGGTGAACCCGACCACGATGTTCAGCCCCAGAGCGAGCGCGGCATAGGCGCAGCAATTCGCCGCGATATCGATATTCGCCTGCCCGGTATCGAGAAACGGGAAGGCGAGCAGCACGATCAGCAACGCCGCGAACAGCGCCTGCCGGGCGCGCGGCGGCAGATCGGCCAGCCGCCGGAGCCCGAGGCGTTTCATGAGCGGTTCGGCGCCAGCATGCCGAGCAGCCCGGCCGGGCGGAACACCAGCGTGCCGATCAGGATCGAGAAAATGATGACATCCGCCCAGCGCGCCGCGATATACTGGCTGCCGAGCGTCTCGATCAGCCCGATCACGATGCCGCCGAGCATCGCCCCCGGCACGTTGCCGATGCCCCCCAGCACGGCGGCGGTGAAGGCGCGCAGCCCGGCGGTGTAGCCGATGCTGTACTGGGTGAAATTGTAATAGAGGCCGAAAATCATCCCCGCCGCCCCTGCCAGCGCCGAGCCCGCGAAAAACGCGATCATCACCACCCGGTCGACATCCACCCCCATCATGCGCGCTGCCTCGGCATCCTGCGCCACCGCGCGCATCGCCTTGCCGATTTTCGTGCGTTTGACGAACAGGTTGAGCCCGACCATCAGCACCGCCGCGACGATCCAGATCAGGATTTCCTTGAGCCGGATCACCACGCCGCCGACATGGTACGCCACTTCCGGCATCGGGTCGGGATAGTTCAGCGCCTGCGCGTTGGTGGCGAGCAGCACGAGATTGAACAGGATGTAGGAGACGCCGATGGTGGTGATCATCGCCATCGGCCCCTTCACATTGCGCATCGGCCGCAACGTGTATCGCTCGATCGCGACCCCCAGCGCTCCGAACAGCACCATGGTGATCGCCAGCGCCACCAGCAGCGTGATCACCAGCGCCGCGCCATGCAGGATCACCGACTGGCCCTGCAACCCGAACAGTTGCAGCACCACGAGGGCGATGAACGCGCCGACCATGAACACGCTGAAATGCGCGAAATTGATCAGTTCGAGAATGCCGTACACCAGGGTGAACCCCAGGGCGAGCAGCGCATACACCGCCCCGAGGCTGACACCGTTGATGATCTGCTGGAAAAAAATCGCAGCCCCGGTCATGATCCGGCCTAGCTCTGCGGCGCCACCCCGATATAGACCGATTGTTTGTTCAGATCGGCCAGGGGCGCCGATTTGTTCTGCTTGAACTGGAACACCGCGACCACCCGGGTTTCGAGATCGCCGTATTTGTCGAACGAGATCGGCCCCTGCAGCCCGTTGACATGCACGGTCTGGATCGCGTCGCGCACATTGGCGGAGGTCAGGGGCTTGCCGCTCGCCTGCACCGCCTTGATCCCCGCGATCGCCACCAGAGCGGCATCATACGAGGTGATCGCATAATCGTCCGGCTGGAGATTATAGGTCTTGCTGTAGAGCGCGACCCAGCTCGCCAGTTTTGGATCGTCGACCACATGCGGCGAGGCGTTGGTCGCGTACCAGCCCTCGGCGGCGGGAAACCCGGCGGCGGTCATCATTTCGGGACTCAAAATCCCGTCGCCGCCGCCTTTGATGATCTTCGGCACGATCTGGTAGGATTGCTTCACCAGCTTCACCGCCGCCTGCATCGTCCCGCCGTAATAGAGCGAGGAGGTGCCGGTCGCCTTGATCTTGGTCAGCACCGCCGAATAATCCGCCGCTTTCGGGTCGAGCCGGTCGCGCCCGAGCACCTTGATGCCTTTTTTCTTTGCCTGCGCCTCGAACGCATCGGCGAGCCCGACGCCGTAAGCCCCACTGTCGTCGAGAACGTACACACTCGGGGTCTTGAGGGTCTCGGCGTAGAAATTCGCCATGTTCGGACCCTGATAGGCATCGGTCGTGACGGTCCGGAAGTAGATCGGCTTGCCGCCGGGATCGAACTCGCCGGCATATTGGGCGCTGGTGATGTCGGGCGCGGTGGAACTCGGCGTGATCGTCGCCAATATGCCCATCGACAGAATCGGGGCCATCGCCTTGCCCGATCCGCTCATCTCGGGGCCGACATTGGCGAGCACCTTCTTGTCGCCCACCAGCTTGCGCGCATTGGTCGCGGCCTGGGCAGGGTCGTACTGGCCGGCGGTCGCGGTCGCGTTGTTCAACACCATGGGCTCCAGCGTGATGCCCTTGAGTTCGCCGCTGGCATTGGCCAGTTTGATCGCGAGCAACGCCCCGTTCAGGATCAGATGCGCCGCTTCGGCATCCGCGCCGGTCAGTGGCAGGGTGATGCCGATCCGGTAGACCTTGTCCGCCGCAAACGCGACGTTGAGCCCGGCGGCGGCAAGGGCGGCAGTGGCGGCACTGGTGCGCAGCGCCAGTCGTCGAGAAATCATCATGAGCCCCATCCATGTTGTTTTTGTGCGTCAGCCACGCATAGAGTAGCGGGCTGCAATAGGAACGCAAGCGGAATTTCTCCGGATTTCGTGATCGCGTCCTGCCCGGTTCCGCTACGGTGATCCCCGTATGGTCACGCCGGATGAACCGTCTCAATATAGTGCGGCGGAGCCCTGACCCGGCTGTTTCGGCGGACCGGATCGTGCCGCTGTATGAGGAGATTTCATGCCCGATCCGCATCTGTATTTCGGCTTCGTGGCGACCGTGACAGTGCTGATGCTGCTTCCCGGTCCCAATGTCGGGCTGATCGTCGCGAACAGCATCCGCTACGGCATCGGCTACGGCCTGCTTACCGTCGCTGGCACGACCGCGGCGATGGCGGTGCAACTCGCCCTCACCGGCCTCGGCCTGTCCACCCTGCTGGCCGGGCTCGGGGCATGGTTTGCCTGGGTCCGCTGGATCGGCGCGGCCTACCTGATCTATCTCGGCATCCGCGCCTGGTTCGCGCCGCCGCTGGCGCCCGGCGCTCCCGCCGCGACACGATCGACGCCGCGGGCGATTCTCGGGCGGGCCGTCCTGGTCTCGCTGACCAATCCGAAAACCCTGATGTTCTACGGCGCGCTGCTGCCCCAATTCATCACCGGCAGCGGCGTCGCGCATCAGATGCTGGTGCTCGCGCTCACCGCTCTGGCGATCGCGCTGGTGATTGACTCGCTCTGGTGCCTCGCCGCGCACCGGTTGCGGCTGCGCCTGTCCGGGCGATGGGCCAACCGGCTCAGCGGCGGCGTGCTCGCGGGCGCAGGACTCGGCCTCGCACTCGCCCGGGTACGGCGCTGAAGCAGACCGTCACGATGACGTGATGGCCGGATCGCCTGCCCGGCTCCTATCTGGGGGTCATGAGCGCGCGCTGCCGATGACCCTGACCTCGCTGATCACCGGCACGCCGGATGCCGTCATCGACCCGCCGCACGGGGTGATCGGGTGCTCGTGGTGCGGGCTGGTGCAGCGCCTGCCGGAGCAGTCCGGGCGCGGCGTGATCCATTGCCGGCGCTGCGATGCCGGGCTGGAACGGACCAGCGGCCGCAGCATCGATGCCGCGCTGGCCTGCTCGATCACCATGATGGTGCTGCTGATCCCGGCGATCGTGCTGCCGCTGATGCAGGTCTCGATCCTCGGGGCCATCAATCAGAGCACCGTGGGGGATGGTGTCGCGGGCATCTGGTCGCAGGGCTGGCCGCTGATGGCGATGGTGATCGGGGCGGAACTCATCGCGGTGCCGATCCTGCGGTTCGGGCTGCTGACCGCCGTGCTGCTGATGCTGCGCCTCGGGCGGCGGGCGCACTGGCTCGGCCCCGCGTTCCGGATCACCGAACGGCTCGATGAATGGGCGACGCTCGATGTCTTCCTGATCGGCTGCGTCATCGGCTATTCCCGGGTCGCGCCGTTCCTGCCGGTGCATATCGGGCCGGGCGGCTGGTGCGTGCTCGCCGCCGCCTTCATGACCATGATCACCCGCGCCACGCTGGAACGCCGCGCGATCTGGCGGATGATCGGGCCGGACGCCTCGGAAATGGACGGTCCTTCGGTCGCCTGCGGCGCCTGCGATCATATTGCGCCGCTCGCCGATGAAGGCGGCCACTGCCCGCGCTGCAACGCGCATCTGTGGCGGCAGCGCCCCTATGCCACGATGCGCGCCTTCGCCTTCACTCTGGCCGGGTTCATCTTCTACCCGATCGCCTATCTGTTCCCGATGGAGGTCGATATCGAGGCGGGCAACGCCCATGCCCATTCGATCATCACGGGCATCATGCAGCTGCTCCAGGCGCATCTCTGGCCTCTGGCGCTGGTGATTTTCATCGCGAGCGTCGGGATTCCGCTGTTCAAGCTGTTCGGCATCTCCTGGCTCATCCTGTCCTCCTACCAGCATTCGACCAGCCGGTTGCGGCTGAAGGGCAAGCTTTACCGCATCATCGTCGGGGCCGGCCGGTGGTCGCATATCGATGTCTATACCGTCGCCGTGTTCCTGCCGCTGATGCGGCTGCCCGGCCTGCTGAGCGTGCAGGTGGCGGACGGGATGCCGGCTTTTCTAGGGGTGGTGGTGCTGACCATGATGGCGGCCCGGGTGCTCGATCCACGCCATATCTGGATTGCCGCCCACGAGGGACATAAATGATGGGGCGAAATGGCTGATAAATCTCCCGAACCCCCCAAGGCGCGTTTTCGCGGCACCCGCTGGCCCGGCATGATCTGGGCGGTGCCGGTGGCGGCGGCCGGCATCGTGATCTGGCTGGGACTGGAAGCGGTGGCCAAGCGCGGGCCGGAAGTGACCGTGGACTTCCCGACCTCGGGCGGTTTGAAACCGGGATCGACCTCGGTGAAATACCGGGGCGTCACGGTCGGGCATGTGGATGCCGTGCGGCTGACCAAAACCTTGAACACCATGAAGGTCACGATGCGCTTCATGGGAGACATGAAGGGCCATCTCGGTCGCGGCACCAGCTTCTGGATCGCGGGGCGCAAGGTCAGTTTCGGTAATCTCGCCTCGCTGAAAACCATCATCGCCGGACCTTACATCGGCGTCGAACCCCATGCCGGAAAGCTTGCCCGGCACTTCACCGGCCTGACCCACGCCCCGGTGCTGCATAGCGGGGCGAAGGGCGAGATGCTGCGGATCGTCGCGGCGCACCCCGGCAATCTGTCGCGCGGGGCCGGGATCTATTTCAACCATTTCAAGATCGGTCAGGTCGTCGATGTCGCGATGCGGCCGGACGGGCGGCACTTCGACATTTCGGCCTTCATCCAGCGCGCCCATGAAAATCTGGTCTCCACGCGCAGCCGGTTCTGGAATGCCGGCGGCGTGAGCGTGAGTACCGGCGGCTCCGGACCCAAGCTGGAATTGCAGTCGATCCCCGCGCTGGTCTCGGGTGCCATCGGGGTTGAGACCCCGCCGGGCGGCGGTCATCCGGACAAAGGCACGATCTATCACCTCTATTCGGGCCGCGCGGCGGCACTGTCCGCGCCGGGGCCGCAAGCGGTGCCGTATCGGGTGATCCTCGCGGGTGGGCCGCACGGGCTGAAATCCGGCGCAAAGGTGACGCTCGAAGGGGCGGATGCCGGGGTGGTCACCAAGGTCGCGATGCGCTTCGACCCCGATGCCGGAAAACTCGTCACCCGGGTCGATCTCGCCCTCGAACCGCATGACCTGCCGCTCGCCGCGCCGCATCGCTGGCACCTCGCCGATCCCGCGCCGCAGATGAACGCGATGCTCGCCACGCTGATCGGCCAGGGGCTACGCGCGCGGATGGACCGTGCCACGCCGGTGATCGGCGCACAGACGATCGCGCTCGATCTGGTCAAGCACGCCCCCGCCGCGACCCTCGGCACCGGGACGGTGCCGGAAATCCCCTCGACCACCGCAACCTCGGTCAAGGCGATCATGGCGCAGGTCAGCGAGATTCTGGCGAATGTGCATGACGCGACCAGCCGGATCGCCGCGGTCAGCCGTTCGCCACGCACGAGGCGGACGCTGGAGCGGCTGGACCGCACGATCACCCATGTCGATGCGATCACCCGCACCACCAGCGCGCAGCTGCCGCAACTCCTCGCCAGCCTGCGGCAGAGCATGCATGCCGCGGATGCGGCGCTGCGCTCGGTCCATGGGTTGGTCGCGCAGCAGGGCACGGCGGCCAACGCACCGGAATCGGAATCGTTGCCGCGTGCTCTGTACGAGCTGACCCGCGCTGCCCGCTCGCTGCGCGAACTGACCGATTATTTGTCGGGCCACCCCAATGCGATCATATTCGGCAAGGGACGCTGATCGATGAAACACGCCGCCGCCGGTTTCGTGCTGCTCGCTCTGCTGGCCGGATGCGCGGCACCGAAAACCACCTACCTCACGCTCGCCCCGATACCCGGCCCGACCGCCGCGACAGTGAGCCCGCCGCTCGGCATCGCCCGGGTGAGGATGCCCGCCGCGATCGACCGGCTCTACCTTACCAGCGCGACCGGCCCATCGACCATGGCGGTGGCCGATCATGCCCGCTGGGTCGCCCCACTCGGCGGCGAAGCTCAATCGGTGCTGGCTGCGAACCTCGCCCAACGCCTGCCGGACACCACCGTGCTGCGCCCCGGCGATCCTGCGCCCCATGGCGGCGAGCGGATGGTGAGTGTGAACGTGACGCGGTTTCTGCCCGCTTCCGGCCTCGTGGAACTCGATGCCGGGTGGCGGATCATGTCGCGGCACCATCATCGCAGCATCGGCCAGGGGCGCGCGACGATCAGGGTGCCATCCGGTGCCACGCCCGCCGGGGAAGCGCAGGCGATGAGCGTGGCGCTCGGCCAACTGGCGGACCGGATCGCGGCCCACCTTACGCCCTGAACCGGTCCAGCATCCGCGCGACGGCGGACTGGATCGCGGCGACCGCAGGATTTTTATAGGCGAAGAGCGGATCGGTTTCGGGGTGGACAAGCATGGTCGCATTGACCTCGAACACCAGCAGCCGCCCGTCCGGCAGGATGGAAAAATCGATCCCGCCGTAATCGAGGTCGAGCCGTGCCGCGATTTCACCGAGGCAGGCCATGGCGCGCGACCCGAGCGCACCGGCGGGATCGGACAGGAAGGCCGCTTCCTCGGCGCGGCGTGCTGCATCGTGTTCCATCCCGGCGGTCCAGTAATGGACCAGCCAATGGGGCGCGATGGCGAGATGGTAGGGGTAGGCGATGCGATCCACGAAGATCGCGCGGTATTTCCGGTAGAACCAGTCGGCGGGCGAGCGGTAGTCGATGAAGTCGGTGACGTAGGAATACGGCGCGCGGCCGATCGCGCGATCGGCGGCGGGTTCGGTTTCGGCGAGGACCAGATCCGTGCCGCCATGCGATCCCGCCGGGCGGACGATGACCGGAAGCCGATGGCCGCGTCGCCACCCTCCCTCCCGGTGGCCATCTTCTCCCTCCGCCTTCCGGGCGACCCGGCTGACCGGGGGCACCACGATGTCCGGGATGCCGGCGAGCAGGGCCGGCAGGTTGGCGCGACCGGTCAGGCCAATCCGGTCCGGGTGATTGAGCACCGGACGATCGGTGGTGTCGAGCAGGTGGCGGACCGAGGGGGCGAGCGGCGGCATCAGGTCGGGATCACCGATCGCGTTGAGGATGAAATCGTGAGGCGGGGGGATCTGGTTCGGTGCCGCATAGTCGATGAACCAGCGGATCTGGGTGGCGTGGCGGCGGGGCAGCAGATGATCGAGCGGGATATTGGCGGCAGCGGCGCAGGTCATAACCAGAATCGTCGGCGCGGCGGGCGGGCCGGGGATGGTGATGATCGGGCGAAGGCGATAGGCGGCATCGCGGTGCCGCAGGGTCGCTGGGTCGTCGGGCGGCAGAAGGGCGGCAAGGTTCTGGTGCGCCGCGATCTGCCCCGGATCGAGCGAGAGCGCATAGCGGCAGGCGGTGATCGCGGCGGCGGTATTGCCGGTGCGGGCGCAGACCGCGCCGAGGGCGGCGGCGGCATCCGCGCTGGCGGGATCGGCGGCGATGGCGGCGGTGAGGGTGGCGATGGCGTCGCGGGCGTTGCCCGCTTCGGCCTGGGCGGTGCCGAGGCCGATCAGCAGACCGGCGCGACCGGGCCGGGCCGCGACCACCACAGCAAGGTCGGACGCCGCTTCGCTGAACCGGCAGAGCGCATTGAGCGCGGCGGCGCGGGTCATGCGGGCGACGAGATCGTCGGGGTCGGCGCGCAGCACGGCATCCGCCGCGCGGATGGCGCCCCGATGATCCCCGGCTTCGAAGAGGGACTGGGCCCGCAGCGCGTCCATGGTCGGGTCGGGTCGGAGTGGGGCGGCGAGGAGCTGGCTCATCGGCGCAGCATAGCGGGACGCGGTGAACGCCGGGTTAATTGACGCGAACGATGGACAGGCGGGGCGCGAGACGCGATGATGGTCCATGCTTTTCGATTTCACATCGCTGCCGCCGCTCGACCAGTACAAGCTGCTCGCCTCGACCGTGGTGCCCCGGCCGATCGCCTGGGTGGTCACGATCAACCCCGCGGGACGGCTGAATGCCGCGCCGTTCTCGTTTTTCAACGTGTTCGGGGCCGGGCCGCCGATCCTGTGCATCGGGATCGGGGCACGCAAGCCGGGGGATGCGAAGGATACCGGCGAGAATATCCGTGCGACCGGGGAGTTCGTGGTCAATCTGGTCGGGCAGCGGAACGCCGAGGCGATGAATGTCACCGCCATCGAGTTCGGGCCGGAGGTGGATGAGTTGGCCGAGGCCGGCCTGACCACCCTGCCCTCGACCAAGATCCGCCCGCCACGAATCGCCGAAAGTCCGGTCGCGATGGAGTGCAGGCTCCATTCGGTCATGGAGTTCGGGCCGGACCGGGCCATGGTGATCGGCGAGGTGCTGGCGATGCATGTGCGCGACGATTCGGTGCTGGATGCCGGGCGGTGCCATATCGATACCCCGAAGCTCGACCTGATCGGCCGGATGCATGGCGGCGGCTGGTACGCGACCACGACCGAGCGGTTCGACATGAAGAGGATCGCGGTGGAGGATTGGCGGACCGGGTGATCACGGTAAGTTTGCCTTGCGGGGGCAGTCAAAACCTCGCACCTCCCCATGTGATCGTTGGCATCTGATCGTTCACGGAGTCGATAATGGCATCTTCACGTCTGTTCCGCACCGCTTCACCCTGGGTTCTGGCGGCCTGTGCCGCCGGGGTGGCCCACGCCGCCACCGCACCGGCCCCCACCAGTAATCCGGGAGCGGGCGCGCCGTTCAAGGTGGTATCCTACAGCGACACGTTCGATCTCGCGGCGAACGGGACCTATACCCGCACGGTCCACAAGATCATCGAGCCGCTGACCAAGAACGGGGTGCAGAGCGACGGGCAGATCCAGGAGGTGGTGGCGACCGCGATGGAGCATTTCCATCTGGTTTCGGCCAAGACGATCGCGCCGGATGGCAAGGTCTATGCCGTCACCAAAAAGGATGTGCACACCCAGACCGCGCCCTCGGCGGTGGATGCGCCGACCTTCAGCGACGCCAAGATCGTCAGTATCGAGTTTCCCCATGTCGAGCGGGGCAGCAAGCTCGACATCACCTACACGATGCATCGGTTCCAGCCCTATTTTCCCAACGAGTTTTCGGGGATCGATGCGGTGCCGCCGGATCAGCTCACCGGGCATGAGCAGGTGCAGGTGCGGGCACCGGCGAGCCTGAAATTGTTCACCTCGGTCCGGGGTGGCTACAGGATGACCCGCACGGTCGATGGCAAGACCCAGGTGATCACCGCGACGCTGATCGACCCGCCCTATCATGCGGTGCCGGGGGATGCGGTGAGTGCCGGGCAGTTCGAGCCGATGTTCGTGGCCACGACGTTTCCCGACTGGCCGGCGCTGGGCGATGCCTATTGGGCGCGGGCCAAGGCCAAGACCAAGGTGACGCCGGATGTGAAGAAACTCGCCGATGAGATCGCCGGGACCAAGACCGGGCGGGCGGCGATGGATGCGCTGTATGACTGGACCACCACGCGGATCCGCTGGGTCGGGATCGAGCCGGGATTGTCGGGGTGGATTCCGGCTTCGGCGGGGCATACGCTGACCCGACGCTATGGCGATTGCAAGGCGTCCGAGACGCTGCTGGTCGCGTTGCTCAAGGCCAAGGGCATCCATGCGGTGCCGGCGCTGATCGATGGCGGGAGTGCGGATTACCAACTGACCCATCGGGTCAATCTCGGGATCATCGACCATGTGATCGTTTACGTGCCGAAATATCATCTGTTCCTCGACCCGACCTCCGGGTTCGCCACTCCGGGGGAATTGCCGGCCGGGGATGTCGACAAGCCGGTGATCCTGGCCTCGGACCATTCGACGGTTTCGCGCACGCCCTCGGGCCCGGCTTCGTATGTGCAGGATACCGTCGAGACGATCGGGGCGAAGGGGGGGCTGCACGGGCATGGCACGATCCATGCCACCGGCTATACCGACTGGATGATGCGCGATCTGCTCGATCAGCTGCCGAAGGCGGATGACGGGCATGTGGTCAAGCAGGTGCTTTCGGGCGAGGGGCTGGTGGGGTCGGGGCAGTTCAGCGCGCCGCATCCGGACGATCTGGCGCAGCCGTTCAAGGTGACCGATCAGTGGCAGGCGCCGGGGTATTACAATGCCGGTCACATCGTGGTGCTGCGGGTTCACAAGGGATTCGGCTTCACCACGGTCGGGCATTATCTTGCGAGCAATGCGACGCCGAGCAAGCGCTATCCGGTGAAGCGCGAGATCGGGACGATGCATTTCATGACCAGCCTGACCTTGCCCGACGGGTACAAGGTGCTGGCGACCCCGGAGAGCGGGACGGTGACCACCTCGGCGGGGCGCTTCGTGCAGACCGCGACGATGAAGGGGCATACGCTGCATCTGGATCAGACCCTGTCGCTCGACCGGGTGTGGTATCCGGTGAAGGACCGCACCGCGCTGGAGGCGCTGTTCACCAAGGCGTACCGGCTGGATCGGCAGCAGGTGGTGCTGGAACGCGAGGGGGCGAAGCACCAGGCATGAGTCTGCCGCTCGCCTTGACCATGGGCGACCCTGCCGGGATCGGCGGGGAGATTGCGGCAGCCACGTGGCTGGGGGCGCGGCAGGGGCAGGTGATCGCGCCGTTTTTTCTGATCGCGGATCTGCGCTGGGCCGGCGGGTTCGGTGTGCCGGTCGAGGCGATCGAGCATCCTTCGGGGGCGGTTGCGGCATTCGGGCGGGGCTTGCCGGTGCTGCCGGTGGCGCTCGCGATTCCGGCGGTGGCGGGGCGGCCCGATCCGGCCAATGCGGGGGCGGTGATCGCTTCGATCGAACGGGCGGTGCGATTTGCCTTTGACGGGTCGGCGGGGGCGGTGGTGACCAATCCGATTGCGAAATCGGTTTTGTATCAGGCGGGGTTCGCGCATCCGGGTCATACCGAGTTCATCGGCGAGCTGACCGGGGTTTCGCATCCGGTCATGATGCTGGCGGGGCCGAGCCTGCGGGTAGTGCCGGTGACGGTGCATGTTTCCTTGCGGCGGGCGCTGGAGAGTTTGACCACCGAGGCGATCGTGCTGGCGGCGAGGGTGACCCATGCGGCGTTGATGCAGGATTTCGGGATTGCCGCGCCGCGGCTGGCGGTGGCCGGGCTCAACCCTCATGCCGGGGAAGCGGGGGCGATGGGCGATGAGGAGACGCGGATCATTGCTCCCGCGATCGAGGCGTTGCGGGCGGAGGGGATTGCGGCCTTCGGGCCGCTGCCGCCGGATACCATGTTCACGGCACCGGCGCGGCAGGGTTACGATGCGGCGATTTGCATGTATCATGATCAGGCTCTGATCCCGCTCAAGACCCTCGATATGGAGACCGGCGTGAACGTGACTCTCGGCCTGCCGATTATTCGGACTTCACCCGACCACGGCACCGCGTTCGATATTGCGGGCCAGGGGATTGCCCGCCCGACGAGCCTGATGGCGGCGTTGCGGCTGGCAAGTGCGATTGCGGGGCGGCGGGCGTGATGCGTCAGCGGCTGGGGGTCAATCTCGATCACGTGGCGACGCTGCGCAATGCGCGGGGGGCGGATTATCCCGACCCGATCCGGGCGGCGCATCTTGCGATCGAGGCGGGGGCGGACGGGATCACGCTGCATCTGCGCGAGGACCGGCGCCATGTGCGGGATGGGGATATCGAGCGGGCGCGGGGTTTGCCGGTACCGTTGAACATGGAGATGGCGGCGACCGAGGAGATGGTGGGGATTGCCGAGCGGTTGCGGCCTCATGCGTCGTGCCTGGTGCCGGAGCGGCGCGAGGAGGTCACGACCGAGGGCGGGCTGGATGTGGCGGGAAAGGCCGGGGTGCTGGGGCCGCGGATTGCGCGGTTGCGGGATGCCGGAATCCGGGTTTCGCTGTTCATCGACCCGGATGAGCGGCAGGTTCGGGCGGCGGTGGCGCTGGGGGCGCCGGTGGTGGAGTTGCATACCGGGGCCTATGCCGAGGGCAAAGAGGGCGAGCTGGCGCGGTTGATCGAGGCGGCGCGGCTGGCGGATGGGCTGGGGCTGGAGGTTCATGCCGGACATGGGCTGAGTTTCGGGAATGTCGGGCCGGTGGCGGCGATTCCGCAGGTGCGGGAGTTGAATATCGGGCATTTCCTGGTGGGTGAGGCCGTGTTCATCGGGCTGGCGGAATCGATCCGGCGGATGCGCGCAATCATGGACTCGGCCCGCCGACGCACCGGCGGCTAAACGGCGCAGGCCGGAATTACCAAAGCCCTACCTGCTTACCCATAACCTCCGCCAGTTTCAGCAGTCTGTATGCAGTGGCGGGGCGTGGACGACGGCGTATCCGAGCCGTGGGATCATGCTGGCGAGATCGTATCGGCGATCACAACCCATCGACGTACTGCGGGTCGGCGCTCTTCGTCGAACAAGCCAGTGAGCACAGACGCCAGCATGCCGACACGGATGATCGGCGTACCGAAGTCCAAGTTGAAGATATCGGCGCACCCGACGATATTTGGGTTGCGCGCGATGAAGTCCGGGACTTCCCGACCAGGGACTGCGTAATCGTCACGCTTGATGTTCACAGCTCGACGCTCGTCGGACATTCCGTACAACTCCAGTTGGTAGACGCCGCTAAGGCGGGATTCGATACTCGAATAATGCGGTGAGCAGGTTGTTTCTACCTCTAGTCTAGTGGAGGCCGGTGAGTTCTCTTCTAGGCGGCGACAGTCCGGGCTGCCTCTGTGCTTGGCCTCGTCATAGGGCCCGTACGGCAACGGGAACGCCTCGCCGCTATTACCACCGCTGTCGAGCATCGCTCTTTCGGGCAGTGTCTCTCATCGGACTCAAGCTGCCCTCGAAGGAATGCCGCTCGTGCTTGGCTACGCTAATGTCCGCTTGTGGGCAACGGGCTTGGATACGGCAACGACTGCGATGAAGCGCAATACTGCCGGTCGGTTGGCGGGTGGCATCTGACCGAAACAAGAGCGGTAGCTTTGTGATGGGCCAGGGACAAACGTCCCTGGCCTTGCCCAGTCCGAAGGTTGCCTCAAACGTAGCAAGCGACTCCGCGAATCAGGTCGGAAGCGCGTTCGGCAATCATGATGGTCGGCGCATTTGTGTTGCCACGCACGACGCTTGGCATCACCGATGCATCAACCACACGCAAGCCGTCGACACCCTTCACCCGCAACTCCGAATCAACCACGGTGCCAATCGCGCAGGTGCTGGTCGGATGGTACACCGTGTGCGTGTATTGCTGCACGTAATTCCAGATATCCGCCTTGCTGTCCGACTTGGGTACCTGGTGCTCGCCCTTGATATGTGACCGCAGAGCCGGCTGTTTAGCGATATTCAGGGCGATGCGGATGCCCTCGATGATGCTGTTACGATCCTCTTCGGTCGCAAAATAATTATGCGTGATCCGCGGCTTGGAGCCTGGCTTCGCGGAGCGTAGCGAGAGTTTACCACGGCTGGTCGGCTTCAGCACACACGGGCCAAAGCCAAATGCATGTGCGGTCGGGATGCCCATACCTTCTTCATAGAACATCACGGGCGCAGCATGGAACTGTACATCCGGCGCAGGCAACCCATCCCGAGTCCGGAAAAATCCGCCCGCCTCACCGATGTTCGACGTCAGCGGCCCTCGTCCCTCCGTGGTCAGTTTGGCAACGTTCTCTGCGGTTGCGGCCGTCATCAGGGTTTCAGTATCGGTGTACCACGACATCAATGTCATGGGATGGTCCTGCAGACCAATGCCCACCGGAAGATCCAACCGGACCGGAATCTGCAAAGCAGCAAGGTCTGCCGCCGGGCCGATACCGGAGAGCATAAGAAGTTGCGGAGAGTTATAGGCACCGGATGCTAAAATCACCTCTGTCTCGGCATGGATTTGCTGCAGCTCCCCATGCACGGCAATTTCAACGCCGCTGGCGCGGCCGCCTGCGAAAAGAATCCGGGTCGCAAGGGCGCCTGTAATGACGCGCAGGTTAGGTCGGCTCATTGCCGGATGCAAATACGCAACCGCAGCGCTACAGCGCATACCGTTGCGCTGGGTGTTCTGGAACAGCCCGACACCGTCCTGCGCCTCGCCATTGAAATCGGGATTCGCGCGATACCCAGCTTCAACCCCGGCCTGCACAAATGCATCCATCAACGGATTGCGTGAGCGGCCCTCGCAGACTGATAAAGGACCAAATTTGCCGTGATATTGATCCTCACCGCGTTCATTGCATTCGGAGCGGCGAAAATAGGGCAGCACATCATTGAAGCTCCAGCCTTCGGCACCGTCCTCGGCCCAGCCATCGTAGTCCAGCCGGTTGCCGCGAATATAGACCATCGCATTCATCGAACTGGAGCCCCCCAGCATCTTGCCCCGCGGCAAATAGACGCGTTTGCCCGCCAGGCCGGGCTCAGGCTCGCTCGTCAAATCCCAGTCAAACTCTGACTTGAAGAGTTGCGGAAACGCCGCCGGAATATGGATTTCCTGTGCCGTGTCAGGGCCGCCAGCTTCGATCAACACAACGTTTACGCTAGAATTTTCGCTCAAACGAGCGGCAAGCACGCAGCCGGCCGAACCAGCGCCAACGATGACGTAATTTGTCATGTTCCCGAACCTTCTCCTCTAATCCGGTTATTTTTCCCGGTTAATGCCGGCCGGATGCCCAGAAATTAGCCTAAGGAGCAGAACTGACAAGAGCATCAGGACTCCCGACAATCACCGCTCGCAGTCAGGAGTTTGTCGTCGGCGATCGCCAGGCATCCGGGATCGCAGCTTTGCCGATGAACCCGCCCTTGCGCTTCCAGACCGATGAACCGCGCCGGATCACCCTGCATGAGCCTCCGATCCCATAGCCGATGCTGGAAATACTCGGCCGGCATCAGCCGGCCAGGGCCCCGACTCTATCGCGTCGTCGCCCACACGATCCGGGCCAGGGCAGCGGCGGTCGGTGCCGCCTCACGCACATTGGTCAGGATGTCCACCGCCGGCGGCCGCCCCGCCCTGGGGGCGCCACTGTCTGCGGTCGCACCCGTGCCACCCGTCGCCCACACCAGTTGTTCCATCGATAAATCCTCCGCGATGGAGAATTCCCGGCGGGATCGCGTGTGCAAAATGCCATCTGCTTAACCATCTTGATCAGCCGCATTTCGTCATGTACAAAACAGGAACATTGAGGCATGAGCGGAGGTTTTCGATGGCGCGCAATGCGGTGCAGTTACAAAAAGGGCTGAGCGAGGCCGAATTTGATCGGTTGTACGGCACCGAGGAGCAATGCCGAGCTGTCGTGATCAAGCTGCGCTGGCGCGATGGGTTTTCCTGCCCGATCTGCGGCGGGACAACCTACAGTGAAGTCAAGACGCGCGACTTGTTCCAATGCAGCACCTGCCGTCGCCAGACCTCACCGATCGCGGGGACGATTTTCGCGTCGACCAAGCTGCCACTGCGCACGTGGTTTCGGGCGATGTATCATCTGACGCAGAGCAAACAGGGCATATCCTCGATCGAACTGGGGCGGCGCCTCGGTGTACGCCAGACCACGGCGTGGATGCTCAAGCACAAGATCCAGCAGGCGATGATGGAGCGCGACGGGCGCAAGCGCCTGAAGGGGCGGGTTGAAATCGACGACGCGGTCCTGGGCGGTGAGCGTTCGGGCGGCAAGCGTGGACGCGGGGCACCGGGCAAGACGCCGTTTGTCGCCGCGGTCGAAACCACCGATGACGGCAAGCCAGCACGCTTGAAACTGCGCCGCGTGGCCGGGTTCACCGGCCAGGCGATTTCACGATTTGCATTGAACAGCCTCGATCCGTCCTGCACCGTGGTCAGTGATGGGCTTGCCTGTTTTCATCGCGTGACCGATGCCGGATGCCAGCATCAGCCGACCCTGACGGGCAGTGGCCCCGCGGCCGTTCGCAACCCCGCCTTCAAATGGGTCAATACCGCGCTCGGCAATATCAAATCCGCAATCAACGGTACCTACCGGGCAATCAGCACCAAACACGTGCCGCGATATCTCGCCGAGTTCGAGTACCGCTTCAACCGCAGATACGACCTCGCCAGCATGATCCCCCGACTCGGCTACGCTATCGTCACGGCGCCGCCTATGCCGTATCGCTTGTTGAAATTGGCTGAGACTTATGGGTAAGCAGGTTAAACTATCGTATAAGCCACGTTATTCGCAATTACCGTATATTTAGATTGATATACTCGTACTAAATTTACAAAATCACGGGCCAATCGGAACCCACGGCTGTTCAACGCTTTGATATAGCGACGAGTGAGAGCAGGTGGCGGACGCCGGCGAGTGCTGCGCGGGCATTGTCAAGTTGATTGGAAGATGTGCGATCTGACGGAGACCCGACTGATCATGCTGCCAGATTGGGTGCATAGTCGGCCCAGAGCAAAAATGCGTCGGCTCTGGCGTGGCGGAATGATCGGGCGGAGAGGCGGTGGCGTTTTGGGCGGAACACTGAGGTGATCTGGTCATGGGTAGCGAGGAATCTCTGGGCATGACCCGGGGATTTGAACCGACCCATGATCTTTTCTCGTCGCCTGGTATGGCGGTGTGACGCTTCGATCCGGTTATTCAACCGCTTGTGGGACCGTTGATCGGCACTGCGGCAATCCGTGCGGAGTGCAACATTGTAGCTCCGGAGTTTGTCGGTCACCACGACGCGCGGCTGACCCCATCGGCGCATCAGCTTGCGGAGAAATCGTCGGGCGGCATCGGCATTGCGGCGTTTCTGGACCAGGATTTCCAGCACATCACCCCGATTATCGACGGCGCGCCACAGCCAATGTGGCTCACCGCCGATGGTGATCACCATCTCATCGATATGCCACTTATCGCCTGCCGGCGGCCGATCACAACGAATCTGCGACGCCATCTGCGGCCCGAAACGATCGACCCATGCTCGGATCGTCTCGTAGCTCACCGTCACACCCCGTGCAGCGAGCAGATCCTCAACATCCCGAAGGCTCAGGTTGAACCGGTAGTAGCTCCAGACCGCATAGGCGATCACCGATCGAGGAAAGCGATATCCCTTCAAACGCAGAGGCAGCGTCAAATCCATCATGCCAAATCGCTACGGATACCCGCAGCCGTCGTCAACCTGACAATGCCGCATATGATCCTCAGGGTCGCCGAACGATCGTGGTTTATCGCAGCGTTGATGCGGCAAGCTATCCAGCCGTCAGGTTATACCACGAGAACCACGTCAGCCCGGATGGAGTTTGACCCCCAAGTTGATGATAAAGGTCTTGCCGATGGATAATGCCGGAAAGAATCTCCAGAATGGGACTAGGGCTGGCGTACAATCGGTTGGTCAGCGGATCCGCGAGCTTCGGTTGACGAACAATCTGACTGAGGCCGAATTTGCCGATCGGCTCGGTGTATCGCGCAAATTGATCTTTCAATGGGAAACCGACCGGATCGGATGGGACCCCGGGAGCATCCAGCGAATCGCAATCGTTCTGGGTACGTCCTTCGGGTATCTGGTTTCCGGCAGAGAAGAGTCGCACGAGCGCGATGAGTTGGATTTGATACAGCTTTATCGCGCCTGCACACCTGAAGATCGCAAAATCCTGCTCACTACCGCAAAGCGGTTAAGAGCGTGCATGAAGCGTCCCCAGAGAGCCGCGAAGCGTTCATCATTCGACCCGAGGGTGTCGGACTGATGTCTGACGGGGTGGGGTCATGGCCGCAATCATCCCGATCGGCAACGGAAGTAAGCAATGTCACGTGTCGGCCTTGAGCGGAAGCTCCGGAAAGAATGTGGCATGACCTTTGCTCCGGCTCATCTCGCCCTGAATACGATCCTGGAAACCATCGAGGATGAGGTTGCCGTCAAGGGGTGGTATGGGATTCCACGCTTTGGCCGGTTTGCTGCAACCACGATCAAGACGCCCCACTGGCGTCTTGATGACCCGAGAGATTCGTGGTGTCGCCCCCGCCAAATTCGTGGTGTTCGGGGGCATCTCCTTATTTTCAGAAAGGACCGGGAGCAATAGCGATTTTGTATTGCAAAACAAACTACAGTCTCCTATCTTCGCCTCATAGCTAAAGGGGCCAGCATGACCGGCGCGACCAAACGCAAAGACCACCCGCTCTCGATGCGTCTCCCGGAAGGCGACATCGCCATCATCGACCGTGCCGCTGACCTGCGCGGCCGGTCGCGGACCGACTTCGTGCGGGACGCGGCGGTACGAGCCGCCGAAGAGGTCCTCATGGAAAGCACGCTGCTCCGCATGACCCCCGAAGGCTTCGAGACGTTTGTCCAGGCTATCTCCGCGCCCGCCGCCCCGGTGCCGGAGATGGTGGCATCCCTCGGCCACAAAGCACCGTGGGAGAAGGGCGCGGCAAACCGCTGATGGCGGAGCCGCCGCTCTCTGCGCCCGAACTTCTGAATTCCGGCCACGACGTAACACAATTCTCTTGCGGCAAGACCTCGCTCGATCATTGGCTGAAGACCCGGGCGCTGGCCAATCAGCAGAAGGGGTTCACGGTGGTCATGGTCGTCCATGTGGCAGGCCGTGTCGTCGGCTATTACGGCTTGGCGCCGACTGCCATTATTCCCGCCGCCCTGCCGCGCTCGATCCGCACCGGGCAGCCGCCGAACCCGGTGCCGTGCATTCTGCTCGGCCAGCTTGCCACCGATCTGGCCTGGGTCGGGCGGGGGATCGGCACCGGGCTGTTCAACCACGCGCTCGCCCGCAGTATCAGCGGCGCCGCGCTGATCGGCGGCCGCGCCCTCATCGTCAATGCCGTCGATGACGGGGCGGCAACATTCTGGCGCCGCCGCGGGTTCCTGCCGTCAAGAGACGACGCACTGATGCTGTTCCGGTCCATCGCCGACATCGCCGCCTCGCTGAAGGCAGTAGATCCTCAGGCCGAGGATCAGTGACCTTGCTGCTCCGCGTCGAAGCCATATTGGGCGGAGTACCACGCAAGATTGGCACGGTGCCAGACGGTCAGTCCTTCCAGCGTCGACCCGGATCCACGCCGAACGCATTCCGGCCTCGCAGCCTACGAGTGGGGCAAACGAGCACAGCACCGTCATCGGCGAAGCTGACTAGGCCGGCATCGAAGGCGGCGTCCGACAGCGCCGACGGCAGCAGCCCGTTGTGCACGTCCATCCGCTCGGCGTCGGTCGCGCATTCGGCCCAAGGCACGATGTGGGTGGCGTGGAGCAGCACCGGTTCAGCGATTCCGGCGTACACCGCCCGCCCCGATAGCGCAGCAGTGCCTTGCGGAAAACATCCTGGCAAATCCGCTGAAGGACGGGCCGTTCGGCCTGGATCGCGCGGGGAAGGTTTGCTGCCGCGGCCTGAAACTGCACGAGCGGTGGGTTCCACCAACCGAGGGCTTTGAGCGATCTCGCGACTTCCCCGCCGATTTCGCCGAGAACCAGAGCTGTCTTTTGCTAGGTCATAATCACGTCCCGTCAGCTCGAGCGCGTCTCATAATAAAGTCCACCTGCCGAACCACTGTTCGGCACCATAAGCCTCAAACCGTTCAATCTCAGTGAAACCCAGTTTGACGGCTAGCCGCATCGAGCGCTCGTTGGCACTTTGGGTGTATAGCACCACGGGTGTCGTCCGCTGCGCTTCGGCGAACCGCGCGAGCAGCGCTGCGCATGTCTTGGCGGCGTGCCCGTGTCCCCATGCCGACGGCAGAAATAGGTAGCCTAGTTCGAAGGCACCGGACAGATAGGGACCGGAACGCTTATCGTCGCGTGGTTCCAACGTAATCATCCCGATCATGACACTGTCGAGTTCGACCACGAACAGGCCGGGGCGCTGCCCAGGTAACTCGGGCATCGTGCGGTCGAGGTCATCGCGCTTCTGTGCCCCACCGATGTTGGCACCAACCTCAGGCGAGGCGAATAGGTCAATGAATGTCGGTCGATCTCGAGCCTCGGACCTCCGCACTACGAGCCGATCGGTCCTGTTCAGCAAGCAAAATGGTAAAAGCAATGGTGGGCAAAAAGCGGGGCTCGAGCTGTTGTATGCACTCATTTTGCAGCCTCTCGGTGCATCGGGACTATGATCGCCTAATTGAGCAGAACTCGACCAGTCCGGCAAAGGGCGCAGATTGCGCGGCACGTCAGGCACCCGTCGAAACAATGGTGCCCCCAATCGCTCGGGCAGCTACCGCCGGAAAGGGAGGTCCCTTCACAGCTGCTCAAAAAAGAAAATATCGCGGCCCGACCGATGACCGGCGGTCTTCATGCCGTGTTTATGCCATATGAGAAGCCACCGCACTCCCTTAAACCCGGCGGTTCCGGCCTCGCAAATATCGGCATTAGGACTTGGCGCCTGTATCACAAACACAAGAATAGCGGAAAGCAGACGCCATAAAGCTATCCAGATGTCCAAAAGCGACGCTCACTACTCCGATATGCGCAGAACTGTGTCAGCCCTATGTTTTGGGTAGGTATTTTCCGGATGTCTGAACACGTACGATTGTGCGCGGGTCCCGGCACACTGTTGGTCACGATCTGAAGGGGATCGCCTTTGTCGCAGTTTATGCTGGGAGTGGTTTCCCATGTGCGACAAATACGCGCGACGGCAAAATGCCTTGTGGTCCCTCGAATGACGTGATGTTGCGTGTTCTACAAGTTATGCGACACAGTATGTCGCACGTTGTTGGGTGGCGGGCAATCAATCGGCGGTCGGCTCAGACCATCCTGTGACCTGTGCCCAAGCATTAGCCCCCTCGACGATAATGTCGAAAACCGGGTCTTTGATGTCGTAGTAGGCGTCAACGTCAACTGGGAAGCGTTCGGCAAGACGCTGCTTTATCAGCCCGTATGCGGCGGCTGCCACAGGCCGAGCGCGCAAAAAATCTCGACAGACGAGAGCAAACCGTTGGTTGAAGCAACCTTTCTCTCGGACGTGGATATTCGCTGCACGACCGCGTCCCCGATAAAACCGCTTCCTCAAATCACGCTCAGAAAGTTCGAGGCCGGGCGGGCAATGGTCTTTCAGAATGCTTGTGCTTTGAAAGCCTTCCCGCTCGAAGGCGGCGTCCTCGACCTGGTCGAGATCCTCCACCGTCACCTGGATGTCTATCACATCCTTTGCAGGCAACCCTAACACCGCCGTTGATCCGATGTGGTGAATATAGGAAGCGACCGGCGCTGCTCGCAGCAGGCCCGGCTTCAGGGAAGTGAAATCGGCCGTCCAACTGGCCTGGGGAGGTACGATGACAATCTGCATGATCGGGTCAGAATGAACCAAGCTGATTCGATGAACAATCCGAACCTCTCGGGGTCGATTTCAAGTGTCGCGCATTTTAGCCCATATTTAGCAGTGCCTCGAATAAACCGCATAATATCAGCATCTTACACTCTTAAAAAAATCCGAGTGGCACTACAAACATATCCAAAGGGGATCAGACGGTGAGTTTCTGGATCCCTCCTGGCGAGGCATTGAGTGCCAACGCATCATAAATCCGGCGCAAGGCTGGTTCGGCGACTGTGGCCTTGCGGACATGCAGGGTGCGACCGTCGCGCTGCTGGAAGGTTGCGGTGATCCGTTGCTGCACCGAGATGATTTCGCGCAATCGGGTCCATGACAGGGGCTCCCCTGCCGCTTTCAGTTTATGCCGGATTGCCTGGACCAGTTGATAGGCCAGCACGGTGATGAACAGATGCCCTTCGGTGCGGTCCGCTTTGTGATGGAACACCGGTCGGAGGCCGAGTTCCGATTTGAGACCGCGGAACACCGCCTCCAGATCGGTCAACATGGTGTAGGTGTGCCACAAGGTGGCGGCGTCCCAGGTGGTTTCATTGCTGCGCAGACAATAGACCCCGGGATGTGTCAGCATTGAACCCTCGAGTGGAACCTTGACCCAGGTGATCGACGCGGCCTTGGTTCCGGTCTCATCGGGAGTCACGATGATCTCGTAGTGTTGCCCGATGCCGCTGCTCTTCTCTATCAATCGGCCGATGCGTCGCTGGATATCAGCCAGGTTTTTCTGTCCGTGGGGTTTTGCCAGTCCGTCGACGAGCGTGGTGAGACCGGCCTCGAACCGGGTGATGAACCGATCAGTGATTGCGGTCTCCTTGGTCTTGCGCCCCTCGGAATGGCAATAGAGCCGAACCTCCGTGCCATCCTCGCTCAGCACACGTTGCAATTGGACCGTCTCGTTCGACGCGGTCAGCGTGCTGATCGCCTGATCCGGATCGAACTGGCGGGTGCGTTCGCGGCTGACCACCAAGTAACGGTATCCGTGTTTTATGAGCCAGGCGACGTTGGCTGCGGTCGCGATGCCGGCATCCATGATGACCAGCGCCCCCTTGGGAGCGGTGAGGCCGTCGAGCATCTCCTCAAGGGTCGTGGCTTCACCGACATTGCCGGCGAACATCTTTGAGCGGCGCACGAAGCCGCTGCCATCGAGGACCAGGCCGAGGGTAACCAGAGGGCAGTCGGTTCGCTTCTCCTTTGATCGACCGCGAGCAGCCTTGGCGTTACCGCTGGCGGTACCTTCGAAATACGTGTTGGTCAGATCGTAGAGGGTGACGGTAACCGGCAGTCCAAACAAATCCTGGATCCGGCTGAACAGTGCGGTCTCGATCTTGTCACGGTGTCGCACAAGAAGGTCGGAGGTCCGATACAGACGGATCAACGGCATGGCTTCGAAGTCCACGTCCAGCAGTTCGCCGAGGGCACTGCGCTCGCGCAGCCAGCGCCAGGTTGCGAGTTCGCTGCCCGGCGCTGCCATGCGACCTATGAGGCTGCCGACCACCGCGGCTCGCTGGACACCATTGAAATCGAGATCGCGGAGAATCTGATCGATTCCCAACCAGTTCATCGCTGCAAGGCCGACCGCTTCGACCCCGACCGACCGGGGCCGGATGAGTTGCAGCGAGGCGATGTCGACCTCGGCGTAAACTGCAGATGGCGCGGCAGGTGATGGGAATAAGGATGCCTGAACGGCGGTCGACGGGGTCGGTGGAGCTTGGTGTCCAGCATCCGATCGGGCTGCCCCTGGCTGGGCCGCAATAAGACGGGCGGCATATCGTTGAGCCAAGGTCTCGATGATCTCGGGTTCTGCGAGCATACCGACCTGTCCGGCAAGCAAGGCGTCTATCCTGGCGCACAGGGCCTGCCAGTCGCTCTGTGGCAGGTCGAACTGGCGGCCAAGGTTGAGCAGGGTGATCTGGCGGACCTGCTTACCGATGCGCTCGGAGGCGACGAGGCGATAGGTGAAGTATGTTTCGTTATCGGACTTATTCCGGGTTTTTGTTTTGCGGATAAACATTGCCGAGACATGAGGCTGGTGCCGTGGGGGGTCAAGGGATCATCAATAATATTATGGCACTACAAATAAAAGCAAAACATAAAGTATACAATATCAATATGTTATGCGCTTTGGTTGCAAATTATGATCGTTTTAGTGCTAAAGATGGGTTAGGAGTTATGCGACATCCGAAATCGCCACCCGCTACGCTTTCGAGGATTGGGGGGTATCAACTGAACATTCATGAGAAACGATGTCACCCAAAGCCAGCACGTGGTTTTGTCAGGCTGCTCAGGCGGGGGAAAATCGAATTTGTTGTTGGAATTGGCGCGCAGAGGCTTTTCTACTGGTAATTACCCACCCCCCGTTGGCAGGCTACGGGATTCATACATTTCATAAAAATTATGTAATCTAATGGATTGTAACCGATATTCCGAGTCGATTCCGTTACGTCTTCTCTATTGTGAGCACTTCAAATGCTGTATTTTAAATATAGGGAGGGGTCGAGGTTTTGGCTTGGTGGGGGCGTCGGCGAAAAGGGGGTGGGGTGCAAGGAGGCGGATTACGCGTCGCTTTTCCGCCCTACAGTCTGGTGTTGGTGAGAGGTTACACGGTGTGGCGGCTTACCCAGACCAAGCCCTGCCACTTGTTGGTGCCATCGAATGCAGCGGCAAAGTCTCGGGCTGGGTCGCGTCGGAGGCCTAGCCGGGTCATGACCGCCTGGGATCGGACGTTGTCCGGCGCAGTGTAGGCCAGCACTTCCGTCAAACCGACGCGCAGGAATGCGTCGTCCAGCGAGGCCTGTGCGGCTTCGGTCGCGTAGCCGAAGCCCCAGGCGGGGCGGATCAAGCGCCATCCGATCTCATCGTGCGGACCGAGCGGATGACGAGCGGACGCTCGCATGATGCCGGTGTAGCCGATGAATTGCCCGTCTGTTGGCGGCGGTGAGAATCCGCGCATAAACGGCGCGTAGCTGCCGAGTCCATTTAAATGGACGGCACTGACCGGCCTTTACGGCAACCTGGACCCGGCGCCTAAATCACACGAGAACCAGATCGGCCGGGTACGAGGTCCGTCAGGAAACGCAGAACGTTCGAGGATTTGAATCAGCTGGGGAAGTGAGCAGTTGTTGGACCAGATGACCAAAGACAGTGTGAATTGCGTCAGCAGGTCATGCTCGGCCGCAGGCGTTGATGGAATAATCTGCAGAATGTTCGTTTGCAGTCGCTGTCTGTGCCAAGTGCTTGTCTGCCCACAGTGCGACCGAGGTCAGATCTACTGCATGCGAACTTGCGCCCGGGAAGCTCGTCGTGAACGGCAAAGAGAAGCTCGCCGACGTTATCAGGCAACCCCGCGAGGACGTGTCATGCATGCGGCGAGAAATCGCCATTACCGCGCTCGGGCGGTCCGCGTGACGGATCATGGTCCTGCTAAGCAACCGGAAACCGCGCTTTCGCGTGGATTGGCAATCGCCGGGGCTTCGCGAAAGCCCTGGACCAGCAGTACTCCCCCAGGACATCACCTCTGTCATCGTTGCGGTCGCTCCGTTTCACCTTTCGTGCGCTTGACAGGTCTCCGGCCTCAACGTCGCCCGAGCCGGATTGCCAGGATTGATCAAAACGACACCGGCGCGCGACGCCCACCCTGAAAGCGCCAGCGCCACTGATACAACACCAATCCTGTAGTTCGATCAGCACGGCCATCCTGTCGTCCCGACCTGCGAATTCCGACGCTGTCGCGCGCAGCGGCGGTCAAGGATGGCCGAAGGCCACCGCGCTCTTGCGCGGCGCGAAGCGTCCTTGACGGCTGCGAGCACGGCAGCAGCCTCAGAGCAGAGGGACAGCTACCCACTGCCACTGCCTCCTCCGCCAACTCTCCCACACCGTGTCAAACTGCCCCGCACTCATTAAGTCAATTCACTATGGTAACTATCCCGCGCCGTTTATGCGCGGATTCTCACCGCCGCCAACACCCGTCCAAAGTTTCGACGCACCAGCGGCAAAATCCGTGTTGTTCGAAGCAGACGTTGTAGCGATCGAACTTCCAATCGCTCTCCTCTCGGCCGAGGGGCTTTGGGGCATCGACCATGACGTCTGGGTCCGCGTGCATCGTGGCAAAGGCTTCCCGGTCGCGATCGAGCCAGGGCCGGAGGCAAAGGCGGGGTGTGTGGATGGTCATGGTACTAAGATTGTTAGGCAGCCTCATCTGCGGTTCGCTTTCATGAAAACGATAGTGGGTGTTTGATAGTGGGGTGTTTCGGGGTTTGGGCTTGGTGGGAGCGTGGGCGAGGGGGTGCGGTCGGATCGGTGAGGGGATACCCGTAGCGTTGCATGGTGTGGACCGATCATAGGTCGAGTTCGCGGGCTATGGCTCGGATTTGGGCGGCGACCTGTACGGGGGCGCAGCGGGCGCAGGCTTGTTGGACGTTCAACCAGGCGTAGCGATCGTGCTCTGCGTCGAGGGTGATGCTTGTTCCGAGTGGTATTTCGGTGCGGTAAACCAGCCAATCGGCGGTGCCATGGTCGGTGTGTTGCACCGGCGTTGTGAGGCCGGTTTCTTCTCTGAGTTCGCGTTGGGCGCATTGATCTGGATGTTCGCCGGGCCAACGGGCGCCGGCGGGTGGTGTCCACGCCCAGTCGCCTTCGTACGAGGAGCCGCGTTCCGCCCGGTGGAGGATGAGAAACTCGATCAGATCGGTGCGTCGACGGTACGCGACGATCGACGCGCCGAAGGGCGGGTCAGGTGAAATCTCGCGCCCGTCATAGGTGGTGTTTGGCATGCTTTGAGCGCCTCGGGCTGGTGCTGTTCCAGAGCAGCATTTTGGGGCTCTGCCTCAATTCGTGTGATTTCGGGTCGACTCTGAAGGGCATCATTCGCGCGCGGAGCAAATCGACGCCCGCACGGCCGTACATCGCCCGTTTCAGCGTCTTCAGTCGGTTGATTTGACCTTCAGTCTGACCGTTGCTCCAGGTTTCGGTTATTGCGTTGCAAACCGCCGCCAAATCTTGGCGCAGCGCATGGACGAAGCGGCGAATACCATAAAGTGTTGAGAGATCGGCGTCATGCAGCCAGACGGTGAGCTTTTCGACATCGCCGCCGCGCAGAATGCCCCGGAAGCGCATTGCCAATGCTCGCATCGTGGCGAATGCGGGAGATATTGTCTTGAACGCATCCACTTTTGCCGCCTGGGCGTCCGTCAGCAAGCCGCGCGGCTTGACACACAATGCAGCGGCCACGATCGGCGAGACCAGATGTCCGGTCAATGGATCGATCAAATTGGGCGTGGCAGCCGTGGCGGCATCGACAGTGACAGGGCGCCCGGCACGGTGCCAACCCGCCAGAAGCCGACCCAGATGAGATAGGCTGCCGGTGTAGCCAAGGTCTCTGATCTCCAGCAGCAAGACCCGCCCGGACGAGCAACCCTCGGCCCAACGTCGAGCAAGATGGTCGTGAAAACCGCTTGGTGTGTTCGGCTTCGGCGCCATCACGTTGCGCTCTGGCAGCGCATCGAGTTGCACCCATTTCGTAACGGTGCGCCGACTGAACTTCGTCTGGCGGACAATCGCGGTGATGCGGTGACCGGAAAGTTGCAAAGCTTTGACCTGGTTGAACTTGTCCGTATTGACGGCCCTGCGGCCTATTGAACCCAGTTGCCGATGTTCTACCAACGCTGGCTGCCGCCCGTGACCAATCCATTCAGCGCGGATCACGGGCTCGGCCTCGGTAAGCGACGGCGAGGGTTGCCTGTTGGGCCGAGGCGCGCGGCTCAATTGCTGCTCGATCGTCTTCTGGAAGTTCTGCAGCAAGTGGAAGCGATCGGCCACCTGCTTCGCCTGCGGCGCGCCCTGGCGCGCGCCTTCCGCGTAGAGACCAGCGCGATCTCGGCTGACGATCTCAATACCGGGATGCTGCGCCAGCCAATGGCCGGTGGCCTCGGCCAAACGGTCAGGCAGCACGTCAACCACCTCGCGCCGTTCAAGGTCGACCATGATCGTCCCGTAGCGGAACCCCCTCTGCCAAGCCCAGTCATCTACCCCAACCACCCGCACCGTTGCTGCCTCGGCAGGCGCGCCAGCATGGCGCTTGAGATGACGCAAAATCGTGTCATCACTCTGTGGCAGCCCCAGGCTAGCCATCAGGCGCTCTGCCGGACGACCCGGCGGCATGGCCGAAGAGCCTGGTCAATCGGCCACCCGGCAGGTCCTTCGAGCAAACGGTGGGGCGATTTTGGGAAGCCGATCGCTGAACGTCTTGCGCGCGCACCCTTGGTTCTGACATCGGCATCGTGAAAGGCAGACGCGCAGCGTGACTGGCGTCCCCTGAGCCGGCAGGTCCTGCAGAAGGCGAACCTGCCAACCGTGACGCCGGCTAGATCGCATATCACATCCGGGACAACGAGCGCTCCCCCGTCCCACGGCCGAGACCGTCCAGCGCCCGTCGCGGCACTCCGACCCCAAGAGCTCGAGGCCAGATCCAAGCGCCCATTTTGCATTTTTGATCATGCCACATCAGCCCAGTCTCCGTTCCAGCCGTCAAGCAGCACTACGATCACACGAATTGAGGAAGAGCCTCTTTAAGGGAAACTGACACGTGGTCAGCGTGCCGGTCTTGTCGAACAGGGCGACGTTGGCGCGGGATAACCGCTCGAGCGCGCCGCCGCCCTTGATAATGACGCCGCGCTTGGCCGCCCGCGAAATGCCGCAGATCAACGCCACCGGCGTCGCCAGGATGAGCGGGCACGGCGTGGCCACCACCAGGATGGCAAGCGCGCGCATCGCCTCACCGGTCCAGAGCCAGACCGCGCCACACGACGCCAGGGTTATCGCCAGAAACGCGACCGCCCAGCGATCGGCGAGCCGCGCCATCGGCGGCCGCTCGCGCTCGGCAGATCGGACCAGCCGCACGATCGCCTCGAATGTGCTGTGCGCCGCCGTCGCGGTGCCGCGCAGGACGAACGGGCCGCCCGCGTTCAACACGCCGCTGCGCACCGTTTGATCGACCGCCCGCGTCACCGGCAACGGCTCACCGGTCAGGGGGGATTCATCCAGAATCGCCGGACCTTGCACCACCGCGCCGTCGACCGGCACCACCTCGCCAGGCTTGATGATCAACTCATCACCGATCGCCACCGCCGCGATCGCGATATCGACGATCACGCCATCGCGGGTGCGATGCGCGATCACCGGCGTGCGCGAAACCAGCGCCGCCAACTCCCGACGCGCCCGCGCCCCGGCATATTCCTCGAGTGCCGCACCGCCGGCGACCATCGCAGCGACGATCACGCCCGCCAAATGCTGCCCCAGCGCGATCGAGGCCGCGATCGCCAGCAACGCAATCAGATCGACCCCAAGTGTGCCCCGCCACAGTCCGGCGATGAAATCGATCGCCACCACCAGTGCCACGATCGTGGCTGGAGCGTCCCAGGCGACGATCGTTAGCTGCCGATATCCCAGCGCATCGGCCATCAGCCCCACGGCCAAACCGACCACGAGAAGCCCGAGAATCACCGCGCGCAACCGGGCATGCGCAAGCATCATCCAAACCCGCCGTCGATGAACGCGGTGATGACGCCGCTCATACAGCCGAGCCGATCAAGGCGCCGATGCCGGTGGTGATGCCCATAGCAAGCGCGCCCCAGAACGTCACCCGCAGGGTCGGCCTCAGCAAGCCTGCCCCACCCGCTTTCGCACCGATCATGCCCAGCCCGGCAAGGAACAGCAGCGACCCCACCCCGACCACCGCCAGCAGCGCGCTCGCCGGGGCTACCAGGACCAGGATCAGCGGTGCTACGGCGCCAACCGAGAACGTGGCGGCTGAGGCCATCGCCGCCTGCACCGGTCGCGCCGTCGTCGCCTCCGAAATACCGAGTTCATCGCGGGCGTGGGCACCCAGCGCGTCCTTTTCCATGAGTTGCCGCGCAACCTCATCGGCGAGTCCGGCCTCCAAACCACGGTCGACGTAGATTTGGGCAAGCTCTTCGGTCTCGGCTCCGGGATTGCCGGCCAACTCGCGGCCTTCGCGCGCCAGATCGGCCCGCTCCGTATCGGATTGCGAACTGACCGACACATACTCGCCCGCTGCCATCGACATGGCACCCGCGACCAACCCCGCCACACCCGCCACCAATACGCCGTGCGCGTTGCCGCCCGCGGAGGCCACACCCAGAACCAGGCTCGATGTCGATATGATGCCATCGTTCGCGCCCAGCACCGCTGCCCGCAGCCAGCCGATCCGCGCGATCAAGTGAGTTTCCCGGTGAGTTTGCCGCATCGTGATCTCCGTTATGGTTTCGGCCCGTGACCAATGGCCTCTATAATATCAGCCTGATTGTTCGTTGACTCGAATGTGAATTGTTTCGGATTCGTCGCGTGTGATTCGCTGATGTCCTGTGAAGGAGGACCGCGAGGACGGTAGCTATCACGCGTTTGGAGTTATCTGCTGGGGCGTTGCAGGAGTGTGCGGCACGGGCGGATGAGGCTATGAAAAGGCGGATAGCATCAATGAGATCTTCTGTCAGTTTCCCTTTAAGGGAAACTGACATCAGGGGCGATTAATGCTGATGATCGGGCGTTCGTGTGGCACCGCCCATTGCCATGAAATTTGCGACACGTTCTTGACGGAACAGATGTATTTAGATATATCTTATTTAAGGACCGAACCGGCACCCGGACACAGTCCGGAATAACGAAAAATTCCGCGACAATGGGTCGCAATCCAACAGTGCCTGAAACCGAAAGATACCATAACCATGAACTATCAACCCAACGAGCGGATCACGCCACAACGCGCTCATAGGCTGGCCCATGTCGAGACCACGCGCGCGGCACTCGCCTCCGCCATCGACGTCGTCGCCTTGACCGCGCACGAGCGGGCCGACCTGCTCCTAATGCGCGAAGAAGAAAAGATCGCCCGGGATGTCTATCTGCAACTCCATGATAGCTGGGGCCTGCGTCCCTTCGGCAACATCAGCGGCTCCGAACAGGCCCATATGGACATGATCCTGCTCCTGCTGGAGCGACATGGATTATCCGACCCCGCGGAGGGTCTGCCGATCGGCCGCTTCAACGACCCCGTGTTGCAGAACATGCATGACGATCTTCTTTCCAGAGGTCTGCAAAGCCAGGCCGAAGCCGTGCGGGTGGGTCTGCTGATCGAGGAACTCGACATTTTCGACCTGCAGGTTGCGGCATCACGCACCGAAAAGCCGGAAATCCTGGCAGTCTACGCCGATCTCGAGCGCGGCTCGCGCAATCATCTCCGCGCATTTTACCGTGGATGCACCGGCTAGGCACGCACTACACTCCGGTTCATCTGATCGCTGGCATGTTCGCAGCCATTGCCAACGCTCCCCACGAATCCTGCCATTGAATTAGGCGGGACAGATGGACAAACCCCACCCAACATCGACCGCCTGACCCTGCTTGTCACCCCGTATCGGTGCCTTGTCGCTGGAGTTACATTCCTAGAATTTAATATTTACACTAATCTCTCCCTCTTATCGAGAAACGTGAAAATCCCATGAAGCGTCGTACCGTCTCCGCTATCCTTGGCAGCACATTATCTGGCCTTCTCACCCTTCTCGGCTTCGGATCCCGACAAGCCGCCGCCCAGACGCCAAGTGATGTTGGTTCATCGGGAGGTATGATGGGCGGAATCATGGGATCAAATATGTCCCCCACGGACATGCAGGGGATGATGTCCCGCAGCAACATGATGGGGCCGATGAAGCTCGGCATGAAACTGTTCGAGCGGCATACGGAGATCACGCGCGCTACAGACTACATGCCCAATGGCATAATCGACACTACTGTCTCGAGTAATCCGACAACCGCTCACCTCATCCAGGCTCACGTGATCGAAATGTATAATCGCCTCGCTGAGGATCGACCGTTTCCGTACCCTATGAGCAACAGTGTGCCGGCCATGTTTGCCAACAGTACAAAGTATGAACGATCCTATAAACTCTTACCAACCGGCATTCAGGTTACCGAGACCTCGGACGATCCAGAAATGGTAAAGGTGATCTACGCCCATGCTCGTGAGCTCGACCGCTTCGCGAAGGATGGGATGCCGGCAATGATGCGCGGTATGATGAGCAAGGCTGGCTGAAACACGCGGATCCAAAAGCCATCCTCAATAAAACCACCCGTCCTTAACATCTACAACCTCGTTTGTGAGTTTTCCTTAAATCGGCTCTGCGTCATGTCTGGAACGCCCCCGTCGCGCAAGGGTAAAAGTGGAACGAGGCGATCATCGCATGCAGTCATGTCTACGGCTGTCAGTTTCCCTTAAACTGAAGTTTTCTGTTGGCGGCGGTGAGAATCCGCGCATAAACGGCGCGGGATAGTTACCATAGTGAATTGACTTAATGAGTGCGGGGCAGTTTGACACGGTGTGGGAGAGTTGGCGGAGGAGGCAGTGGCAGTGGGTAGCTGTCCCTCTGCTCTGAGGCTGCTGCCGTGCTCGCAGCCGTCAAGGACGCTTCGCGCCGCGCAAGAGCGCGGTGGCCTTCGGCCATCCTTGACCGCCGCTGCGCGCGACAGCGTCGGAATTCGCAGGTCGGGACGACAGGATGGCCGTGCTGATCGAACTACAGGATTGGTGTTGTATCAGTGGCGCTGGCGCTTTCAGGGTGGGCGTCGCGCGCCGGTGTCGTTTTGATCAATCCTGGCAATCCGGCTCGGGCGACGTTGAGGCCGGAGACCTGTCAAGCGCACGAAAGGTGAAACGGAGCGACCGCAACGATGACAGAGGTGATGTCCTGGGGGAGTACTGCTGGTCCAGGGCTTTCGCGAAGCCCCGGCGATTGCCAATCCACGCGAAAGCGCGGTTTCCGGTTGCTTAGCAGGACCATGATCCGTCACGCGGACCGCCCGAGCGCGGTAATGGCGATTTCTCGCCGCATGCATGACACGTCCTCGCGGGGTTGCCTGATAACGTCGGCGAGCTTCTCTTTGCCGTTCACGACGAGCTTCCCGGGCGCAAGTTCGCATGCAGTAGATCTGACCTCGGTCGCACTGTGGGCAGACAAGCACTTGGCACAGACAGCGACTGCAAACGAACATTCTGCAGATTATTCCATCAACGCCTGCGGCCGAGCATGACCTGCTGACGCAATTCGGTGGTGTAACCTGACGTCTGGAAATTCATTTTGGGTTGGGAGTTGGTGCCCTTGCCGGGGCATGCCCCGGCAAGGGCTGTTCATTCTGGTATTCCATGCAGTTGTTCACACCAACATGGAGACCGATGAATGGACGCCAAAAAGGATACGATTATCGAGGCACTTTTGGAACATCTGATCGAAAACGGCGCAGGCGATATCGCCACGGTATTTGCCAGGACCTTCGAACTCGCCATGCAGATCGAGCGCGAACGCTTCCTCCACGCCAGTCACTACGAGCGCAACCCCGATCGTCAGGGTTACGCCAATGGCTACAAGCCCAAGCGGATCGATACCCCGGCCGGGTCGATCACCGTCGATGTCCCCAAAACCGCCGGTCACGTGGGCGAACCCTTCTACCCACAGTCCCTCGAACGCGGCCGACGCTCGGTCCGCGCCGTCATGGTCGCCGTCGCCGAAATGTACATCAAAGGCGTCTCCACCCGCGACGTCGAGGCCGTCATGCGCGAATTCGGCATCGAAAGCCTCTCCTCCGCTCAGGTCAGCCGCGCCAGCAAGCTGCTCGATGACGAACTCGCCGCCTGGCGCACCCGACCCCTCGCCGAGATCCGCTACCTCATCCTCGACGCCAGATATGAAAAAATGCGCGATAATGGCGTCGTCCGCGATGCCGCCGTGCTCTCGGCCATCGGCATCGGACCCGATGAACGCCGCCGTGTCCTCGGCGTCTCGGTCGCCCTTTCCGAGGCCGAAGTCCATTGGCGTGCCTTCCTCGAAAGCCTCCATCAGCGTGGCCTGCGAGGCGTCGAATTCATCGTCTCCGATGACCATGCCGGATTGCACGCCGCACGCCGCGCCGTCTTCGGCGCCGCACACTGGCAACGATGCCAGTTCCACCTCGCCCAAAACGCCATCCACCACGCCCCCAACCACGCCATCCGCAAACGCATCGGCGCAGAACTCCGGACCGTCTGGAACGCAAATTCCCTCGCCGCTGCCCAGATCGCTCTCACAACCCTCGTCAATGCCTATCGCGACACCGCACCAAAGCTCGCCGATTGGCTCGAACGAAATATCCCCGAAGGCCTCACCGTCTTCACACTGCCAGAACCCCACCAGCGCCGGCTTCGCACTTCCAACCCCATGGAACGCGGCATCCAGCAGGAACTCAAACGCCGCACCACCAAAATCAGGGTCTTCCCCAACGAAGCCTCCCTCGAACGCCTCGTCAGCGCCGTCCTCGTCGAAATCGATGAAAAATGGGCCGCCGACACCAAGGGCTACATCAAGTGGGACTACCAGGATGCCTGACCCCCGCTCGCCCTATTTTCCAGACATCAGGTTGCTCAATCATGCGCGGTGGTGTAACCTGACGTCTGGAAATTCATTTTGGGTTGGGAGTTGGTGCCCTTGCCGGGGCATGCCCCGGCAAGGGCTGTTCATTCTGGTATTCCATGCAGTTGTTCACACCAACATGGAGACCGATGAATGGACGCCAAAAAGGATACGATTATCGAGGCACTTTTGGAACATCTGATCGAAAACGGCGCAGGCGATATCGCCACGGTATTTGCCAGGACCTTCGAACTCGCCATGCAGATCGAGCGCGAACGCTTCCTCCACGCCAGTCACTACGAGCGCAACCCCGATCGTCAGGGTTACGCCAATGGCTACAAGCCCAAGCGGATCGATACCCCGGCCGGGTCGATCACCGTCGATGTCCCCAAAACCGCCGGTCACGTGGGCGAACCCTTCTACCCACAGTCCCTCGAACGCGGCCGACGCTCGGTCCGCGCCGTCATGGTCGCCGTCGCCGAAATGTACATCAAAGGCGTCTCCACCCGCGACGTCGAGGCCGTCATGCGCGAATTCGGCATCGAAAGCCTCTCCTCCGCTCAGGTCAGCCGCGCCAGCAAGCTGCTCGATGACGAACTCGCCGCCTGGCGCACCCGACCCCTCGCCGAGATCCGCTACCTCATCCTCGACGCCAGATATGAAAAAATGCGCGATAATGGCGTCGTCCGCGATGCCGCCGTGCTCTCGGCCATCGGCATCGGACCCGATGAACGCCGCCGTGTCCTCGGCGTCTCGGTCGCCCTTTCCGAGGCCGAAGTCCATTGGCGTGCCTTCCTCGAAAGCCTCCATCAGCGTGGCCTGCGAGGCGTCGAATTCATCGTCTCCGATGACCATGCCGGATTGCACGCCGCACGCCGCGCCGTCTTCGGCGCCGCACACTGGCAACGATGCCAGTTCCACCTCGCCCAAAACGCCATCCACCACGCCCCCAACCACGCCATCCGCAAACGCATCGGCGCAGAACTCCGGACCGTCTGGAACGCAAATTCCCTCGCCGCTGCCCAGATCGCTCTCACAACCCTCGTCAATGCCTATCGCGACACCGCACCAAAGCTCGCCGATTGGCTCGAACGAAATATCCCCGAAGGCCTCACCGTCTTCACACTGCCAGAACCCCACCAGCGCCGGCTTCGCACTTCCAACCCCATGGAACGCGGCATCCAGCAGGAACTCAAACGCCGCACCACCAAAATCAGGGTCTTCCCCAACGAAGCCTCCCTCGAACGCCTCGTCAGCGCCGTCCTCGTCGAAATCGATGAAAAATGGGCCGCCGACACCAAGGGCTACATCAAGTGGGACTACCAGGATGCCTGACCCCCGCTCGCCCTATTTTCCAGACATCAGGTTGCTCAATCAATCCGAGTGGCACTACAAACATATCCAAAGGGGATCAGACGGTGAGTTTCTGGATCCCTCTTGGCGAGGCATTGAGTGCCAACGCATCATAAATCCGGCGCAAGGCTGGTTCGGCGACTGTGGCCTTGCGGACATGCAGGGTGCGACCGTCGCGCTGCTGGAAGGTTGCGGTGATCCGTTGCTGCACCGAGATGATTTCGCGCAATCGGGTCCATGACAGGGGCTCCCCTGCCGCTTTCAGTTTATGCCGGATTGCCTGGACCAGTTGATAGGCCAGCACGGTGATGAACAGATGCCCTTCGGTGCGGTCCGCTTTGTGATGGAACACCGGTCGGAGGCCGAGTTCCGATTTGAGACCGCGGAACACCGCCTCCAGATCGGTCAACATGGTGTAGGTGTGCCACAAGGTGGCGGCGTCCCAGGTGGTTTCATTGCTGCGCAGACAATAGACCCCGGGATGTGTCAGCATTGAACCCTCGAGTGGAACCTTGACCCAGGTGATCGACGCGGCCTTGGTTCCGGTCTCATCGGGAGTCACGATGATCTCGTAGTGTTGCCCGATGCCGCTGCTCTTCTCTATCAATCGGCCGATGCGTCGCTGGATATCAGCCAGGTTTTTCTGTCCGTGGGGTTTTGCCAGTCCGTCGACGAGCGTGGTGAGACCGGCCTCGAACCGGGTGATGAACCGATCAGTGATTGCGGTCTCCTTGGTCTTGCGCCCCTCGGAATGGCAATAGAGCCGAACCTCCGTGCCATCCTCGCTCAGCACACGTTGCAATTGGACCGTCTCGTTCGACGCGGTCAGCGTGCTGATCGCCTGATCCGGATCGAACTGGCGGGTGCGTTCGCGGCTGACCACCAGGTAACGGTATCCGTGTTTTATGAGCCAAGCGACGTTGGCTGCGGTCGCGATGCCGGCATCCATGATGACCAGCGCCCCCTTGGGAGCGGTGAGGCCGTCGAGCATCTCCTCAAGGGTCGTGGCTTCACCGACATTGCCGGCGAACATCTTTGAGCGGCGCACGAAGCCGCTGCCATCGAGGACCAGGCCGAGGGTAACCAGAGGGCAGTCGGTTCGCTTCTCCTTTGATCGACCGCGAGCAGCCTTGGCGTTACCGCTGGCGGTACCTTCGAAATACGTGTTGGTCAGATCGTAGAGGGTGACGGTAACCGGCAGTCCAAACAAATCCTGGATCCGGCTGAACAGTGCGGTCTCGATCTTGTCACGGTGTCGCACAAGAAGGTCGGAGGTCCGATACAGACGGATCAACGGCATGGCTTCGAAGTCCACGTCCAGCAGTTCGCCGAGGGCACTGCGCTCGCGCAGCCAGCGCCAGGTTGCGAGTTCGCTGCCCGGCGCTGCCATGCGACCTATGAGGCTGCCGACCACCGCGGCTCGCTGGACACCATTGAAATCGAGATCGCGGAGAATCTGATCGATTCCCAACCAGTTCATCGCTGCAAGGCCGACCGCTTCGACCCCGACCGACCGGGGCCGGATGAGTTGCAGCGAGGCGATGTCGACCTCGGCGTAAACTGCAGATGGCGCGGCAGGTGATGGGAATAAGGATGCCTGAACGGCGGTCGACGGGGTCGGTGGAGCTTGGTGTCCAGCATCCGATCGGGCTGCCCCTGGCTGGGCCGCAATAAGACGGGCGGCATATCGTTGAGCCAAGGTCTCGATGATCTCGGGTTCTGCGAGCATACCGACCTGTCCGGCAAGCAAGGCGTCTATCCTGGCGCACAGGGCCTGCCAGTCGCTCTGTGGCAGGTCGAACTGGCGGCCAAGGTTGAGCAGGGTGATCTGGCGGACCTGCTTACCGATGCGCTCGGAGGCGACGAGGCGATAGGTGAAGTATGTTTCGTTATCGGACTTATTCCGGGTTTTTGTTTTGCGGATAAACATTGCCGAGACATGAGGCTGGTGCCGTGGGGGGTCAAGGGATCATCAATAATATTATGGCACTACAAATAAAAGCAAAACATAAAGTATACAATATCAATATGTTATGCGCTTTGGTTGCAAATTATGATCGTTTTAGTGCTAAAGATGGGTTAAATTCCGGAAAATTGTCGTCTATTGGCCACTTGTCAGATAACTAAGAGGCGGTTTCCGAACCCAGGTCCATCTGTTTTTAATGTACGACCCCCGCCTTTCACTCAGCGCATTCTTCACAGTTCGCAAATGCTTTACCCCTACCACCCTTCGTCCTCGTCATGCTCAGGAAGCTCTCGAGCATTGGGCATGAACACAACGATACCGGAATGAATCCAGCCTTATCGGAACAAATTCCGGTATTCAAAGAAAATGATGGTGAAAAAACTAAGGAAAATCAACGGCTCTCTGTTCGGTCTATAAGGAAAACTCACACCCGCGGTAGCACCGTGCTGCCACGGTCGGTTCGTCCGCTGCAAGTCGTGGGTCCTCGCCATGCTTGCCTGCCCAGCGGCAGGCGGCGCGTGGCTCCGGTCCCGCGCGAGGGGCGCAGGCGCCCCGCGCGGCCTTTCACCGGCCGGAACCGCCGCGGCCGCTGACCGGACATCTTCGGAGAGAAGATGAAAGGAAAATCCCATGAAACTGATCAAATCGGCCCTTCAGGGCGCGATCGAGTTCCGCGTCCCTGTCGCGCCTGGGCGTTTCGCAAAACCTTGCAATGCGTCGATGCCGGATTTTGTTGTTCAGCTGCGACGGCCGTAGCCTCCGCCGCCCGGAGTTGCGATGCCGAATATGTCCCCCGGAGCGATGGAAGTCTCCGCTCTGCCGGGGAGGATTTCACGGGTTCCATCGGCACGTTCGATCCATTGCCGGCCGACCGCACCGTCATCTCCGCCATCGAGACCGAACGGGGCCACCTCGCGGCGGGAGGCAACGATCATCGCCGTCATCGGGGCATGAAAGCGCAGACGGCGGATTGCGCCGTCGCCGCCGCTCCAGGCTCCCGCACCACCTGAGCCGCGCCGGATCGAGAACTCCTCGACAGTGACCGGATAATTCAGTTCCAGAACCTCAGGGTCGGTCATCCGTGTATTGGTCATATGGGTTTGGACGGCAGAGGCGCCCGCGAAACCTGGGCCCGCACCAGCTCCTCCGCAGATGGTTTCGTAATATTGTCGCGTCGCATCTCCGAACAGGAAATTGTTCATCGTCGCCTGGCTGCACGCAACCGCGCCGAGTGCGCCGAACAGAGCGTTGCACACGGCTTGGCTGACCTCGGTATTCCCGGCGACAACGGCGGCGCCGGCGGCGGGGGCGAGGAACGATCCTTCCGGGATGATGAGCTCGATCGGATCCAGACAGCCTTCGTTGAGCGGGATGTCTTCGCCGACCAGGCAGCGAAAGACATACAGCACAGCGGCCTGTGTGATCGCGCGCGGGGCGTTGAAATTACCACTGTGCTGTGCGCTGGTGCCCGTGAAGTCCACCGTCGCGCGACGTGCCGCCCGATCGATAGCGACGCGCACCGCGATGACGCTCGTATCATCCATGCGATAGGTAAAGCGCCCCTCGCCGATCCGGTCGATCACCCGGCGAACATGCTCGGCGGCATTGTCCATCACATGGCGCAGATAAGCCGAAGTCAGCTTCCAGCCGTGCCGGGCGACGATGGCATCCAAACCCGCTGCCGCCGCGTGATTGGACGCTATCTGGGCCTTGATGTCGGCAATGTTCTGCTCTGGATTGCGTGCCGGGAAACGAGCGGAAAGCAGGAGATCGCGCAATTCGACCTCGCGGAACCTGCCCTTATCGACGAGCAGAAAATCGTCGATAAGCACGCCTTCCTCGACAAGGGTTGTCGCATTTGGCGGGGTCGATCCCGGCGTGATGCCGCCGATATCCGCATGATGCCCGCGCGCACCGGTAAAGAAGCGGATTTCGGTACTTTCGGGGTCGAAGACCGCGGTGATGACCGTGATATCGGGCAGATGGGTACCGCCCGCGCTCGGATTGTTCAGGGCGATCACGTCGCCGGGACGGAGAGTGCCCCCGCGAGTCTTGATGATATGGCGTACACTTTCGCTCATCGATCCAAGATGGACCGGCACGTGCGGCGCATTTGCAACCAGGCGTCCTGCAGCATCAAACACGGCGCAGGAGAAGTCGAGCCTTTCGCGAATATTCACGCTCTGTGCCGTGTTCTGCAAAACCGCGCCCGCCTGTTCGGCGACACTCATGAACAGGTTGTTGAAGAGTTCGAGAAGAACCGGGTCAGGTGGCGCATCCGGATCCGGCACCCTGCCGCGCGCCTCGCCCTGGCGGCGCAGGATCAGATTGTCGGGCGCGGCGATCTGAGCGATCCAGCCCGGCTCGACGATCGTGGTTGCATTGGCATCGCAGATGATTGCCGGACCGGAAATTTCATCACCGGGACGCAGGTCGAGCCGGTCGAATATGCTGGCATGACGCGCCTCGCCCCGGCTCCAGATCGACCCTGTATCGACCGGGGTCAGAGCCGTTTCCCGTCTCGGTGGGGTCTGTTCATGAACGCTCTCGCCCGGCGCGATCGCCTCAACCGATACGGCATCGACGATGACCGGTCGCCCCGGAATCGCAAAACCGAATCGGGTCTCATGGGCTTCGGTGAAAGCAGCCACGCGGTCGGTCACATCGGCAGGGATCAGCAGAATGGCCTCGGTTGCGTCGTAGCGCAGGTGAAGCTGTGCCGTAACACGAATTGTCGCGGCATCACCGCCCTGAGCGACCACCGCCGCGCAGGCTTCATCGGAGAGAGCGGCGATCGCGGTGTCGATTTCGGCTGCCGAAGCAGCGAGTGGCCGTTCGACGGCACACTGGCGCACGGTGCCGAGTTCGGCGAGGCCCATGCCGAACGCGGAGAGAACGCCTGCAAACTTATGGATGAAGACCGTATCCATTCCAAGCGCTTCGGCAACCAGACAGGCGTGCTGCCCGGCGGCGCCGCCAAAACAGGTGAGAACGAAACGCTGCGGATCCTGGCCTTTCTGGATTGAGATTTGCTTTATCGCCTTCACCATGTTTGCGATCGCGATTTCGAGAAAGCCTTCCGCGATCTCCTGGGGGAGGCGGGAAATGCCTGTCGAGCGCGCAACCTCGCGAGCAACCGCGGCGAACCGCTCCTGAACGATGTCGGCATCGAGCATTTGATCGCCGTTCGGGCCGAATATCGCCGGGAAATGGCCGGGCTGAATTTTGCCGAGGCAGAGATTGGCATCCGTAACCGTAAGAGGACCACCACGCCGATAACACGCCGGTCCCGGGTTGGCGCCCGCGGATTCCGGACCAACCCGGAATCGCGCACCGTCGAAGTGCAGGATCGACCCGCCTCCGGCCGCGACCGTGTTGATCGCCATCATCGGCACACGCACCCTGATGCCGGCGATTTCGGTATCGAAGCTCCGTTCGAACGTGCCATTGTACAAGGCGACATCGGTGGAGGTGCCGCCCATGTCAAAGCCGATGATGCTGCCGAAGCCGGCGGCCTCGGCTGAACGCACGGCGCCGACGATGCCGCCGGCAGGGCCGGAAAGGATCGCATCCTTGCCCTTGAAGCTCGACGCTTCCGCAAGCCCACCGTGTGACTGCATAAAATAGAGGCTGGTTCCATCGAGCGATTGCGCCACTTTATCAACATAGCGGCGCAGGATCGGCGAGAGATAGGCATCGACCACTGTGGTGCCGCCACGTGGCACCAGGCGCAGCAGCGGACTGACGTCATGGCTCGCCGAAATCTGGGTAAATCCAGCTTCGCGCGCGATGTCGGAAAGTCGCCTTTCATGAACTGAATTTTTCCAGCCGTGCATCAAAGCGATCGCAACAGCTTCGATGCCGTCCGCTTTTGCGGCGTCCAGCGCCGACCGCGCTGCCTTTTCGTCGAGAGGCGTGGTTTCGGTGCCGTCGACACCGATCCGGCCATCGACTTCGATGACCGTCTCGTAGAGCATCGAAGGCAGTTTGATCGCGAGATCGAACAGGCGGGGCCGCGCCTGGGTACCAATCCGCAATACGTCGCCGAGGCCACGGTTTGTGACGAAGGCTGTGCGGGTGCCCTTACGTTCGAGCAGCGCGTTTGTCGCGACGGTCGTACCCATCCGGACCGAATGGATACGTTCGGACGGGACCGGGTCGCCGTGCGCGACCCCGAGCACATCCTTGATTCCGGCTATTGCCGCGTCGTCGTAGCGTTCGGGATTTTCACTCAGCAGTTTGCGTGTGACGAACCGTCCATCCGACGCCACGCCGATCAGATCGGTAAATGTGCCGCCCCGATCGATCCAGAAGCGCCAGTCCGTAGCAATGTGAGTCACTGAACAATCTCCAGGGCATTTGGTCACAAAATCGGTGGATTACGAAGCCGCGCCGATTGTTTGCACGTTTGAAATCCGGCAGGCAGGTACCCAGCGGTAAAGGATCGCCGGCAGGCCGAGTGCCAGCATGATGTTGATGAAAGGCGCGAGCACAGACAGATCCGATCCAAGAACATGTAATTCGAGCGGGATCGACACAACGAGACTGATCACCAGAGTGATCATCCCAATAGGCTCGAAGCCGCGTAACCGAGCGGGATCGATTTCCGGGGTTTGCGCGCCCGGCCTGCCAGTCAGCCAGTAATATGAAATCACACTGGCTCCCCAGGCCATGATGAACAGTCCTTCGATGGTCAGCACCTCAAGCAGATGGGTGAAGATGCCGAGCGCGATCAGCAATACTCCAGCGACCGCGACGACCATTGCCGCCGCCGATCGTATCCACGCCCGGTCCTTCACGCCGACCATGCCCAGCGTGTTGGAATATGCAAGCGATCCGCTATACATGTTGACGATATTGATCCTGATCTGGGTGATCAGCACGACAAACAGGCCGAATCCGCCCAGTGTGGTAACAAAATATTTGCCGGGATTGGTCTGGCCGAGCGATGTGCCGACATAGGATCCGAGCAGGGTCACGAGACAGAAGGTCACGAACATGACGCCGAAGCCGAGTGCGAGGCTCCCGATCCGGATATGGCCGGGTTTCAGCATGCGACCGTAATCCGCCCCCTGGGTGGACATGGTGATGAGGGCAAAGACGGTTGCGACCGCTCCACCGAGTGCCGCCATACCGAAGTGCGGGCCGGCTCCAACCCAACCGGCGAACGACAAGGTGCCGAGTTTCGGGTGGAATGCAAACAGGAGGATGACGCCGAGGATGTAGATCGGCAGCGTGAGCCACATAAAACGCGCCATCAGTTTCATACCATAGACCGCGAGCAGGATCATGACGACCGTAAAAGCGACGTAGATAGCCCAGGGTGGTGTCCCGGGCAGGAAGAGACGGATGGCAGCGATCATGATCGCACCCTCGAACGCATAAAACATCACGTAATTGAACGCATAGATGAAGGTCGCGATCGCGCTGCCGTAGCGGCCATAGATCTCGCGTGACAGCAGGTTGCTACTGAGGCCGTAACGCGAGCCGAGCAGGGCAAAAAGGAATCCAGCACCGCCGATGGTGATCGTCCCGATGATCATGGACAGGATTGTCGTCAGGCCACCGAATTTTTGGGTCAGTTCACCGCCCCAGGCCATGAAGAACATGGCTGTGGCGACGCCGATCAGCACATTGCCGATGCTGAGCCAGTGCCAGCGCCGATGCTCCATCGGGACGACATCGGTGGCAAAATCATGCATATCCGCCGATTTGAACGAAGCCATATGGTTTTTCTCCTCTGTGCGGGCTCCGTTTACCCGGAGCGGTGATGAACGCTTTCCGGCATCCCGATCATCATCGGATCGCCTGCGGCGCGGTCTGTGACCAGCATCGATCCGGGATAATGCGTAATCGCGAACTCCGGTCGCGCCGCCACGATGGCTGCCTGGGGCGTCACGCCACAAGCCCAGAACACGGGGACTTCGCCAGGATCGAGGCGGATCGGATCGCCATAATCCGGCTTTTGGAGATCGCCGATGCCGATTGCGGCTGGATCACCGACATGGACGGGCGCGCCATGAGCATTGGGAATAGCGGCCGTCACCTCAATGGCAAGACTGATATCCTTTTCGCGGACAGGCCGCATTGAGACCACCATCGGTCCGGCGAATGGAGTAGCCGGTTCGCACGCGATGGCGGTACGATACATCGCGACATTGCGCCCTTCCGCAATATGGCGGAGCGGGATGCCGGCGGCGATAAGTGCTGACTCGAATGAAAACGAGCAACCAAGCGCAAAGCCGACCATATCATCCCGCCAATAGCGCTTAATATCGAAGGGTTCGTCGGTCAGCTCGCCTCGGACCCATACCCGATACCGCGGCAAGTCGGTTCTGAGATCGATACGACGCCCAAGTGCCGGCAGGGATGGATCTCCAGCCGTCGTCACACCAAGGAGCGGGCATGGACGAGGATTGAGCCGGCAAAATTCGTGGAAATCGCCAGCAAGCTCCTTTGGCAGCAGAACAAGATTTGCCTGCAACAGACCTGGTGCCAGGCCCTCAGGAATCCCCCCATTTTCCATAGGTCCAGGTATTGCGCCGATTCGCTGCGATTCTCTACCAAGCGTTGGAATGCATGGATGAGGGTGGATCATGGGAATTGCAGCATCGAAAAAGCGTGATGGTGGGCGGTTGAAGGACATCCGCGCATTCATTGACGAGTTGTATGCCCACGATCTCCACGCCAAACGCGTTGACTCCCTGTCTGCTGCGACACTGGGCGTGATGACCGGCGCGTCGCTCGCCGTCGCGATGATCGGTCAGGCGTTGGCACAGGCGCGCGGGCTGGTGACCAAGCACGCGATCAAGCAGGTTGATCGCATGCTCAGTAACGAGAGTATCGACGTCTGGGAAAGCTTCGCCCGTTGGGTACCGCATCTGGTGGGTTCGCAGACCGACATCGTCGTTGCCATGGACTGGACGGATTTCGACGGCGACGATCAGGCAACGTTGGCGCTCAACCTGGTGAGCAAGCATGGCCGGGCGATGCCTCTGTTGTGGCTGTCGATGTGGAAAGAGGAATTGAAAGATCAGCGCAACGCCATCGAGGATACTTGCCTGCGCCGCCTGTCGGAGGTTGTCCCGCCCGGCTGCCGCGTGACCATCCTGGCCGACCGCGGCTTCGGTGACCACAAGCTGTTCGCGTATCTTACGGAGCTTGGCTTTGCCTATATCATTCGCTTCCGCGGCAACATCCATGTCACCGATGCCGCAGGCGAGACGCGAACCGCGGCGGACTGGGTCGGCAAATCGGGCCGGGCGCGCAAACTGCGTGGTGCGCGCGTCACCGCCTCGCACGCCTATCAGGTCGGTGCCGTGGTGTGCGTACATGCGCGTGACATGAAGGAGCCGTGGTGCCTGGCGAGCAGTGACGCCGTGGCGTCTGCAGGGACATTGATCAAGCAATATTCCCGGCGCTGGACGATCGAACCCAGCTTCAGGGACGTCAAGGATTTGCGTTTTGGGATGGGGATGGCTGAGATCCGCATCGCCGAACCAGAGCGGCGCGATCGGCTGCTGCTCATCAGCGCGTTTGCGATGGCGCTGCTGACCATGCTCGGGACGGCAGGCGAGAGCCTGGGAATGGATCGACAGCTCAAGTCCAACACTTCGAAGACCCGCTCACACTCGTTGTTCCGTCAGGGGTGCATGCTCTATGAATTGATCCCGAACATGCCGAAGCACCGGCTACTGCCCCTGATGCGGCGGTTCACGGAAATGCTGCGCAGCAGCGGCATATTCGGCAATTCCATGCCGGCTACGTAATGAGGGGATGAGTGAGTGCCAGGCCGGCGGTCGGCCCGGTCAATTCGCCACGACGGCAGCGCATACGCACGGCTTCGCCCGATATTTCCTGCATCATCGACGGTCTCCGCATTCGGTTGCTCAGCATCCGTTGCTTCAATGATTTTTTCCAATTGTCATTTTTGATCATTTTAAATAAAATAAACTTATGGCTCGCGCTCGAAGTTCAATCGACTGCAAGGCACTGGAAACGATTCTTCTGGTTGCCCGCCTTGGCAGTTTCAGCGAGGCGGCACGAACCCTGAACACGACCCAACCCGCGATCTCCCTGCGTATCGCCGAAGCCGAGACAGCTCTTGGTGTTCTCTTCTTCGATCGCTCCGGCCGGCGCGCGGTCCTGACGCCGGAAGGGCGGCTGGCCTGCGATTATGCCGAGCGGATCCTGACGCTCCGCGGAGAACTGGTTGACAGGATCGGAGACCCCGCCGCGCGAAGGGGAACCCTTCGTCTCGGAGTGTCCGAGACCATCGTCCACACCTGGCTTCCGAGATTTCTGGAAAAATTCAACGCAACCTATCCCGGGCTTACGCTCGAACTGGATGTCGACATTTCGACTGAATTGCGGAGTTTCCTGTTACAAGGGCGTATTGATCTTGCTTTCATGGTCGGTCCGGTCGGCGTACCTGCCCTGCAGGAGCGCCCCCTGTCCCGTTTTCCGGTCGGCTTCATCGCGAGCCCCACGCTAGACCTGCCCAGACACAGGGTCGGGATCGAGGAGCTCAAACGATATCCGATTCTGACCTTTGCCCGGGGCACGCTACCCTATGCGGAGGTAGCCGATCTGCTTGAGCGCTCGAACGGCGGTCGGCCACGAATGTTCGCGAGTGCGTCGATGGCGACACTCATTCGCATGGCGCTCGATGGGATCGGGATCGCCGCAATACCGCCAGCCATCGTTCGGGATGATATCGCCAATGGCCGACTTGTCCGGCTACGGAGCGGCCATCGGCTTCGGGATCTTGGTTTCGTTGCGGCATGGGCTGAAACATCCGAGAAATTCCTGATCTCCGGCATCGCGGATCTGGCGGCAGAAAGCGCCCTACAATAGCCTCGAGGGTCGGTCGCGCCGCCACATCCAGGTGTGGGTTTTCCTTAAATGGCTCTGCCTCAATTCGTGTGATTCGGGTCGACTCTGAAGGGCATCATTCGCGCGCGGAGCAAATCGACGCCCGCACGGCCGTACATCGCCCGTTTCAGCGTCTTCAGTCGGTTGATTTGACCTTCAGTCTGACCGTTGCTCCAGGTTTCGGTTATTGCGTTGCAAACCGCCGCCAAATCTTGGCGCAGCGCATGGACGAAGCGGCGAATACCATAAAGTGTTGAGAGATCGGCGTCATGCAGCCAGACGGTGAGCTTTTCGACATCGCCGCCGCGCAGAATGCCCCGGAAGCGCATTGCCAATGCTCGCATCGTGGCGAATGCGGGAGATATTGTCTTGAACGCATCCACTTTTGCCGCCTGGGCGTCCGTCAGCAAGCCGCGCGGCTTGACACACAATGCAGCGGCCACGATCGGCGAGACCAGATGTCCGGTCAATGGATCGATCAAATTGGGCGTGGCAGCCGTGGCGGCATCGACAGTGACAGGGCGCCCGGCACGGTGCCAACCCGCCAGAAGCCGACCCAGATGAGATAGGCTGCCGGTGTAGCCAAGGTCTCTGATCTCCAGCAGCAAGACCCGCCCGGACGAGCAACCCTCGGCCCAACGTCGAGCAAGATGGTCGTGAAAACCGCTTGGTGTGTTCGGCTTCGGCGCCATCACGTTGCGCTCTGGCAGCGCATCGAGTTGCACCCATTTCGTAACGGTGCGCCGACTGAACTTCGTCTGGCGGACAATCGCGGTGATGCGGTGACCGGAAAGTTGCAAAGCTTTGACCTGGTTGAACTTGTCCGTATTGACGGCCCTGCGGCCTATTGAACCCAGTTGCCGATGTTCTACCAACGCTGGCTGCCGCCCGTGACCAATCCATTCAGCGCGGATCACGGGCTCGGCCTCGGTAAGCGACGGCGAGGGTTGCCTGTTGGGCCGAGGCGCGCGGCTCAATTGCTGCTCGATCGTCTTCTGGAAGTTCTGCAGCAAGTGGAAGCGATCGGCCACCTGCTTCGCCTGCGGCGCGCCCTGGCGCGCGCCTTCCGCGTAGAGACCAGCGCGATCTCGGCTGACGATCTCAATACCGGGATGCTGCGCCAGCCAATGGCCGGTGGCCTCGGCCAAACGGTCAGGCAGCACGTCAACCACCTCGCGCCGTTCAAGGTCGACCATGATCGTCCCGTAGCGGAACCCCCTCTGCCAAGCCCAGTCATCTACCCCAACCACCCGCACCGTTGCTGCCTCGGCAGGCGCGCCAGCATGGCGCTTGAGATGACGCAAAATCGTGTCATCACTCTGTGGCAGCCCCAGGCTAGCCATCAGGCGCTCTGCCGGACGACCCGGCGGCATGGCCGAAGAGCCTGGTCAATCGGCCACCCGGCAGGTCCTTCGAGCAAACGGTGGGGCGATTTTGGGAAGCCGATCGCTGAACGTCTTGCGCGCGCACCCTTGGTTCTGACATCGGCATCGTGAAAGGCAGACGCGCAGCGTGACTGGCGTCCCCTGAGCCGGCAGGTCCTGCAGAAGGCGAACCTGCCAACCGTGACGCCGGCTAGATCGCATATCACATCCGGGACAACGAGCGCTCCCCCGTCCCACGGCCGAGACCGTCCAGCGCCCGTCGCGGCACTCCGACCCCAAGAGCTCGAGGCCAGATCCAAGCGCCCATTTTGCATTTTTGATCATGCCACATCAGCCCAGTCTCCGTTCCAGCCGTCAAGCAGCACTACGATCACACGAATTGAGGAAGAGCCCTTTAAGGGAAACTGACAGCCGACAACCAGATCGGCTTCGCCGTCATCGCCCGGCGGTGGGTCGTCGAGCGGTTCTTCGCCTGGATCAACCGAAACCGGCGGCTAGCAAAAGACTTCGAAGCCACGATCGAGAGCGTCGAAGCCTTCCTCTACGCCGCATCCAGCGTCATCCTGATACGAAGACTGGCCCGTTGATGAACCGATTCGAAATGGAATCTGACAGTGCCCGTGAATCTCCCCAAGTTGTTGCAAACCAAGGGAATCAAATACCGCGAGGCCGGTCAACCGAACTCTAGGTCAGGCTTTCCGACCGGATGGCTACATTGATCTCCGATGGACACTCAGATATATCAGATGTCATATATTACTGTCAGCGAAGGTAGCGAAATGATTGCGTGGCTATGTTGGATTAATGTTCTAAAATTAGAAAAACAATAAACTGCGGAGCCTGTCAATTAATGTTTTTTGATCCGACGCCATTTTTGATTATCACAGGAAGCGTCATCGCGAGCGCCTCCGGTTTCGTAAAGGGTTTTTCTGGTTTCGGCTTCGCGATGGTATTTACTCCTCTCTGTTCTATTGTATTTGATAGACCGCGAGAGGTAGTATTTGTTGCTCTTGTTCTTGGCGCAATAATGAGTATTGGCGTGATTACTGAAGTGCGTCACGAAATAACTAAAGAAACAGCGATACCGGTTGCCATTGGCACGGCTGCCGGCACACCAATTGGGATTATGTTGCTCGGTTTGATCGATGTCCCAGCCTTAAAACTTATTATTGCCAGTATCGCTATCGTTGTCACATTGCTGCGATTAGCGAACCTTAAACTTAAAATTGTTCCCGGTGCAAAACCGCTAGCGATCGGTACATTCCTTGGTGGTATTTTGAATGGATGCACGAGCATCGGAGGACCGATACCAGCGTTAATTGTAGCATGGCAGAACCGAGGGATTGGCGAAAGCCGATCAATCCTCGTGGCATTTAATCTGCTTAGCTATCTACTGGCGATTGCAGTGGCTCTCGGCACCGGTGTTGCGCAATTGCCTTGGCTGCTTTCTGGTATTTGGCTGTTCCCACCTGCAGCTATTGGCACATTTGTAGGGACTCATGCTGTCCGGCATATATCGAAAGAGACTTTTGGAAATTTTATCACCGCAGTTGTGGGGTTGGCCGGAGTTGCGGGAATTCTTTCAGTTCTCAAAATCTGAACTCGATCAGCACTTGCCACTCATACTGCGGCAAGTATCGCATGCGTTTTTGGGGAACGCCAGGTCCGTCGAGCTTGGTCTCACGACGCGCTCCTCCATAAGCCGAGGTTTTCACTTCAGAATGACATGAAAGCCTTGGAAATCGTAACTTAGGGTCAATTTTTTATCGGACGATTGTGTTCATAGACGGGACTTGCGGCGGGACTCGATCTGTGATTTCCTGCCGTCATGTTCATTGATGTGGTTCCGAATGGCCGATCGGCGCCCGCCGTGCTGTTACGGGAGAGTTTCCGCGAGGGGCGCAAGGTGCATAAACGCACTATCGCCAATCTGAGCCAGATGCCGCCGGCGCTGATCGATGGGCTGCGGGCCCTGCTTGCGGGTGGCGCGGTGGTCGGTGGTGCCTATCATTCGCTCGAGATCCGACGCTCACTGCCGCACGGTCATGTGGCGGCGGCACTCGGTATGATGCGCAAGCTCGAGTGTGAGTTTTCCTTAAACTGACACGAGGGCTGACCATAATGGTCCCGTAGTTCTGGCCCTTGGTCCAAGCCCAATCGTCAATGTTAAGCACGCGCGGCGACCTCTACGGCGCTACTTGGGAGTGACGTTGTTCCGCAGCCATTCCGTCAGGCGCTCGAAATTGAACGTGCCGGACTCATGCAGGACGATGATGAAGGCGTGGGTTTCCATGGCGTCGGCCGTGATGCGGCCCCCATTGATGGCAAGGAAGGTGTAGGTAACGGCGAAGGCCGCGCGCTTGTTGCCGTCGATGAACGGGTGATTTTGCGCGAGGCTTTCCCATAGCGCCGCCGCCTCTTCGATGAGGTCCGCGTAATAGCCCGTCTGGGGGCGATAAAGCGCCGCTTCCAGTAGGCCGCGATCGCGCACGCCGGCCGACCCGCCGTAGCGCGCAATTTGGTCGTCATGAATGGCAAGCACCTCGATAACGGTGAGGTAGTCCGTCATTCAGCGAGCTTTTTGTAAAGCGTTCCGAATTTCTCGTGGCTAGCCTGATAAGCGGCCATGACATTGGCACGCGGCTTGCTCTGCTTCCGCTTCTCGATCAAATCGGCCAGCGCCTCATCGACAACTGCCTGGAGCTGCCGCCCCTCGCTCCGTGCGATGGTACGGATGCTGGTTAGAATTTCTGAATTCACTTGGGTCGCAAATTTCTCGCGGGCTTGGCTTGCCATTGCATACCTCCATTCTCAAGCCACTACTTTATCATGATATATCATGAAACATCAAGAGATCTGGAAATGGGCGTTCTCAAAAAACGACCCCGACTTAACCGCCCCGGGTTTGCCGGGGGCCCCAACTCTTGAGGGGATGGGGCTACGGAGCGGCGGAAGGTATCGAAGATATATTTGGCTGAAGTTGGTCGCTGGAACTGACGCTGACGATGATGGGATCGAAGGTTTCCGCCTGCGCGAGCGCGACATCGCCTTGCCTGGCAAGCTCCAGGCTGGCCACGAACGTACTCGACCACGCCGAGCGCTGACGTAACCGCGTTTCCGTTTTGGGTTGAGCCGTCTGCTGATCGGGTCCCGGCAACAGCTGATCGAGGCGTAGCGCCGCTTCGCTATCGGCCAGCCGCCGCAGGATCCTGTCCCGGGCTTCCGGAATCCCATAAAGGTCCAGCGCCGGCAGACGATAGATCGGCCTGGTATCGACAGCGTCGGCGGGGTCATCGAACCGCTCCAGACACGCCCAGAGAAAGGCGATCATATCGACCTCGACGGAACCGCAAATCACGCCGCCGATCGCCTCTGATCGGCCGCGGGCAAAAACATCACGTCCCAGCTGCGGCCGCTGCTCCAGCCACGCGCCCAATGCCTGGATCTCCTGCAATGCGACCAGGCGGTCACGCAGATCGGACGCACGTCGTTCGGCCGCCTGTTGCGCCGGCTCATCCCGCGGCAACAGCAGAATCCAGGATGCCATCACCACCCAGTCCGCCTGATGGCCCAGCGGGATCGTCGCCCGCGCCCGGTCCAACCGGTCCGCCAATTGGTCGATCAGGTCAGGTAAACGCAGCGTCGACAGATCGATCTGATGCGCCCGCGCCTGGGCCAGCAGCAGGGCCAGCGATCCGTCGAACCCCTCCAGCGTCAGATGCGGCGAGCCCCCCTCCCCTGCCCCGTCCCCCGCGCCGGATGATCCCTCCATCGCGGCGATCAACCCGTCGAGATCGGCAGCAGCTGGAATCTGAGGCCCGGCCAGGCCGCGGCAATGGCGATGAGCGCCGGTCGCGGAGAGGTCTCCGCCGTGAAGAACCCATAGCCCAAAACGCCATGACCGGTTTTCTGCCGCCGCCCCGGTCCCACGTCGGGGCGCACCCTCACCTGCCGCGGCAGATCGCTGATCCCCCAGTGCCGCGACAACCAGGCGAGCGCCGTGGGATGATCGTGCCCGAGCGTCAGGATCGCCGGCGGGATCGGGACCAGGACCTGCAGATCGAACGGGCACGCAAGGCTGACCCCGAGCCGGTCTCGGGCCCTGCCCTCCCGGGCCTCGATCCGCTCGCGGAACTGACGGGCGAGAATACGGCAGCCCGCGACCGAGAGGCTCCGCGACCCGCCAGCATGGCTCACCGCGCGGATAAAAATATCCTCCTCGATCGCCGCGCCATTGATCTCCCATGGGATGATCCCGGGCCCCCGCGCGGCTGCGGCAAATGTCTCGAGATCGGTTAACGGACCTTTGATCGTCAGGTGGTGATACCGCCAGATGGAAGCGGGCGTCGCGGTCGACGGCGCATCCGATCGGGCAGCGCCAGACGGTCGCCGCCCCCGGGGTTTCGGCAAGGGCGGCAGAGGCTGCCGCGTCGGCGGGGCCGCCGGTGCGGACGGCTCAGGCTCGGTCTCCCAGGGAAACCGGACCGCCATCAGAGATCGAGCATGCCGGCCGGGCTGTCACTGACCAGACCGGCGCGCTGGACGTAGCCGCGCATCACGCTCTGGGTCCGGTGACGGGTGTGGCGCATGATGTCCTCGTCACGCACCCCCTTGGCATAGGCTTCGGTGATGAAGCCGACGCGCAGCGCGTGGGCGCTCAGGCGATCGAACCCCTCGATCACCAGGCCGGCCATCTCGACGCGATAGGCCAGGATCCGCCGCACCGCATCCGGATGCATTCCGACATCCCCGATGGTATCGCCGGTACTGATCCGGCGGAACAGGGGTCCTGATTTGCGGGTGGCGATCTCCATCCAGTCCTGGAACGCCCGGACCGGGCAGGTCTCGACATGACGGCCGCGCGGCACGCCGATCTCAGCCCCCTCCCCTGCCTGATCGGTCTTGCCCCGCCGAATCCGGAGCCGCAGCCCGCGCGCATCCTCGGCGATATCATCGACCTGCAGCGCCACCAGTTCCGAGCGGCGCAGTGCTGCGGCAAAGCCGATCAGCAGCAGCGCTCTATCGCGGCGGCCGCGCGCCGTGCGATCGCAGGTGGCGACCAGCTGGCGCAGCATCGGCAGGGTCAATGCCGCCGCCTTCTGCACCGCGCGACCGTGGTTGCGAAGCGCCCCGCGCAGCGGATGCTGGATATCGCCATGGCTCGGGTTCCACGGCAGATCATTGAACCGGTGCATCGTGCCGATCGCCGCGAGGCGCCGGCGGATCGTGGTCGGCGCATGGGACCCCGCGAGGCTGGCGAGATAGGCGCCGACCACCGCCGGGGTGACCGGAATCGGAATGAAGCCGGCGCGGTCGCACCAGGCGGCATAATGGGTCCAGTCCGCCTTGTAGGCGCGCAGGGTTGCGGGCGCGACCGCCTGGCGGGCGAAGGCCTGCGCCACTTCCAGGGCGGCCTGGCCCGCCGGGGTCAGGGGCAGCGCGACCGTCACGCCCTGGTCTGCCGCAGGATCGGTCAGGATCTCACCGGTGAGAGCCCGACCCGGATCGGGGGGGTGATCGACCATGACTCAACCGATAGGCCGACCGGGAGACGATAGCAACGGGAATAATTCCACCACGCGCGATAATCCATCTTATCGCGCGTAAGTCGCCCCTTTCACAAAGCGCGAGGCTTCAGCTTGCATTCGGAATAGAACCAGGTTCTATACCGAAGCGATGGAAGCGATTTCAGGGTCAGCGTTTACCGCCCTCTTGAGGCAGGCCGACGTCAGCCAGGCCGGCTTTGCCCGCCTCAGCGGTGTCAGCCCCCGCCAGGTCAACAAATGGTGCCGCGATCGGGCGGCTGTGCCACGCTGGGCCACGATGCTGGCCATCGCGCTGCAGGAGCTCTCGGTCGAGACCCTCACGATCCTGTACGATGAGCTCACGACTGCCCGCAGCAAAGCTTCCTGAGGGCCGACAAGTCGGACATTTGGCCTTGCCTCGTGGCAGCTATCCAGCACCCGAATAACCACCGCCAACTCATAGGCTGTCCGGTAATCCGACCGCCTTTCGTGCCATACAACAACCCGCGGAGACTGCCGTCTCAGCGGTCGAGACACCTCTAAACGGCCCCTCCTCGACGCTTGGGAACCAACGATGTCCATCCATTAAACCAATCTGAGGCTAACTCGCTGTTGGCGGGGGTGGGAATCCGCGCATAAACGGCGGGGGATAGTTATCATATCGAATTGACTTAATGAATTCGGGGCAGTTTGAGACGGTGTGGGTGAGCTGGCGGAGGAGGCAGTGGCGGTAGGTAGCTGTCCCTCTGCTCTGAGGCAGCCGCCGTGCTCGCAGCCGTCAAGGACGCTTCGCGCCGCGCAAGAGCACGGTGGCCTTCGGCCATCCTTGACCGACGCTGTGCGCGACAGCGTCGGAATTCGCAGGTTGGAACGACAGGATAGCCCTGCTGATCGAACTACAGGATTGGTGTTGTATATATTGCGCTGGAGCTTTCGGAGTGGGCGTCGCGGGCCTGTGTCGTTTTGATCAATCCTGGTAATCCGGCTCGGGCGACGCTGACGCCGGAGGCCTGTCAAGCGCACAAAAGGTGAAACGGAGCGGCCGCAACGATGACGGAGGTCATGTCCTGGGGGAGTGCTGCCGGTCGAGGGCTTTCGCGAAGCCCCGGCGATTGCCAATCCGCTTGAAAGCACGGTTTCCGATTGCTTGGCAGGACCATGATCCGTCGCGCCGACTGCCCGAGCGCGATTATAGCGATTTCTCGCCGCATGCATGGCAAGTCCTCGCGGGGTTGCCTTTGGTCACGGTCTCAAACGGGACGCTCTCAGGACGGGATACAGTAGCCCCATGTTACGGCAGGACATCTGAAAGAATGCGATCGATGGCCGCAAGAATCTCCTTCTTATCTGCTCCGGATGCACGGGACAGCGTCAGCGCGATGCTTCTTCCACTCGTCGAAACAGTGTACTTAATCATCGGTTTACCCTTAGAGGATCGGACTTCATCTGTTTGCGCTTTCCGGCGAACCGACCTCTGCTCTGCGGCCTTCAACAGCCGTTTCAAAGTATCCTGAGCGGAAAGCGTCTTATTCTCGCCTGAGCGCTCCCTAGCAATCTCATTTGCAGCATCAAATACGCGATCTCGCGTCGACGGATCAGATTTGATCAAGGGCGCGATCAAGCTGGCGTACTTGGCCGTGATTTGATGTGCGTCACTGAAAGCTATAACAACTTCCGACGGCAATTTGGCCACCTCGAGCATGCGACTCATCCAAGACTTTGAGACATTCAGGCGCTCCGCCATCGCGGTCTGAGAGCCGGAATAGAACATATCGAGAGCACGGATGTAGTCTCGAGCCCGCTCCATATCAGAAATATCTTTTCTCGCTCGATTCTCTAGATCGGCAACCCGAAACGCCTCCTCGTCAGTGAGATTTTGAGTAGTGATAAGATAATCATATTCGGGATGGTGGTTTGCCCGCAGCCATTTCACCGTCCACCAACGGCGTACTCCGGCAACTATCTCATACTCGTGGTTTGGATCATCTCGTAGACGACGGACTATCGCCGGGATTCGCTGTCTACCCGCTGACTTGAACGCCTCGATCAGGTCAGAACAAGATTCCGGCGACAGATGACTGATATCACGATTATGACTGGCCCAAGGCCGGCAGCGTTCAGGATCAACAAACTCCGTCCGATCGGTGACTATCTTACCCGTAGCGATTCGATGCAGCGAATCGGTGCGATTCTGCATAATCCCCATGGCTGGCGACTCCATACTTGCGGCTCCGTTTGGATCAACCACATCCGCTAGAAACTGCCCGAAACCTTTATTTCCCTTGCTCATGGAACCACTCCTAGCGATAGTTACGTTCTACAAAACGCCATTTGACCCGGAAAAGCGATCGAGATGGGATACCCATTTCGGGCCTTCAGCTCCATCAAACGAACATCTCGAAAATAAAAATGTCCTTTATAGATCTACATATTTTCGATCTTGATGCCCACGTTGCCCATGGGCAACTCAATGATCAGAAGCCACTCCCCCTCCCCGACCACGTCTTCAAAATCTCCTGTTCGATTTCATAGTTGACGGCGTTCAGACTCGTGACGCACCGAGTATGAACCTCATGGGACGTTACCGGCCGTTCCAACTCGTATACTGTTTTCATGCGAGAACTGGCATTATCGATCTCCGCACTATTTCTGAGCACTGAGTTTAACATATATCGACCAAATAGCTTGCTCGTCATTCCAAGAATCTCGCGGTGCATGGATTTTCCTTCGTCGGCTTTACTGCCAACGATTTTCACAAAGTTATAGACTGGTCGTTTCCGATAGGCGATCTCCATTTGTTTCATCGTCGAGTTCAGCATATCGAGAAATGAAGCGGTAGACGAAAAGTCGATGATACTGGGAGGCATGGGGACCACAAGGGCGTTGGCCGCCGTCAAAACACCCAGTGAGATCATTCCAAGGGCAGGGGGGGGATCAAGGATGATCACATCGTAATCATCAACAATGGTCTCGACCGCATGAGCGATACTATCGATGACATCGAAGCTCTGGTTTTGCATGATGTAGCCGGCGATCTCGTACTCGAGGTTATAGAGTTTCAGGTTCGCAGGGACTAAATCTAGGTTATGAAAATGCGTTTTTCTCACAAAGGAGCGCAGACCGCCGGGCGGCATATCATGGATATATCCATAGAGAGTATCGCGTTCACCTAAATCGATGTCGGGCACATAACCGAACATCATAGTCGTCGTTGCTTGGCTATCGCAGTCGATCAGGCAGACTCGATAGCCTTGTATGGCGAGATATTGGGCGAGGTGTATTGCCGTGGTGGACTTCCCCACTCCCCCCTTGAAATTTGAAATAGAAATAACTGCCGCAGGATCGTCGGCTCGACGCCATGGACGGGTGCCAAAAACCTCCCGCATGCTGTCCAAATCCTCCAAAGTATACTGAAGGCGCCGACCAGATTCCGTCCGTTCGCGGGCAGGAAGTCGCCCATCTTTCTCTGCTTCTCGAATGGCGGATGCCGTTCGACCAACAAGCTGAGCCGCCTTTGATATTTGGAATAGGGGGCCACTTTTTTTTCCGGTATCTTGATTTAGCGCCGATTCCCGGATTCGGTTCATGACCTTAAGGGAGTTGGTGTAGAGCACACCAATAGCATCTTGATCAAAAAAATCATCGGTGGGGGAGGGGGGAAGGTTCATAGGATCTCTCGTATATATACATTGGTCTGGTACACTGATTGGCAATTTTAAGTCAACGAGACTTCCCTTGGCAATTTTCCCGAAAAAGTAGCAACGGAAGCTCCAATCCGACCGATGATCTCCGAGTAACCAATGACATGGATGTTGGGCGCAATCGCGATTGGGAACTCCGACCGATGAAGTCCGTGTAATAGTAGTGGGGTCGTCCAAAGCCCCATTAAGGAGACGATTCCACTCAGTAGCCACCCTGCGAAATAGCCGGCTGCCGCCTCATCAGCACAGACATGACAACGCTTTAAGCCGTTATAGCCGGGAGTATTTGCGACACTGTTGCAGTACGCGGATGACCCTGAGAAGCAGTGGTGTAGTCGCTCCTTGGGCGCAGAGACGTCGCGACTAGGTAAGAATCGATCAGCTGATCCAGGACCGATGATGTTCGAGTAGGCTGATGTCCGAAAAACCAATCTATGACCCGACCGATGATTCTGGAGTAGCGCCGATGATGTAGGCGTACCAACGATGAAGTCGGTGCGATAAGGAGATGATGAAGGAGTAAGAGACCGATGATGTCCGAGCCTATACCTATAGAACCCTAAAAACTTCCGAATCGAACGTCGATAATGGTCAAAAGCTGGCTGTTTCCATTTATTGATCCTCTCAAACCGGCGTTCAAAACGAAAAATTCTGAGCTCGTACACGGACATCATCGGTAATTTTGGAAGATAATCGCGAAATACGGCACCAAAAGCGCAAAGGCTGTTGATTTTCGTCCGATAAGTTGTTCTTGTGCGAAATCGATGCAGACTCCTACAATCGTCATCAGCGGGACTAAACCTATGGCCAAAAAGCAACACCAGGCAGAATTGCCTTTAGGGCATCAGTACGCATTGGCCCTCTTGAACGAGGGTAGACAATCCGTGCTGAACCTCGCTGAGGGAGAACGGGACGACAGAATCTACAATTCCTTTCTGAAAGTGCAGGACGAGGAACCAGAAAATGCGTTCTTACATTCCGCATTATGCGCAATGTCATTGCCAGCGCGAAGACCGAAAGATGATACGCAACCGATCATCCGCGAGGATGGCAAATATGCTCTGGCAATTAATCCAAAGCCCGTTTTACAGATATTAGACGGCAAATCTGTGATGAGAAGCCTGGGAGTTCCTTTCGGTTCCTATCCACGGATTGTTCTAATCTATATGTTATCGGAAGCTGTAAAAAGACGGTCTAGAGATGTCTACCTTGGTAGAAATTTCACTGAATGGATGCGCCGACTTGGATATCACACAGTATCCTATGGTCCACGTGGGTCCGCAAATCTTCTCAAAGAGCAGGTTGACCGTTTGCTAGCATGTGAATGGCAAATTAGGTGGGATGAAGACCGTAACGGTGAGTCTGCTTTTGCAGTGAAAGAAGTTAAGCTGTCGAATGAGTATTCCGGTTCCCTGAATAGAGACGGTGAGTTCGCCCGTGAAATTAGTCTTTCAGATGTCTTTTTTCGTCACCTAATAGACCACGCGGTGCCTTTAAATGAAGTGGCGATTCGGGAACTGAAGAACCAACCAACAGCGCTCGATCTTTATACGTATCTCGCGTACAGGTTGCCCAGGGTCAACACAACTCGTGGACAAATAATCTCTTGGGACCAATTAGCGAAGCACTTAGGGAACAGCTGTGATGGCCGTCGGTTCCGGCAAACAATACGGGAAACCTTCAATGTCGTATCAGCCGTGTACCCAAACGCCAACGCTGATTTCACTGGCCAGATCGTTAGGCTCTATCAATCACCGGCACCGACGGAACGAAAGCTGGTTGGGCATCATTTACGAGTTGTCAAATCGAATCCCATTCGTCCTATAGTAGAGGGAAACCAGGTCGCCTCCACGCGGCCTGTTCCAACAGCATCAGACCTTAAATCTGATGCCTTAAAGCCGGTAACGATTCATAAAGGTTTTCCTGCCGGTTCCCTTAGTGTCCATCCGGGAACACCTTGAAACTTTGGAGTCACTTGTGATTCCATAGCGGCGGCCCGATTCGCAGGAGCAGCCTGATGTGGACGAACGAGAACCGCGCCCGGTATGATCGCAGCAAGCTGCGCTATCCGAGCGATTTGACGGATGACGAGTGGGCGATCATCGGCCCGCTGATCCCGCCCGCCAAGCGTGGCGGCAACAAGCGTACGGTGAATGAGCGGCAGGTGATCAACGGGCTGATGTTCATCCTGAGTACCGGTTGCCAATGGGCGTCGCTGCCGAAAGATCTGCCTCCACGGAGCACGGTGAACGACTATTTTCGCCGTTGGAACGAGGATGGCACGCTCGATCGCATTCATCATGCGCTGTACGTCAGATGTCGCGAACAGGTTGACCGCGCGGCCAGTCCGACGGCTGCGATCATTGACAGCCAGAGCGTCAAGAGCGCGGAAAAAGGGGGGGTCATATCGATCCGTCAGGGTTCGATGCGGGCAAGAAGATCAACGGCAAGAAGCGCCATGTCCTGGTAGACACGCAAGGCCTGCTGCTTTGCGCCATCGTCCACGCCGCCGACATCCAGGATCGGGACGGCGGCGTGATGCTGATGGGAACGCTGTTCGGTCTGTTTCCCTTTCTGCTCAAGCTTTATGCCGACGGTGGCTATCAAGGGCCGAAATTCCAGGAAGGGCTGGGCCGCGTGTGCGCTCAGATCAATGTCGAGATCGTCAAGCGCTCCGATATCGGAAAGTTCGTCGTTGTGCCCAAGCGCTGGATCGTTGAGCGAACCATCGGCTGGCTCAACCGTTGTCGCCGGTTGGCCAAGGATTGGGAATGCCTCAACCAAAACGGACTTGCATTTCTACGCTGGGCATCCATCCGGCTGATGGTACGAAAACTCTGTAAGGAAACAAAATGATCCCGGATGGACTCTTAGGTATGGGCATCGTGCACAACCGTTCTTGAAAATTGGTTGTGAAAAAGGCGGAGGATGGGATATTGATGAGATGGCCACCGCGTATAGGAATACCTATGGTGAAGCAATGAAATATAGGGCAGACCCTGATGTGCTTAAGTCGTGGGAAGGTTTTGTGCTTAGTTACGTCGCGAAGCGTGGTGGAACTTAGTTTACTACTAAATATATTATTATATCATCATGCGATACCAAAGTAAGGTACGCAACGGCAATTTCGTCGCGGCGCGAAGATCGTTCCCGCGGTCGGCGAAGTCTGCCGACGGCAGCGCGTGCATTGAAACAACCCCCGCGATGTGTGGATGCAGTGCGACGTCCCACCACAGACCGGCCAGGAAAAGCCGTTCGTCCCCATACTGACCCTCCTCATCGCCAGCCCCCATAAAATACCCAAAATCGGGAGCATTTATGTGAGGCAACAGGTCACGCCTCGGGAGCATTGCAGGCGGGGCAATGCGATTCTCATGCTGATTGTCGCGCGGCATTGCACCGCGTTGCGCGCCATCGAAACCTCCAGATCATACCGATATGTTCCCGATACGTACCGCAGGGAAATCGGCGGATTAAGAGTAACCATCCGGTCTGAGCCGCCTGCCGCTACGGGAAGAAGCCGCTCATAATAGCGCTGCTATGAGCTGATTCATATGGGGGGAGCTTTGGCGGATGGAGATCATCACGGGGACTGAGCGGCGACGTCGCTGGCGGGATGAGGACAAGCTTCGGATTGTCGCAGAGGCTGAGGCGCCGGATGCGGTATTTGCTTTGGTGGCACGGCGGCACGATATTTCGCGAGGGCAGTTGTGGAAATGGCGCGGGCAGGTTCGGCGCGGTGAGTTGGCACGGGTGCCGGTAGAGCCGGAGTTCATTCCGGTGCGGATGATGGCGAGTGCGGCGCTGTCGATGCCGCGGGGGTCTGGCAAATCAGCTTCGGTGGATGAGACCGATGCAGATTCTGTGTCGCACAAGCGGGCAGCGCGATCCGAGATGGGGCGGATTGAGATCGTGCTGCCGGACGGCACCTGTGTTCGGGTTGATGACGGGGTTGGGATGGCCGCCTTGCGTCGTGTGATGACGGCGGTGCGGCGATGATCCCGGTTCCAGCCGGCGTACGGATCTGGCTGGCGTCGGGGCACACGGATATGCGTCGCGGGATGAGGGGTCTCGCGTTGCAGGTGCAGCAAGGCCTGGGCCGGGAGCCATTCTGCGGTGACGTTTTCTTCTTCCGGGGACGCAGCGGATCGTTGATCAAGGCGATCTGGCATGACGGTGTCGGGTTATCGCTATTTGCGAAGCGTTTGGACAAGGGCCGTTTTATCTGGCCACAGACGACGGATGGGGCTGTGTCACTTACGGCGGGTCAGGTCGGTTATCTTCTGGAGGCGATCGACTGGAGAAATCCGCAACAAACCTGGCGGCCACAATCTGCCGGGTAAGTGCAAAAAATCAGGGTAAAAACCTGCTGTTTGCTACGGATTTCTGTAGCGAAACCCAAGCGGTTTATGATTCTATCCGATGCATGGATATCGATTCGCTGGCCCTGCCGGACGACATTGCCGCGCTGAAAGAGATCGTTCGAGGAGCGATGTCGCGAGCTGATGCCGCCGAAGCGGATTCAGCCGCAGCGCGCGCCGCGCAGTCCGATACCGCCGCCTATGTCGAGCATCTGAAGCTGCAGATCGAGAAGCTCAAGCGCGCCCTCTACGGCCCCAGGGCGGAACGCACGGCCCGGCTGCTCGACCAGATGGAGCTGAAACTCGAAGAGCTCGAGACCAGTGCCACCGAGGACGAACTACATGCCGAGCAGGAAGCCGCGAAGGCCAAAACCACGACTGTCGCCGGCTTCACCCGCAAGCGCCCGTCGCGCCAGCCCTTCCCCGAGCACCTGCTCCGCGAGCGGGTTGTCCTGCCGGGGCCGACCCAGTGCTTCTGCTGCGGTGGCTCGCGCCTGGCCAAGCTCGGGGAGAGTGTCACCGAGACGTTGGAATCCACCCCGCGAACGTTCAAGGTAATCCAGCATGTGCGGGAGAAATTCACCTGCCGCGATTGTGAGAAGATCAGCCAGGAACCCGCACCCTTCCACACCATTCCGCGCGCCTTCGCCGGTCCCAGCCTGCTCGCGATGATCGCCTACGACAAGTTTGGCCTGCATCAGCCGCTGAACCGCCAATCCGAACGGTTCGGCCTGGAAGGCGTTGCGCTCAGCGTCTCGACCCTGGCCGATCTGATCGGCGCCACCTGTGTCGCGCTTAAGCCGGTGTATGCCTTCATCAAAACCATGGTGTTCACCGGCGGTCGGATCCACGGCGATGACACCACCGTGCCGGTGCTTGCGCAGGGTCAGACCGATATCGCCCGCGTCTGGGTTTATGTGCGCGACGATCGACCGTTTGGCGGATCGGGTCCACCCTGCGCGGTGTTCTATTATTCCCGCGACCGCGCCGGCATTCACCCGCAAAGTCATCTTGCCGAATACAGCGGGATATTCCAGGCGGATGCTTATGGCGGCTACAACAAATTGTACGTGCCGACCCGATCCCCTGGCCCGATCATCGAAGCGGCGTGTTGGGCGCACGGGCGACGAAAATTCTTCGAACTGGCCGACATCGCTCGAAACGCCAAACGCCGCGCGCAAGGCAAGACGCCTGCCTTCGTCGCCCCGATGGCGCTGGCCGCGGTGCAGCGGATCGACGCGCTGTTTGAAATCGAGCGGGGCATCAACGGCCAGTTGCCGGCTGAACGCCTGGCGGCGCGCCAACAGCTCAGCGCCCCGCTGGTCACCGAACTGGAAAGTTGGATGCGTGCCGAGCGGGCCAAACTCTCGCGGCACAACGATGTCGCAAAGGCGATGGACTACATGCTGAACCGTTGGTCGGCGTTCACGCGGTTCCTGACCGACGGGCGGATCTGCCTGACCAACAACGCGGCCGAACGCGCCCTGCGGACCCTGGCTCTGGGCAGAAAATCATGGTTATTCGCCGGTTCCGACCGGGGTGGGGAAAGGGCCGCCATGATGTACACCCTGATCACGACGGCATTATGCCGCGCCCGGCATAATGCCGTTTATGCCGTCCGCCGAACTATGCCGAATGGTTTTATTTTTGCCCTAAATGGCGATGACCTGGACTTGATGGGTTCGGCATAGTTTGTCCCCTGCCTCCGCTTTCAACAGCGGAGAATAGGAACATGAATTGTGAAGAGTATTTGCTTAGAAGCCGGCTGTACCAGCGTCTCAAGGGCGGGCAGCACGGCCAGCTTGTCGAGCGCTACGCAGCACGTATTGTGAGAGACGGGCTCGTTCGACACGGCGTCTGGCGATCTTTCAATGTGGTCGGGGGGCTGTTGAGTTGGATCGCAAGCCGTCGCAGCACGGTGGCGGATCTCGATGAACGAGTGACCGAAAAATATCTCCGGCATCGGGCTCGGAAGCAGTCTATCCAGCCTGGCGACCGATCCGCGCTGAAGCGATGGCTATCGGTATTGCGCGAGGAAGGTGCGATCGCGCCAGCGGTGATGCCGCCTGCCACCTCGCGAGATCGGATTTTTAGTGAATTCGCTGCCTATCTGAGGACAGAGCGCGGCCTGACCCCGAAGTCCATCGTTCGTCATCTCCCGCCTATCCGCAGGTTCCTGCACGAGGTGTGCCCCGCCGGCGACGCCGACCTAGGCAAGATCAGTCAGGTGGAAGTGATCCGCTATATCGAGCGCCACGCCCAGGATTGGAGCCCTGCAACTGGGAAGGGGATGTGCTCGTCGCTGCGAGTCTTCCTTCGTTACCTCCACCATCAAGGGCTGAACCCTCGCGCGTTGGCCCATTGTGTGCCGTCCATGCGACGATGGAAATTCGCGGCACTGCCCACTTTTCTGACCGCCACCCAAGTTCAGAGGGCGCTTGACGGTTGCGACCGGGCAACCCCTATGGGACGGCGAGACTACGCCATTCTGATGATGCTGGCTAAGCTCGGCCTCCGCGCCGGCGAGGTAGCGACCCTCACCTTGGATGATATCGACTGGCGTACCGGCGAGATTCTCGTTCGTGCCAAGGGCCGACAGCGCGCACGAATGCCGATCTTGCCGGATGTTGGCGCGGCCATCGTTGCATATCTACGCGATGGCCGTCCACAGGCCTCGTGTCGGCAATTGTTTATTCGCACGCTCGCGCCTCATCTCGGCTTTGCTTCTGGGTGTGCGATCACGATGATCGCCAAAATGGCTCTTGATCGCGTCGGAATTGAGGGCTGCGCACACCGCGGTGCCCATATCTTCCGGCACAGCCTCGCCACCGAACTGCTTCGGTCCGGCGCAACCTTGTCCCAGATTGGTCAGCTGCTGCGGCACGAGAGCCACGACACCACCCGGATATACGCGAAGGTCGATATCGAAACGCTGCGGACATTGAGTCGGCCCTGGCCGGGAGGCGCGCAATGATCGACCTAAGATCCGCTCTCGAGAAATATCTAAGTATGCGCAAGGGACTTGGATATAAGTACGAGCAACAAACCCGGCGGCTCCGCGACTTTGTCGCATTCATGGAGAAGCGCAAGGCTAAAACCATCACTACCAAGCTCGCGATGGAATGGGCGACACTGCCGCCTGATCGGCATGCGTATTGGGCTTTGCGGTTGAGCGACGTGCGCGGGTTCGCGCGCCATGTCTCCAACTTCGATCCGACAACGGAGGTACCCCCAGCCGGCGTCCTGCCGGGATGGAAGCGTGCGAAGCCTCATATCTACAGCGACGCGCAAATCGATGATCTGCTGGCGGCGGCTCTGGCTTTGCCGCCAGAGAGGGGCCTGCGGCGATGGACCTACCATACACTGTTCGGCCTGATCGCGGTCACCGGTATGCGTCTCTCTGAGGCGATGGGGATTGAGCGTGACGATGTCGACCTCGACAAGGGGGTGCTGACGGTCCGGCTGACCAAGTTCGGCAAATCACGACTCTTGCCATTGCATCCAACGACCAGCGCCGCGCTGCGCAGCTACGCCAACCGGCGCGATGCGCATCTCGGCCCGCGCTGCGGTTCGACCTTCTTCGTCGCCGAACAGGGTGGCCGCCTGCTGCACCAGTACGTCCATCGCGTCTTCTGGCGCCTGTCCCATGAGATCGGGCTGCGGCGCCCTGGCGATCGTACCGGGCCACGCGTGCATGACTTCCGGCACCGCTTTGCTATCCGGACGCTGCTCGATTGGCATCGCGAAGGCAAGAACGTCGAACAGAAACTTCCGGCACTCTCCACCTACCTCGGCCACACCTGTGTACGCGATACATACTGGTATCTCTCGGCCTGCCCTGAGTTGATGGAAGAAGCGGCGCGGTGCCTCGATCGGCGATGGGAGGCGACGCCATGAAGCCCCCCTGCAATATCGCCACGTTGATCGAGCGCTACTTCACCGAGTGGCTCATACGCCAGCGTAACGTCAGCTCCAACACGATCGCATCCTACCGGGATACGTTCCGGCTACTGTTCAGGTTCGCACAAATGCGGCTCCATAAGCCCCCTTCGGATTTGGCACTCAGCGACCTAGATGCACCGTTTATCGGTGGATTCTTAATCGATCTTGAGATGAAGCGCGGTGCCAGCCCCAAGACTCGCAACCTGCGCCTTACAGCCATCAGGGCCTTCTTCCGATTCGTATCGTTCGAGGAGCCGGCACACAGCGCGCTGATCCAGCGCGTGCTCGCGATACCGAGCAAGCGCCACGATAAGCGACAGGTGCACTTCCTGACACGTCCCGAGATTGAGGCCATTCTCGCCGCGACCGATCGGACGACGTGGCTCGGCCGCCGCGATCACACCTTGCTGCTTCTAGCAGTCCAGACGGGCTTGCGCCTCTCCGAGTTGATCAGTCTCGACAGGGAGGCAGTCCACCTCGGCGCCGGCGCTCATGTCCGGTGCGTCGGCAAGGGGCGGAAGGAGCGAGCCACGCCGCTATCCACCATTGCTCGAGGTGCGCTCCAGGCATGGCTGAAGGAGCCTGCCCGGAAAGGAGGAACTGTTCTGTTCCCCAACATGCACGGTGGGCGACTCAGTGCCGACAGCGTCCAGTCGCTACTGGCGAAGTATGTGAAGGTCGCCACCGAAAATTGTGCGTCGTTAAAGTCGAAGCGGGTGTCGCCCCACGTGTTGAGGCACAGCGCGGCCATGGAGTTGCTGCAGGCGGGCGTCGACTGCTCCGTGATCGCGCTTTGGCTCGGTCATGAATCGATCGAGACGACACAGACCTATCTGCATGCACATATCGCCCTCAAGGAGGCCGCATTGGCAAAGCTCACGCCATACCAGAGCGGAAAGAAAACGCGCTTCCGCCCCGACGACCGATTACTCGCCTTCTTGGAAGCGCTCTGACTGGCTAAACTATGCCGAATGAAACGGAATCAACTGCCACGGAAGAACCGAGAGAAACTCGACAACCGTGCATTTTTCGGAAACCATTCGGCATAGTTCGGCGGACGGCATAAACGGCAAAAATGAACGATGTCGATCCGCAGGCCTGGCTCGCCGACATCCTCGCGCGCATCGCCGGCCATCCGGTCCACCGGATCGAGGAACTGATGCCTTGGAACTGGATCGATCCGCAAAACCACAACCCAGTCGCACAGGTCGCCTGATCACCCCACTACAGCGATCCGTGAACGCCGAGCGGCTATCAGGACGCGGTCTTCGCCGGATGGATACGATTAAGATGGGTAAGCAGGTAGTTGTTTGCAGAAGAACATTCGCCGAATAATACCAACCTGAGGTTCCGTTGACTCGAATGTGAGTTGGTGCGGCTCGGGCGGGTATGATTCGCTGGACTTCCCTGGAGGAGGTTTGCGATGACGGTAGCGATAACGCGTTTGGACTTGTCGCCTATGGCGCTGCGCGAGCGGGCGGCTCGCGCGACGGATTCGAAGATTTCGAGGCGGCTGCTGGCGATTGCTCTTGTTCTCGAAGGCTGGTCTCGGCGCGATGCGGCCGAGGCCTGTGCCATGGACCGGCAGACGCTGCGCGACTGGGTGCACCGTTACAATGGATTGGGACCTGAAGGACTGGGCGATGCGCCGCGCCGCAACGGCCCGCCACCCCAATTGTCGGCTTCGCAGCAGGCGCAGATCGCGGCATGGGTCAGGCAGGGCCCGGACCCGGAGCGTGACGGCGTGGTACGGTGGCGCTGTGTCGACCTGCAGCGACGGATCGAGACCGAGTTTGCGGTTACCCTGCACGAGACGTCGATCAGCCGACTGTTGCGGCGGCTCAAGTTCACGCGAGTCCAGCCGCGTCCGTATCATCCGAAGAAGGACGCTGCGGCACAGGACATTTTTAAAAAGACTTCGCTGGCCTGGTAGCGGCGGCGATCCCGGCCACGGCGGCGCGTAAGCCGATCGAGGTGTGGTTCGCCGATGAAGCCCGTGTCGGTCAGAAGGGAACCCTGACCTATGTCTGGGCAGAGCGGGGTTCCCGACCACTGGCTGTGCGCGACAACCGCCATGACTCCGCCTATCTGTTTGGTGCCGTCTGCCCAGAACGCTGTATTGGTGCCGCCATCATCATGCCGGCGGTCAATAGCGAGGCGATGGCCGAACATCTTCGGGAAATCAGCACGCAGGTCGCGCCTGGCGCGCACGCCGTGCTGGTGCTCGATGGCGCCGGCTGGCATCAAGCCGGCGAACGGTTGCCGGTGCCCGACAACATCAGCCTGCTATCGCTGCCGCCCTATTCGCCAGAGCTCAACCCCGTCGAAAACATCTGGCAATTTCTGCGCGGCAACTTCCTGAGCCATCAGGTCTGGAACAGCTACGACGAAATCCTTGCCGCCTGCCGAAACGCCTGGAACAAGTTCATGCAGATGCCAGAACAAATCGCTTCGATCACCCAACGAGACTGGATCAAAGCGGTCATTGGATAGGCAGGTTGGTATAAGAGCCCAGATGCACTACCCGCTTGAGAGTCCATCCGGGATCATTTTGTTTCCTTACAGAGTTTTCGTACCATCAGCCGGATGGATGCCCAGCGTAGAAATGCAAGTCCGTTTTGGTTGAGGCATTCCCAATCCTTGGCCAACCGGCGACAACGGTTGAGCCAGCCGATGGTTCGCTCAACGATCCAGCGCTTGGGCACAACGACGAACTTTCCGATATCGGAGCGCTTGACGATCTCGACATTGATCTGAGCGCACACGCGGCCCAGCCCTTCCTGGAATTTCGGCCCTTGATAGCCACCGTCGGCATAAAGCTTGAGCAGAAAGGGAAATAGACCGAACAGCGTTCCCATCAGCATCACGCCGCCGTCCCGATCCTGGATGTCGGCGGCGTGGACGATGGCGCAAAGCAGCAGGCCTTGCGTGTCTACCAGGACATGGCGCTTCTTGCCGTTGATCTTCTTGCCCGCATCGAACCCCGACGGATCGATATGACCCCCCCTTTTTCCACGCTCTTGACGCTCTGGCTGTCAATGATCGCAGCCGTCGGACTGGCCGCGCGGTCAACCTGTTCGCGACATCTGACGTACAGCGCATGATGAATGCGATCGAGCGTGCCATCCTCGTTCCAACGGCGAAAATAGTCGTTCACCGTGCTCCGTGGAGGCAGATCTTTCGGCAGCGACGCCCATTGGCAACCGGTACTCAGGATGAACATCAGCCCGTTGATCACCTGCCGCTCATTCACCGTACGCTTGTTGCCGCCACGCTTGGCGGGCGGGATCAGCGGGCCGATGATCGCCCACTCGTCATCCGTCAAATCGCTCGGATAGCGCAGCTTGCTGCGATCATACCGGGCGCGGTTCTCGTTCGTCCACATCAGGCTGCTCCTGCGAATCGGGCCGCCGCTATGGAATCACAAGTGACTCCAAAGATTCAAGGTGTTCCCGGATGGACACTGAGAAATGGGGACTAGTTCCGTATCAGATCAATCAATTCATCCTCGGTCAGACGGGCGGCGACTTCGCCACCTTCCAGCAATTCGGAGGCGAGATCGCGCTTGTCCCGATGCAGGGCGAGAATGCGTTCTTCGATGCTGTTTTCCATGATCAGGCGATATATCGTGACTGGCCGCTCCTGACCGAGGCGATGGACCCGGTCTGAGGCCTGATCCTCGACCGCCGGGTTCCACCAGGGGTCGAGATGCACCACATAATCGGCCGCTGTCAGGTTCAACCCGGTACCGCCAGCGCGCAGACTGATCAGGAACAAATCCGAATGCCCCGCCTGGAACAGAGCGACCCGCCGTTCCCGAGCCGATGCCGGCGTAATACCATCGAGATATTCATAGCTTATGCCACGTTGATCGAGCGCGGCGCGGATCAGACCGAGATGGCCAACGAACTGGCTGAACACCAGGGCCCGGTGCCGGTTGCGGATCAACTCCTCGACCAGACCCAGAAACGTCTCGAGCTTGCTGCTCGGCACCGAAGCGCTCGCATCGATCAGCGCGGGGTTGCAGCATGCCCGCCGCAGTCGCGTGATCTCGGCGAGAATATGGATCTTACGTTTGCCCGGTTGTGTGTCTAATGCAGCCAAGCTGTCGAGCGCCTGTCGGCGTAACGCCTCGTAGAAGAGGCGCTCGGCCTCGTTCATTTCCACCACGACGGTCTGTTCGGTTCGTGGCGGCAGTTCGCTCAGCACCGCGGCCTTGGTCCGGCGCAGCAGGAACGGTCGGATCAGCGTCCGTAACGCCTGGCGCGCCGGAAGATCACGATCCCGCTCGATCGGGACAGCGAATCGTTTCTGGAACCCCTCTCGTGATCCGAGCAGGCCAGGGTTGAGGAAGTTGAACAGGCTCCACAATTCATCGAGATAGTTCTCGACCGGCGTCCCGGTCAGCACCACACGGAAGTCCGCGTGCAGCGACAGGCTCGCCTGCGCGCGTTTGGTATCGGCATTCTTGATCGCCTGGGCCTCGTCCAGAACGACCATCGACCATTTTACGCCGGCAAGCAGTTCGCTCTCTTGATGCAGCAACCCATAGCTGCAGATCAGAATATCGTTTGGCCCAAGCGCCGCGATCAGCGTCGCGCGAGCACCGCTGGCCGATAACCGATGTACCGCAAGCGTCGGGGCAAACCGCCGCAGTTCCGCGCCCCAATTTGGGCAGACCGAGGTCGGCGCCACGACCAGACAGGGGCCCGACTGCGCCTGTTCGAGCAGCACGGCGATCGTCTGGACGGTCTTGCCGAGTCCCATGTCGTCAGCGAGGCAGGCACCGGCTCCCCAGCGGGCGAGACGTGAGAGCCAGACGAAACCGTCCATCTGGTAATCGCGGAGCTCTGCCTGCAGATGAGCGGGCAGGGCAGGGGTCCAGTTCTCGGCTGAGGTAATCCGCTGGATCTGACGCTTCCACGCGGCGTCGGCGATGATAGTACCCCCCTCGGCCAACGCCGCATCGAGCGCGGCGGCACCCAGTGCATGGACCCGTCGCCCGGACCGATGCGTTTCGGAAACCGCAGTCAATCTCTCCAACTGGCTCTGCAACTGGTGTGTGAGGGCGACGAAGCCACCATCTTCCAGCTTGACGAACCGCCCCTGCGTGCGGCTCAGCCGGTCGAGGAGGAATTGCATCTCCACGACGCGATCCTCATCGAGGGCAATGGACCCGTCGACATTGAACCAATCACGATCACGGCTGATCTTCACCTTCATCCGATCGGAGGAGGCGGCGTGAACACGGATCCGCTGACCCTCAGGCCATTCGACCGCAACTGTCCCTGTATATGCCTGCAGTTCGAGGAGGCATTCAAGGCTACCCTCCGGATCATCGAGCACCCATTCATGAGCCTCCGCACCACGACGGTCACGCAAGGTCGGGCAGGCGGTGATCAGCGCTTTACGCTCGGCGATCTCGACTTCGAGGTCACGACTGACACGGATTTGTTGGCCAGCGATCGTGGTCAACACCGACCGCCCGCCGAGTCCGGCGACGTAGGCCGGTCCGTCGGCACCGAACGGTCGCACCATGATATTGAGCCTTATCCCGTCACCCTGCGGAATGATCTGGACGACTGGGGTCGCGATGCCCGGCCGCGCTTCCTGCTCGATCTCATCGATCTCGGCGCGGATCGGCAGGGTCGGGTTGGTGCTGCGGATCAGAGCGATCACCTGATCCCGTGCCTTGATCGGAACCGTCAGGCCGCGCCGGCCCAGAATATCCTGGATTGGCAGCATACGTCTCGGAAACTCGATCACCCGGTAGCGGGTCGGCGTTTCCGCTTCGAGGAACACGGCAGGTTCATCGGCGGTATGAGACAGCGCGAGATGGAAATCCCTGCCTTTCTTGGTGATGACCAGCTCCAGCGGATAGGCGACCAGTTCGATCGAACGGGACCGGTGCCGCGCGTCGAATACGACCGGATGTCCGACCAGCGCTGGCAGCACACGGACCGTATCGAAATAATAGACCTCGCTATCGCCCCATCCGGCAGCCTCGCGACGCAGGCCGACCAGACCGGCACGATCTTCAGGCGTCAGGTAACTCAAGCGAGGATCATGCTCATGCAACCGCTTCAGGGCAATCGGCCTGCCATCCGACCAGCTGGCACCCTTCGCTGTTTGCTCGACGACGTCGATCACCTTACTCTCGGGATCGACGAACCATGCGAGACGCTTGCCCGGCGTACCCCGTGCTGCCGAGGGATCGGGCTGCGGGGCTCGTGCACCCAACAACGCCCCCAGATTATCGAGGGCGCGCTGCCAAGGTTCCTGGAGGCGAATGATCTGCGTGAACCGAAGGGTGACTGCGGCGCCGATTTCCTCAAGCCGGGCGCGATAGGGGGCAGGGTTCAGCGCGATCTCTGACAGGATCTCGGCATGAACCTGCGCTAAGAGAGGGGAGCGATCGTTCAGGCGACTGAATTCGGTCGCCAAGACCTCGCGATGCTTGCGAGAGATCCCGGGATCAACCGCATATTCAGCGAGGGCCCGCATCGCGAGATCGAACGGCGGCCAGGGGACGTCGCGACGGAGTGTTTTGACGACCCCGGCTGCCTTGGCGTCGAATCCCTGACTGAGCCAGAGCAGCGCCTGCACGCTCAGATAGGCGCCGATATGTCCCGCCGGCGTGGACAGAAGGCCTTCGAGATAAGTACCTGCCTCATGATGCACGGTCGCGTCGTTGGCTTCAAGCAGGCTGAGTAAAAACAACAGTCCGTGAAAATCATCGAGAAAGACTTTCCGCCGGCCGCGATCCTTGCGCAGGCGCTTCAGCGCGGCGCGGTAACCTTGGCGCGTCTTATCAGCCTGACCGGTCAGAAATTGGACCGCCGCAGCAGTGCACATCGCCTCAACGGTCGTGGCGTCGGGCGCTGCCGCCAGACGAGTCCGGGCCTCATCGACCCGTCCGGCCAGCAGATCGTCGTCGAGTAAAACGGGGGCGAGAGTTGCAAACGCCGCCTCACTCTGGACGGATCTGAAATAAGTCCGCAGCGTATCCAGATCGGGCATTGGATCATGCATCTCCGACTCCGCGTCCAGCTTGGCCTTGAACAAGCCAATCTGGATCAACGGCTGGCGGTTCCGCAGCCAGTCGACCCCGATCGGCGTGGCTGAGAAGAGTGTCGCCAGCACTCTGGTCGAGCTATGGGGAACGCAATGCTTGTCGTGGAAGGCGCATAGCGCGGCAAATTGTTCCCCATCGTTCCGGTAGATCGCGTGTCGCACCATGCGGATGAGTGCGGTGTAATCCCCCTGATAGCGACCGGCTGACCCGAGCATCCGTGCGTAAGTAGTGGGATAGGCCGCATCGACGATGGCGAGGATATCGTCGGCCTCGGGCGAAGCCAGCGCGTCGACTGCGACAGGATGAAGCAGCGTCGCCCTGCAACCCTCCCGCGCCGTGATCAGGCCTTTGCGCCTCAGGCCATCGAAGGCAAGACGGACCGCATTATAGGACCAGGGCTTTCCTTTCGGACCCGGCAGATCGCTTCCCGCAAGATGACCGGCCAGACGATATTGATCGGATGACGGCGCACCGAGCGCTTCGATCCGCAGCACCGTTTTTAGATCGGGTGGGCAATCGAGATAGGTTTGCCATAGATCTGATGTCCCAGGGAGCTTCGCGTTTTCGTTCATGCTGTTACCCGTCTATCGGCATGAACATGCCGACGAAAGGGGCGACAACCGGACTGGCTTCGACGACCCGGTAGGCCGCACCGCGCCGCATCGTGCCACTCGCGCGCCGACGGAGCTTCACACGCAGAAATCGCGCAGCCTCCGCGTCGTTCTCGAAATCCCAGCGGAGCGTTCGGCCGGTTGTCCCGATCCGTCCGTATGTGATCCTGGCATTAAGCAGGCCAAACAGATCACGATCGATCTCGATCCGCCAACTACGGAACCTGTTCAATTCCGGCGCACGGGCGCGGAGTTCGAGGATCACGCCATCCATGGCTGGGCTCTGCTTCATGACGAGACGAGTCTAGGACATGGCGAATCGTAAGGGAATCCCGGATCATTGGAGGTGGCGTGGGCTCGACCGTCATGACCTACCTGCTTGCCTCCGATTGCTATCCCGCTGGGAAGAGGGCCTTCCCTACGGACGGAAAAACCTGGCCGATATCCAGCGACGCATCGGAAGATTGATAAAGAAGAGCAACGGCATCGGCCAACACTATGAGATCATCGTGACTCCCGATGAGACCGGAACCAAGGCCGCGTCGATCACCTGGGTCAAGGTTCCACTCGAGGGTTCAATGCTGACACATCCCGGGGTCTATTGTCTGCGCAGCAATGAAACCACCTGGGACGCCGCCGCCTTGTGGCACACCTACACCATGTTGACCGATCTGGAGGCGGTGTTCCGCGGTCTCAAATCGGAACTCGGCCTCCGACCGGTGTTCCATCACAAAGCGGACCGCACCGAAGGACATCTGTTCATCACCGTGCTGGCCTATCAACTGGTCCAGGCAATCCGGCATAAACTAAAAGCGGCAGGGGAGCCCCTGTCATGGACCCGATTGCGCGAAATCATCTCGGTGCAGCAACGGATCACCGCAACCTTGCAGCAGCACGACGGGCGCACCCTGCATGTCAGCAAGGCCACAGTCGCCGAACCAGCCTTGCGCCGGATTTATGGTGCGCTGGCAAGCGCTGGCGCTCAATGCCGCACCAGGAGGGATCCAGAAACTCACCGTCTGACCCCCTTTGAATACGTTTGTAGTGCCACTCGGAGATTGAGCAACCTGATGTCTGGAAAATAGGGCGAGCGGGGGTCAGGCATCCTGGTAGTCCCACTTGATGTAGCCCTTGGTGTCGGCGGCCCATTTTTCATCGATTTCGACGAGGACGGCGCTGACGAGGCGTTCGAGGGAGGCTTCGTTGGGGAAGACCCTGATTTTGGTGGTGCGGCGTTTGAGTTCCTGCTGGATGCCGCGTTCCATGGGGTTGGAAGTGCGAAGCCGGCGCTGGTGGGGTTCTGGCAGTGTGAAGACGGTGAGGCCTTCGGGGATATTTCGTTCGAGCCAATCGGCGAGCTTTGGTGCGGTGTCGCGATAGGCATTGACGAGGGTTGTGAGAGCGATCTGGGCAGCGGCGAGGGAATTTGCGTTCCAGACGGTCCGGAGTTCTGCGCCGATGCGTTTGCGGATGGCGTGGTTGGGGGCGTGGTGGATGGCGTTTTGGGCGAGGTGGAACTGGCATCGTTGCCAGTGTGCGGCGCCGAAGACGGCGCGGCGTGCGGCGTGCAATCCGGCATGGTCATCGGAGACGATGAATTCGACGCCTCGCAGGCCACGCTGATGGAGGCTTTCGAGGAAGGCACGCCAATGGACTTCGGCCTCGGAAAGGGCGACCGAGACGCCGAGGACACGGCGGCGTTCATCGGGTCCGATGCCGATGGCCGAGAGCACGGCGGCATCGCGGACGACGCCATTATCGCGCATTTTTTCATATCTGGCGTCGAGGATGAGGTAGCGGATCTCGGCGAGGGGTCGGGTGCGCCAGGCGGCGAGTTCGTCATCGAGCAGCTTGCTGGCGCGGCTGACCTGAGCGGAGGAGAGGCTTTCGATGCCGAATTCGCGCATGACGGCCTCGACGTCGCGGGTGGAGACGCCTTTGATGTACATTTCGGCGACGGCGACCATGACGGCGCGGACCGAGCGTCGGCCGCGTTCGAGGGACTGTGGGTAGAAGGGTTCGCCCACGTGACCGGCGGTTTTGGGGACATCGACGGTGATCGACCCGGCCGGGGTATCGATCCGCTTGGGCTTGTAGCCATTGGCGTAACCCTGACGATCGGGGTTGCGCTCGTAGTGACTGGCGTGGAGGAAGCGTTCGCGCTCGATCTGCATGGCGAGTTCGAAGGTCCTGGCAAATACCGTGGCGATATCGCCTGCGCCGTTTTCGATCAGATGTTCCAAAAGTGCCTCGATAATCGTATCCTTTTTGGCGTCCATTCATCGGTCTCCATGTTGGTGTGAACAACTGCATGGAATACCAGAATGAACAGCCCTTGCCGGGGCATGCCCCGGCAAGGGCACCAACTCCCAACCCAAAATGAATTTCCAGACGTCAGGTTACACCACCCACTCGGACTTTTTTATGAGTGTAATATATCGATATTATGTGGTCTATTTTAGGTGTTGCTCAATATGGATTAAGAATAGCACCATCCCGATCCTGCTCGGCCGCTGATTTCACCCGCGCCCGACGCGCGATTACAGGCGCGATCCACCCCCAGAATTCAATTGCCTTCGCGCCGTGCGCCCCGGTCCCATCAACGTGACGTGACCGCTGCGCGCCCGAGGGGAGGGGCAATTGACGGCGGCATCGGCACACACTAGATTTATTTCAGAACGAAGTTTCGTAATATGGAACAAAAAGGGGATTCAATCGGTCGGTCGCGTCGCAACGCGACCAAAGCGGCTCCGCCACGTCCCGGGCGCCGCCAATCAATCACCAACAACGTCCTCGATGAGGATAGAAATCGGAGGGAACCAGATGACCAGCAACAATCCACGCCAGCGCCGCAGCAGCCCGCGCCACCTTGCACCGATCGGTGCGCTGATGGGCATCGCCGCCCTGTGCGCCATGCCGGCCGCCCATGCTGCACCCGATCACGCGGCCCAGATGATCCGCTCGCGCTCCAAGGCGGTCTGCGTCAATCCGCACCCCGACCACACGAAACTCTCCAGCATGGTCGTCGGCTTTTCCCAGTCGCAGGGCAATGAAAACCCGTTCCGCGCCGAAGAGACCAAGTCTCTGAAGGACGCCGCCCACTCGTTCCATGCCAAGCGCTACATCTATACCAACGCCCACAGCAACGAAGCCAAGCAGGTCGCCGATATCGAAAGCATGATCAACCAGGGTGCCCAGGCGCTGGTGATCGCCCCGCTGAACTCCACCGGTCTGCAACCCGCCTTCGCCCAGGCGGTCGCGAAACACATCCCGATCATCACGATCGACCGCCATACCGCCGGCACCCACTGCACCGATTATCTCACCTTCATGGGCTCGAATTTCTACAAGCAGGGCGAAATCGACGGCAAGCAGCTCGCCAAGGCAACCGGCGGCCACGCGGTGATCGCGGAAATCCAGGGTGCCTACGGCAACTCGGTCGAAACCGAGCGCACCAAAGGCTTCGCCGCCGCGATCAAACCCTATCTCGGCATGAAAGTCATCGCAGCCCAGACCGGCAACTGGTCGACCACCGATGCCCAGAAGGTCATGAGTCAGATCCTGCTCGCTCACCCGAATGTGAATGCGGTCTATACCCAGAGCGATACCATGGCCTACGGTGCCGTCACCGCCCTGCGCGACGCCGGCAAAAAACCGGGCGAGGTCAAGATCGTCACGATCGACGGCACCAAACAGGGCGTGCAGGACATCGTCAGCGGCTGGATCTACGCCGATGACGAAACCAACCCCCGTTTCGGACCCATCGCCCTGCACGAGCTGCAGAACTGGTTCGACGGCAAACCCGTGCCGCAGCACATCGTCATCAAGGACCATCTCTACACCCAGGCCAACGCCAAATCAGCCCTCGCCAGCGGTGTGCCCTACTGAAGCAAAGCCCGCCCGCGGCGTTCCAAGCGCCTTGGGCGGGGCAAAACACGCATAAAGTCGAATATAATATATAATTGACAGCGCTTAATCTGGCCATTATCGATAAAAAACCACGAAACAGTCGCGTATCGAAGCGCGGCGATAATGGAGGGAATATGTCACCTACAAAGTCAAGGAAATTGCTGGCATTCGGCACGACAGTATTGGCCGGAACCATCGGCAGTATCATCGCCGCCCACGCCGCCCCGCAGGTCGATCCCGCGAAAATCACGCAGATGCAATCCAAAGCGGTCTGCGTGAACCCGCACCCCACCCATGTCGATCTGTCCAAACTGGTCGTCGGGTTTTCGCAATCGGAGTCCAACGCCAACCCGTTCCGCGCCGGCGAGACCAAATCGGTGCGCGACGCCGCAGCGGCGTTCCACGTCAAACACCTGATCTACACCAATGCCCATAGCGACGAATCCCGCCAGGTCGCGGATGTCGAGAACATGATCAACCAGGGGGCGCAGGCCCTGATCATCGCCCCGCTCGATTCCACCGGGCTGCAACCCGCCTTCGCCCAGGCCAAAGCCAAGCACATCCCGATCGTCACGCTCGATCGCCGCACCGCCGGCGGCAAATGCGCCGGCTATCTCAGCTTCCTCGGCTCCAATTTCTACTACAAACAGGGCGAGATCGACGCGAAGGAACTCGCCAAGGCCACGGGCGGCCACGCGGTCGTCGCGGAAATCCAGGGTGCCTACGGCAACTCGGTCGAGGTCGCCCGGACCAAAGGCTTCGATGACACGCTGAAAGCCTATCCCGGCATGAAAATCGTCGCCGAACAGACCGGCAACTGGTTCACCACCGATGCGCAAAAGGCGATGAGCCAGATCCTGCTCGCCCACCCCAACGTCACCGCCGTCTACGCCCAGGCCGACACCATGGCGTTCGGCGTGATCACCGCCCTGCGCGATGCCGGCAAAAAACCCGGCCAGGTGAAAATCGTCTCGATCGACGGCACCAAACAGGGCGTGCAGGACATCGTCAGCGGCTGGATCTACGCCGATGACGAAACCAATCCCCGCTTCGGGCCCATCGCGTTCCACGAACTGCAGAACTGGTTCGACGGCAAACCGGTGCCGCAGCACATCGTGCTGAAGGATCACCTCTACACCCCGGCCAATGCCAAGGCGGCGCTCAAGAACAACGTGCCGTTCTAGGTGAGCAACGAGGCGACAACCCGCACCCCGATCCTGGAGACCCATGCGGTCTCCAAGATTTTCGGGGCGGTCAAGGCCCTGCAGAACGTGTCCTTCGCCCTCAACCAGGGCGAGGTCCACGGCCTCGCCGGCGAAAACGGCGCGGGCAAATCGACCCTGATCAAAATCCTCACCGGCTTCTACCAGCCCGACAGCGGCGAAATCCGCATCGCCGGCACCCCGGCCCGGCTCGACAGTCCGCGTGCCGCCCAGCGCCACGGCATCAGCGCGGTTTATCAGGAAATCAACCTGATCCCGGAGCGCAGCGTCGCCGAGAACCTCTTCCTCGGCAACGAACCTCGCAAATGCGGCCTCCTGATCGACCGCGCGCGGATGGACCGCGAAGCAAGCGCCCTGCTCGCCCGCTACGACCTCGCGATCGACCCGCGCGCCCGGCTCGGCTCCCTCGGCCTTGGTTTGCAGCAAATGGTCTCGATCGCGCGCGGCGTCCGCCTCGGGGCCCGCGTCGCCATCCTCGACGAACCAAGCTCCGCCCTCACCGGCAACGAGGTCGAAACCCTGTTCCGCGTGATCGACCGGCTGAAGGCGGACTCCATCGCCATCCTGTTCGTCAGCCACCGGCTCTCGGAATCCTACCGGTTGTGCGACCGGCTGAGCGTCCTGCGCGACGGGGTGCTGGTCGCCAGCGCCCCGACCGCCGATCTCCCCCGCGCGTCCCTGATCGGCGCCATGCTCGGCCGCAACGCCGAAGCGCTGAACCGCACCCACGCCCCGCGCACCCGTCAGGAGGGCGATGCGGCTCTCGCGGTCGAGGGGCTGAACTGGCGCAACCGGGTGCGCGATGTCGCGCTTGCCGTCCGCCCCGGCGAAGTTGTGGGCCTCGCCGGCCTGCTCGGTTCGGGGCGCACCGAAACCATGAAGAGCATCTTCGGCGCGACCCTCAAGGACTCCGGCAACATCAGCGTCGCCGGCCACACCTTGCCCGCCCCGACCCCGCGCCACTCCATCGCCGCCGGTCTCGCCTTCCTCTCGGAAGACCGCCGCGCCGAGGGTATATTCCCGAAACTCTCGGTCGCGGAAAATCTCACCGCCACGGTCCTGCCGCAGATCGCCCGGTTCGGCTTCGTCTCCCGCCGTCGTCAGGCGGAACTGGTCGCCGCCTTCACCCGCCAGCTCGGCATCAAGACCGCTGGTCCCCAGGCGCCGATCAGCGGCCTCTCCGGCGGCAACCAGCAGAAAGTGCTGCTCGCCCGCTGCCTCGCCACCGCGCCGCGCGCGATCATGCTCGACGATCCAACCCGCGGCATCGATGTCGGTGCCAAAGCCGAGGTGCACGACGCCATCCGCCATCTGGTCGAGCAGGGATTAGGCGTTCTGGTCACCTCATCGGAAATGGAGGAACTCATCGTGCTTGCCGATCGTCTGGTCGTCCTCAACGAAGGTGCCGTGAGCGGCGCGGTCGAAACCGCCGGCTTGGCCGTCCAGCAGGTGCTCGACATGCTGGCAACCCCGTGAGCGAAGCGGTCGCCCCCCGCGCGTTCCTGGCCGGGCGATCCCCGGTCGCAATTCTGCGCGCCAACAGCGTTTATGTCGCCTTCGCGATCCTCATCGTGATCGACATCCTGTTCACCCCCGGCTTTCGCAACGTCTTCGTCATCCGCAACCTCCTGTTCGAAGCCGCACCGGTCATTCTGGTCACCCTCGGCGAAAGCCTCGCGATCGGCACCCGCGGGATCGACCTCTCGGTCGGTTCGACCATGGGATTCGCCACCGCCGTCATGGCGCTCGCTCTGCCTGGCGGCCCCGCGGTCGCCATCGCCGCCGGGCTCGTCGGTGGCCTGCTGATCGGCCTGATCAACGGCAGCCTGATCGCCGCTCTCGACATCAACCCCCTGATCTCCAGCCTCGCTCTGCTGGTCGCCGCGCGCGGCACCGCCGAAGCCCTGCTCGATGGCTCGCGGGTCAACCTGCCGACCACCGGCGTGTTCGACACGCTCGGCATCGGCGCGGTCTGGGTGATCCCCTTCGTCGCCATCATCGCCCTGATCATCGCGGCCCTGATCGCCGTGCTGGTCCGCACCACCATCTTCGGCCGCTCGGTCATGTTCATCGGCTCCAACCGTGCCGCCGCCATGATCGCCGGGATCAAGGCGCGCCGCACCCTGCTCGCGGTCTACGCCGTCAGCGGCCTGCTCGCCGGCCTCGCCGGGGTCTTCGCCGCTGCCCGGCTCGGCGCGTCCGACCCCAATTACATCGGCCTGAATTACGAGCTCGACGCCATCGCCGCTGCCGTCATCGGCGGCACCCCGCTCTCGGGCGGCCGGGTCTCGATCCTCGGCGGCGTGGTCGGCGTCCTGCTGCTTCAGGTCCTCGGGGCGAGTTTCATCATGAACGACATCAATTTCAGCTACGCCCAGATCCTCAAGGCCGGTTTCATCGTCGCCGCCCTCTATCTCCAGCGGGCAGGGGGCTGACCATGTCGGCATCCACCTCTATCGCCCTGCCCGATGCCGCCCGCCGCGCCCGCCTCGTCGGCCTGATCCAGTCGCGCGGCGCAATCGGCGTCCTGATCATCGCGGTCATCGCGGCGAGCTTGCGCTTCCCCTATTTCCCGACCGTCGCAAACTTCCAGAATATCGGCGATGCCGCGACCTTCCTCGCTCTCGTCGCGATCGGCCAGACCTTCGTGATCATTCTCGGTGGGTTCGATCTGTCGGTCGGCTCCCTGATCGGCCTCGGCTCGGTCCTTGCCGCCTACGTCCTGCCCTATGGCTGGCCGCTCGCTTTGCTCGTCCCCGCCGCCGCCGGCTGCGCCGTGGGACTGATCGACGGGCTGTTGATCGCCCAGGCCGGCATGGCCCCGTTCATCGTCACCCTCGCCGCCCTACTCGGCGTGCGCGGCCTCGCCCTCGTCCTGGCCAAAAACAGCCTGGTCATCGCCCAGCCCGGCGTGTTCGGCCTGATCGCCAACGGCCAGATCCTCGGCATCGACAACCTGATCTGGATCATGGTGATCGGCTTCATCATCGCTGCCATCGTGCTGAACCGCACCCGCTACGGCATCGCGGTCTTCGCCATCGGCGGCAACGAGGAAGCCGCCCGCATGCTCGGCGTCCCGGTCGTCCGCATCAAGGTGATCACCTACATGGTCTCGGGCACGCTCGCCGGCCTGTCCGGCGCCCTGCTCGCCGCCCATCTCTCGTCGGGCATCTCGACGGCAGGGCAGGGGGAGGAACTCAAATCAATTGCCGCCGCCGTCATCGGCGGCGTCCTGCTCACCGGCGGCGTCGGCACCATGGCTGGCGCGCTCTCCGGCGTCCTGCTGCTCGGCCTGATCGAAAACGTCATCGACCAGATCGGCAATCTCAGCTCCTATTACCAGAATCTCGCCAGCGGCATCTTCCTGCTGATCGCGGTGATCATCCAGACCATCCTGACCCGGCGCCGGGCCTGACCCGCATTCCGCAAATCGGCCCGAAGTAACGCAACGCCCCAGATTGTAGCATAAGAGCCCGAATCGAATTTCATACCAACCTGCCTATTCAATGACCGCTTTGATCCAGTCTCGTTGGGTGATCGCGCAGAAATTGCCAGATGTTTTCGACGGGGTTGAGCTCTGGCGAATAGGGCGGCAGCGATAGCAGGCTGATGTTGTCGGGCACCGGCAACCGTTCGCCGGCTTGATGCCAGCCGGCGCCATCGAGCACCAGCACGGCGTGCGCGCCGGGCGCGACCTGCGTGCTGATTTCCCGAAGATGCTCGGCCATCGCCTCGCTGTTGACTGCCGGCATGATGATGGCGGCACCAATACAGCGTTCCGGGCAGACGGCACCAAACAGATAGGCGGAGTCATGGCGATTGTTGGGGTGGACGGCCCAACGGCATCGTGTGCCAAAGTTGAGTTGTTCGAATCCAACGAAAGGGCGTATCCATCCGGCGAAGACCGCGTCCTGATAGCCGCTCGGCGTTCACGGATCGCTGTAGTGGGGTGATCAGGCGACCTGTGCGACTGGGTTGTGGTTTTGCGGATCGATCCAGTTCCAAGGCATCAGTTCCTCGATCCGGTGGACCGGATGGCCGGCGATGCGCGCGAGGATGTCGGCGAGCCAGGCCTGCGGATCGACATCGTTCATTTTTGCCGTTTATGCCGTCCGCCGAACTATGCCGAATGGTTTTATTTTTGCCCTAAATGGCGATGACCTGGACTTGATGGGTTCGGCATAGTTTGTCCCCTGCCTCCGCTTTCAACAGCGGAGAATAGGAACATGAATTGTGAAGAGTATTTGCTTAGAAGCCGGCTGTACCAGCGTCTCAAGGGCGGGCAGCACGGCCAGCTTGTCGAGCGCTACGCAGCACGTATTGTGAGAGACGGGCTCGTTCGACACGGCGTCTGGCGATCTTTCAATGTGGTCGGGGGGCTGTTGAGTTGGATCGCAAGCCGTCGCAGCACGGTGGCGGATCTCGATGAACGAGTGACCGAAAAATATCTCCGGCATCGGGCTCGGAAGCAGTCTATCCAGCCTGGCGACCGATCCGCGCTGAAGCGATGGCTATCGGTATTGCGCGAGGAAGGTGCGATCGCGCCAGCGGTGATGCCGCCTGCCACCTCGCGAGATCGGATTTTTAGTGAATTCGCTGCCTATCTGAGGACAGAGCGCGGCCTGACCCCGAAGTCCATCGTTCGTCATCTCCCGCCTATCCGCAGGTTCCTGCACGAGGTGTGCCCCGCCGGCGACGCCGACCTAGGCAAGATCAGTCAGGTGGAAGTGATCCGCTATATCGAGCGCCACGCCCAGGATTGGAGCCCTGCAACTGGGAAGGGGATGTGCTCGTCGCTGCGAGTCTTCCTTCGTTACCTCCACCATCAAGGGCTGAACCCTCGCGCGTTGGCCCATTGTGTGCCGTCCATGCGACGATGGAAATTCGCGGCACTGCCCACTTTTCTGACCGCCACCCAAGTTCAGAGGGCGCTTGACGGTTGCGACCGGGCAACCCCTATGGGACGGCGAGACTACGCCATTCTGATGATGCTGGCTAAGCTCGGCCTCCGCGCCGGCGAGGTAGCGACCCTCACCTTGGATGATATCGACTGGCGTACCGGCGAGATTCTCGTTCGTGCCAAGGGCCGACAGCGCGCACGAATGCCGATCTTGCCGGATGTTGGCGCGGCCATCGTTGCATATCTACGCGATGGCCGTCCACAGGCCTCGTGTCGGCAATTGTTTATTCGCACGCTCGCGCCTCATCTCGGCTTTGCTTCTGGGTGTGCGATCACGATGATCGCCAAAATGGCTCTTGATCGCGTCGGAATTGAGGGCTGCGCACACCGCGGTGCCCATATCTTCCGGCACAGCCTCGCCACCGAACTGCTTCGGTCCGGCGCAACCTTGTCCCAGATTGGTCAGCTGCTGCGGCACGAGAGCCACGACACCACCCGGATATACGCGAAGGTCGATATCGAAACGCTGCGGACATTGAGTCGGCCCTGGCCGGGAGGCGCGCAATGATCGACCTAAGATCCGCTCTCGAGAAATATCTAAGTATGCGCAAGGGACTTGGATATAAGTACGAGCAACAAACCCGGCGGCTCCGCGACTTTGTCGCATTCATGGAGAAGCGCAAGGCTAAAACCATCACTACCAAGCTCGCGATGGAATGGGCGACACTGCCGCCTGATCGGCATGCGTATTGGGCTTTGCGGTTGAGCGACGTGCGCGGGTTCGCGCGCCATGTCTCCAACTTCGATCCGACAACGGAGGTACCCCCAGCCGGCGTCCTGCCGGGATGGAAGCGTGCGAAGCCTCATATCTACAGCGACGCGCAAATCGATGATCTGCTGGCGGCGGCTCTGGCTTTGCCGCCAGAGAGGGGCCTGCGGCGATGGACCTACCATACACTGTTCGGCCTGATCGCGGTCACCGGTATGCGTCTCTCTGAGGCGATGGGGATTGAGCGTGACGATGTCGACCTCGACAAGGGGGTGCTGACGGTCCGGCTGACCAAGTTCGGCAAATCACGACTCTTGCCATTGCATCCAACGACCAGCGCCGCGCTGCGCAGCTACGCCAACCGGCGCGATGCGCATCTCGGCCCGCGCTGCGGTTCGACCTTCTTCGTCGCCGAACAGGGTGGCCGCCTGCTGCACCAGTACGTCCATCGCGTCTTCTGGCGCCTGTCCCATGAGATCGGGCTGCGGCGCCCTGGCGATCGTACCGGGCCACGCGTGCATGACTTCCGGCACCGCTTTGCTATCCGGACGCTGCTCGATTGGCATCGCGAAGGCAAGAACGTCGAACAGAAACTTCCGGCACTCTCCACCTACCTCGGCCACACCTGTGTACGCGATACATACTGGTATCTCTCGGCCTGCCCTGAGTTGATGGAAGAAGCGGCGCGGTGCCTCGATCGGCGATGGGAGGCGACGCCATGAAGCCCCCCTGCAATATCGCCACGTTGATCGAGCGCTACTTCACCGAGTGGCTCATACGCCAGCGTAACGTCAGCTCCAACACGATCGCATCCTACCGGGATACGTTCCGGCTACTGTTCAGGTTCGCACAAATGCGGCTCCATAAGCCCCCTTCGGATTTGGCACTCAGCGACCTAGATGCACCGTTTATCGGTGGATTCTTAATCGATCTTGAGATGAAGCGCGGTGCCAGCCCCAAGACTCGCAACCTGCGCCTTACAGCCATCAGGGCCTTCTTCCGATTCGTATCGTTCGAGGAGCCGGCACACAGCGCGCTGATCCAGCGCGTGCTCGCGATACCGAGCAAGCGCCACGATAAGCGACAGGTGCACTTCCTGACACGTCCCGAGATTGAGGCCATTCTCGCCGCGACCGATCGGACGACGTGGCTCGGCCGCCGCGATCACACCTTGCTGCTTCTAGCAGTCCAGACGGGCTTGCGCCTCTCCGAGTTGATCAGTCTCGACAGGGAGGCAGTCCACCTCGGCGCCGGCGCTCATGTCCGGTGCGTCGGCAAGGGGCGGAAGGAGCGAGCCACGCCGCTATCCACCATTGCTCGAGGTGCGCTCCAGGCATGGCTGAAGGAGCCTGCCCGGAAAGGAGGAACTGTTCTGTTCCCCAACATGCACGGTGGGCGACTCAGTGCCGACAGCGTCCAGTCGCTACTGGCGAAGTATGTGAAGGTCGCCACCGAAAATTGTGCGTCGTTAAAGTCGAAGCGGGTGTCGCCCCACGTGTTGAGGCACAGCGCGGCCATGGAGTTGCTGCAGGCGGGCGTCGACTGCTCCGTGATCGCGCTTTGGCTCGGTCATGAATCGATCGAGACGACACAGACCTATCTGCATGCACATATCGCCCTCAAGGAGGCCGCATTGGCAAAGCTCACGCCATACCAGAGCGGAAAGAAAACGCGCTTCCGCCCCGACGACCGATTACTCGCCTTCTTGGAAGCGCTCTGACTGGCTAAACTATGCCGAATGAAACGGAATCAACTGCCACGGAAGAACCGAGAGAAACTCGACAACCGTGCATTTTTCGGAAACCATTCGGCATAGTTCGGCGGACGGCATAAACGGCATTATGCCGCGCCCGGCATAATGCCGTCGTGATCAGGGTGTACATCATGGCGGCCCTTTCCCCACCCCGGTCGGAACCGGCGAATAACCATGATTTTCTGCCCAGAGCCAGGGTCCGCAGGGCGCGTTCGGCCGCGTTGTTGGTCAGGCAGATCCGCCCGTCGGTCAGGAACCGCGTGAACGCCGACCAACGGTTCAGCATGTAGTCCATCGCCTTTGCGACATCGTTGTGCCGCGAGAGTTTGGCCCGCTCGGCACGCATCCAACTTTCCAGTTCGGTGACCAGCGGGGCGCTGAGCTGTTGGCGCGCCGCCAGGCGTTCAGCCGGCAACTGGCCGTTGATGCCCCGCTCGATTTCAAACAGCGCGTCGATCCGCTGCACCGCGGCCAGCGCCATCGGGGCGACGAAGGCAGGCGTCTTGCCTTGCGCGCGGCGTTTGGCGTTTCGAGCGATGTCGGCCAGTTCGAAGAATTTTCGTCGCCCGTGCGCCCAACACGCCGCTTCGATGATCGGGCCAGGGGATCGGGTCGGCACGTACAATTTGTTGTAGCCGCCATAAGCATCCGCCTGGAATATCCCGCTGTATTCGGCAAGATGACTTTGCGGGTGAATGCCGGCGCGGTCGCGGGAATAATAGAACACCGCGCAGGGTGGACCCGATCCGCCAAACGGTCGATCGTCGCGCACATAAACCCAGACGCGGGCGATATCGGTCTGACCCTGCGCAAGCACCGGCACGGTGGTGTCATCGCCGTGGATCCGACCGCCGGTGAACACCATGGTTTTGATGAAGGCATACACCGGCTTAAGCGCGACACAGGTGGCGCCGATCAGATCGGCCAGGGTCGAGACGCTGAGCGCAACGCCTTCCAGGCCGAACCGTTCGGATTGGCGGTTCAGCGGCTGATGCAGGCCAAACTTGTCGTAGGCGATCATCGCGAGCAGGCTGGGACCGGCGAAGGCGCGCGGAATGGTGTGGAAGGGTGCGGGTTCCTGGCTGATCTTCTCACAATCGCGGCAGGTGAATTTCTCCCGCACATGCTGGATTACCTTGAACGTTCGCGGGGTGGATTCCAACGTCTCGGTGACACTCTCCCCGAGCTTGGCCAGGCGCGAGCCACCGCAGCAGAAGCACTGGGTCGGCCCCGGCAGGACAACCCGCTCGCGGAGCAGGTGCTCGGGGAAGGGCTGGCGCGACGGGCGCTTGCGGGTGAAGCCGGCGACAGTCGTGGTTTTGGCCTTCGCGGCTTCCTGCTCGGCATGTAGTTCGTCCTCGGTGGCACTGGTCTCGAGCTCTTCGAGTTTCAGCTCCATCTGGTCGAGCAGCCGGGCCGTGCGTTCCGCCCTGGGGCCGTAGAGGGCGCGCTTGAGCTTCTCGATCTGCAGCTTCAGATGCTCGACATAGGCGGCGGTATCGGACTGCGCGGCGCGCGCTGCGGCTGAATCCGCTTCGGCGGCATCAGCTCGCGACATCGCTCCTCGAACGATCTCTTTCAGCGCGGCAATGTCGTCCGGCAGGGCCAGCGAATCGATATCCATGCATCGGATAGAATCATAAACCGCTTGGGTTTCGCTACAGAAATCCGTAGCAAACAGCAGGTTTTTACCCTGATTTTTTGCACTTACCCGGCAGATTGTGGCCGCCAGGTTTGTTGCGGATTTCTCCAGTCGATCGCCTCCAGAAGATAACCGACCTGACCCGCCGTAAGTGACACAGCCCCATCCGTCGTCTGTGGCCAGATAAAACGGCCCTTGTCCAAACGCTTCGCAAATAGCGATAACCCGACACCGTCATGCCAGATCGCCTTGATCAACGATCCGCTGCGTCCCCGGAAGAAGAAAACGTCACCGCAGAATGGCTCCCGGCCCAGGCCTTGCTGCACCTGCAACGCGAGACCCCTCATCCCGCGACGCTTATGTGGTGCACCACATAAGCGTCGTTATGCGGCGCGCATGATTATGTAGAGTCCTAAGCCGGCGACGCGGGGACCGCTTGGAATCCGGCCCCCTTTGCTCAGCATAATTTTTGGTGTTGCCGCTGCCCCGTGAGCATGGCGATAACCTTGTCCGGCGGTCTGAACTTGCCTGGCTGTAGCGTCGGCCCGCCGGCGGCTCCCAATGCTTCGAGTTTTTCGGTGGGGTCTGCGCGCAGGTAGGCCTCGGTGCTTTGGAGGCTGGCATGGCCCAGCCACAGGGCTACTTTCCGAACGTCGTGCGTGGCCTGCAGCATATGCATTGCGCAACTATGACGCAGAACATGAGGTGTTACTCGCTTGGTCGCGACGGACGGTAGGCGCAGGGCGGCGGTGGCCACATGCTTGTCGAGGATGTATTCGAATCCGGATCTGGTCATGGCCCGGCCGGCGGCGTTGAGAAATAGCGCCCCATCTTGCTGCTGCTGACGGACAGCAAGCCAAGCCCGGAGCGCGACCACGCTCTCCTTCCACAGTGGAAGCACGCGCTCCCGACGACCTTTGCCCATCACGTGGATCGTACAAGGATTTTGCAGATCGAGTTGATCTAGGCATAGTCCGACCAACTCCGAGACGCGCAGTCCGGCCGCAAAGGCGAGATGGAGCATCGCACGGTCTCGGGTGCCGGATAGAGTCTTGGGATCCGGCGCGTTGATCAGGGCCTGAATCTCCGCCCGGGTCAGCGAAGCGACCAACGCTTCGTCGGTTTTCTTCATCGGGATCGCGCGGACCCGAAGCGATTGATCGAGACAGGCTGGCACACGATACTCGATGAATCTGAAGAACGACCTGATCGCCGCCAATCGAGCATTGCGGGATCGCGCCGTGTTGCCGCGATCCTGTTCGATGTGATCGAGGAATGCCAGGATCATCGGTACACCGATGTCCTCGACCTCCAACCGCGACGGCCTCTTGTGAAGTCGCCGCGCCGCGAATATCACAAGAAGTTGAAAGCTGTACGCATAAGCATCACAGGTGTGAGGACTGGCGCCCTGATCGCGTGGCAGGTGCTCGCCGAGAAACAGGGATAGGGGTGGTGCGAGCGCGGTCATATCACACCTGTCCGGCCGAAGTCTTCACCGGCATCGGCGATCTGTGCCATCAGGCCGGGCGTGGCCTGAAGATACCAATAGGTATCGCTGACGTGGGCGTGACCGAGATAGGTGCTGAGAGCGAGGATGTGGCGCGATACAGCGTCGTCATCGCATGGACACTGTTCGAGCGACCGCACGGCGAAGCTATGTCTCAGGTCGTGGATGCGCGGCCCCGACTGGCCGGGCCCGCCCCGCAACCCGATCTTGCGCGAGATCTGGCGGAACAACGCGCTGACGGTATCATAGCAAAGCGGAGTTCCGGCGTTAGATACGAACAGGACAGCGGCGCACGTGCTGATCGGCAGGCGGGCCGAGAGATACCGATCAATCGCGGCGCGCGTCGTAGGATGCAGCGGAATTAGTCTGCTCTTCTTGAACTTGGTCTTGTTGATGATCAGGCCGTCGTCGGTGACATCGGAGAGCCGCAAAGCGAGAGCTTCCGATATCCGCATGCCGGTCGCGGCGAGTAAGCCGAGCAGCGTGACGTATGTAAGCGGTCGAAGCGTGGCGGCGGGCCCAAGCGAAGCCGCCTGCTGCATCAATTTGCCAATCTCTTCGGCGGAATAAATGTATGGCTTTGTCCGCCGAAAGATGCCTCGACCGAGCGCGTCAGCGGCGGGCACCTCGTGGCCGCCGTCCTCGGCGTGCATAGCGATAGCAAATCGACGCACCGTAAGAAGCCGGTTGCGTCGCTGCTCGGGGGAGGGCGCCTCGACTGCCCACGCGATTACCCGATTGCTCTTGATAAAGTTGTCGCCGTGGCGCTCCGCGTAAGCCACGAACATGCGCAACAAGATGCGCTGCGTCCGGAATTTGAAGCCCAGTACCTCATGAAGCGCGACATGACGGGAAAGATCATCGCTCAGCATGCCACATCTCCCGGCCAGGGCTGCGCGACCTGCATCAGCATGTTCAGATCAACCTTGGCGTAAACGGTTGTGGTGTCCAAAGACCTGTGACGCAGAACGGCGCCCACTGATTGGAGAGTTGCGCCTCCGCGGAGCATATGTGTCGCCGCCGAGTGCCGTAGCAGGTTGGCGCCGTGTGATGGGGGATTGTCGATGCCGGCACGCTTCAAAGCCAGAGCGACGATGTGGGAAACCGTGGGGGACGATGCGAATGGCCGAAATGGCGCATTTGACCTCAAGAACAGGCGGTCGCTATCGACCAAAGGGCGCGCGCCATCGAGATAGCCGAGCACGGCGTCGCCGGCGTCCTGGGGCATGGGAAGACGGGTCTCGCGGCGTCCCTTGCCCTTCACCCGCAACGTCGCTGAAGACCAATCGATGTCCCCCAGGCGCATCTCTAGAATGTCGCCTGCGCGCAGTCCCAGGCGCGCGAGGAGGAGCAGAATAGCTCGATCGCGGACGCCTCGCCCGGTACGAAGGTCACAAGAAGCAACCAGCCTCTCGACCTCATCGGGCGACAGATAGCGCGGCAATGATGAGAGTCGCCATTGGGGAATGTGTGGCACGGCGTGTTCAAGCCCCGGCCGACAAAGATCGGCGGAGGCCAGAAAGCGCAGATATCCACGCAGGGCGGTCGTCATTGTCTTCATGTACGGTGCCGAGCAACGCTCAGCTTCATGTATGATGGCAATCTTGATCATTGCCGGACCGTATGCGTGCGGTTCTGACCCCAACGAGAGAAGCAGGCGCGTGACCATCCTGCCATGCCGCGCTGCTGTACGCCCGCAAATGCCTCGATTGCGCGTGAGCCAATCTTGGTAGTCGCGGACGAGTGGATCGACAGGGGCGGCGACAACTTTGTCCAACAGCTTGATAACGCCGCGTCTCCCAAGAAAATCGATGAAGCGATGAACGCGCCTCAGATACTTGCCCGAGCGCGGCGTGGCAGGTCGATACCCGCCGCATCGGCAACGATGCGTCTTGAAGCGACCAAACGACCCATCACCGACATCATCGAGCCCGATGTTGTCGATCGCGAGCCAAGCCGCAAAATGGCGAGCGCAATCCGCGTAATTGCCGACAGTCAGATCCGTGTGGCCCAGCGATCTAAGCTCGTCTGCAAATGCAGCGACCCATGGGGCGAGGTCGCCGGCCTCCATGGTCCGTGGTGCCCTGGCCAACCTTTCAACGATGTTCATGACTTCTCTCCGTGCGCCGGATTGGCGCTGGAGATAGCCTAGATTATGCCGAGACCCCGTCATGATTGAGATGACCATCATGCTGAAATCATTCGATAAGCTTTGCGTCGCCAGCTTAGGACTCTACATAATCATGCGCGCCGCATAACGACGCATATCCGTGTGCCCCGACGCCAGCCAGATCCGTACGCCGGCTGGAACCGGGATCATCGCCGCACCGCCGTCATCACACGACGCAAGGCGGCCATCCCAACCCCGTCATCAACCCGAACACAGGTGCCGTCCGGCAGCACGATCTCAATCCGCCCCATCTCGGATCGCGCTGCCCGCTTGTGCGACACAGAATCTGCATCGGTCTCATCCACCGAAGCTGATTTGCCAGACCCCCGCGGCATCGACAGCGCCGCACTCGCCATCATCCGCACCGGAATGAACTCCGGCTCTACCGGCACCCGTGCCAACTCACCGCGCCGAACCTGCCCGCGCCATTTCCACAACTGCCCTCGCGAAATATCGTGCCGCCGTGCCACCAAAGCAAATACCGCATCCGGCGCCTCAGCCTCTGCGACAATCCGAAGCTTGTCCTCATCCCGCCAGCGACGTCGCCGCTCAGTCCCCGTGATGATCTCCATCCGCCAAAGCTCCCCCCATATGAATCAGCTCATAGCAGCGCTATTATGAGCGGCTTCTTCCCGTAGCGGCAGGCGGCTCAGACCGGATGGTTACCGATCGGCGCGGTGTTCGGTTACATCTTTGCGCCGCAGATCGATCAGATGAAGACGGCGTGGCTTGCCCGGCGAAAAAAACGTGCGGACGAGCAGCGTCGCCGCAGACCGCGCGGATAGGTCGTCTCATCAGAATCAGCCTTACTACGATCCCGTGGTAGCACCGTGCTGCCACGGTCGGTCCGTCCGCTGCAAGTCGTGGGTCCTCGCCATGGTCGTCTGCTCAGCGGCAGGCTGCGCGTGGCTCCGGTCCCGCGCGGCCTTGCACCGCCGGAACCGCCACGGCCGCTGACCGGACGGATTAACAGCGTGACAGAACGCATTCAACCTACCGGCGCCACCGTTCAGCATCGTCCGATCCATCTTCCGCTGAAGCGCAAATCCATGACCTACGACGGGCGGTTCCGAATCATACGCTATTGTTGCTTTCTGAATAATCCGATCTATAATTTGATATGCCTCCGTTATATATGAGAACTCTAGATATATCAGTCTCACTCATGGGCTTGGCCAGAAGGTAGCCCTGCACGAACTCACATCCCAAACCTCTTATATATTCGAGCTGATGTACCGTTTCTACACCTTCTACAGTAACTGGAATTCTTATCGCCTGGGCCATACCCATTATTGCTTCAAAAATAGGCTCCCGATCACCTGGACGGCAAATTCTCGATATAAAAGATTTGTCAATTTTTATAAAGTCGAAACTAAATGTATTTATATATGAAAGTGATGAGTACCCAGTTCCAAAGTCGTCAAGGATAATCGAAACCCCGGTGTTTTGAATTTCTTTTAGAGTATTTATACTAACAGAGTTTTCTGTCATAAGTACAGACTCAGTGACCTCAAGCTTTAAACGCTCTGGTGGAAGTCCTGCATTCGTGAGTGCATCTCTCACTACGCCTGCTAAGTTATTATTTTCAAATTGTTTAATGGAGGCATTTACCGATATCTTTATGTTCGATGGCCAGCTCCGCGCCGTTTGGCAGGCACGTTGTAATGCCCAGGTTCCAATAGGAATGATCAGTCCGGTTTCTTCTGCTACAGGAATGAATTCGGTAGGAGAGATTATCCCCCGATCAGGATGATGCCAACGAAGTAACGCCTCGACGCCCACTATCGACTGATCCGACGCCTTCATGATGGGTTGATAGACCAGGAAAAACTGATCTGTGCCGATTGCCGCAAGAAGGTCCGTCCGCATCCGCTTCGTCCACTCGGACTTTAGCTGCATTTCCGGACGAAAAGCCTGAAAACTGCCCCGTGATTTTGTTTTTGCTTCGTATAATGCCAAATCAGCTTGCTTATAGAGAAGATCAACGTCTGAAAAACCGACATTTGCGACTGCGATCCCCATGGACAATGTGCTCGATAGCGAGATACCATCGATGTCGAACGGTGCCTTCATCGCGACGCTTATTCGCTCTGCAAGGTGGATGGAGTCATTCGGAGTGATTACGCCCATCTGAAGGATCGCGAACTCATCACCACCGCATCGTGCGAGAAGATCGGTCCCGCGGATGCAGGACCTGAGACGAAGCGCGAGTTGCCTCAGGATTTGGTCGCCTACAGGATGACCATAAAGATCATTGATCTCCTTGAAATAATCAAGATCTAGGCAAAGTAATGCAGCACGGTTACCGGGACGCTGCTCTACAAGGCATTCTCGTACGCGCTCGAAAAAGGAATTACGATTAAAAATTCCTGTCAGTAAATCATGATTCGCAGCATATGCTAATCGTTTCCGGTTTATTATTTTTTCGGAAATATCTCGGATGAATATAGGGATGTCCTCGTCACCAGAGTATATATTTATCTCATACCAAGCGTCAAACGGCGGCCAAAAAACTTCAAATTGTTCATTGAAGTTGCCTCTGGAAACAGCCGCAATAGCTTGGCCAATACGGTAGCTATGTCCAGCGATAAAAAAATCGCCAGCTTTGGATCCTACGCAATTTAACGAAATTCCCAGTAGTTTTTCCGCAATATTGTTTATGAATTTTATTATTCCACCTTTGTCGCACACGATTACGCCATCACCGGTTGTTCTCAACACCCTTAGAGCCAGCCTCTCAGACGCCCTTCGGCTATCCTCCGCGAGACGTCGATCGGTTACATCTTCTAAAGTGCCGTACCAGCGGATAATCCGACCGTTGCGATCTCGACGCGCCGCTGCGCGAGCGCGAAACCATCCATGACGGTCGTCCTGTAGCTTTAATCGATATTCGATATCCAACGCTTCCCCGGTTGAAACGCTTTGTAGCCAAGCATCGTGAACAAGAGGAAGATCTTCTTCGTGGACCGCACGAGTCCAGCCCTCCGGAAGGGTTTCATCTGAAGTCATTCCAGTCAACTTAAACCATAGCGGTCCGACTTCGGTAACGTTGCCAAGCGGGTCTGCGAGCCAAGGGATCTGCGGATGCAGGTTTACCATATGCCGGTAATGGTCTTCGCTTTCAGCTAAGGCTGCCTCAATCGTACGATAGGAGGAGATATCCTGAGTGGTTCCATGCAGCCGCATGACGCTTTTATCCGACCCCACCACCACTTCAGCGTAAGTCAGCATATTATGAATTGAGCCGTCTGGGTAAATGATCCGGTATTCCTGGGAGATCTGCTCTCGCTCCCGCACGGCGCGATAGAACTCGGCCATCGCTTTTTCGTAATCGTCTGGGTGGATCATCGACCGCATTTGTAGATAACTCACTGGGCTGTCTTGCGGTTTACGCCCCATTAAGTGCCAGACCTCCGGAGAGAACCATATGCACCGCCCCGGGATATCCCATCGCCAGTTACCGATGCGCGCTATCCGTTGCGCGGTCGCTAGTTCATTACTCCGCTCACCCAATTCCTGGGCAAGAACGGCCAGGCGCTCAGCATCAGCCTGGGCCCGGCATTGCTGCATTTTCAGCTTATCACTGAGTTCGTGGCTCGCTGTGACGTCGATGGTTGTTCCGACCATCCGCAATGGCTTTCCGCCGTCATCCCGCTTGATCACCTTGCCGCGGCTCAGGACCCACTTGTAACATCCGTTTTGGCTCCGAATCCGATGCTCAGCCTCATAAAACGCTGTTTTCTGATCAAAATGGTCTTGGATTGCGGCCTTCACGCTCTCGAGGTCCTCGGGATGCACGCGGCTATAGCTTTCCTCGATCCGACAACGAGACCCTTGGTCATCAACCCCGAGAATCATATCCCAACTCCGGGAATAACGAATATCATTGGCCACGATATCGCGATCCCAGAGTCCCACCGAACCGCCATCAAGAGCGGAGACCCAGACATCGGAGAAATCGATCGCGTCACAATTCTTGGCCATAGCTCAACAATTCCTGATCCGGCCACCGCGCAACAATGGCCCTTCTTATTCCGCCAACGTGACTAACATACTCTTAATATATTACCAAAAATTCAAGTTCTGGATTTCCCCGGTGGTTCGCTTGAATGGGCATGCTGCTTCCCCGCTTCCCTGCTTCCCTGCTTCCCTGCTTCCCTGCTTCCCTGCTTCCCTGCTTCCCTGCTTCCCTGCCGCCTGCGAGCGGCGTGCGGGCCACTGTCTCGGCCTGAATGGAGGGGACAGGCCCATTCAGCCGGGCGGAGGACGGTACAGGTCCTCCCCCTGGATGCCGAATTTGAGCCTCGATATCCGCCTCGGCTGCATGAGCGCGCTCAGCCGCTTTTCATGTCTACTATCGATACCACGCATGACCACGGATGTTTAAGAGTCCATCCGGGATCATTTTGTTTCCTTACAGAGTTTTCGTACCATCAGCCGGATGGATGCCCAGCGTAGAAATGCAAGTCCGTTTTGGTTGAGGCATTCCCAATCCTTGGCCAACCGGCGACAACGGTTGAGCCAGCCGATGGTTCGCTCAACGATCCAGCGCTTGGGCACAACGACGAACTTTCCGATATCGGAGCGCTTGACGATCTCGACATTGATCTGAGCGCACACGCGGCCCAGCCCTTCCTGGAATTTCGGCCCTTGATAGCCACCGTCGGCATAAAGCTTGAGCAGAAAGGGAAATAGACCGAACAGCGTTCCCATCAGCATCACGCCGCCGTCCCGATCCTGGATGTCGGCGGCGTGGACGATGGCGCAAAGCAGCAGGCCTTGCGTGTCTACCAGGACATGGCGCTTCTTGCCGTTGATCTTCTTGCCCGCATCGAACCCCGACGGATCGATATGACCCCCCCTTTTTCCACGCTCTTGACGCTCTGGCTGTCAATGATCGCAGCCGTCGGACTGGCCGCGCGGTCAACCTGTTCGCGACATCTGACGTACAGCGCATGATGAATGCGATCGAGCGTGCCATCCTCGTTCCAACGGCGAAAATAGTCGTTCACCGTGCTCCGTGGAGGCAGATCTTTCGGCAGCGACGCCCATTGGCAACCGGTACTCAGGATGAACATCAGCCCGTTGATCACCTGCCGCTCATTCACCGTACGCTTGTTGCCGCCACGCTTGGCGGGCGGGATCAGCGGGCCGATGATCGCCCACTCGTCATCCGTCAAATCGCTCGGATAGCGCAGCTTGCTGCGATCATACCGGGCGCGGTTCTCGTTCGTCCACATCAGGCTGCTCCTGCGAATCGGGCCGCCGCTATGGAATCACAAGTGACTCCAAAGATTCAAGGTGTTCCCGGATGGACACTAAGCTATAAGCTCCGAGAGCGTATGCATGAAGACCGACTAAAAACTCGGCCATATGTTCTTTTGATCGACACGTATGTCAGGACGGTAACATTTTGTGTGCGGTCAACGGAATACGCAGCGAATGGGAATCCGGCTTCAAGCGCTGGCAGCGGGGGGATCTTTCGGACCGGAGTTACGTCCACATCTGGGCGAAGCTTGCCGAAGGTTCCGTCCGGCGAAGCCGGATGGAAGGCAAGCGGAGGGCGATGGCGTCTATCTGCAGGCACGGATGGAACGACAGGCAGAGTGCATGCTGGTGCTGATCGGCGCCACCCCCGAGGGCCGGAAAGAGTTGATGGGGTTTTCAGGTGGGCATGCGGAAAGTGCGCAGAGCTGGCACGAGTTGCTTGTGGATCTGAAGGCTCGGGTCTGACCATCGCACTGCAGGTCGCCACCGGGGACGGGGCGCTATTTCTTACTTCGGCTTCTCGCCACGATCATGGCCTCGATGTGATATCCGAAAAATTTGGAGTGCCTCCCGCTACCCTTGGTAGATCAACCACCGTACAGTTTCGACCCCGATGCTTCGCATTATAAAGTGCATGATCTGCGCGCGCAAATAATTGGGCTCCGGATTCGCCGGGGATGAGTTCGGCTATTCCGATCGACGCACTAATAGGGAGAAGATCGGTATTTTCGCTATTTCGCCGAAGCCGCATTTTTGAAAGCGCTTTGCGGATTTTCTCGCCGGTTTTAATGGCAATGTCTCGAGTGGCGCCCGGCGCCAAAACCACAAACTCCTCGCCCCCGAACCGGTACGCGGTCTGCTCCACCCTAATATTGCTCTTTATTATTGCGGCGACATTTTGTATATAGACATCACCCACTAGATGGCCATAATTATCATTTATTTTCTTAAAGTGATCGATATCGACAATAATTATACATACGCTCTGGTTGCTCGACTCAGATAATGTTTCCGCAGTGTGATCATTTAAGGCACGCCGGTTGAATAGTCCGGTCAGCGGGTCAAGCAAGGCATCCTGACGCCTCTGATCAAGCTGATCGCGCAATGACACAGTTTCAGCCAAAGTAGTTTGCAAACGGCTTTGAAGTACTGCGTTTTGGGCCATGATGGTCCGGGTTGATGCCAGCATAGATGCAGCGATGATGTGAAGGGCGACTGGCGGAGGTACGTCTTGCAATGATCCAAGGTTGGTTTGGAGCGCTTCCCCAAAACGCGACATACCTTCTCCGGCTTCGTTAATATTATTTAGAAGAGTTTCCACAACTGCCTGCAGCTCTTGATTAACGCTCGTATGACATACTTGCTGAGGCATAGAAGGTCTATTGCAGTCTATCGAGCACAGGTCTAGATCAGTAAGCCTTTTGCCATTTTTAAGAAGCTGACGCATCGATTGAACCAAATCCAAAGAGCGACCCTCAATATAAGAAAATGCCACGCTATAATTATCTGGGGAAGGCAGGATATCGTGTTCGGCCAAAAACGCGATCGCCCGTGCACTAATATTTCGTATATCGGATAAAATTGTCTGTGCGTCAGTGTCCATTATATATATCCTCATTTACCAAAGCAGGCTTCGGAGGTGACGATCTCTCCGAGTGAGATAGTAATGTCCCCAGAGTCTGGGGCGAGCATGGGCGTCCGTACCAATAGCCCTGGACCTCCGTACAGCCGGTGGTCCGCAATATTTCCGCTTGCTGGGCCGTCTCGACACCTTCCGCCGTGGTGTTCATGCCGAGTGTGCGCGCCATATCCACGATTGATCTGACGATCGCAAATGCTTCGCTACTAGCGTTCAGATCGTTGATAAACGACCGATCGATCTTCACCCGATCAAACGGGAAGCTGCGTAGGTAGCTGAGGGAAGAATACCCAGTTCCAAAATCGTCAAGGGCAATATGAATGCCACGCTCTTTGAGTTGAAAGAGGCAGGCTAACGTCGCATCGGCAGCTTCGAGGAACACTGATTCGGTGATTTCGAGTTCAAGCCGGCTCGGTGCGAGTCCCGATTCGGCCAGAATAAGGTCAATCTCCCCCAGCAAATTGGTGGCCCGGAATTGCACAGGCGAAAGGTTGACGGCGACTCTCGTCTTAGTGGGCCATCTCGCGGCTTCGTGGCAGGCATTCTTTAAGACCCACGCGCCAAGTGCATTGATCAGGCCGAAATTCTCGGCCACAGGGATAAAGTCGGACGGGGGGATCGGGCCGTGCACCGGATGTGTCCACCGCGCCAGCGCTTCCGCGGCAATGATTTCTCCAGAATTAAGGTCGATGATAGGCTGGAACTGGATGCTTAGACCGTCCTGCTCCAAGGCGACACGCAGATCGGCCTGCATTGCGTTCCGCGCTACTGCCCTGGCTGCCATTTCCTCATCAAAGAAATGGGCCTGTCGTCGACCCATCGCTTTGGAGTGATACAGAGCCAGATCGGCGTGCTTTAGTAAGTCGCCAGGATCAGTCCGTAAAGGTCCGCCCATCGCGATGCCGATGCTGGTACTTATTGTGATCATGGCCCCCGAAATCTGGAACGGCTCTTCAAGCGAGGCAACAATGCGTTCGGCGAGCGAGCCCGCCGTCGCCCGGTTGGCATTTACGTGCAAGATCGCAAATTCATCTCCCCCCAGCCGAGCGATCATGTCGCCATTGGCCAGACAGCTTCGCAATCTACGGGCAGTTGCAATCAAAAGCCCATCCCCGCTTCCATGTCCCATGGAGTCGTTGACTATTTTAAATCCGTCGAGGTCGAGAACCAGGAGGGCAATTTGCCTTTCCTGCTGACAGGCCCGCCCGAGGAGCTCATGGAACGATGCTCGATTCGGTAGGCCGGTCAGAGTGTCAAAATGAGCCAGGCGGGCGATTTCCGTCGCGGCGAGATTGAGCAACCTGATGTCTGGAAAATAGGGCGAGCGGGGGTCAGGCATCCTGGTAGTCCCACTTGATGTAGCCCTTGGTGTCGGCGGCCCATTTTTCATCGATTTCGACGAGGACGGCGCTGACGAGGCGTTCGAGGGAGGCTTCGTTGGGGAAGACCCTGATTTTGGTGGTGCGGCGTTTGAGTTCCTGCTGGATGCCGCGTTCCATGGGGTTGGAAGTGCGAAGCCGGCGCTGGTGGGGTTCTGGCAGTGTGAAGACGGTGAGGCCTTCGGGGATATTTCGTTCGAGCCAATCGGCGAGCTTTGGTGCGGTGTCGCGATAGGCATTGACGAGGGTTGTGAGAGCGATCTGGGCAGCGGCGAGGGAATTTGCGTTCCAGACGGTCCGGAGTTCTGCGCCGATGCGTTTGCGGATGGCGTGGTTGGGGGCGTGGTGGATGGCGTTTTGGGCGAGGTGGAACTGGCATCGTTGCCAGTGTGCGGCGCCGAAGACGGCGCGGCGTGCGGCGTGCAATCCGGCATGGTCATCGGAGACGATGAATTCGACGCCTCGCAGGCCACGCTGATGGAGGCTTTCGAGGAAGGCACGCCAATGGACTTCGGCCTCGGAAAGGGCGACCGAGACGCCGAGGACACGGCGGCGTTCATCGGGTCCGATGCCGATGGCCGAGAGCACGGCGGCATCGCGGACGACGCCATTATCGCGCATTTTTTCATATCTGGCGTCGAGGATGAGGTAGCGGATCTCGGCGAGGGGTCGGGTGCGCCAGGCGGCGAGTTCGTCATCGAGCAGCTTGCTGGCGCGGCTGACCTGAGCGGAGGAGAGGCTTTCGATGCCGAATTCGCGCATGACGGCCTCGACGTCGCGGGTGGAGACGCCTTTGATGTACATTTCGGCGACGGCGACCATGACGGCGCGGACCGAGCGTCGGCCGCGTTCGAGGGACTGTGGGTAGAAGGGTTCGCCCACGTGACCGGCGGTTTTGGGGACATCGACGGTGATCGACCCGGCCGGGGTATCGATCCGCTTGGGCTTGTAGCCATTGGCGTAACCCTGACGATCGGGGTTGCGCTCGTAGTGACTGGCGTGGAGGAAGCGTTCGCGCTCGATCTGCATGGCGAGTTCGAAGGTCCTGGCAAATACCGTGGCGATATCGCCTGCGCCGTTTTCGATCAGATGTTCCAAAAGTGCCTCGATAATCGTATCCTTTTTGGCGTCCATTCATCGGTCTCCATGTTGGTGTGAACAACTGCATGGAATACCAGAATGAACAGCCCTTGCCGGGGCATGCCCCGGCAAGGGCACCAACTCCCAACCCAAAATGAATTTCCAGACGTCAGGTTACACCACCCGCGGCGACGTGAGCCGCCGTGATATCAGAGCCAACCCCGCGAAATCCCAAAAATTCTCCCTCTCCGTGAAAGACGGGTTTTCCCGACAGCGAGACCCATCTGGTACGGCCGTTGGCTCTCACTTTCAGCGGGATATCGCGAAACGGTCGCGGTGCTTCCAGGCACGCAGCAAGGCGTTGCGCATTTAGCTCATCGAGATCAGTGGCGTCGTCAAGGGGATGGCACCAATCGGCTAACGGAAGCGCCTTGAGGCTATCAGGAGGGCACTCAAATACCGCCCCCATGCGATCCGAGACGCGGTAGAATCGATGGAGGCGGTCCGTCTCCCACATCCAATCACTGGCGCTCTCTTCGAAATCCCGAAGCAGGAGTCCAACGATCTCGCGCTGGTCCTCCAAGTCGATCTCGGTAAGAATTCGGGACACAAATTCGTTTCCCTGCGCCCAAATGGCTGCCGCCATCATCATGGCAAAAAGAGAAAAGAGAATCAGATGCGTCCCGTCGGTCGTATCGGGTAAGCGGGTAATAGCAATCAAAGAACCAATCGCAACAATTCCTAGAAAGCAGAATGCCACACTACGTGATGGTGAAAGCAGCACACTCGCCGCCATAAGACCCGAGAACAGGTAGATCAGCAACTCGCGTTGTTCGATCCCTGCTGAGCCAATCAAGAAAATCATCAGGATGACCCACACACCGGCAATAAGTCCCGAAAAGACGATACGTATGCCCAACAGAGATCCTGACGCTATAGCAGGTGGATCAGACAGCCACCGGCGGCTGGAGAGCATGGCTAGTCCGTGAAGACATAGGAGTAAGAGCAGTCCAAGCAGAAGGAGGGAGCCTGAGGTGCGAGTATACATCGAGGCTGCCAAAACCAAAAAAGAACCAGTGGAGCCCATAGCGAGGATGGGAGATCTCCGTGCCAGGGCAGTGATCTGCTCAGCCCGAATGCGGCACAGCGTAGACTTCTCCCGATGGCCGATCACTGTGCTGCTTCGTATACGATGAAACTGGTGGCGGATAGAAAAAAGGCTGGCAAATAACGTCATTTCTACTCCCAGGCGGCACCGGTGTTGCTACGATCGCGGCTGTGAAAGCGGAGGCGAGGCAACAAGCTGAACATATCACAGAGACAGTTAACAACGAGTATATGCCGTCGCGAGCGCCAAACTGGCGGCGATCGAGCGGATGCAGCGCGAGGCGCAGCTGCCGAGCTATGGTGGAATTTGGGTGACGGCGGTGATCAGGCGGCGTTCTGTGCTGGCGTCTCGATCACCTCGACGCCGTCCCGGAAAGTAGTGCCCTAAACGACCTTGGGCAATTGGTTTTCTCCGTTGAGTTTGCGCCAGGTTTTGGGGGTGCGGTGCCGAGTTTGAAGACCATGAGCCGGGCGGTTTCACGAGAACGGCGCCGCTTCCATCTTAATTCCCCCGGCGTTGCTTCTCACCGCAGGATCCAATCAAGTTCCAACGTGAACTCCGCGGGTGGTCCACGCATGATAACCCTCATGTATAATCTCGGTCAAAAATCCTCCCATTTTTCGGCGGTGTTGCTGACGATCTCGAGTTTGCGTCCACCGGCGGTGGCGGCTTTTGGTGTGGCGGCGCGTGCGGGCGGTGTGGGGCGGGGGACCGGTCTGGGGGATACGTGGCGCGCCGGTTGCTCGGTGGTGGCTTCGCCGATTTGGAACTTGGCTATTAGGACGGACAGATCTTGGGTTTCCTGAGCCAGAGCGTGGCTTGCGGCGGTTGATTGTTCGACCATGGCGGCGTTCTGCTGGGTGACTTGATCCATTTGGTTGACCGCCACGTTGACCTGATGGAGACCGGTTGCCTGTTCCTGGGCGGATGCGGCGATCTGAACGACGACGCTGTTGATTTCGCCGATCTGGGTGACGATGCGTTGCAAGGCCTTGCCGGTCTGGCCGACGAGGTCGACGCCGGAGCCGACCTGCTGGGTCGAGGTGGAGATCAGGGCCTTAATTTCCTTCGCGGCGTCGGCCGAGCGTTGGGCGAGGGCGCGCACTTCGGAGGCGACGACGGCAAAGCCGCGCCCGGCATCGCCGGCGCGGGCGGCTTCGACCCCAGCGTTGAGCGCGAGCAGGTTGGTCTGGAAGGCGATTTCATCGATCACGCCGATGATGTTGCCGATCTGCTGGGAGGAGGCTTCGATGCCGCTCATGGCGGCGACGGCTTCGCGCACCACTTCGCCGCTGCGTTCGGCGTCGGCCTGGGCGGTGCCGACCACTTCGCGGGCGTGGCTGGCGCCTTCGGCGGTGCGGCGGACGGTTGCGGTGATCTGGTCGAGGGCTGCGGCGGTTTGTTCGAGGCTGGCCGCCTGTTGTTCAGTACGGCGTGACAGATCATCGGCCGCGACCGAGATTTCGCCGGTGCCGGCGCGGATGGCGGCGGTGTTGGCGGTGATAATCTTCATGGTGTCCTGAAGCTTTTCCATCGCCGCGTTGAAGTCGCTGCGCAGGCGTTCGTATTCCGGTGCGAAGCTCTGGCTGAGCCGGAAGGTGAGTGCGCCGGCGGCCAGTTTTTCAAGGCCGGCGGCGAGGGATTCGACCACAAAGGCGAGCTGCTTGGCGGCGGTTTCACGTTCCGCTTCGCCGCGCTGGCGCAGAACCTCGGCCTCCTGGCGGGCTTGGGTAGCCTCGCCTTCGAGGCGGATTTTCTCGATGCCTGCGTCCTTGAAGACCTGCACCGCGCGTGCCATGCTGCCGACTTCGTCACGACGATCGCTACCCGCGACGTTGGCGGTCAGGTCACCGCCGGAGAGCTTCATCATGGCGCCCTGCAAGGCATTGAGCGGGGTGACCAGCCAGGTCCGGATGGCAAAGAAGCCGCCGGTGAGCACGACGGCCAGACCGAGCAGAATCGCGGCGAAGGTTAGCATGACGGAATGGGCCGCATCGGCTTTCAGCGTAACCGCTTCGGCATCGGTTTGGTGGCTCAGCGCAATGGCGGCACCGAATGCGCGCGCGACGATCGGCCTGAAGGCAGGCTGGCAGTCACTCAGGTAAGTCGCCTGCGAGGTCAAGACGGTGGTGCCCTCCGTGGCGGCGGCCCCCTGTTTGATCCCTAACTCGCAGGTCTGGTTAAGCAGTTGATCCGCATCGGCCCTGACCGCGTTGATCGTGGCGGCCTGGGATGAGCTGAGGGATGCGGCCTGGGTATAGAAATCATCAAGCTGGTGATGTGCCGTTTCTAGCTCCTGTTCCGCTTTTTTTTTGCCAGCGGGAGTCACCGCGATCAGGAGGTTGGCGATCGAAGCCTCCGCCGTCATCATGGCGCGATTACCGCGGGCGACGAGGTAGGATGCTCTGTTGTCGTGGTTGATCAGATTGTCGTAGGATCGGGCTGTGCTGGAGAGTTGGCCGGTGGCGTAGAACGCCATGGCGATGGTAAAGACGCCGAAAGCGCCCATGATCGACAGGAATTTCAGGATGATCGACAGGTGCTTCATCAACGGGGCTCCGAAAATAGGCGTCAACGCTTATGGCTGCGTTCAACCTGGGGAATATAGAGAAACCGTTACGAAGTGATTAATCCTGAAGCGTAAACATACAGTCTGAGTCAGATCTTCCTCATTCGTGGTGCTCGCTCCCATCTCGGCTAACAAGTCTTATTCACCTGTCTCAGGCATTTGCTGGCAGGAGCGGTTCAAGTCTCTGACTTTATGGAAAGATATGGTCGCTGACGGCAACTATGAGCGGCTGGGGCCGGCCTTGAAGCGCTGAAGACGACGCGATCCTGCGGACCCATTAAGGGAGGGATCGTGCGGACCGCCCATGATGGCGGCATCTCGATCACCGATCTGGCTGCGGCAACTGGACCGCGATCCCACCATCGTCTCGAAACGCGCCCGCTCCATGGGACTTCCGTTCGCCGCCCGGTTGCGCCGGGCACCCCGAACACCGCGTGCCGGACGCGAGCTGGTGACCCGCGCCAGTATTCTCGCGATGGCAGGTCCCACCGACGGACCCTGACGAGGGACGCGATGCCGCATGCGGACCGGGTGCCGCAAGGGGTAGGGCCTCGCCATGCTCGCCGGCGCGGTGCGCCGGCTGCGCGTGGCTGCGTTTCCCGCGGGGCGGGCGAAGAGGCCCGCCCCGCGCCCTTGCCGCCCCCGGCCCGAGGCGGCCCGCGAATGGATGTTTTTCAGGAAAGGAGAACAATCCATGCGCAACCCGAAATGCCACCGGCCCCATCGGACCCATCGTCCCGCCGCAACCCCGCGCGACATCTATCAGGAGGTCACGGACAAGATCATCGCCGCCCTCGAGCGGGGCGTCCTGCCCTGGCAGCGCGGCTGGGATCAGGTCGCGTGCGGCGCACCGATGAACCCGACCACCGGCCGGGTCTGATTGAGCAACCTGATGTCTGGAAAATAGGGCGAGCGGGGGTCAGGCATCCTGGTAGTCCCACTTGATGTAGCCCTTGGTGTCGGCGGCCCATTTTTCATCGATTTCGACGAGGACGGCGCTGACGAGGCGTTCGAGGGAGGCTTCGTTGGGGAAGACCCTGATTTTGGTGGTGCGGCGTTTGAGTTCCTGCTGGATGCCGCGTTCCATGGGGTTGGAAGTGCGAAGCCGGCGCTGGTGGGGTTCTGGCAGTGTGAAGACGGTGAGGCCTTCGGGGATATTTCGTTCGAGCCAATCGGCGAGCTTTGGTGCGGTGTCGCGATAGGCATTGACGAGGGTTGTGAGAGCGATCTGGGCAGCGGCGAGGGAATTTGCGTTCCAGACGGTCCGGAGTTCTGCGCCGATGCGTTTGCGGATGGCGTGGTTGGGGGCGTGGTGGATGGCGTTTTGGGCGAGGTGGAACTGGCATCGTTGCCAGTGTGCGGCGCCGAAGACGGCGCGGCGTGCGGCGTGCAATCCGGCATGGTCATCGGAGACGATGAATTCGACGCCTCGCAGGCCACGCTGATGGAGGCTTTCGAGGAAGGCACGCCAATGGACTTCGGCCTCGGAAAGGGCGACCGAGACGCCGAGGACACGGCGGCGTTCATCGGGTCCGATGCCGATGGCCGAGAGCACGGCGGCATCGCGGACGACGCCATTATCGCGCATTTTTTCATATCTGGCGTCGAGGATGAGGTAGCGGATCTCGGCGAGGGGTCGGGTGCGCCAGGCGGCGAGTTCGTCATCGAGCAGCTTGCTGGCGCGGCTGACCTGAGCGGAGGAGAGGCTTTCGATGCCGAATTCGCGCATGACGGCCTCGACGTCGCGGGTGGAGACGCCTTTGATGTACATTTCGGCGACGGCGACCATGACGGCGCGGACCGAGCGTCGGCCGCGTTCGAGGGACTGTGGGTAGAAGGGTTCGCCCACGTGACCGGCGGTTTTGGGGACATCGACGGTGATCGACCCGGCCGGGGTATCGATCCGCTTGGGCTTGTAGCCATTGGCGTAACCCTGACGATCGGGGTTGCGCTCGTAGTGACTGGCGTGGAGGAAGCGTTCGCGCTCGATCTGCATGGCGAGTTCGAAGGTCCTGGCAAATACCGTGGCGATATCGCCTGCGCCGTTTTCGATCAGATGTTCCAAAAGTGCCTCGATAATCGTATCCTTTTTGGCGTCCATTCATCGGTCTCCATGTTGGTGTGAACAACTGCATGGAATACCAGAATGAACAGCCCTTGCCGGGGCATGCCCCGGCAAGGGCACCAACTCCCAACCCAAAATGAATTTCCAGACGTCAGGTTACACCACCCCGGGTCTATCGCGGGATCAACAATCTGATGCTCGGCCTCACCCAGGATCTCCGCTTCAACGGCGATCCGCGCTGGTGTTCCTATCGCCAGGCTAAAGAGCGCGGCTGGCAGGTCCGCAAGGGCGAGACCGCCACCACCGTCGTCTTCTACAAGCGATGCCTCCGCAAAGGCGATGCTGGCAACGCCAGCGGTGGTGGGGAGGCCGGGGGATCGGGCGGGCATAGCCACAGTGGCGATGACTACAACCGGTACTTCCGCCTGCTGCGCACCTCGCCGGTGTTTCACGCCTCGCAGATGGACAATGTGCCCGTCTATTGCCCACCGGATCTCTCGACCCAGCCTTGGCGCACGCCCGAAGCGGTCGAGACGATCCTGACGAACAGCGGTGCCCGGATCGATTACGGCGGATCGAGCGCGTGCTTCATTCCGGCACAGGATTGCATCCGCCTGCCCCCGAAAGCCGCGTTCCGCAGCGATGCCGCCTTTGCGTATACCGCCCTGCATGAGGCTGGCCATTACGCCTACGCCGCACCCCGGCTCAATCTGAGCCAAGGCGGCCGGTTCGGCTCAGCCGCCTATGCGTTCGAGGAACTGGTGGTCTCGATCGCGTCGGTGAATGTCTGCACCGTGATCGGCGTTGCGGCCGAGATCGAGAACACCGCGAGCTACGTTGCCGATTGGCTGACCGTCCTCAAATCCGAGAAGAAGGCGATCTTCCGGGCCGCAGCCGACGCCCAGCGTGTCGCGGATTATCTGCTGGCTTTCCACCCCGATTACGCGGCCAGCGTCGCCGCATCCGCCTATCGCGATGATCAGGATGACGACGCGCTGGCCGAGATCGATCATGAGGACGAGGGCGGGGTCGAACTCGCCGCGGCGGCGTGATGGCGGCCGTTGGCAGACTGGACGCAGGGCAGGGGAGGGGACAGACCGACCCCGGCTTGCTGCGATACGAGTTCGGCAGGTTCGGAGATGACCGGCAGGCCAAACTCGATCTGGGTGACGATCCCGGCGATCGTTCGTTCGATCATCCGATCGCGCTGACGCAGGAGATCTGCCGGTTGCTCGCTGCCAGTGCGGCGGTTGCGGTCGGCGTCTCCGGGGGCAAGGATTCCGGAGCGGTGGCGATCGCGGTCGACCGCCACCTGCGCACCATCGACCATGCCGGTCCCCGCATTCTGATCCATGCCGATCTCGGTCGCGTCGAATGGCAGGACAGCCTGCCGGCGTGTCGTCGACTGGCCGGAGCGCTGGGATGGGAACTGGTCGTGGTCCGGCGCAAGGCTGGCGACCTGTTGCACCGATGGGAAGCGCGCTGGACCAACAACGTCGCCCGGTACGCATCGCTCGAATGCGTCCAGATGATCCTGCCGTGGAGCACACCGGCACTCCGCTTGGTGGTGTAACCTGACGTCTGGAAATTCATTTTGGGTTGGGAGTTGGTGCCCTTGCCGGGGCATGCCCCGGCAAGGGCTGTTCATTCTGGTATTCCATGCAGTTGTTCACACCAACATGGAGACCGATGAATGGACGCCAAAAAGGATACGATTATCGAGGCACTTTTGGAACATCTGATCGAAAACGGCGCAGGCGATATCGCCACGGTATTTGCCAGGACCTTCGAACTCGCCATGCAGATCGAGCGCGAACGCTTCCTCCACGCCAGTCACTACGAGCGCAACCCCGATCGTCAGGGTTACGCCAATGGCTACAAGCCCAAGCGGATCGATACCCCGGCCGGGTCGATCACCGTCGATGTCCCCAAAACCGCCGGTCACGTGGGCGAACCCTTCTACCCACAGTCCCTCGAACGCGGCCGACGCTCGGTCCGCGCCGTCATGGTCGCCGTCGCCGAAATGTACATCAAAGGCGTCTCCACCCGCGACGTCGAGGCCGTCATGCGCGAATTCGGCATCGAAAGCCTCTCCTCCGCTCAGGTCAGCCGCGCCAGCAAGCTGCTCGATGACGAACTCGCCGCCTGGCGCACCCGACCCCTCGCCGAGATCCGCTACCTCATCCTCGACGCCAGATATGAAAAAATGCGCGATAATGGCGTCGTCCGCGATGCCGCCGTGCTCTCGGCCATCGGCATCGGACCCGATGAACGCCGCCGTGTCCTCGGCGTCTCGGTCGCCCTTTCCGAGGCCGAAGTCCATTGGCGTGCCTTCCTCGAAAGCCTCCATCAGCGTGGCCTGCGAGGCGTCGAATTCATCGTCTCCGATGACCATGCCGGATTGCACGCCGCACGCCGCGCCGTCTTCGGCGCCGCACACTGGCAACGATGCCAGTTCCACCTCGCCCAAAACGCCATCCACCACGCCCCCAACCACGCCATCCGCAAACGCATCGGCGCAGAACTCCGGACCGTCTGGAACGCAAATTCCCTCGCCGCTGCCCAGATCGCTCTCACAACCCTCGTCAATGCCTATCGCGACACCGCACCAAAGCTCGCCGATTGGCTCGAACGAAATATCCCCGAAGGCCTCACCGTCTTCACACTGCCAGAACCCCACCAGCGCCGGCTTCGCACTTCCAACCCCATGGAACGCGGCATCCAGCAGGAACTCAAACGCCGCACCACCAAAATCAGGGTCTTCCCCAACGAAGCCTCCCTCGAACGCCTCGTCAGCGCCGTCCTCGTCGAAATCGATGAAAAATGGGCCGCCGACACCAAGGGCTACATCAAGTGGGACTACCAGGATGCCTGACCCCCGCTCGCCCTATTTTCCAGACATCAGGTTGCTCAATCCTCCGCTTCTGCACATCGGAGATGAAGACCCGCATTATCGCCTCCGCCCTCGCAAAACGCTTCCCCGATCGCCCGATCCTGAACGTCACCGGGATCCGGCGTCAGGAAAGTGCGGCGCGGCGCGGCAGGCCGGTGGCAGCGCGCGATCCCCATCTGACCAGCGGAAAGCGTGAGGCCCAGATCTGGAACCCGATCATCGAATGGCCGGTCGAACAGGTCTGGCAAACCCTCGATGATGCCGGGCTCGAAATCCACGAAGCCTACCGGGTTTACGGCTCGAGCCGGGTTTCTTGCGCGTTCTGCATCATGAGCTCGATCGGTGACCTGCGGGCCGCTGCCTCCTGCCCGGATAACCACGAGATCTACCGCGCCATGGTCGATCTCGAAGCGCGCTCGACCTTCGGCTTTCAGGGGAATCGCTGGCTTGCGGACGTCGCGCCGGACCTGCTCGATGCCGAGATGCGGTCTGCCGTCGCGAGCGCCAAACGGGCGGCGATCGAGCGGATGTGGCTCGAGGCGCGACTGCCCCGGCACCTGCTCTACGTCAAAGGCTGGCCGACAGCGGTGCCCGGAATCGAAGACGCCGAACTGATCGCGGGGATCCGCCGCAGGATCAGCACTCTTCTCGCCATCGACGCGGCCTATCTGACCGGCCCCGCCGTGCGCGATCGCTACCGCGACCTGATGGCCGCGCAATCGCCCGATCAACCTCTGCACTGAAAGGATCACTGCTCATGACCGGCACCATGGACGAGGACAGCATCCTCGATGCGATCGATGCTGAAGGCGAAACCCCCACCTGCGTCAGCGCTACCCGGCCACGATCTTCCGCACTGGTGGGTGGCGGTCCACGCCACCGTCGACACCCGTTGCGACGGAGGCCCCTTCGCACAGATCGACACCGACGTGACGATCGAGGAGTTGCGCGAAGAGATCGCCGCAACCGAAGCGGCCCAATAGACGCAACGATCGGCTACCGCGTCCGTCCCGGTCGTTCAGGTGCGGTTCAGGTCTTGATCTTGCCCCGTTTAACGATCGGTTTCTTCGTCGGCTTGGGAGTAGCCGTTGGGGCTGTCTTGGACTCCGGCGCACTGACCGAGGATGGAGACGGCGATGCGTCTGGAACCGGGGCAGCTTCGAGGAGCGGTGATGCTGCAATGGATTTTTCCAATTCAGCCTGCAGCATTTTGATCTGAGCCAGGACATCTGTCAGGCTCTTGCGGTCGGCCTGGCTCTTCATCTGCAGGGTGCTGTTGGTTCTCTCGAGTTCTGCAACCCGATCCCGCAATTCCTGAACTGAAAGCTGCGGCTTTTCCGCAGCGGCGACCGTCTTTGCCGGCGGCGTTTTTTGCACTTTCGATGCGACCTTCACGGGAGGCTTGGCGACAACCGGTTTCACTTTTGCGGGTGCAACTTTTGCTTTCGGGGGGACCTGTTCCCTGCTTGATTGTTTCGATGATTTTTTGATGTTCTTGGGCATAGACAGTTCCTATCGGTGATCCTTCGCGATCTAACGCAAATCCTGAAAATTGAAAGAGAAAACGGAGGACAGCCGAACAGGAAAATCGGCTACCGCATCCGTCTTGTCCGGCAAGGCGTGGGTCCTCGCCATGCTCGCCTGCCCGGGGGCAGGCTGCGCGTGGCTCCGGTCCCGCGGGTCGGGCGAAGCGGCCCGCCCCGCGTCCTTGCCTGCCGTCGCCGGATCGCGGTCGCGCGATGGGTAGATTCGAGAAATCCAGACGAACGCGAAAGGATTTCGATCGGATCTCACCCCATCGAAGGAGATCCCTCCCATGTCAGCATCCCAGGAATCCCTGCCGGGCGAAGCGCCCGCGCAACCGATCGGCGCGGAGCCCGAACGCTACCGGTTCTTCAGCACCAAACTCCATCGCCTGGTCTCCTACCGCGAGGATGGCGCGGTCTATGTCCGCGAGGTCGGCGGGGATTGGGTCCGCACCCGCGCGTCCGCCGAGACCGATGCGATCCGGGCCGAACGCTTCGCACGGGCCGCGCTCGCGATCACGGCGCTGCCGGCCTGGGCGCGGGCGATCAGGGATCTGCCCTCGATGGTCGAGATCGAACGCTGGTCGACCGACAGCGTGGTCGAGGCCACCGATGGCGAGGAGGTCGAGCCCGACGGTCATTCGCCCGATGGCGCGCCGTCATGGCTGCTCGCCCTCGGCATGATCTGAGGAGGCACCAATGATCCCTCCCACACGCCGTAACGGCAATGCCGAATTCCTCGATGATCTGATCGCCCAGTCATGCGCGACCAAAGGCGGGCATCTGTGGATCAACCCCTCGCAATGGACGCTCTACGTCAGTTGGGGTCGCACCATCTCGGGCTACGACCTCGACGCCATGAAGGCCCGGGTGCTCGCAATCGGCGGTGCCGTCATCGATGTGCGTCACGCCGATCCCGATCAGGTGCTTCATCTCGCGTTCAGCGGGCCGATGATCGCGGTCGGCGAGGACCCCCGGTTCATCCTCTGCGATGCCCTGTCCTACGACAGCCTCGAGATCATCGCGGCACGTTATCGCAGCGCCGGTGCCGATATCCACAACATCCGTGATCCGCAGGAGGCTGGCGATGCAACGCTATCGCTCCCGGCGTGACCGCCTGATCAAGCAGCACGGTCGGGTGACCGACAAATACCGCCTGCATGCCTGGTGGCTACGCGGCATGCTCGACGAGGTGACCCGGACGGGTATGTCGCCACTCCATCCCGATCTTCAGGATGAATACGAGAACGGGGCCTGGTGCGCCCGGCACGGCTACGTCCGGATCACCGATATCAGCCGGTTCAAACGCCTGATCATCGAGACCGAACGCGGCCGCCCCTACCAGCGGGGCCGCTTCGCGCAGGAACACCCCGATCTGCTCGCCGCGATCGAACCGATGAGCGGCGGCACGCCCTTCGACTGAGGTCGTTCTCCGGCGGTTGGCGACCGCCGACCGCCGGACGCCTGATTCTCCCCTCAACCCACCGGAACGCCGCCCCCACGGGCGGCGTTCTTCGTTCGTTCCAAAGGATGACACATCATGCCCATCAACCCGTTCGATCAGAGCGGCCAGTTCAGCCTCGACCTGTTCGGCTCCACCGCGCTCACCCCGGCCGACCTCACCCCGGTGGGACTGATCCGCATCCCGATGAAGGAAGACCCGATCCATGATCATGACGCCCCGGAGGACGAGATGCCAGCAGGGCAGGGGGCTCATGCTGCCCTTGCGGCATTGCCTGCCACCGGATCGCGCGCCGCGAATTTTCGTCTGACCGGCGATCGCGGCCTTGCCGCCGGCTGGAAGAACCGCGCCCGCGACAATCTCGCCGCGATCCGCCTCGTGCGCGCGATCGAAGCCGCCGCGCGTCCGGCCACGCCGGAAGAGCAGGCGACGCTGATCAAGTTCTGCGCCTTCAGCAGCACCGAACTGGCCCAGAGCGTGTTCCGCCGCGCCGGCGAGGCGTTCCGCCCCGGGTGGGACGAGATCGGCACCGATCTGGAAACCCTGGTCAGCGGCTATGAGCGGGCCGGGCTGATGCGCGCGACCCAGTATGCCCACTACACCCCCGAATACCTCATCCGTGCGCTCTGGAACGCGGTGGAGCGCCTCGGCTATGAAGGCGGTCGCATCCTCGAACCCGGCTGCGGCACCGGCCTGTTCCTCGCTCTGGCCCCGGAGACCATCGCCGCGAACAGCCATTTCACGGGGATCGAGGCTGATCCGGTGACTGCGCGTATCACCCGGCTCCTGTTTCCGGAAAGCCAGATCCGGCAGGAGGATTTCACCAAGGCGAAGCTCGCCGGGGATCTCGATCTCGCGATCGGGAACCCGCCCTTCTCGGACCGGACCCAGCGGCTGATGGAGGTCACGCCGCCCGTCGCCCTCTCGCTGCACGATTACTTCATCGCCCGCGCGATCCATCATCTGCGCCCCGGCGGTCTCGCTGCCTTCGTGGTCAGCCGCTGGACCATGGACAAGACCGATGCGACCGCGCGCGAGATCATTGCCGCCCGTGCCGATCTGCTCGGCGCGGTGCGCCTGCCCGCCGGGGCGATGCGCGCCGATGCCGGCACCGACGTCGTGGTCGACCTGCTGCTGTTCCGCGCGCGCGGGGATGACGAGATCCCCGGCGCGGTGAACTGGATCGGCACCGGCGAAGCCCTGCCCGCATCGGACGGGGAACCCGCGATTGCGATCAACCGATATTTCCTCGACCGGCCCGGGCAGGTGCTCGGCACTCATGACCGGACCAGCAGCCCCTACGGGCTGATCTACACCTGCAAGGGCGATACCGGCCCCGCGCTGCAGGATGCTCTGCGCGAGGCGCTGGCGACCCTCCCTGCCGGCGTCCACACCCCCGATCCGGCGCGGTTCCGCAAACCCGACGAGATCGCTTCACCGGTCTACACCGGCACCGCGGCCGAGGGTGCGACGATCCGCGAAGGCAGCTATCTGGTGATCCGCAACCGGCTGCATCAGGTGATCGACGGCATCCCGACCGAGATCGCGGTCAAGCAGAAGAACTCCAGGCGCGATGGCATCCCGCTGCTCTCGGCGCAGATCATCGACGCGCTGATCCCGGTGCGCAACGCGGTGCGCGCGGTGCTGCGTGCCCAGGAGGCCAACCTGCCGTGGCAGGACGCCCAGAAGGATCTCCGCCTCGCCTATGGCCGGTTCGTCCGGAGCTACGGGCCGATCAACAAGACCGACATCGTGACGATCACCGACGAGGAGACCGGCAAGACCCGCGATATCGTCCGCCGCCCCAATCTCGCCCCCTTCGCCGACGATCCCGATGTCTGGCTGGTCGCCTCGATCGAGGAGTACGATACCGACACAAGGCGCGGGCAGCATGGCGCGATCTTCGACCGCCGCGTCATCGATCCGCCGGCGGATCCCGCGATCGAGACGGTCACGGATGCGCTGACCATGTGCCTGCACGATCGTGGTGCCCCCGACCCCGACCACATCGCCGAACTGATCGGCAGCACCGCCGAGGCGGTGATCGCCGACCTTGGACCCGCGATCTTCCTCAATCCGGAGACCGGACGCTGGGAGACCGCCGATGCCTACCTCTCCGGCCCGGTGCGGACCAAGCTGGTCACCGCCCGTGGCGCGGCACTGGATGACCCGCGCTTCGAGATCAACGTCACCGCGCTCGAAGCCGCCCAGCCGGTCGATCTGAAACCCTCCGAGATCACCGCGCGGCTCGGCGCGACCTGGATCCCGACCAGCATGATCGAACGCTTCTGCACGGACATCATCGGTGTCCTCACCAAGGTCCACCATGTCCGCGAGATCGGCAGCTGGTCGCTGAATACCAGCGCCTTCGCCGGGGTCGGGGCCTGCACCACCGAATGGGGCACCGGGCGCCGCCACGCCGGCGAGTTGCTCGATGACGCGCTGAACTCGCAGATCCCGCAGATCTGGGACATCTGGATGGAGAACGGGACCGAACGCCGCCAGCTCAACGTGATCGAGACCGAGGCGGCCAAGGAGAAGCTGACCAAAATCAAGACCGCGTTCCAGTCCTGGATCTGGACCGATGCGGAGCGCGCCGAACGGCTGTGCCGGATCTACAACGACCTGATGAACAATCTGGTGCCCCGGCATTTCGACGGGTCGCACCTGACCCTGCCCGGCGCATCCAGCGTGATCAGCTTCTATGCCCACCAGAAGCGCGCGATCTGGCGGATCATCGCCGATGGCGCGACCTATATCGCGCATGCGGTCGGGGCCGGCAAAACCTTCTCGATGGCGGCTGCGGTGATGGAGCAGAAGCGCCTCGGCCTGATCACCAAGGCGATGATGGTGGTCCCCGGCCATTGCCTCGCCCAGGCGAGCCGGGAATTCCTGCTGCTCTATCCGACCGCCCGCATCATGGTCGCCGACGAGACGAATTTTGCGAAGGCGAAGCGCCAGCGCTTCATCGCCCGCGCCGCGACGGGGGAATGGGATTGCATCATCATCACCCACTCCGCCTTCAAGTTCATCGCGGTCCCGGCCAGCTTCGAGCGTGGCATGCTTCAGGAGCAGATCGCCGCGATGGAGGACATCCTCGCCTCGGTGGACAGCGAGGACCGGATCAGCCGCAAGCGGATCGAGCGGATCAAGGAAGGCTTCGAAGCCCGGCTGGAAACCCTCGGCAGCGACAAGGACGATCTGCTGACGATCAGCGAGATGGGGATCGACCAGATCATCGTCGACGAAGCCCAGGAATTCCGCAAGCTCAGCTTCGCGACCAACATGGCGACCCTCAAGGGCGTCGATCCGAACGGGTCGCAGCGGGCCTGGGATCTGTTCGTCAAGACGCGGTTCATCGACCGGAAGAACCCCGGCCGGGCTCTGGTGATGGCCAGCGGCACGCCGATCACCAATACCATGGGTGAACTCTACACGCTGCAGCGCTTCTTCGCCGAGGACATCCTGACCCGGATGGGTTTGCAGCATTTCGATGGATGGGCGGCAAATTTCGGGGATGCCCGCACCGATCTCGAACTTCAGCCCTCCGGCCACTACAAGCCGGTCACCCGGTTCTCGGAATTCGTCAACGTGCCGGAGCTGATCGATATCTTCCGCAGCTTCGCCGATGTCGTCCAGAAGGCCGATCTGCGCGACTATCTGAAACTGCCCCGGATCGCCACCGGCAAGCGCCAGCTGGTCGCGGTCGAGCCGAGCGAGAACTTCCGGGCCTATCAACGCTTCCTCGATCACCGGATCAAGGAGATCGAGGCGCGCAAAGGCAAGCCGCAGAAGGGCGATGATATCCTGCTCTCGGTGATCACCGATGGCCGCCATGCCGCGATCGACCTGCGCCTGGTCACCCAGGGCGGGATGCCGGACCCTGGCAGCAAGCTGAACGCCATGATCGACAAGGTATTCGAGATCTGGCGCGACACGGCGGCACGGCAATATCTCGATGCCAGCGGTGAACCTTACCCCAACCGGGGCGCGGGTCAGATGATCTTCTCCGATCTCGGGACGCTGAACGTCGAGAAGACCCGTGGCTTCTCGGCCTATCGCTGGATCAGGGACCAGCTGGTCGCGCGCGGCGTGCCCGCCGGAGAGATCGCCTTCATGCAGGATTACCGCAAGGCGGCGGAGAAACAGCGGGTGGTCGCCGACTTCAACGCGGGCAAGGTGCGGGTCCTGATCGGATCGTCGCAGACGCTCGGGACCGGTGTGAACGGGCAGAAGCGGTTGGTCGCGTTGCACCATCTCGATGTGCCGTGGCTGCCCTCGGACATCGAGCAGCGCGAGGGACGGATCGAGCGGCAGGGCAACCAGAACGAGGAGATCGCGATCTACGCCTATGCGACGCAGACCAGCATGGACGCGACGATGTGGCAGAACAACGAGCGCAAGCAGCGCTTCATCGAAGCCTCGCTGTCGGGTGATCGCTCGATCCGGCGGCTGGAGGACGCCGGGAGCCAGTCCAACCAGTTCGCGATGGCCAAGGCGATCGCCTCGGGGGATCAGCGGCTGATGCAGAAGGCCGGTCTCGAAGCCGAATTGGCCCGGCTCCGGCGCCTGAGCGATGCCCATATCGACGGCCAGATCGCGATCCGCCGCACCCTGAACGAGGCGCGCTGGACCATTACCGACGCTACGAAGCGGATCGCCGGGCTCGATCAGGACATCGCGCGGCGGATCGACACGCGCGGGGAAGCCTTCGCCATGGTTCTCGGCGAGGAGCGGTTCACCGAGCGCAAGCAGGCCGGATCGGTGCTGATCCGCACGATCATGGAGAGTGCCTGGGGAGAGACCGACGCGATTGCCGGTGAAATCGGCGGGTTCAAAATCTCGCTGCGGATCACCCGGAACCGCAAGGGCGGGATCGACAGCGCCAAGGTGCTCCTGCACCTGACCGATCGCCCGCTGCTGGTCGAGATGCCCGAGGAGATGAACCCGCTCGGCGTGATCGCCCGGCTGGAAGGCGCGTTGGTCCGCCTGGAAACCGAGCGCCAGCGGGCGGAGGAGGATCTGCGCAACGCCGAATACCGGATCGGTGAATACGAATCCCGGATCGGTGCTCCGTTCGAGCTGCAGGGCGAACTCGATGCCAAGCTCGCGGAACTGGCCGCGATCGACAAGGCGCTGGCCGCGAGCGAGGACGAAGCGAGCGCGACGGGTGGGGCAGGGGAGGCGGCTCTCGAATTCCCGGTCCTGTTCCACCGCCACGGCAGCTTCGAGGACGATGCGACCGATGATGTCGGTACGCCCAATTCGGATGACGACAGCGATCCCGCAGAGGGTCGTTGAGCGGGTCGATCCGTCCTGTCCCCCGCCCCGCGTTCCCCGGTACCATAGATCGGGCGAGCCATCACAAGACCGGCGGCTCGCCCACCGGGCTCCACACGCTTCGAGACCCTGACCCCAATCCTGACCACGCCACCCGAAAGGAGATCGCCATGCTGCCGATCGCGCTGTCGCGCGCCATCCGCCTGCCGCTGCTCACCGCCGATCCGTTCACGGCCACCAAATGGGACACCGGCGCCGACAAGGCGAAATTCGCCAACCACCTGCTCCGGTTCATCGCGGAGGATTTTCCCGAACGTCTGTTCACCAAGGCGTTTTACCATCGCCTCTGCAACACGTTCGGGCATATCGCCCACACCAATCATACCGGCTTCCGGGATGAGTTCTTCCGCAGCCGCGCCACGAAGATCGAGTCCCTCGAACAGACGATCACCCACCCCTGCTACGGCGATCCGGGCTGGACCTACAGCGACGTCGAGCGGGCCATCATCCGGCGGCTGAAAGGGACAGCTATCCTCGACTGGCACCGCCGATTGCTTGCACAGGAACACGAGGCGCGAGACCGGGCGGAATACCAACGCCTCGCCCGGAAATTCGAGCCGGTGAACAATCCCGCGCCCCCGGAACGGCAAGGCGCGGCGCACGTCCCGGCGACCACCACGGCAACCACTACGATGGCAACCGGGCCATCCGCCCCGCCGCCCCAAGCTGTAGCGACCCAACCCGATCTCTTCGCCGGGTTCTGATCCGACCATCGCGGCTTATCGCAGCCACGCGTCGCAGAGTGCCGTGCCCGGCAGCGCTGCGCTCCATCGCCGCCTGCGCCGCCCGGTCCCGCGTCGGCGCCGTTCCGGCCCGCCGCAGGACAGGGCGGCTCGCCGGCAATGGTGCCGGTCCCGTCACCCTGCACGGCGGGAATCACTTCCAGAATGAACTGGTAGGGAAAGCTGCGATCAAACCAGCCCAACCGACCCCAACGCACAAAAGGAGCTACCGATGAACCTGAGACAGGTTGATCCCAAGACACTCGTGCCCAATCCCGCCAACCCGCGGCGGACCAAACCAGACGCCGCCTACGAGGACCAGCTTGCGGCCAATATCCGCGAAATCGGCCTGATCCAACCGCCGATCGCCCGTGAGATCGACGGCAGGCTGGTGATCAAGGCCGGTGATCGCCGCACCCGCGCCTGCATCGCGGCCGGTCTCGCCACCATCCCGGTGCTGGTGATCGATGGCGATGACGCCAATCACGACAGCATGCGCGCCTTCAGCGAGAATATCGTGCGCGCAGGGCTCGGCACGGTCGACATGTGGCGCGCCATCGAAGCCCTCTGCGGCGATGGCTGGAGCGAGGACGGCATCGCCACCGCGCTCTCGCTGCCGCCGCGGGTGATCAAACGCCTGAAACTCTGCGGCTCGATCCATCCCGCCATCCTCGACCAGATGGCCAAGGGGGATGAACCGAACGAGCGGGATCTGCGCACCATCGCCAGCGCCTCACGCGAGGATCAGGCGGAAGCCTGGAAGAAGCACAAGCCGAAGAAGACCGAACGCACCTCGTGGTGGGAGCTGGCCCGGGCGCTGACCAAAACCCGGTTCTATGCCCGCGATGCCGAGTTCGATGCCAAGATCGCCAAGGCCAACGGCATTCTCTGGGAAGAGGACTTGTTCGCTCAGGACGGTCAGGATAACCGCTTCACCACCCAGGCCGATGCGTACCTCAACGCCCAGCATGAATATCTCAGCAAGAAGCTGCCCAAGGGGCACGTCATCCTGCCGTTGAACGAGCAGGGTGAACCGAAACTGCCCGCCAAGGCGACCAGGATTTATGGCGACAAGCCGGGCAAGGGCGAGATCGCCGGGCGCTACGTCAACGAACGCACCGGCTGCGTCGAAACGGTGATCTACCGCCTCCCCGCGCCAAAGCCGGTTGCGAAATCGAAGGCGAAGGGCAAGCCAACGGCCACTGCCGTAGCCGGGGCAGGGGGCTCAACGGACGAAGCCGGAGATGCCGGTGATGCAGGCGAGATCGAGACTGCGGCTGAATTCGTGCAAACGAGTTCCCGCCCGCCGGTCACCAAGGAAGGGCTCAAGATGATCGGCGACTTCCAAACCGACGCCCTGCATGAGGCGCTGGATAAGGTCGAGATCGACGATCAGACCCTGATTGCCCTGCTCGTGCTCGCGTTCGCTGGCGACAATGTGCAAGTCCGCACCGGCGAGAAGATCGAACCTGGCCAAATCTACCGCCGACGCAGCACGATCGCCTATCCGCTGATATCCGGCGGTGTTCTGACCTTCGATCCTGACACGATCCGGACTGGAGCGCGGGCCATGCTCAAGCATGCGCTCTGCATGCGCGACGGCTTCGGGATGCAGTCAGGGCCGGTCGCACGGATCGCGGGCAACGAGATCGACGCGGACCGGTTCCTGCCGAGCATGGCGACGCAGGAATTTCTCTCCTGCCTGTCCAAGCCCGAGATCGAGCGGATCGGCAGCGCGAGCGGCGTGCTGCCCCGACCGACCGGAAAGGCCACCCGCGCCGCCGTGGTCGATCGGTTCAAGACCGAACGCTTCGTCTACCCCGCCGCAAACTTCGCCCTGTCACAGGAGGAATTGACCAAGCTGGCGGAGACGCAGGCACGCCTTGCCGCGGCGAATGACGACGAGAGCGATGTCGCGATCGACGACGAGGCCCCCGATGGCCCGACCGAGGCTGACGAGGACCCCGAAGACGAGCCGGCGTCCGATGAAGCACCCGAAGCCGGATCACCCAGCCAGTCGGAACAGATGGCGGCGGAATAACGCTGCCCTCTCACCATCAACAGGCCGGGCGGGACCCACCGCCCGGCCCATGGAGACACCCATGCTCAACCCCGACGAACAACGAGCCACCATACTCGCGAACGGCCAAAGCGATGCCACCAACCCCGCCTTCGACCCTCACCCCGTCGTCAAACTGTTCGACCCCCTTGGCGGCGGCGCATGGCTCAACTCTAAAAAAATGCGGGGTTAGCGGGAGTTAGGTATCATTACGAGGGAGGAAATATTGATGGAGAGCCCCCCATGCGACGCTCGCGAGCGACATGCCGAAGTCCTACCAAGCTCCTCAAGAATCCGCTCATTGCGATATCAACCGTAACCATCCGGTCTGAGCCGCCTGCCGCTACGGGAAGAAGCCGCTCATAATAGCGCTGCTATGAGCTGATTCATATGGGGGGAGCTTTGGCGGATGGAGATCATCACGGGGACTGAGCGGCGACGTCGCTGGCGGGATGAGGACAAGCTTCGGATTGTCGCAGAGGCTGAGGCGCCGGATGCGGTATTTGCTTTGGTGGCACGGCGGCACGATATTTCGCGAGGGCAGTTGTGGAAATGGCGCGGGCAGGTTCGGCGCGGTGAGTTGGCACGGGTGCCGGTAGAGCCGGAGTTCATTCCGGTGCGGATGATGGCGAGTGCGGCGCTGTCGATGCCGCGGGGGTCTGGCAAATCAGCTTCGGTGGATGAGACCGATGCAGATTCTGTGTCGCACAAGCGGGCAGCGCGATCCGAGATGGGGCGGATTGAGATCGTGCTGCCGGACGGCACCTGTGTTCGGGTTGATGACGGGGTTGGGATGGCCGCCTTGCGTCGTGTGATGACGGCGGTGCGGCGATGATCCCGGTTCCAGCCGGCGTACGGATCTGGCTGGCGTCGGGGCACACGGATATGCGTCGCGGGATGAGGGGTCTCGCGTTGCAGGTGCAGCAAGGCCTGGGCCGGGAGCCATTCTGCGGTGACGTTTTCTTCTTCCGGGGACGCAGCGGATCGTTGATCAAGGCGATCTGGCATGACGGTGTCGGGTTATCGCTATTTGCGAAGCGTTTGGACAAGGGCCGTTTTATCTGGCCACAGACGACGGATGGGGCTGTGTCACTTACGGCGGGTCAGGTCGGTTATCTTCTGGAGGCGATCGACTGGAGAAATCCGCAACAAACCTGGCGGCCACAATCTGCCGGGTAAGTGCAAAAAATCAGGGTAAAAACCTGCTGTTTGCTACGGATTTCTGTAGCGAAACCCAAGCGGTTTATGATTCTATCCGATGCATGGATATCGATTCGCTGGCCCTGCCGGACGACATTGCCGCGCTGAAAGAGATCGTTCGAGGAGCGATGTCGCGAGCTGATGCCGCCGAAGCGGATTCAGCCGCAGCGCGCGCCGCGCAGTCCGATACCGCCGCCTATGTCGAGCATCTGAAGCTGCAGATCGAGAAGCTCAAGCGCGCCCTCTACGGCCCCAGGGCGGAACGCACGGCCCGGCTGCTCGACCAGATGGAGCTGAAACTCGAAGAGCTCGAGACCAGTGCCACCGAGGACGAACTACATGCCGAGCAGGAAGCCGCGAAGGCCAAAACCACGACTGTCGCCGGCTTCACCCGCAAGCGCCCGTCGCGCCAGCCCTTCCCCGAGCACCTGCTCCGCGAGCGGGTTGTCCTGCCGGGGCCGACCCAGTGCTTCTGCTGCGGTGGCTCGCGCCTGGCCAAGCTCGGGGAGAGTGTCACCGAGACGTTGGAATCCACCCCGCGAACGTTCAAGGTAATCCAGCATGTGCGGGAGAAATTCACCTGCCGCGATTGTGAGAAGATCAGCCAGGAACCCGCACCCTTCCACACCATTCCGCGCGCCTTCGCCGGTCCCAGCCTGCTCGCGATGATCGCCTACGACAAGTTTGGCCTGCATCAGCCGCTGAACCGCCAATCCGAACGGTTCGGCCTGGAAGGCGTTGCGCTCAGCGTCTCGACCCTGGCCGATCTGATCGGCGCCACCTGTGTCGCGCTTAAGCCGGTGTATGCCTTCATCAAAACCATGGTGTTCACCGGCGGTCGGATCCACGGCGATGACACCACCGTGCCGGTGCTTGCGCAGGGTCAGACCGATATCGCCCGCGTCTGGGTTTATGTGCGCGACGATCGACCGTTTGGCGGATCGGGTCCACCCTGCGCGGTGTTCTATTATTCCCGCGACCGCGCCGGCATTCACCCGCAAAGTCATCTTGCCGAATACAGCGGGATATTCCAGGCGGATGCTTATGGCGGCTACAACAAATTGTACGTGCCGACCCGATCCCCTGGCCCGATCATCGAAGCGGCGTGTTGGGCGCACGGGCGACGAAAATTCTTCGAACTGGCCGACATCGCTCGAAACGCCAAACGCCGCGCGCAAGGCAAGACGCCTGCCTTCGTCGCCCCGATGGCGCTGGCCGCGGTGCAGCGGATCGACGCGCTGTTTGAAATCGAGCGGGGCATCAACGGCCAGTTGCCGGCTGAACGCCTGGCGGCGCGCCAACAGCTCAGCGCCCCGCTGGTCACCGAACTGGAAAGTTGGATGCGTGCCGAGCGGGCCAAACTCTCGCGGCACAACGATGTCGCAAAGGCGATGGACTACATGCTGAACCGTTGGTCGGCGTTCACGCGGTTCCTGACCGACGGGCGGATCTGCCTGACCAACAACGCGGCCGAACGCGCCCTGCGGACCCTGGCTCTGGGCAGAAAATCATGGTTATTCGCCGGTTCCGACCGGGGTGGGGAAAGGGCCGCCATGATGTACACCCTGATCACGACAGCATTATGCCGGGCGCGGCATAATGCCGTTTATGCCGTCCGCCGAACTATGCCGAATGGTTTCCGAAAAATGCACGGTTGTCGAGTTTCTCTCGGTTCTTCCGTGGCAGTTGATTCCGTTTCATTCGGCATAGTTTAGCCAGTCAGAGCGCTTCCAAGAAGGCGAGTAATCGGTCGTCGGGGCGGAAGCGCGTTTTCTTTCCGCTCTGGTATGGCGTGAGCTTTGCCAATGCGGCCTCCTTGAGGGCGATATGTGCATGCAGATAGGTCTGTGTCGTCTCGATCGATTCATGACCGAGCCAAAGCGCGATCACGGAGCAGTCGACGCCCGCCTGCAGCAACTCCATGGCCGCGCTGTGCCTCAACACGTGGGGCGACACCCGCTTCGACTTTAACGACGCACAATTTTCGGTGGCGACCTTCACATACTTCGCCAGTAGCGACTGGACGCTGTCGGCACTGAGTCGCCCACCGTGCATGTTGGGGAACAGAACAGTTCCTCCTTTCCGGGCAGGCTCCTTCAGCCATGCCTGGAGCGCACCTCGAGCAATGGTGGATAGCGGCGTGGCTCGCTCCTTCCGCCCCTTGCCGACGCACCGGACATGAGCGCCGGCGCCGAGGTGGACTGCCTCCCTGTCGAGACTGATCAACTCGGAGAGGCGCAAGCCCGTCTGGACTGCTAGAAGCAGCAAGGTGTGATCGCGGCGGCCGAGCCACGTCGTCCGATCGGTCGCGGCGAGAATGGCCTCAATCTCGGGACGTGTCAGGAAGTGCACCTGTCGCTTATCGTGGCGCTTGCTCGGTATCGCGAGCACGCGCTGGATCAGCGCGCTGTGTGCCGGCTCCTCGAACGATACGAATCGGAAGAAGGCCCTGATGGCTGTAAGGCGCAGGTTGCGAGTCTTGGGGCTGGCACCGCGCTTCATCTCAAGATCGATTAAGAATCCACCGATAAACGGTGCATCTAGGTCGCTGAGTGCCAAATCCGAAGGGGGCTTATGGAGCCGCATTTGTGCGAACCTGAACAGTAGCCGGAACGTATCCCGGTAGGATGCGATCGTGTTGGAGCTGACGTTACGCTGGCGTATGAGCCACTCGGTGAAGTAGCGCTCGATCAACGTGGCGATATTGCAGGGGGGCTTCATGGCGTCGCCTCCCATCGCCGATCGAGGCACCGCGCCGCTTCTTCCATCAACTCAGGGCAGGCCGAGAGATACCAGTATGTATCGCGTACACAGGTGTGGCCGAGGTAGGTGGAGAGTGCCGGAAGTTTCTGTTCGACGTTCTTGCCTTCGCGATGCCAATCGAGCAGCGTCCGGATAGCAAAGCGGTGCCGGAAGTCATGCACGCGTGGCCCGGTACGATCGCCAGGGCGCCGCAGCCCGATCTCATGGGACAGGCGCCAGAAGACGCGATGGACGTACTGGTGCAGCAGGCGGCCACCCTGTTCGGCGACGAAGAAGGTCGAACCGCAGCGCGGGCCGAGATGCGCATCGCGCCGGTTGGCGTAGCTGCGCAGCGCGGCGCTGGTCGTTGGATGCAATGGCAAGAGTCGTGATTTGCCGAACTTGGTCAGCCGGACCGTCAGCACCCCCTTGTCGAGGTCGACATCGTCACGCTCAATCCCCATCGCCTCAGAGAGACGCATACCGGTGACCGCGATCAGGCCGAACAGTGTATGGTAGGTCCATCGCCGCAGGCCCCTCTCTGGCGGCAAAGCCAGAGCCGCCGCCAGCAGATCATCGATTTGCGCGTCGCTGTAGATATGAGGCTTCGCACGCTTCCATCCCGGCAGGACGCCGGCTGGGGGTACCTCCGTTGTCGGATCGAAGTTGGAGACATGGCGCGCGAACCCGCGCACGTCGCTCAACCGCAAAGCCCAATACGCATGCCGATCAGGCGGCAGTGTCGCCCATTCCATCGCGAGCTTGGTAGTGATGGTTTTAGCCTTGCGCTTCTCCATGAATGCGACAAAGTCGCGGAGCCGCCGGGTTTGTTGCTCGTACTTATATCCAAGTCCCTTGCGCATACTTAGATATTTCTCGAGAGCGGATCTTAGGTCGATCATTGCGCGCCTCCCGGCCAGGGCCGACTCAATGTCCGCAGCGTTTCGATATCGACCTTCGCGTATATCCGGGTGGTGTCGTGGCTCTCGTGCCGCAGCAGCTGACCAATCTGGGACAAGGTTGCGCCGGACCGAAGCAGTTCGGTGGCGAGGCTGTGCCGGAAGATATGGGCACCGCGGTGTGCGCAGCCCTCAATTCCGACGCGATCAAGAGCCATTTTGGCGATCATCGTGATCGCACACCCAGAAGCAAAGCCGAGATGAGGCGCGAGCGTGCGAATAAACAATTGCCGACACGAGGCCTGTGGACGGCCATCGCGTAGATATGCAACGATGGCCGCGCCAACATCCGGCAAGATCGGCATTCGTGCGCGCTGTCGGCCCTTGGCACGAACGAGAATCTCGCCGGTACGCCAGTCGATATCATCCAAGGTGAGGGTCGCTACCTCGCCGGCGCGGAGGCCGAGCTTAGCCAGCATCATCAGAATGGCGTAGTCTCGCCGTCCCATAGGGGTTGCCCGGTCGCAACCGTCAAGCGCCCTCTGAACTTGGGTGGCGGTCAGAAAAGTGGGCAGTGCCGCGAATTTCCATCGTCGCATGGACGGCACACAATGGGCCAACGCGCGAGGGTTCAGCCCTTGATGGTGGAGGTAACGAAGGAAGACTCGCAGCGACGAGCACATCCCCTTCCCAGTTGCAGGGCTCCAATCCTGGGCGTGGCGCTCGATATAGCGGATCACTTCCACCTGACTGATCTTGCCTAGGTCGGCGTCGCCGGCGGGGCACACCTCGTGCAGGAACCTGCGGATAGGCGGGAGATGACGAACGATGGACTTCGGGGTCAGGCCGCGCTCTGTCCTCAGATAGGCAGCGAATTCACTAAAAATCCGATCTCGCGAGGTGGCAGGCGGCATCACCGCTGGCGCGATCGCACCTTCCTCGCGCAATACCGATAGCCATCGCTTCAGCGCGGATCGGTCGCCAGGCTGGATAGACTGCTTCCGAGCCCGATGCCGGAGATATTTTTCGGTCACTCGTTCATCGAGATCCGCCACCGTGCTGCGACGGCTTGCGATCCAACTCAACAGCCCCCCGACCACATTGAAAGATCGCCAGACGCCGTGTCGAACGAGCCCGTCTCTCACAATACGTGCTGCGTAGCGCTCGACAAGCTGGCCGTGCTGCCCGCCCTTGAGACGCTGGTACAGCCGGCTTCTAAGCAAATACTCTTCACAATTCATGTTCCTATTCTCCGCTGTTGAAAGCGGAGGCAGGGGACAAACTATGCCGAACCCATCAAGTCCAGGTCATCGCCATTTAGGGCAAAAATAAAACCATTCGGCATAGTTCGGCGGACGGCATAAACGGCAAAAATGAACGATGTCGATCCGCAGGCCTGGCTCGCCGACATCCTCGCGCGCATCGCCGGCCATCCGGTCCACCGGATCGAGGAACTGATGCCTTGGAACTGGATCGATCCGCAAAACCACAACCCAGTCGCACAGGTCGCCTGATCACCCCACTACAGCGATCCGTGAACGCCGAGCGGCTATCAGGACGCGGTCTTCGCCGGATGGATACTATCAACCGAAGTTTTCGATCCGATATCAATGGGCAGAGACGATGCACTGGCATATTGGGTATGAGTTCGTAGAGTACGCATCCTTGCCGAAAGAGCGAGTGGGCCATCCCGCTTTGAGGTATTGGATTTGAGGTGCGTATGCTGGGGGGCCCTACGAGCTGTTCAAGGCAGCGGCTGATTCATTACGCCAAGGGTCTGTCTTACCAGCTTGCCGCCAAGGGCATCCGGGTCAACGTCCTTTGGCGGGGCAACGCGTATTTCGAAAGTGGTGTCGGGGAGAAAATCGCGCGCGGCAATCCCGATAGATCAACATGACGCGAACCGAATTCGATCACAAAGTGTTGATCCTCTCGCTAGCGATTTAGTAAATTTTCTCGCCTAAAGCACCGTTTGATGTCGAAACATCGTCGGCGCGGAATTAGGTTTGTGCACCGGGTAGGAACCAATCTGGCCGATATCAGGGAGTATAGAAAAGCGTGACGACAGCGATATTTAGCTTCCCGGCCTCGGCCTACGTGATTGAGCAACCTGATGTCTGGAAAATAGGGCGAGCGGGGGTCAGGCATCCTGGTAGTCCCACTTGATGTAGCCCTTGGTGTCGGCGGCCCATTTTTCATCGATTTCGACGAGGACGGCGCTGACGAGGCGTTCGAGGGAGGCTTCGTTGGGGAAGACCCTGATTTTGGTGGTGCGGCGTTTGAGTTCCTGCTGGATGCCGCGTTCCATGGGGTTGGAAGTGCGAAGCCGGCGCTGGTGGGGTTCTGGCAGTGTGAAGACGGTGAGGCCTTCGGGGATATTTCGTTCGAGCCAATCGGCGAGCTTTGGTGCGGTGTCGCGATAGGCATTGACGAGGGTTGTGAGAGCGATCTGGGCAGCGGCGAGGGAATTTGCGTTCCAGACGGTCCGGAGTTCTGCGCCGATGCGTTTGCGGATGGCGTGGTTGGGGGCGTGGTGGATGGCGTTTTGGGCGAGGTGGAACTGGCATCGTTGCCAGTGTGCGGCGCCGAAGACGGCGCGGCGTGCGGCGTGCAATCCGGCATGGTCATCGGAGACGATGAATTCGACGCCTCGCAGGCCACGCTGATGGAGGCTTTCGAGGAAGGCACGCCAATGGACTTCGGCCTCGGAAAGGGCGACCGAGACGCCGAGGACACGGCGGCGTTCATCGGGTCCGATGCCGATGGCCGAGAGCACGGCGGCATCGCGGACGACGCCATTATCGCGCATTTTTTCATATCTGGCGTCGAGGATGAGGTAGCGGATCTCGGCGAGGGGTCGGGTGCGCCAGGCGGCGAGTTCGTCATCGAGCAGCTTGCTGGCGCGGCTGACCTGAGCGGAGGAGAGGCTTTCGATGCCGAATTCGCGCATGACGGCCTCGACGTCGCGGGTGGAGACGCCTTTGATGTACATTTCGGCGACGGCGACCATGACGGCGCGGACCGAGCGTCGGCCGCGTTCGAGGGACTGTGGGTAGAAGGGTTCGCCCACGTGACCGGCGGTTTTGGGGACATCGACGGTGATCGACCCGGCCGGGGTATCGATCCGCTTGGGCTTGTAGCCATTGGCGTAACCCTGACGATCGGGGTTGCGCTCGTAGTGACTGGCGTGGAGGAAGCGTTCGCGCTCGATCTGCATGGCGAGTTCGAAGGTCCTGGCAAATACCGTGGCGATATCGCCTGCGCCGTTTTCGATCAGATGTTCCAAAAGTGCCTCGATAATCGTATCCTTTTTGGCGTCCATTCATCGGTCTCCATGTTGGTGTGAACAACTGCATGGAATACCAGAATGAACAGCCCTTGCCGGGGCATGCCCCGGCAAGGGCACCAACTCCCAACCCAAAATGAATTTCCAGACGTCAGGTTACACCACCGGCCTACGTTCCTCTTGGCCTCGCCTTTTTTGGACTCGGCACCGGATACCTCATTTTCGGACCCCAGGAACTTTTTGGTTATCCGGCAAAGTCCGAAGCAACTGAAATCTCTAACGGTTGGTGGGGCTTTTGGATGCCCGGTATGCTTCAGTTCCTTTGTGGCACTTACATTCTTCTTGGCCTCACTTGGTTCCAGGTATTCAAAGGTCCTCCGCTCTACGCCGCAGGCATCGAGACCACTGTGTTTGGAATTCACTGGCTTGCTATGGGTCTCAGCCGTATCCGAGGGGGCTCGATCGTACCAAACGGATATATGTGTATTCCCTTTTTTCTCGTCTCGCTTCTTGGACTGATCGTTTTCTTCAATGCAGGAGATATGCCTGTGGCACTTCTGTTTGTGGGATTAATGACAGTCTACTTTTGTGAGTTTTTCTACTGTTTCGATTTTATGATGCCGCTTAGCCGAAAGGCTCTCGGTATCGCCCACATCGTCACGGGGCTACTGTTGATGTATCTCACCTACGGGATCGTTCTCAATCTCGCTCTGGGTTGGCACATCGACATTTAGCGAGAACTGGAGCGGCTGGGCGACAAACCTGCCGCCTGGCCGCTTCATTCTCGTCATCACATCTCGGAACGTTCAGTCGGCGCCTACGGATAGCGACTGACAGGTCACATTAAGCTGTATGTCAATTTGGCACCATGAAGCAACTGACCGGCTGAGCTGTATGCCCGAAGAATTACAGGGCTGTAATTCTGTTAGCCCATTGCCTCTGCTAGTACCGGGATCGACTTTGCCGCTGGCGTTTCTGCTAGTTCATCGTGATGACTCAGCGGTAACAACGCGTTGGTTTCAGGATAATATGCACCTATCGAACCACGCGGGATGTTATATTTTATGGCTGTAAGGTTCTCGACCACGCGTAAGGTTGCGTCAGTCGAGATTGTGCGTAACCGAATCTTGTCACCCGGCATGATTCCGCGCTCCATCATGTCCGCTTCATTCATCAGGACTACCATGCGAGTACCGGTGATGCCACGATACCGATCGTTATTGCTGTAGATGGTCGTGTTGTATTGATCGTGACTTCGCAACGTGGCGAGGCGAAGAACTTTGGGTTCATTGTTACGGGACTTTTCCTCCGCAACGCCCTTGAACACCAGAAAATTGGCACGTCCGGATTTGGTGTGCCATATCCGTTCACTCGCTGGATTGCGCAGTCGGAACCCGCCGGGTTGACGCACCCGGCGATTGAAATCGTGAAACAAATCGGGATAGACCGCCTCGATATCGTCGCGGATCCGGTCGTAATCCGCAACGTAGCCGTCCCAGTTGATATGGGTGTAACGGTCAGGGAAAATTGCTTTGGCCATGCCGCATACGATCGCGACCTCGGACATCAGATCCGGACTGACCGGTTCGAGCAGGCCGCCAGAGGCGTGCACAAAACTCATACTGTCCTCGACCGTGACCGATTGCAGCACGCCGTCTTGCTCGTCGAGTTCGCTGCGGGCACGGCAAGGCAGAATGAGCGCCTCCTTACCGTGGACCAGATGGCCGCGATTGAGCTTGGTATTAACCCCGACTGTCAGAGCGACGCTGCGCATCGCCGCGGCGGCCACCGGCGTATCGGGCACGGCGGCGACGAAATTGCCGCCCATCGCCAGGAACACCCGCACCTCGCCGCGGATCATCGCCTCGATGCTGGTGACCACGCCATGCCCGTGCGCGCGGGGCGGCTCGAACTTGAACACCTTGGCCAACTGATCGAGATAGGCTTCGGTCGGTTTTTCATCGATGCCGACTGTGCGGTCGCCCTGCACGTTGGAATGGCCGCGCACCGGTGAAATACCGGTACCGGGCCGACCGATATTGCCCCGCAACAGCAGCAGATTGACGCATTGCTGGATGTTTTCCGAGCCGTGGCGATGCTGGGTGATGCCCATGCCATACATCAGGATGACCGATTTGGCCTCGCAATAGATGTCCGCAACCTGTTGAAGCGTCGCGCGATCGAGGCCGGAGGTTTCGATGATATCAGCCCAGTCGGTCGCGTCGAGATCCGCGACAAAATCCTCGAACCCGTGGGTGTGGGCTGCGATGAAATCATGATCGAGCACACCGCTCCGCCCTTCGGCCTTGGCCGCGCGCTCGGCCTCGATCACAAGTTTCATCACGCCCTTCAGCGCTGCGGCATCGCCGCCGACCTTCACCTGGCAATAGAGATGCGCGATTTTCACGCCCTTGGACAGCATGTCCTGTGTGCTCTTGGGGTCGGCGAATTGTTCGAGCGCCCGCTCGCGCAGCGGGTTGAACACCACGATCCGCGCGCCGCGCTTGGCGGCATCGCGTAGCGTGCCCATCGCGCGCGGCGAATTGGTGCCGGGGTTCTGACCGATGTTCAAGATCATGTCGGCGTGTTCGAAATCCTCCAGCACCGAGGTGCCCTTGCCGATGCCGATCGAGAGCGGCAGGCCCCGACTGGTCGGCTCGTGGCACATGTTGGAGCAATCGGGGAAATTATTGGTGCCGACGAGGCGGCCGAGCAGCGCGAACAGAAACGCTGCCTCGTTCGAGGTGCGGCCGGAGACATAGAACTCGGCCTGATCCGGATGATCCATCGCGTGAATATGGCGCGCGATGGTCGCAAAAGCTTCGTTCCATGCGATGGGGACGTATTTATCAGTGGCAGCATCGTAACGCATTGGCTCGGTCAGCCGACCTTGTTCCTCAAGCCAAAGATCGGTCTCAGCCAGCAATTCGGTCACGGTATGGCGCTCGAAGAAGGCGCGCGTTACCCGTTTGTCTGTTACTTCCCAAGCGATTGCCTTGGCGCCGTTTTCGCAGAATTCGAAGGACGAAGTATGTTTCGGATCTGGCCAGGCGCAACCCGGACAATCGAACCCCTCAGGTTGGTTCGCGGCCAACAGCGCCTTGCTGCCGCGCGCCACAACGCTTTGCCGGCGTAAGGCTTTTGCGGTTGCAGCCAACGCGCCCCAGCCTCCAGCCGGAGCGTCATACGGGGCGAAAAACTCGTCTTGCTCTGCCATCAGTCGAGATCCTAACCTTATATCATTGGATATCGAAGATTTCCCCTCATGGCGCAAGCTCCTCCAGGATTTCTGAGGCCATAGGAGGTATACCCCGGTCAGGTCACAGGGCGCTTTCTGCCGCGAGATCCGCGATGCCGGAGATCAGGAATTTCTCGGATGTTTCAGCCCATGCCGCAACGAAACCAAGATCCCGAAGCCGATGGCCGCTCCGTAGCCGGACAAGTCGGCCATTGGCGATATCATCCCGAACGATGGCTGGCGGTATTGCGGCGATCCCGATCCCATCGAGCGCCATGCGAATGAGTGTTGCCATCGACGCACTTGCGAAAATTCGTGGCTGACCGCGGGTTCGTAAATAATGGTGAACAATATTTTCGATCATTTTACATAATTTTGATTCTGCCGCAGGAGTGTAGCCGCGATGAAGGGACCGGAGGATTTTGAAGGATAGTCGTAAAGCCGCGGCTTTCATTCTTGGTTGTGCTGAATCATTATGTGAATTGCTTATATGTGCTGCGCATCAGTCCAAAGTATACCTCAGATAACGCAGCCGGACATAATATACGATGGTTTCAATTAGCCACGAAGCTCGCGGCGGAGGATCTTGCCGGTGACTGTTTTCGGAAGATCCTCGATGATCTCCACCATTCTGGGATACTTGTATGCAGCCATGCGCTCCTTGCAAAAAAGGATGATGTCCGCAGGAGTCGTGGCCGCTCCGGGTTTAAGGCTGATCACCGCCTTCACCGTCTCGCCGCGGTAGGGATCCGCCACCCCAATTACTGCAGCTTCGCGCACTGCCGGGTGGGTATAGAGCACGTCCTCAACCTCGCGCGGCCAGACTTTGTAGCCTGCGGCGTTGATCATGTCCTTCTTGCGATCGACTAAGTAGAACCAACCTTCGGCATCCATGAACCCGACGTCGCCGGTGTGGAAACGGCTGTTGCGAATGGATTCGGCGGTCTTGTCCGGTTTATTCCAGTAGCCCGGCACCACCATTGGCCCCTGGGTCACGATTTCGCCGATCTCGCCGACGGGGAGCGGATTGCCCGCGTCGTCGCAGATCCACGAAATCGTGTTATAGACCGGTACACCGATGGCGAGCGCGCCTGAAGCTGGATCGACGGGGGCTTCGCGCGACAAGGGCACAACATGGGTCGGCGAATTGGTTTCGGTCAGACCGTAGCCGTTATGGATGTAGTGCCCAAAAGTTTTACGAAAGTCGACGACAACGCTGGGCGGGATCGGCGCGCCGCCCGAGTAGATCTTGGTCATTGACGCGAGTTTCGCGCGTGTGGCGCTCGGATGGTTCATCATTGCGATGAAGGCGGTGATAGCTCCGATCGTGAATTCAGCCCGGTGTTCCTCGATGGCATCGAGCATCACACCAGGCTCGAAGCGGTAGGTCAGAATCAAGGGGGCCGCGGTGATGAAAGCGGCAGCGACATGGCCGATCAGGCCGGTGATATGAAACAGCGGGGCGATCCCCAGAATCGGCGCACCTTCAGCCAGTTTGATCCAGTCCCGATAGGTTTGAGCATTGAATGCCACGTTGCCATGGGTGTTCATCGCCCCCTTCGGCACGCCAGTCGTGCCGGAGGTGTAAACAAGAAAGGCGATATCGCCCGCTTGGTAATGCGGCGTCACCGGGACTGGGCCGCCGGTGGTAATCGCGTCTCCGAAATCGATTGTATCGGCGATTTGCCGCTGCTGAGCATCGCCGAACAGGCGAGGATCATTTCGAGTTTGATAGCTCAGAACTGAGGTCGTGATCACGAGGGCGGGACGCAGGGTAGCATCGAGTGCGGCGATCACCGGTTCATAGCTAGAGTCGTGGCAGATCACTGCGTGGGGCGTGCAGTCCGCGAACAGGATGGCGATTTCTCGCATCCGGTTCATCGGATTGACCGCAACCGCGATGCCGCCGGCTTTCCAGGCGGCGATAATGGCAACGACAAATTGGGGCACGTTCTGTAGAAAAATTGCGAGCCGGTCTCCCGGCGCGAACCCATGAGCAGCTAAATAACCGGCGAGGGAATCACTTAGTTTGTCGAGTTCGTCGTAGGTGATCACGCCGTCGAAATACAGCAACGCCGCTCGCTCGCCAGAACGGGCGACGGCTGCTCGGAACATCGCAAGGACATCGGTGAAGTCGGGCGTGATGCTGGCGGGCTGATCCGCGTCGAACAGGCCGAGCCAAGGCTTCGTCTCGTAGGACGTCATTTGATTACCACAGGATTGACAGGTGCGCCGGTACCACCGGAGACTTTCAGCGGTGCCGCCGTGTAGAGAAACGTCCACTGGCCGTCTGTCATGCAGTCATCGGCCAGAGCGTCGAGGGCGGTAATTTCGGTGAAAGTGATTCCGAGATTTCGCATCAGCGCATTGTGCAGCGGCAGCACGACGCCGGAGATCGGATCGGCCGTAACCTCGTTGGCAATCGTGTCGGTGACCAAGTTGGGGATCTCCATTTCATGGAACCATTTCACCAACTCAGGCGAATAGGTCAGGCCGGGCTCGATGAAATTACTGTAGAATTCGGTCTTGTCGCGCTCATAGAACGAGCCGATCCAACCAGTGCGGATTAGCAGGATATCGTGTTTCTCGATGGCGGCACCCTGTCTGGCCGCTGCCGCGAGCAGATCCTCGTGGGTGAAGGTCTCGCCGCGATCAAGTACAGGCTTGTCGCGATGGCGAGCCATGTCGATTAATATGCCACGCCCGACAATGCCACGCTCAGCGATCGGCAAGACGCTGGCTTTGGTCATCTTGCCAGCGGTAGTGCGGGCATCGTAACCATTATAGAGTTGGTCGTCGCACCAGACATGACCCAGCGCGTCATATTGCGTCGAGCCCTGCAAATACATGATCAGCATATCGTCGGCATATTCGGCATGGCCAGGAAATGCCGGGCCTTTACCACACAGGTAATGGCCTTTGTCCATTACATTGACCCGTACTGGCTGCGCGCGGCCTGGCCAGACCGGATCGCCCTTGGGATGGCCGATCACTACCTGAAGCGTGAAGGTTTTGCCTTGCCGTACAGCTTGAACGCCACGGAGCACTTCGGCCTGTGTAAGAAAGTTAAGCGCACCAATTTCGTCGTCAGCGCCCCAACGTCCCCAATTCTTGGGATCGTTTTTCAGTAATTCGGACACCGGAATGTCCGCGCGCAATGTGCTGGCCATGATGGTTCCCTCCTAGTGTTTTTAATCGGTCTATCGCCGGATTCATAACGCTGCATCTGCAATCAGCCTGACGCAAGAGGCTCCAGGCACGGACGCTCTCATAGCGAACGGCCACGCTCCGCACCGCCAGGATCAACTCGACCTCCCGTAGGCTCAGGCTGAAGCAGTGATACAGCCAGACCGCGTGCTGGATCACCTCACCCGGATACCGGAAGCCGCGATAGGGATTTGATAAAGCCCTCATGCGCAGACTGCCATAGTCCGATCCGGCTGCCAACCTGACAGCACGATGGGACGGATCGCACCCGTGGTTGTCGGGCGGAAATGTCTCTGCCATAGCAACGCACCGACAGAACGAGCGGAGTCAAAGCTCAATGGGGAAATCTTAACATGCCAAGCATCGGATCAACGGAACAACCGCGCTCCGGCGCATCAGGTCCAACCCAGCGGCAGATTACCAAGGTGGCGATCGCCAGCATCGTCGGGTCCATCATCGAACAGTATGACTTTCTGGTCACCGGCGTCATCGCTGCCACGGTCTGGGGAGGGATTTTCTTTAAACTTCACGAGCTCGCTGCAGTGGCTGCGGCGATCGGGGTTTATGGCATCGGAATCATGATCCGCCCGGTTGGTGCCTATATTTTCGGTAACATCGCTGATCGTTCGGGTCGAAGGAACGCGATGGTCTATGCCCTTGTACTCATGGGCGTCAGTACCTTGCTCATCGGGTTGACGCCGACTTACGATTCCATCGGCGTCATCGCGCCGATCCTGCTGATCGTATTCCGCCTCGCCCAGGGAATCAGTTTCGGTGCCGAATTCGGGACTGCCTCGACCTGGGTGATCGAGCAGGCGGCGAATTCGAAATACCGGGGATTCTGGGGCGCCTGGGTCGGATTCGCTATCCCGATCGGCCTGCTGCTCGGCTTTGGTTCCGTCGTCTTCGTCAAATCCCTGATGAGCCCGGCAGATTTCATCGCATATGGCTGGCGGATCTTCTTTTTCATTGGCTTCGTGGTCGCCATAGTCGGCCTGATCATCCGGTTGCGGACCGAGGACAGTTTCCTGTTCGAAGGCCTCCGGACCAACCATCAGGTACTCGATTATCCGGCCAGGCGGGTCTGGCGCGAAATGCCGGGACGGATTTTGCGGATGTCGCTGGTGAATGCCATGTTCAGCGGCGCGTTTTTTCTCAGTTTCGTGTTTGGCACCAGCTACATGAAAGTGGTTGGGTTCACTGGTGGACAGGCCGAGGCGATCGGACTGCTGGCCGCCGCGTTTATGCTGGTCTTTATGATCATCGGTGCCTTTCTTGCCGATAAGGTCAGCCGGCGCGCGGTCCTGCTTACCGCTGCCATCACCTTTTTGATTTTTGCGATCCCCTATTTTTATCTCATCAATACCCACCACCTGCTCCTTGCGGCGATCGCCGAAATCATCGGCTTTGGATTCGTCTTCGGCTTCGGCTATGGCGCGATTCCGGCATTTTATACCGAGAATTTTCCCACTCGTTATCGCGCCTCCGGTGCCAGTGCGGCCTACCAGATCTCGCAAGTCTATGGCGGAGGTCTGATCCCGATCATGGCGGGGCTGATCCTGAAAAGTGTCGGAGTCAAGCATGCGTTCATCTATATCGGGCTTCTGGTGATGGTCTATGCGCTCGCCGCAATCTGGGCGATCCTCGCCACGCCGGACACCAAGGGTATCGACATTGCCTGATGACCTCCAACCCGGCGTGCTTGACCAAATCACCTGGGACGTTGCGGTGGTTGGCGGCGGCAATGCCGCGTTGTGCGCCGCCATCACTGCGCGCGAGGCCGGGGCGCACGTGGTTCTTCTCGAAGCGTCGCCTCGATCGTTTCGCGGCGGTAATTCGCGCCACACCCGAAATCTCCGCGCGATGCACGACCGTCCGGACGGGGTGCTGGTCGAGGCCTATGGCGAGGATGAGTACTGGGATGATCTGCTGCGGGTGACCGGCGGCCAGACTGACGAACATATGGCGCGCATGACCATCCGTGCTTCGGCCGGGGCGCCGGCATGGATGGCAGCGAGGGGCGTTGCGTTCCAGCCCTCGCTGAGCGGTACGCTTAGCCTTGGGCGCACCAACGCATTTTTCCTGGGCGGCGGGAAAGCGCTGGTAAACGCCTATTTTGCGACTGCGGAGAGGCTCGGGGTTCAAATACTTTATGATACCGAGGTCACTGCAGTGGCACTCAACGCCGGTCTCGTTCGTGAACTGACCTTGGTAAGCCGCGGATTTCCCGTCACCTTGCGTGCCCGCGCCGTGGTGGTGGCCAGCGGCGGGTTTCAGGCCAATACCAGTTGGATGCGCGAGTCCTGGGGAGAAGCAGCCGATAATTTCATCATTCGTGGCACCCCCTTCGCCAAGGGAACCGTGCTACGCGATCTGCTCGCACAGGATGTGGCTCAGGTCGGCGACCCAACCCAGTGCCACGCCGTTGCGATCGATGCCCGGGCCCCGAAATACGATGGCGGCATCGTCACCCGGCTCGACTGCGTGCCTTTCAGCATAGTCGTGGATTGTCATGGTCAGCGTTTTTATGATGAAGGCGAAGACGTCTGGCCGAAACGCTACGCCATCTGGGGCCGCCTGGTGGCGCAGCGGCCGGATCAGATCGCCTACGCCATCATCGATGCGAAAGCAGATCCCCTATTCATGCCGTCGGTGTTTCCCGCGATTCGAGCGGGGACGATCCGCGAGTTGGCTGAAAAACTCGGTCTCGATCCGGCAACACTGGAGGCGACCGTCGCGGGGTTCAACGCGGCGGTGGTACCGGGGTCGTTCGATGGCGCAAGGCTCGATGGCTGCCAGACCGAGGGGCTGGAGCCGCCTAAAACACACTGGGCCCGCACGATCGATACCCCACCGTTCAGTGGTTATCCGCTGCGACCGGGGATCACCTTCACCTATCTTGGTGTGAAGGTGAGCGAGCAGGCTCAGGTCCTTATGAATGACGGCCGCCCGGTCGCTAATTTGTGGGCGAGTGGCGAGATTATGGCGGGCAATATTCTGGGGCGCGGCTATCTGGCCGGCTTTGGAATGACGATCGGGACCGTTTTCGGCCGGATCGCGGGTGAACAGGCGGCACGATATGCACGAAACTGACGCGGCCATTCTTACCGAAGCCAACCGGGTGATGGAGATCTGCAACGCCTGCCGCTATTGCGAAGGCTATTGCGCGGTGTTTCCGGCCATGACGCTCCACCGCAGTTTCGCCGAAGCGGATCTGAACCACCTCGCCAACCTCTGTCACAACTGTAAAGCTTGTTACTATGCCTGTCAGTACGCGCCACCCCATCCGTTCGGGGTGAACGTGCCCCAGGCGTTTGCGCTGCTGCGCGATGAAACCTACCGGCGCTACGCTTGGCCTGCGCCGCTTGCGCGGCTGTTCGAGCGCAACGGCACCGTCGTATCGTTGGTTACCGCTCTTGTCGTGACGGCGGTTCTGCTGTTGACCGCTGGCCTCACGGCACCCGGCACGCTCGTTCATGCCGCCGTGGGTGCCCGTGCGTTCTACCGGGTAATTCCGTGGGCCGTGATGGCCGGGGTGGCGACCCTTGCTCTGGGATACGCGGTCCTAGCCATGACTATCGGTGCGGTGCGCTACTGGCGCCAGTGCGGTTCCGCCCAGGTAACGACCGCTGCTATCCTGCGCGGTGTTCATGATGCATTCACGCTCCGAAACCTCGGCGGAGGCGGCCAGGGCTGTAACGACAAGGACGAATCCTTCTCCACGACCCGGCGCTTGCTCCATCATGCCATGGCCTACGGGTTTCTCGCATGTTTTGCCGCGACTTGTACCGCCGCCTTCGCCGCCGATATCCTCGGCTGGCCAGCCCCCTATCCGTGGTTCAGCCTACCCGTTATTTTGGGGACGCTTGGCGGGCTCGGCCTGCTCGTGGGGACCAGCGGTTTGTTTGGCCTGAAATTGGTCACAGATCCCACGCCGTTGGCTCGCCGCCTCCTCGGCGGCGACATCGCGCTGCTGGTACTGCTTTGGCTCACTGCGGCGAGTGGCATGCTGGCGCTCGGATGGCGCCAGACATCAGCAATGCCCTTACTGCTAGCGATTCATCTGGGCCCTCAGGAATCCCCCCATTTTCCATAGGTCCAGGTATTGCGCCGATTCGCTGCGATTCTCTACCAAGCGTTGGAATGCATGGATGAGGGTGGATCATGGGAATTGCAGCATCGAAAAAGCGTGATGGTGGGCGGTTGAAGGACATCCGCGCATTCATTGACGAGTTGTATGCCCACGATCTCCACGCCAAACGCGTTGACTCCCTGTCTGCTGCGACACTGGGCGTGATGACCGGCGCGTCGCTCGCCGTCGCGATGATCGGTCAGGCGTTGGCACAGGCGCGCGGGCTGGTGACCAAGCACGCGATCAAGCAGGTTGATCGCATGCTCAGTAACGAGAGTATCGACGTCTGGGAAAGCTTCGCCCGTTGGGTACCGCATCTGGTGGGTTCGCAGACCGACATCGTCGTTGCCATGGACTGGACGGATTTCGACGGCGACGATCAGGCAACGTTGGCGCTCAACCTGGTGAGCAAGCATGGCCGGGCGATGCCTCTGTTGTGGCTGTCGATGTGGAAAGAGGAATTGAAAGATCAGCGCAACGCCATCGAGGATACTTGCCTGCGCCGCCTGTCGGAGGTTGTCCCGCCCGGCTGCCGCGTGACCATCCTGGCCGACCGCGGCTTCGGTGACCACAAGCTGTTCGCGTATCTTACGGAGCTTGGCTTTGCCTATATCATTCGCTTCCGCGGCAACATCCATGTCACCGATGCCGCAGGCGAGACGCGAACCGCGGCGGACTGGGTCGGCAAATCGGGCCGGGCGCGCAAACTGCGTGGTGCGCGCGTCACCGCCTCGCACGCCTATCAGGTCGGTGCCGTGGTGTGCGTACATGCGCGTGACATGAAGGAGCCGTGGTGCCTGGCGAGCAGTGACGCCGTGGCGTCTGCAGGGACATTGATCAAGCAATATTCCCGGCGCTGGACGATCGAACCCAGCTTCAGGGACGTCAAGGATTTGCGTTTTGGGATGGGGATGGCTGAGATCCGCATCGCCGAACCAGAGCGGCGCGATCGGCTGCTGCTCATCAGCGCGTTTGCGATGGCGCTGCTGACCATGCTCGGGACGGCAGGCGAGAGCCTGGGAATGGATCGACAGCTCAAGTCCAACACTTCGAAGACCCGCTCACACTCGTTGTTCCGTCAGGGGTGCATGCTCTATGAATTGATCCCGAACATGCCGAAGCACCGGCTACTGCCCCTGATGCGGCGGTTCACGGAAATGCTGCGCAGCAGCGGCATATTCGGCAATTCCATGCCGGCTACGTAATGAGGGGATGAGTGAGATCTGGGCCTGATCCTCGCCCTGTTTAGTCTGCTACCCTATAGTAAATTTGTACACGGCCTGTATCGAACTCTTGCATTGATCCGCGCCGCCGCTGATCGCGGATAGATCTCATTACGGATGCGCCAGAAGTTTCCATAATGTTTATTCTACGACATTTGATTATACTGGTACTATAGCGCGGAAACCGGAACGAAAAAAGAAATATTGGCGTCCGGATGGTCAAAAAAGTAGATGTCGTCATGTGCTTAAAGGCGAATATGACTGACACCACGCGGCCAGGTAACCGTTCACACCCCCCGGGTCAGACCGCTACCTGGGCAGGGATTGTGGGCAGCAGATTGTTAGCTCGTGCGGCGGTGATGAGGGCGCAGGCATAGGCCCATGGATCAGTGCCACGCTTGCGGCAGGTGTCAATGACGCTGAGCGCGGCGGCATAGAACCGGCTCCCTTCATCGGATCGCGTGCCAAAGCTGATGCGCCTCGAGATCACCGCGTGGCGGAGCGCACGTTCGGCATCATTGTTGGTGGGCGGTAAATCCCGATCGGCGACGAAGGCGACCACTGCGTCCCAGTCATTGAGGATTTCACCTGCCAGCCCGCGAACTTTCGCATCGATCTCATGGCGATTGCATTGACAGTTCCATTTGATGCTCGCGGTCAGGCGCTTGATGGCGGCGGGGTCGTCGCCGTCATGCACGCGCTCGATCAGGCGGCGCAGATCGCGGACCAGATCGCTGCCGAAGCCTGATCCCGCGCCGTAATGCCCCTCTGCCAGCGCGCGGGCCTTACGGATCAGGTGCGCCAGACATCTCTGGCGGCGTGGATGATCGCGATAGGCACCGTAACCGTCGGTGACGAGCCAACCCAGAAAGGCCTCGCCGATCAGCGCGGCCAATTCGCAGTGCTTGCGGCTGCCGATCCGATAGACGATCGTGGTTGCCGTCACCGCAACCCAGAGCCACAGCAGACTTGCCTTTTGATACCACGGGGTTTCGTCGAGATGGACGATGTCAGCCGCACGCACATCTTCGATCAATTGCTCGACCACGGGTTCGCTCGCCAGACCGAATTCGTGAATGCAGCGTTCGATGGTGGCAATCCCGAGCTCAACGCCCAGCCAGTCAGCCAGGAATTCAGCGATCTTGACGCGCGAGAGGCGGAAACGCAGCGACAGCGCCGCGATGAAGGTGGCGAGCATCGGGCCAACCAGGCAGCGCTCGCTCATCAGCAGGTCGCGCCGGCGCCCCTCGACATGTGAGCACAGTCCGGTTGCGGGGCGTGCGATGGTCTCGTGGCCCTTATGCCGATGTCGGCATAATTGTCATAATGCCGCGATCCGGATTATGCCGCATGGCCTCAGCTGGAGGCCGGATAGCCCGGCATTGGCCATGCGGCTGTTCGGCATAATCAGAGCGCTTCCAGGAACGCGAGGAGTTGATCGTCGGGCCGGAACCGGCCTGGCGGCGTGGCTGGGGCGGCGACGCGAGCGAGCGCCTTTTCTTTCATCCGCATGTCGGCATGGATGTAGATCTGGGTGGTCTCGATGTTTTCGTGACCAAGCCAGAGCGCGATCACCGCTTGATCGACGCCGTGGTGAAGCAGGTCCATCGCCGTGCTGTGGCGCAGCGTATGTGGCGTGACCCGCTTGGTGCCGATGCTCGGGCAGGCGCGCGACGCCGTGAGGCAATGTTTGCGGACCAGATGTTCAAGAGCGTCACGGCTCAGCCGTTCGCCCCGGATCGAGGGGAACAGCGGCTTGTCCGCATCTTTGTCGTTGCCAATCCACGCTGCCAGCAGCTTGGCTGTCTCGCGGCGAAGCGGGGTGGCGCGCTCCTTCCGGCCCTTACCCATGCAACGGATATGCGCGCCGGTCCCCAGCACGACATCGCCCTGCGTGAGACCGACCAGTTCGGAAGCCCGAAGGCCTGTCTGGATCGCGAGCAGCAGCAGAGCATGGTCGCGCCGCCCCGCCCATGTCGTACGATCCGGGGCCGCCAGCAACGCCGCCATTTCCTCGGCATCGAGGAACGTGACCGCACGCTTCACATAGCGCTTGTTGGGCATGGCGAGGATACGCTGGCAGTGCAGCAGCCAGGTCGGATCGGTCATCGCGACGAAGCGAAAGAACGATCGGATGGCGGCGAGCCGGGTGTTGCGGCTACGAGCGCTATTACCCCGCGCGGTCTCGGTGTGGGTGAGGAAGTCTGCGACCAGATCGGCGTCGATGTCTTCGACCGTCAGGTTGACCGGCGGCTTTTTGCGGCGGGCGCTCGCATATCTGAGCAGCAGCCGGAACGTATCGCGATAGCCGGCGACCGTATGTCGGCTCGCCTCCAGTTGCGTGCAAAGCCGGTCGGTGAAGAAGCGCTGGATCAGCGCGGGCAAGGTGACGGCGTTCATTGTGCCAACTCCCCGCCGCTCGCGGTGGCACGGGCTATCGCCAGATCGAGCAGTTCCGGGACCGCCTCCAGATACCAGTATGTTCCAGAGGGACTGCTATGACCCAGATAGGTCGTCAACCGGATCATCTCGCGCGCCGGATCCTTGCCGGTCCGGTACCAGTCGATCATCGTGCGCACGGCGAAGGTGTGGCGCAGATCGTGGATGCGTGGCCCTCGGCCATGCCGATGGTACTGCTGCTCGGATCGCAAGCCGATCTGCTGGCACGCCTGCGCGAAGTTGTAGCGGGCCGTGCAGTCGGTGAGCCGGGTCGCCTTGTCGGTTACGAACAGCGGCACCGCCGGATGACCGATTAGCCGATCGCGTTCGATGCGATAGTTGAGCAGTCGCTCGACGGTGCTGGGGTCGAGCGGCAGCAACCGCTCCTTGCCGTTCTTGCCCTGTCGGACGCGCAGCACACCATTATCGGCGTCGAGGTCGTTCCTATCGAGCGCGAGCGCCTCGCTGATGCGCAAGCCCGTGACCGCGATGAGCGCGAACAGCGTCGAGCAGGTCAGCCCGCGCAACCCGCAGATCGACGGCAGCGCCTTTGCGGCCGCGATAATCGAAGCGACCTCGGCATTGCTGTAGATATGCGGACGCGAGCGCATGACAGTGTCCGGCAACAGGCTCCGTGGTGGGGGTTCATGCGCCGGATCGAAGCTGCTCAGCCACTGCGCGAAGAGGCGCACGGCGGTAAGCCGCGCCGCTCGCGTCATGCCGTTGGCCTCGCCGAGCGTAGCGTGCCAACGCAGGAACAGCGCCGTGTCGATATGCGTCACACGCTCGCTGTCGGCGAACCGGGTGAAGCGGCGAAGGATGCGCTCGCTGGTGCTCAGGTCGTAGCCGAGGCGGCGCCGCACAGCCAGATAGCGGTCGAGTTGGGAGGTGAGGCTCATTGCGCGCCTCCCGCCCCGGGCCAAGGCATTGCCACTGACCGCAGCCCATCGATGTCGAGACGGGCATATATCATCGTTGATGTGCGTGAGCGGTGCCGCAGCACATCGCCCACCTCGTCGAGCGATGCACCCGAGTTCACTAACTGGGTGGCAAGGCTATGACGCAGCAGGTGCGATCCCACATAGGGCGTTACCGGCTTCTGGCCAGTCGCCTTCAGCGCATCCTTGAGAACGGCGTTGACGATCTGGCTGTCCTTGAACGGACGGTACGGCGCGCGATGGGTGACGAACATCGTGCGGCAGGACGCGGGTCCGCGTTCCTCGCGCAGATAGCGGCTGAGGGCCTCGCCAACCTCCGCGCTGATCGGCACGCGATCGTGGAGCTTCCCCTTGCCACGCACCAAGAGTTCGCCCGCGCGCCAGTTGATATCGTCCAGCTGGATCGCGATGACCTCGGCAGCGCGCAAGCCGAGCCGGGCCATGATGAGCAGCATCGCATAGTCCCGAGCGCCGTGCCGGGGGCTGTCGCGCACGCAGGCGAGCACCGCCTCGACGCCCTCGGGCGACAGATGGCGCGGCAGTCGTGCGCCCCAGCGCTTCGCCGCCCTAGGTACGCTCAGCGCCAGATTGGTCGCTGTCGCGCCGCTGCCGAACAGATATTGCAGGAAGATACGAACATGCGTTGCCACCGTTTTGTCGCGACGCGCGCCTGCCAACACATGCTCGATGAAGCTGATCACGTCGGCAGGCCGCAACCGCCCCGGATCAACTATCGCATCACCAAAGCGATGATCGAGGAACCGGTTGGCGAACCGCAGCGTGTGATAGATCGTCCGCGGACTCAGGCCGCGATGCTTGACCAGATAGGTCTCGAAGTTCGCCAGCAGGATAGCGCGCGCCTGCTGCGCCTCGGTCAACGGCACCGGCTGCGTGACGCCGATATCGAGCAGATGCTGCGCGAACCGTCGGGCCAACCTATACGGCCATACCGAGCCCGTCTTCTTGCGCGGCACCTTGCGTCCCAGATGCTCGGCCATGTCGAGCGTCAACGCCGAAGGACTGATGCCCTCGACATCCATCGCGTGCCCCACCTTCCGCAGGATCGATTGGTAGGTCTTGACCGTGCCGGCGGTGTAATTCTCCGCCGCAAAGCTCTCGGCGAACGAGTCCAGATACGGCTCGATGCAGGTCTGCAAATATTGAGGCATGATCGTCGTGCTCCATGGTTGTTGGAGCGACGAAGATTATGCCGAATGGGATTGGTGCGATCATACCGTCAACCGCGCCCTGCCGAGCAGATGCGGCATAATCCGGATCTCGGCATTATGGCCACAGTCGCAGCGTATCGCCAGATAGCAATGTTTCGTGGCTGCGACATGAAGGCTCATGTCGCCGCGGGTGAGTTCAAAGCTCAGATGAGCGCTGACTTGGCGGCTTTGCGAGACGGTGGAAGATCCGAAAACTGCACGGCATGCGTCGCACGCTGTCGGCGCATGCAGGAGTTCACCGCTGACTATAATCGGCAACCGGCGCCAAAACCCTTTCGTCCCTGGCCGTTTGCCGGCCGGCTTGGGTCCAGGGTTGCCGGCGGAAGCGTTGCCGCCCGGCGCGGAACCACCACCCCCATCGGTTTTGTCGTCCCGGTCGGAGCGCTCAGAACTTTGCCCGCTCTTGGTGTTACGCCGGTAGGGATTGTCGCTGGAAGGCGGACGGGAACTGGTTGTTGAATCCTCGCCGGCATGGTTTGCCAGCGCTCGCGCCAATTCATGTAAATCCCAGGTCAGTTCTTCAAGCTCGACGCGCGACATCGCAGATAAATCAGTACGTTTAATGTCTTTCAGGCCGGGGATTCTCTGACGGGGCATCAGAATCGTAGAGTCCGGTTCGGGTGGAAAAGCAAGCCCAGCCTTTCGACATTTTACCGGCCGTTGGCTAACGCTTCATTCGAGGCAAGAAAGGGGGGGTGTGAATGGTTACGCGGCCAGACCGGGTCGACGATTAAAACACGATTGTGAACTCCATTTGTGCCACAACAGCGTTCGGTTCGATTTTCGTGCGATCCTCCGGGTCTGGAATACCGCCGCCAGGATGCAGGATATATTGCAGATCGGGGGTCGTGGTCAGCCACGGCGCAATTCGTGCAGTGTAGTCCAGCTCAAAATCGGTCTCTGCACTTGGAAGCGGCTTATCCGCTCCGCCTAAAGCATTTTCAGCGCGAATCAAGCTGATTTTCCGCGCGCTGATCCGATCGTAGGAAATAGCAAAAGCGGCGGAATCATGCGATCGGCCGGGGAAGGTGCCGTTCAGAACGATGCCGCCCTGCACATCCAGTGAAATCAGATTGTGGCTTGGTGGGGCATAGGCGATACGCGAAAATAGGCGTAGCCGACGGCTGCCTCGTCCGTGCCAAAGAGTCTGGGTATCGCCAGCATAAATCACATAATCCCCATGGTCTGGTCGAGGCGTGCCTACATTGAGACCGATCGCGTTGAAAGCGAGGCTGTGTCCGGTTACACTATAGAGGAGATCGGGCCGACTCAATGTATCATAGAGACCACCGGCAAGAACCTCACCCTCGCCAAGTCCGGGCAGATGATAGGCATAATCCGCTTCGCCGATCATCAACGCGCCGGTATTGAGCGGAAAGATCAGGCCGTTGGAATCGCGAGCGGGGGGTGCCGGCCCTTCGAGTGGCTGTCCGAGCGGATCGCCGCTGAACAAGCCCCCGCGCAGCCGGAGTTGGCGTGTCGCCTGAAAGGCGATCATCACACCGGGGCCTTCATACGAATAGGCTGGTCCACCACCCGGCAAGTTGTTCGCCATGATGTTGCGGTAGGTGAAGTTGGAATTCACCAGCATCGACGCCGCCGGATTCTGATCGAAATTCTCATCGATACCGAATTTACCGATCTTGATATGGATTACATCGTGCGGTGCCCGCCAATTGAGGTAGGCATCTCCCAGTCGAGCGCCATCGGTAGCCTCCTCATATGACAGGCCGCTCAGGCTGTGGACGTAATAGGCGGTTGGTCCGTGACCTTGCACGATCCAGGCGGAGACATAGGCCGACAAGCCGTCGATGCCGGTGTAGCGTCCGAGGTGGACCCGCGCAGATAAGGTGAGCAAGCCAGCGAAGGCTTTTCCCTGTTTGGCACCGCCGCCAAGAACGTCCGATGGCACCGGTTGCTCAACCGCCCCGAGCTTCACCCCGTGCGCGGCAAGGAACGGTCGAATACCGCCCCAGTCTCCGAAAAGATGGTGGCGGGACCAAAGCGACGCCGTCTGGTTCGCGTAGGCAATTGGCGTCAAGCAGAGCAGAACTAATGCAACAGAACACCAAACCAAGCGGCGATTAGGATTGAGCAACCTGATGTCTGGAAAATAGGGCGAGCGGGGGTCAGGCATCCTGGTAGTCCCACTTGATGTAGCCCTTGGTGTCGGCGGCCCATTTTTCATCGATTTCGACGAGGACGGCGCTGACGAGGCGTTCGAGGGAGGCTTCGTTGGGGAAGACCCTGATTTTGGTGGTGCGGCGTTTGAGTTCCTGCTGGATGCCGCGTTCCATGGGGTTGGAAGTGCGAAGCCGGCGCTGGTGGGGTTCTGGCAGTGTGAAGACGGTGAGGCCTTCGGGGATATTTCGTTCGAGCCAATCGGCGAGCTTTGGTGCGGTGTCGCGATAGGCATTGACGAGGGTTGTGAGAGCGATCTGGGCAGCGGCGAGGGAATTTGCGTTCCAGACGGTCCGGAGTTCTGCGCCGATGCGTTTGCGGATGGCGTGGTTGGGGGCGTGGTGGATGGCGTTTTGGGCGAGGTGGAACTGGCATCGTTGCCAGTGTGCGGCGCCGAAGACGGCGCGGCGTGCGGCGTGCAATCCGGCATGGTCATCGGAGACGATGAATTCGACGCCTCGCAGGCCACGCTGATGGAGGCTTTCGAGGAAGGCACGCCAATGGACTTCGGCCTCGGAAAGGGCGACCGAGACGCCGAGGACACGGCGGCGTTCATCGGGTCCGATGCCGATGGCCGAGAGCACGGCGGCATCGCGGACGACGCCATTATCGCGCATTTTTTCATATCTGGCGTCGAGGATGAGGTAGCGGATCTCGGCGAGGGGTCGGGTGCGCCAGGCGGCGAGTTCGTCATCGAGCAGCTTGCTGGCGCGGCTGACCTGAGCGGAGGAGAGGCTTTCGATGCCGAATTCGCGCATGACGGCCTCGACGTCGCGGGTGGAGACGCCTTTGATGTACATTTCGGCGACGGCGACCATGACGGCGCGGACCGAGCGTCGGCCGCGTTCGAGGGACTGTGGGTAGAAGGGTTCGCCCACGTGACCGGCGGTTTTGGGGACATCGACGGTGATCGACCCGGCCGGGGTATCGATCCGCTTGGGCTTGTAGCCATTGGCGTAACCCTGACGATCGGGGTTGCGCTCGTAGTGACTGGCGTGGAGGAAGCGTTCGCGCTCGATCTGCATGGCGAGTTCGAAGGTCCTGGCAAATACCGTGGCGATATCGCCTGCGCCGTTTTCGATCAGATGTTCCAAAAGTGCCTCGATAATCGTATCCTTTTTGGCGTCCATTCATCGGTCTCCATGTTGGTGTGAACAACTGCATGGAATACCAGAATGAACAGCCCTTGCCGGGGCATGCCCCGGCAAGGGCACCAACTCCCAACCCAAAATGAATTTCCAGACGTCAGGTTACACCACCGCGATTAGGGCGTTGATGACGTTTCATCACAGATTGTCATGACTCTTGATCCAGAACTCGCGCAACCCGCTTCACGCAAAAGTCATAGTACTCAAGATCGACCATGCGAAAGTTCGAATTGCCAGCACTTTGAACCCGCGAGCCAGGTGAAAGGCCCTGGAAGGGCAGAACTGGCCCCAACCTTCCGTCACCGATTGTTGACCGATGCGTCCGAGGCTATTTTATGATTGCGTTCGGATATTTTGCCAGAAGAGCGACATACGTGGGAGAAATCTTTTGCTTTGGGAAGAAGGCTTTCCAGATAGACACTTTGAGTAACTGAGTCGGAGGGGGAGCAAAGACAAAATCACTTTTGGCGACGAATGCATGACAGGCATCACATGACGCGACCTTGCCATATGCGATCACTTTCCCGGTAGGTGAATAGGCAGCCATGACCCAGTTGCGGTTCGCTTTATCGTAACCCGTCAGTTTCAACATCGCTGTTATGCTGCCAAGTTCATGGTTTTTCTTGTAGTTGTTCTTAACCAGCAAGCTGCCATCTGGATATTTTGTCACATCGACGATTGAACCAGCCAATTTTATTTTTTCGGTAGCCACCTTGTTACTGAGGTCGGTCGTATAGAAATCGACCAAACGCGATCCGGGTTGCAAGGCATGGCTTCCCGGCATGATCGATTTGGCTTTCTCCAGTGCCGTAATCTGCTGCCAGAGCTGAGCGGGTTTTGGGGCGGCAACAGGTTGAGTATCTGCATGCCCGGTTGCCACCTGACCTACGATCGTCGCGGCACTGAGCAGTGCGACTTTGATAATTGTTGCCATTCTGGTTGCCATTGACCCACTCCTTCGTTCTCGTCTGGCGTAAGTTTGTCGTGCCGGACAAGCGCTGTTGAAAAAAACATGCGGGGAGGCACGACCATCGCTCCTCATATCCGTGACGGTAATGCGTTTTGGTTTTCCGCGATACCACCGCGATCGTAGGATCAACATTATTTCAATCATGACCGGTTCCGACGCGAACTGAGCACGGCGAATTCATGGATTGGGGGATGTCCCGAAGACGGCCAGAGGTGGGGGCGGCGCTGTCACGGTCTTGATGTGATGTCCCGATTGTCCAGTTTTGTGCGAGTCAGGCGTGCCATTGGGCGGCATATCCGGGCCCAGAGCGGGAAAGTGTCGGTTCAGGCGATCATCCCTGGGTCCATCAAAACGAAACAATCGAACAGCTTGAATGACAATGAACTGCGCCTGCGGCGCGGCGGTCGTCGACTGACGTCTGCCGACATCGCCCTCGTGTTGCTGCGGCCTGAACCGGGCCCGGTCAGCCGGTCAAGGCCGCTCGCCAAGGCTCGCGCCGCCCAAGAGCGGTTCGGGCGCGATAGGGCGCCCTCTTCCCTGACCGCCCGCCCGGCCCGGTTCCTGGGGACCGCACACGAGAGACGCTGCCGGCACAGGCCGCCAGCCGCCCGGCTGAAATGAAATGAAAATGGAGACTGACAATGGCTGGATATATGAACCGCGCTACCCTGATCGGAAACCTCGGACAGGATCCGGAAATCCGCAACATGCAGTCGGGTGAGCGGGTTGCGTCATTTACTCTCGCCACGACCGAAAGCTGGAAGGACAAGCGCTCGGGGGATCGGCAGGAGCGGACCGAATGGCACCGGGTCGTGGTGTGGAACGAGGGTCTGATCGGCGTGCTGGAGGACTACGTCCACAAGGGCGACAAGGTGATGGTCGAAGGCATGCTGAAGACCCGGAAATGGGTCGATCAGGCCGGCAACGAGCGCTACACGACCGAGATCGTCCTCAGCGGGTTCAACGGCCAGCTGATCATGCTCGGCTCGCCGAACGGTGCCGCGCGGGGTGAGGGCGAACCGGCATCGCGGACCCGCACCGGGACGCAGACCCAGACCCAGACCCGCACACAAGCCGCAGCCCCGAGCGATGGTGGCTACACCCCGAGCGGTGGCGATCTGGACGATGAGATCCCCTTCGGCCCCTGCGTTGATTGATGCCGCCCACGACGATCGGTGTCACCGCGCCGATCGTCGAACGCCCTCTCGCCGGCAACCCGGCCATCCCTGGAGCGTCCCTTGCCTCATCCCTTTGCCCCGGGTTTCGTGAGCGAAACCGAAATCCGCCACCTCGCCACTCTGCTGAACGTCAACGGATTCCCCGATCATCATGTCGTGCTGGGCTGGGGCGAGCACCGCCTGACCGCCGGCGATCTGCGCCGGCTCTGCACCACCGCCATGATCGGCGCACGCCTGATCGAGGGCAGCCCCGATTTCGCATTCGCCTACGGCTTCATGCCCCCCACGCGGCAGACCGCCGACGCCTCCTGATCGCCACCAGTGGCCGGGCATATCGCCCGGCCCGATCCTGCCTGAAAGGACACCTGCTATGGCCTGCACCATCACGCTATCGACCATCCCCGGCTGGACAACCGATCACGGGATCATCCTGGAACTCATGGGAACGTGCCTTGCCCGCAAAACGGTCACGGTCGTGAGTACCGTGAACGACATCAGGGCCGCCGTCGCGGATTTCGGGAAAGAGGTTCACGCGGCCAACCCCGAAGCCTCTTTCTATGTTTCGGTGAGTATCGCCAAAGGTTCCCGCAAGCCCAACGGCTACGACGCTGCCAACAACGCCAAGGCACTCGGCCAGCACGCCTATATGAAACCGGAGGAAACCAGGCCATGCCCCGCGCGGACCTGATCGCAGCCATCGAAGCCCTGTGGCGCGAGCATCGGGATGAAGGCTGGAACATCGCCTATGACATCGCGGCCGAAATCGGCCTCGATGCCTTCACGGATGACGCGCTGGAAGCCATCGCCGCCAGATGCCGGGCGACATTCGGCGAAAATCTGCCGGGTGGCCCGGCACCGGCTGGTCAGATGAGCCTGGCCATCTGACCGCTTCATCTCGATGAGCCTGCGTGATAGGAGAAGACCATGCCTGATTCACCTGTTGAAAACCGTCAGCCGCCGGACTACCCTCATGAGATGGAAACCCGGGTTGCCATCCTCGAGCACACGACCGCGGAACTGAAATTCGAAATCCGCGAAGTCAAAGCCATGGTTCGTGACCTGACCAACACGATCCTTGCCAAGTTCGATGCGACCGACAAGGCCATCGCGGATCTGCGGGTGGACAACCAAACTCTCCGGACCGAATTGCGCACTGAAATCCAGACTGTTCGCACCGAATTGCAAACCGGCCTCTATTCCAACCTGAAATGGACGGTCGGAACGATTTTAGGCTTTGGCACTCTCGGCATCGCCATCATCGGTCTGCTTATCAAGTTTCACTGAGACCCCGAGCCGAAGGTAAGTAGGCTCCGCCCAGACACCTCTCTCCCCATCTGCGCCCGATCGCCCGACAGGCCGTCCTGCCGGGCGCTTTCGCGCGCCCGAAAGGTCAACAGTCATGCTCCGCCAGTATTTCGCTTCGCCCTTCATGGGCGGAACCAACCCCCTGCGCGTCGGCACCATCGCCATCGGCAACACCTACTATTTGCAGGACGATGGCTGGTGGCGCGACCGCTATCGCGGCAAGCCCGTCTTCCGAAACCCGTGGATCGTCGAAGCCTTCCTCAACGGCGTCTGCGCCGCCAGCCGGAAAAACCCGACAACCGGCCGTTGGGACGATGTCTACCTCACCGGACGATCAGATCGGGCCGTGATCCGGTCGCTCCGGACGGGCCAACGCCGGACCGTCGCCGTCCGCACCCTCCATCTCGCGGACGAACAGGGCCACCACAAGACCTGGCCCGCCTACCCCGATCAGCCCGCTCCCCACCTGATCGAACGCTATCTCTCCCGCAACCGTAAGGCCTGCCTCGCGTCGACACGGAGGGCGGCATGAACCAGATGAGCCAGGTCATCGGGCCGGCCCGACCGGCCCTGATCACCGACCGCCTGCTGATCCTCGCCTGCTCGCAGCGGAAACACCGCAGCGGCCAACCGGAGCTTGCGATCGATTATTACGACGGACCGCTCTGGTAGACATTGCGCGCGGTCGATCCCGACAGAAGTCACAATGCGAAAATTTACTCATTATCTATCTAGAATGACCTTGCTGGTCGATGGATCGTCTGATCGACATTGCGAATTCCCTTTTCATGGCCACAATTCGATTCTGCTGAGCAGGAGCTAAACGAGTGAGCGGATTTACCAAAGAATGGCTGGATCTCCGCGAGCCGGTCGATGCTCAAGCGCGTGACAAGTCGTTGCTCCACGCCGCTAATGAGCTCTTGACAGGGCCTAATCCCCTTGTCGTTGATCTCGGCTGCGGAATAGGATCAACGGTGCGTGCGTTTGGGGCTGCCCGAGGAACAATCCGGTGGCGATTGCTCGATCACGATCCTGTTCTGATAGATCACGCTGCCCAGGAATTCCCTGATGCCCAGGTCATACGATCCGACCTCCGCGACATTACCGCACTGCCACTTGCTGGCGCAACGCTGGTTACCGCTTCAGCGCTCTTCGATCTTTGCTCAGGCGCGTTCATATCTGAATTAACGGAGCGAATAATCAGAATGGCAATGCCGCTCTATGCCGCACTGACCTTCAATGGCATCATTCTGTGGCAAGTACCGCATCCGCTCGATACCGAGGTAGTTACGCAATTCAACATTCATCAGCGCCGTGACAAGGGTTTCGGTCCAGCTGAAGGGGCTAATGCGGCATCGGTACTCGATGTCAGTTTCACGCGATCAGGATATCATGTGGTCTGCGCGCCCAGCAACTGGGTCTTGAATGCCGGTCATGCGAATCTACAGGCCGAATTTATCAAAGGCGTCTACCGCGCGGTCAAGGAGACGGGCACAATTGGTAGTGCTCAACTCCGTGAATGGCGAAACGATCGCCTTAGCGAGGTGACTAAGGATGGATGCTGCATCGTCGGGCACATCGACTGCCTCGCAGTACCGGTTTAACGAGATCGCGGAACCAATCGCGAAAGGGATTGGAAACGCCAAAGCCCAGACCTACCGCGATACCGACGGCATGAAATACTGGGACGCCATCGTCAGGATCGCGCAGATCTACCGAACCGATCTGCCCGATCCCCTCCGTCCCCACCGCCTCAACTGAACAGAACCCCGGCCCAGCACCGGGGTTTCCGATTCCGGAGCCCGCCATGATCATCGATCTCACCGCCATCGCCCAACGCTGGTTACACAGGAACACGACCTGGCGGCCCCAGCGCGAACCCTTCGATCCGCAGCGCTACAGCGTCACCCCGCTGCCCCACACCCGCATCGCCAAGGACTTCATCCTCACCCACCACTACTCCGGAACCTTCCCGGTCGCTCTCGCCTGCTACGGCCTGTTCGAGCGCACCGGATACCACGAGCAACGCCTGGTCGGCGTCATCGTCTTCTCGGTGCCGGTGCAGCCCAAGGCCGGAGCCGCCTATGGTGCCGCGACCACCCGCTTCTGCGATCTCGGCCGCTTTCTCCTCGCCGACCGCGTCGGCGGTAACGCCGAGACCTGGACCCTGCGCCGCGCCCTGAAACTCTTTGCCACCGAACACCAGGACGAACACCGCCGTCCGAAATACCCCCTGATCCTCGCCTACTCGGATCCGGTGCCCCGCACCGATGCGCGCGGCACCCTGCGCTTCAACGGCCATTTTGGCGGGATCTACCGGGAGAAATCCGCCCTCTATCTCGGCCGGGCCACCAAACGCCGGATCTGGCTCGCGCCCGACGGCACGAGCCTCTCCGACCGCGCCCTCTCCAAACTGCGCACCGGCGCCCATGGGGCCGCCTATACCTACGAGCAACTCCGCCGCCATGGTGCCCCGGTCCGGATGATCGGCGAACCCGACGCGGCTTACGTGACCCGGGCGTTGCAAGACGGACCATTTCGGCCCGTCCAGCACGGCGGCAATCACGTCTACGCCTTCACCCTGGGCTCCCATGCCACCCGCGCCGCGCTCGCCGCCACGCTCCGCAGGGGCGGCGCTTACCCGACCCACACCGACGCCATGCCCGCACCCGCCACATGACGACGATCGCCCGTTCTCAATCTCTCTCGAAAGGAGACAACCCGATGACAACCCTCAAGCCCCGCGACGAATTCAACTGCGAGGGATTCAAATGCGTGATCACCCGCACGAAAGGCAAGCGACCCTACGGGGTCGATCTCGAACGCCATGGCTTCGTATTCGACGAACGCGGCCGGTTCTGGTCGCGGATCGTTCTCGATACCCCGATCCTGCGGGTCGAGGAACGCCAGCATCGCGATCATCTCGAGCGGATCGAGCGCCATTACCCCGATACCGGATGATCAAGCCGCCGCGCGATCGTCGGTGCCACCCGCTTCGCCCGTTTCGGCATCGGACAATTCCTCCGCTCCGCCAGGATGGTCGCTTCCCGGGGACCCGCGCGCAATCGCAGCTTCGTTGCGCGCGCGCTTCGCCCGACGCGCCGTCAGGATTGCGGCAGCGGTTTTCCGGTCCTGCGCACTGACCTCCCCGGCAATCCCGCCGTCGAGGTCATAGCGGTGACCACCCCGCGCCAGCGCCGCAAGGTAGCTCGACGTCCTGGTAACCCGCACCATCACGAGATCGGCCTGATCTTCGGTCAGCCCGATCTCTACACAGCACACGACCACCTGCAAGAGCACATTGCAGAGACGCCGCAGGAATTCGGCAGATGGTTCCTCACCACAGTTTCGCCAGTGACCGGGTGGTCGTGTCGCCCTGATCGCGCCGACGCGCGAACGAGGGAGGAGAGAGCGCCGCCCTCCCCTCCCTGAAACGCATCCTTGGAAGTGGCAGGGCCGCTCGCTGCGCAGGGCGGAAGACGCCCCGCGCACGCGCAACCCGGCCCTTCACGCATGCATTTCACCCACCCCTCCGGCTGCTCGCCGCGAGGCGTCCGGAAACGGTGCGAGCCCCTTTTCCGGATCATCAACAAGGAATTACCTCCCATGTACCCCTCTCTTGAAACTGCTCCTGGCACCCATCGCTCCGGTTCCCGGCCGGGCTCCCGGCAGAGCAACCGTGACAACGATGCAAACGAGGTCGATCATCTGCGGCGGACCGTCTCCTGCGCGGTCATCCTCGAACGCGAAGGATGGCAGGTCGATGCCGCCGAGAGCTCACGACGCGCGGTGAAATACCGCCGCGGTGCCGGCGAGATCCTGATCGTCACCCATGACGACAAAGGCTGGTGGAACCCGCTCGGCGCGGAGAAAGGGGACTGCTTCAGCCTGATCCAGTTCCTCCACCCGGAATGCAATTTCGGGCATGTCCGCAAGACCCTGCGCGCAATCGCCGGCATCGCCCCGTCCCGACCGATTGCGAGCACTGGAACAACGTCGGATCCGGTCCCGGCCCGGTCCCCGCTCCTCCGGTGGCAGAGCAAGCCCGCGCTGCGCCCGACCACGAAAGCCTGGTCCTATCTCGCCGGCGAACGACGCTTGCCCGCCACCATCCTCACCGCCGCTGCCGCTCAGGATTGCGTCCGGGCAGGCGGGTTCGGCTGCGCCTGGTTCGCCCATCGCGACCACGACGGCCTGCTGACCGGGATCGAGGCGCGCGGGCCTGATTTTCGCGGGGTGCTTCGGGGTGGACAGAAAAGCCTGTTCCGGTTCCCACCTGGCGGGGCGATCGGGGATTACCGGCGGGTCGCGGTGACCGAAGCCCCGATCGACGCATTGAGCCTCGCCGCGCTCGAAGCCGGACGGACCGACACGATCTATGTCGCCACCACCGGTGGGCTGGGGCCAGGCACCGTCACGGCGCTGCGCCATCTGGTCGAGCATACGGCATCGCTCGGCGGCACTCTGGTCATCGCCACGGATGCCGATCAGGCCGGCGATCATCACGCCGCCCGGATCGAGACGGTCATCGCGCCGATTGTTGTGACCATCGAGCGGCTGCGAGCAGATGGCCAAGCGAAAGACTGGAACGATGTCCTCGTGCGATCAGGCACCAGCTGATCACCCGGTGACCATGCCTCGGACAGTCGCGTCCTCCTGGTTCGCCGCCCGGTCAGCCGTGGGTGCGGATGGAGATCATGCCATGGAGGAGAATAGCACAGGAACGCCGGAAGCGAGCCTGTGTGATGGGACGGCGTGGTTCGACCCGATCGAGACGGGCGTTCGGGGTCGTATCCGAGGGTTCATTGAAACCATGCTCGAGGAGGAGCTGACGGCGGCGCTCGGGCGGGGGCGATACCATCAGGATGACCGCGCTCACAACCGGCCACTGCCCGACCATTCGCTGCAGCGTGGAAAATGGATTGGTCCCTGACCCAACTTCGACACTTTGCCCTTCACGCGCGTGAAAAAGTCGCAGAATTCCGCGAGTTTTTGAACGGCCAGACAAAATGTGGTGCTAAACACGTGAGGTTGGCAGGAATAGGTTGATGATTTTTTCTTGACTCATGCCGATTCGGCATGGTGCTCTGCCTTATCGTAGGTCAGCAGCCATGTTCATCCGTGTCAAGAAGATCGGTCAGTACGAGTATCTCTACCTTGTCCAGAACGTCCGCGAGGGTGGTCGCCACGTTCAGAAGGTCATCAGCACGCTTGGTCGGCGCGACGATGTCGAAAACTCTGGCTTGCTCGATGGCCTGATCGCGTCGGCCGCCAGACATTCGCGGCGGTCGATCGTGCTGTCGCGGTTCTACCGGGGCGAATTGGCAGAACTGCGACGACGCAGTATCGGCCCCGATCTGGTGTTCGGCCGACTTTGGCAGGAAACGGGGTGTGCCGGGAGTCTACGCCAGCACCTCGCTGATCGGCATTTCGGCTTTGATGTCGAGCGCGCAGTCTATCTCACCGTCCTGCATCGGCTGATGGTATCGGGATCCGACCGCCGTGCCGCGTCATGGCGGGAAACCATCGAGGTGCCCGGCGCAGACGGGATCACCCTCGATCACGCCTACAAGGCGATGGCCTGGCTCGGTGAGCCGATCGCCCCGGTCACACCGGATGATGCCCGGGAGAGATACCAGGCGGAGGTGATCGAGGAGGCGCTGTACGCACATCGACGAGCGTTGTTCGGCGCGGCGGTCGTCGCATTCTTCGACACCACCTCGCTGTATTTCGAAGGGCGTGGTGGTGCGACACTCGGGCAACGCGGTCACTCGAAGGATTATCGCCCGCAACTCAATCAGGTCGTGCTGGGGATCGTGCTCGACGAGAACGATCGGCCGATCACCTCGTTCCTGTGGCCAGGCAACACGACCGATGTCACCACGCTGATCCCCGTGGTCGAACGGCTGCGATCGCGCTTCGGCATCAACCGCGCCTGCGTCGTCGCGGATCGCGGCATGATCAGCGCGGCGACGATCGCCCAACTCGAGGCGCAGGGTATCGACTACATCCTCGGGGCCCGCGAACGGTCCAGCAAGGAGATCCGCGAGACGGTTCTGAAGGATGACGGGGTCAGCGTGCCGCTGATCATCCCGCGTCAGAAAGGGGTAACCGAATTGGCCGTGAAGGAGGTGAAGATCGCCGGTCGCCGCTACATCGTCTGCCGCAATCCCGAGGAGGCGCGCAAAGATGCTGAAACACGCGCCAAGCTGCTGAGCGCTCTCAGCCGCAAATTATCCCAGGGTGACAAGGCCCTCGTCGGCAACAGCGGGTATCGGCGGTTCCTTGTCGCTCCCGACGGCGCCGGCTTTGCCATCGATCCGGCAAAGGTCGAGGCAGACGCTGCCTTCGACGGGCTGTTCGTGCTGAGAACCAACATGAAGCTCTCGCCGCTCGCGGTGGTCCTGCGTTATCGCCAGCTCCTCTCGGTCGAGCAAAGCTTCCTAGCCAGCAAGACCTTGATGGCTACCCGCCCGGTTTACCACCGCACCGACGCTGCGATCCGCGGGCATATTTTCTGCACGTTTCTCGCCCTCATTCTCCGGCATGAACTGCTTGCGCGTCTCGCGACCCGCAAAGACCCCATGCCAGAATGGCAGCAGATCATCGATGACCTCGCCGATCTCAGCGTCGTCGACGTCGAACAGGACGGTCGTAGAGCCCGGCTTCGAACCGCCCCACGCGCCAGCATCGATCCCGTCTGCCGTGCCGTCGGGTTGAGCCTGCCACCCGTATTCCAGGAGATGACATCATCCAAATCACGTGAACCCGCCACCTGAATTCCTGTGGTGCCTAAAACTCAAAACGGCCTCTATCCCGTTGTAATCCAACTTTATTTTTTTCGTCACTGTGGAAGTTGGGCCTGATGATCCGGGACCAATCCGTAAAGTGATCGATCTTAAACTGAGAGTTTGCCTTTGCCCTGGGTTCGCGGTCTATAGGCACATATAGGCTTTCGGGTTCGGCGTAACTCATTGATTCGGATAGAGAGCTGGCGCGGCCGTGGCTAGAAATAGCCGAAAAGCCTAGACACACGACTCGCGATATTGTGTATTAATAATCAGTATTATTCTTGTATGCTCTAGGCATGTATCTTCGAGTCACTGAGCGCCATAATCGAGATGGTTCGGCAGTCCGGTATTTTGCGCTTGCCGAGAATATCTGGAACGCTGATGCGAAGCGGTCAGAAACCCGGGTTGTCCATAGTTTCGGCCGCGCCGATCAAGTCGATCATGCCGCTCTCCAGCGGCTGGTCCGCAGCATCAACCGCATTCTGGGTGAGGGTGAGGGCGAGGCGCCGTCGAAAGATGCCACCAGTGCCGGGCCGGTCGATATCGAGGTCGATGCCGTCTTCGAACTCGGTATTCCGCTCGTCGCGCGTCACCTCTGGGACCAGCTCGGGATCGGACCGGCGATCCGTACCTGTACCGACAAAGCCGGTCTGACTGCCCCCCACGAGATCGCCCTGTTCGCGATGGCGGCTCATCGGCTCGACGATCCTGGCTCCAAACGCGGTTGCGCCGAACGCTGGCTTGCCGATACCGTCTGGATGCCCGAGGCCGCCGAACTTGCGGTCGATCATCTCTATCGCGCCCTCGACTTTCTGGCCGTATGGACCGAGGAGATCGAGCAATCTGTGTTTCTGCAGACCGCCGATTTGTTCCGGCTCGACGTCGATCTGATCTTCTACGACACCACCACGGCGTATTTCGAGATCGACGAGGCGGACGAGATCGAACAGGAATGGGCCGGGCGCCTGTTCGCCCCACTGCGCCGGCGGGGTCACAGCAAGGAAGGACGGGACAATCAGCCGCAGGTGATCATTGCCATGGCCGTCACCCGCGATGGCATGCCGGTGCGGTCCTGGGTACTGCCAGGGGATACTGCCGATGTCAGTACCGTCGCGAAGATCAAGGCGGATCTGCACGCCTGGCGGCTCGGTCGCTGCCTGTTCGTGGGCGATGCCGGCATGTATTCCGCCGATAATCTCGCTGCCCTCAGCAAGGGCCTTGGCCGCTATATCCTGGCGGTGCCGATGCGCAAATTACGCGAGGTTGAGGGGGATGTCCTGACGCGGCCGGGCCGATATCGGAAAGTCGCCGATAATCTCCAGGTCAAGGAGGTCTGGGTCGGCGACGGTGAGCGACGCAAGCGCTATGTGCTGTGCCTGAACCCTGAAGAAGCCGAGCGGCAACGCCATCATCGCGAGCAGGTTCTGACCAGCCTGACGGCAGAGCTTGCGGTCCTCGCCGAACGCGACAGCGAGCATCCCAAGGCCGCTTGTGCGCTGCTCACCTCGCGCCGCTATGGGCGCTATCTCACCGAAGATGCAGCAGGCCGGCCGCAACTCGACCAAGGAAAGGTCGCGGCCGCGGCGAAATTCGACGGTAAGTTCGTAGTGATCACCAACGACGAGACCCTCTCCGCCGAGGATGTGGCGCTTGGCTACAAAGGCGGCTGGATCATTGAATCCTGCTTTCGCCGAATGAAGCAGACCGGGCTTGAGGTTCGGCCGATGTTCCATTGGACGCCGCGCCGGATCGAGGCTCATGTGAAGCTCTGCGTGCTGGCACTGCAAATGCAACGAGCCGCGGAAATCGCCTGCGGACTGCCCTGGGCCCAGATTGCCCATACGTTGTCGGCTCTGAAAGCCGTTCGATATCAAGTTGAGGGTCGGGGTATTGTTCAGCGAACAAAAATCAGCCCCGGCGTCAGCGAAATCCTAAAAAGCTTAAAAATATCAATGCCAAAGCGGTTACTCACGATCAGCAAACCGCCAGAGACCCAGGTCGCAGCCTAGATACACGCCCAAAATTACCCTCTAAAAGTTCGTGGAAAATACGAGATGTTTAATCACGTGTGCCCCATGACCGCGAACCCAGGTTTGCCGGAATTACGGCGAATGATCAGGCCGAGCGTGATCAGAGCCGTGCCCAACAGGGCGAGTGAACCTGGCTCGGGAACATTTGTCATGGACGGCGGAACAGAGAACGTTGTTGAAATTCCGGTTGCTCCCTGGCTATTCGTTTGGCTGAGAGCAAAACTCACCTCTGATGATAGATTTGTGCCCAAGTTGCCAGTGCTATCACTGAAGAGGCCGAGCCCCTGAAGAATCAGACCACCATTTGCTGTGACATTTGAAAGGCTTGTGAGAGAAAACGTATATTGCCCAGTAGATCCAAATGTCAGGAAGTTCGTATAATTCAGCGTTTCTGAAGAACCGCTCTTGGGTACCGGTACTGTTGGCGGCGGTGAGAATCCGCGCATAAACGGCGCGGGAAGATATATCGGCTGATTTCGAAGGCGGCTTGATCCTGATGGAGCGGTGGTGATGTGCTGCCCTTCTGCTTTGATGGTTCCGCCGTGCTCGCGGCCGTCAAGGACGCTGCGCGCCGCGCAAGAGCGCGGTGGCCTCCGGCCATCCTTGACCGCCACTGCGCGCGACGGTGTTTTGGTATGCAGGTCGGGACGACAGGATGGCCGCTTTAGTCGAACCACAGGATGGTTGCTGAAGAGAAGCGCGGAGGCGGTGTACAATCGGCCTGGGGGGTCGTCACACCAAGGCGCGGAGGCGGTTGATCAGAAGACCTGAGGTGGTCCGCCGATTGGGGCGATATCCTCGAAATGATCAGCTTGGTGTTGCTCGCGCATCATGCGCTGAATCTGGCAATTATAACGGACCCAGATTTTTTCTTTCAGATCGTCGAGTAGCTCGAAGATCGCAAGGGCCTGATCTGGCGTCCAGTGGATCGGGATTTCGAGGATAATTGGTTGCAAGTGCGCCGGATTCTTTGCACGGCCCTTTCGGGATTTTGTCATGATTTTGCATTGCGGGCGCGGCGCTGGCCGGCGCGCTGATCCGCCCGTTCGCGCGCTTCCTTGAGGCGGTAGGACTCGCCGTCGAGCGCGATGATTTCGGCGTTATGGATCAGGCGATCAACCAGGGACACGACGCAGGCCGCGTTGGGGAAGACCTCGCGCCACTCAGCGAACGGTCGATTGGTGGTGACGATGGTACTCTTGTTCTGATACCGCCGTGAGATCAGCTCGAACATGAGATCGGCATGACGGTTGGAGTAGGCCAGGTAGCCGACCTCATCGATGACCAAGAGTTGAGGGCGGGCGTAGTGGCGGAGCCGACGGCGCAGAGCGGAATCACTATCGAGTGCGGCGAGGTCGCCGAGCATCTGGCCGGCGCTGGTGAACAGCACGGTATGCCCCGCGATCAACGTTTGGTGTGCAATATTCTGGGCCAACGTCGACTTGCCGATGCCATTTGGGCCGACGAAGACGATGTTGGAGGCGTCGGTGAGGAAGTCGAGCGCCATGAGGGCATCGATGGCGGCGCGATCGCATCGCTTTGGCCAGGACCAGTCGAAGTCGCAAAGCGGCTTGAAGCGGCCGATGTGGGCGGTCTTCAGCCGGCGCTCCAGGCTGCGGCAGGATCGCTCTTGTTCCTCCCAGGCAAGCAGCGGGGGTAACCAGGTTTGGGTTGCAACCTCGGGCCAATGTGCGATCAGGCCATGCAGGTGCAGTGCCTCGGCGCGGGCCCGCAGGGCTTCAGGTTCAGTTGTTGTCATCGGAACAATCCTTGATCTGGTCGTATGTTTCGAGGGCATGCGGTTTGACCGGTCGATCGCGGGCCTGAACATGGGCGGGCAGTCCGGCAGCGACCGGCGGCGCAGCGCCCCGTTCCTCGCGCCGCCGATCGAGAGCGAGGCGGACGGCATTGGGATGAGGAACGTTGCGAGTCAGCGCTTCGCAAATACTGGCTTGCAGTTCACCCGCCCCATAGCGATCGAGCAACCGCAGCAAGGTGGCGGTGATGGCGCCGAGATTTTCGCCGCGCTCGGCGGCGCGCATCAACAAGGTCTGACTGGCAGGTGCCGCCCGCACCAGACGATCGGTCGCGCGATGCTTGCGGGCCGAGCGTTTCTGATCGACCAGAGCCTGAACATGGGCCGGCTCCTCGATCTGCGCACCCTTGTCGTAACAGCGCGGATGGAGGGCAATCACTGCGCTACCATCGACGATTCGTACCTCTTGCGGATCGGCGAGGATGGTCAACCCGCGCCGGACATGATCGTGGGGAACCGAGTAATCGTTCAGGTCGAAGCGGACATAGGGCGTCTTGCCGACCCTGACCGCCACCTGCTCGAGCAGAGGTGCCGGGTTGTCGGGTAACGCGAGCAACCGCTTGGCTTCCTCGGCGAAGACCTCGCGGACGCTGCGCAGTGATTCCTCGGGGCAGCGGCGGTCGGCAGCCGGGCCGTTGCACCAAGCATCGGCTTGGGTATTGAGATCGGCAAGATCGGTGAAGCGGCGCGCGGCGAAAAAACTATCGCGGACGTAGCGGATCGCCCGCTCGACCCGCCCCTTCTCGTTGCCGCGGGCGATCGCCACGGGGCGCGGCTCATAGCGGTAATGCCCGGCAAAACCCAGCAAGGTGGGATGGAAGCGGATGGCATCACCGCGCCGTTCCAGAACCGCACTTTTAAGGTTGTCGTAGAGCAAAACACGAGGAACCCCGCCCCAGGCAGAAAAGGCCCCAACGTGGCCGCGCAGAAAGTTCTCCATCCGCGCGTCCGGATAGAAACGCAGGAATATCTGGCGCGAATAACTCAGCACCATGACGAAGGCCATCAGCGGTCGCCGCGCGCGCCCGATCTCGAGGTGGCCAAAATGGCCCCAATCCACCTGCGCTTGTTCGCCGGGCAGCGTCCGCAGGCGCAAATAGGCCTCGACTTTTGCCCGGGGTCGGTGGCAGGCGATGATGTGGCGGAAATGGTCAGGACTGCCGCGATAACCGCGCTCGCAGACCATCGCATAAAGCCTGCTCGCGGTCAGGCTGGGAAACGTCTCCAGGGTCTGGTGAATGAACGGCAGATAGGGATCGATCCGCGACGCGCGGGCCGGCGAACCAATCCTGGGAAGACCAGCTTGCCCCAGAACTCGGCGCACCACGCTATGATGAATATGCAATTGTTGGGCGATCGTGCCGATGGTCCATCTCTCGGCATGATAGTAGCGGAGGATCTGTGCCTCGATGTCAGCCGGTATCACCATGTCCAGATCTCCCGCGGGATGGCATCACATCTCGCACGGGACCGCGGCGGCGCAGGAAACCTTGGCGGACCAGCCCAGAGCATCGCTGCCCGCACCAGTGGCAGTGCGCAACGGATCGCTGGACGCAGACTGCCTGAGGCGTTGCGCCGCTCGCACTCGCTGGCGAGTTCGACGCCAGCAGATCACCAGATCGAGCTGGCAGTGAACCCTGATGCGTCACGTTTTTGCATCGAGCCCGATATCGGCGTGCCCGGGCTGCATGAGTAAATCGCCCACGTCGGCTGGTTTGGTAACGTTGAGCGGCGGCGCGTTGCGCCAAACAACGCGCCAGGAGGGCGCATTCTCCCGCACAATAAATCTGGCCGCGATCACAAGACCGACACACCACCACCTGCACGCGGCAGGCTGCACATAAAAACATCCGGGCCGATATCGGGGCCGTACCGTCACAGTCACAATTCCCCTGTAGACGCTGATTATGATTGCGGAAATACTGGCCTTGCATGCGTGCTCCGGCACCGTGCGGGGCACGGCGTCGAGCAGAACCGCCAAGTCGAGATCGGCGCCGTGCTTGCCCCTCAATAGCGGCAAACCTACCCCAGCACCTGACAGCGCGTCACCTCACCCACCGCGCCGTCCACACAACCACGAAATCCCTCGGGAGCCATCGAAACCAGTGCAGGAAGCGCAACCCGACTACCGGGTGCCGCACAAGGCAATTATTGCCGCTCCAAGCGCCCCGCGCCGTTTATGCGCGGATTCTCACCGCCGCCAA